>DAISIL010000133.1:0-1589 GCA_036822015.1 Bernardetiaceae bacterium | reverse complement strand
TGCCGAAGACGTGCTCTTCATCCTCTACACCTCCGGCTCTACGGGCAAGCCCAAGGGCGTGGTGCATACTTGTGGCGGCTATATGGTCTATACGGCCTACAGCTTTTTAAATGTATTCCAATATCAGTCAGGCGATGTTTATTGGTGTACAGCCGATATTGGGTGGATCACTGGCCACAGTTACATCCTATACGGGCCACTGCTTTGCGGTGCTACCTCTATGATGTTCGAGGGTGTGCCAACCTACCCCGACGGGGGGCGTTTTTGGGAGGTTTGCCAGAAGCATAAGGTTAATCAGTTTTACACCGCCCCTACGGCTATCCGCGCCTTGATGGCATTAGGAGATGAGTTGGTAGTGGGTTATGATCTATCCGATCTGAAAGTCATCGGCTCCGTGGGCGAGCCTATCAATCAAGAAGCTTGGGATTGGTATAAAGAAAAAATAGGGAAAAATACGGTTCCAGTGGTAGATACTTGGTGGCAAACCGAAACAGGTGGCATGATGATCTCTGGTGTGGGTGGTCATAGCCCCCAGAAAGCGACCTTCGCCGGCTATCCGCTGCCGGGCATACAGCCTTGTTTGGTAGATAAAGACGGCGTGGAAATTACAGAAAATGGTGTAGAGGGCTTGTTGTGCGTTAAATTCCCTTGGCCGAGCATACTCCGCACTACTTACGGCGACCACGAGCGTTGCCGTACTACCTATTTCAGCACCTTTGAAGACAAATACTTTACCGGTGATGGTGCCCGCAGAGACGAAAACGGCATGTATCGCATTATTGGTCGCGTGGATGACGTAATCAATGTATCCGGCCACCGTATGGGCACGGCCGAAGTGGAAAACGCCATCAACCAACACGAGCATGTAATCGAAAGCGCCGTGGTAGGTTACCCCCACGATATCAAGGGACAAGGCATCTATGCCTACGTCATCACCAGCAAACAAGCTACCGACGATCAGTTCCGCAAAGAAATCGAAAACGTAGTTCGGGTAGAAATTGGCCCCATCGCTAAGCCGGATAAAATTCAATTCGTAAGTGCCCTTCCCAAGACCAGATCAGGCAAAATCATGCGCCGCATCCTACGCAAGGTAGCCGCCAACGAGCTAGACACCCTAGGCGATACTTCTACCCTCCTCAACCCCGAAGCGGTGGAGGATATTATCAAGGGAGCCGAGGAGCTGCGCTAGTGGCCGATAAAAAGCCCAGCAATTACAAGCTTCGGAAAAGAAATCCTCTTGGCAGCCGTCCGTAAAATGATGGCTCGCGCAGGAGCAATGTTTCGACGCCGCTCAACACGAGTGTTTTCTTTTTAAGAGCAAGGTTTTTGGAAATAAAACGGTCGGTTGGATACATCCAAGCGTGCTGATAGGCTTCTTTAGCCAACAAGCACAAAAAAGCAGAGTCGTTGGGTAAAACCCACAAAAAACGGTCAGTTGGACGGGTCCAATGGTACTTTTTTGGTCAGCTGGACGAGTCCAACTGACCAAAAAAGCCCGCCAACTAACACCCCTCCAAGTCAATCGAAAAGTACTCCGAAACGAGGTGGAGCGTATCGCCATAGCGGGGGTTGTTGCAGCCACTACGCCC
>DAISIL010000132.1:0-1744 GCA_036822015.1 Bernardetiaceae bacterium | reverse complement strand
GGAACAGTTCTTGACCCTGGACGACTTCAAGGTGTCTCAACGCCGCCTGGACTTTCTGTACTAAATAGTTCTCATCGCATGAGAGGCTTGGCTTTCTAGGAAAGCTTTGTAATTTTGCGTCCACTACAAGGATTAACACCAACGATTATCTACTATGCGATACCCATACTTTTTGCTTGTCTCTCTGATTGCCTTCTTGTCGGCAGCTTGTACCCAAAAACAAGACCGGCTCGTAGGTACCTGGCTAGACCTCGAAGACGGGCGTTCCCTGATGGTCGTTACGCCCGATAAAGAAATTATCTACGATCAAGTCGTGCGCAAGCAATACACCTTTATCAAGCCGACGATCATCGAAGTAACCGCCACAGCCTCTAAGGAGCAGTTTGAAGTTGATTTTGCTGGAGATACACTCATCCTGACAGGCATCGAAAGCCGCAAAAAATACCTCCCACCAGCCTACTTTGAGCAACCCGAGACGCTCCGACGGCGCGTAGAACAAGAGGCAGCTGCGGCCATGGAAAAAACCGTTACGTCCGTTCAACTCACCCCAAAAAAATTCGGAGACATCATGGACGAGGACATCACCCTCAACACATTGCTGCTCAAAGACATCACCCCCGAAAGCGAACTTCACATTGGCGATGTTTACTTCACGGGGGGCAAAAAGATCACGGTTGCTGCCCGAGTGATGCACGACGAAAAAGGCATTCCGAGTATTCTTTGGCGCGAGACCGTCGAGTCGGCCCTGCAACGTAGCTTTGAAAGCCGGCTGCTTGTTCTCCCAACAACACTCCAACTCCAAAAACAAAAACGATCCTTTTTTACGGGTCTGGCCATTATGCCCGAGGGAGACAGCCTAGCCATCGAACTCGATCTCAACAAAAGTTGGATGCCTACCGCTTCGGCCGCCGCCATGGGGGTTTATACCAAATACCAACTCAATACTTACATGGGGCAGGGAGTCGTTAAGTACGTAAGGCTCAAAACCGAAGATCAATTTCATTATGAAGGCACGGCTTACATCAGCCCCTCCGAGCAGTTGCGTATCAAGACGGATCGCCTCAAGGGCTGGTCATTAAGCCCTGACCCCGAAACAGCCAAACACTACGCCCGCTATGCCCTGCAGGCCCGCCTGGGGGGGGTGTTGCCGAGCCAGATTACGGAGGTCAAGCGTTCGGGTGAGCATCTGTTTGGGATGCGCGTAAAGGTTCCTACCGAAGAGCGTCCGTTTCAGATTTGGCTAGATACAGAAAGCAGAACCTGGTATCCCGTCGATGAGATTGCTTCCCTCGAAGTCGTTACTAAACTCCAACTAGCCGCCACCGCCACAGGAATCACACCATTGGAGGTGCGCCTGACCCCAAAGGAGAAAGGCATCTATGAGGGAACCGCACGTTATACCAAAGGCATTGTCAAACAGCTACTTGTCAAGCACAGTGGACAGGGTTTTACCTGGGAAATCCTCCAGGCACCCCAATCAGGCGAAAAATCTTCTTAGAAAAAAAACGAAGAATTATTTGCAGAATAAATAAAAAGCCGTACTTTTGCCATCACTTTTGAACGCAAGTACGGCTTTGAAGGGGGGATACCAGAGCGGCCAAATGGGCCGGACTGTAAATCCGGTGGCGTATGCCTACGTAGGTTCGAATCCTACTCCCCCCACCAAAAGTGAACATAAAAACAAATGTACGCGGGAGTAGCTCAGTTGGTAGAGCGACAGCCTTCCAAGCTGTAGGTCGCGGGT
>DAISIL010000131.1:0-1753 GCA_036822015.1 Bernardetiaceae bacterium | reverse complement strand
ACATCATCGAAAAACTAGACATCCAGTACTGCGAGACTATCGCGGACGCTTTGCGCTAGTTTGTCCCTGGGCAATGAGTGCTTTGATGGTCGGTAAAACTTCGGCAAAACGCGCAAAGGTATGCTGGCAGTTGTCGTAGTAGCGCAAGAAAGCCGCATTGGGGAAGCGATCCGCTAGCCCCGAGAGATCCAGGAGTTCGTCATCTGTGGCCAGGAAGAAATGCAGCAACTCGGGCCGATACGCCCAGTCGGCCTCCTGGCTCATCGCTTTGAGTGTCTCCAGGTATTCAGGCTTGAAGTGATAAACCCTTCGGTTCGTGAACGTCCGCAGGTTACCCGTGCGTTTGGCTAAGGTCTGATAGGGCTTCATCGTGGGGTTAAACAAAAAAACGGGATAGCCCGATTTGCTGTGGTAGTAGTACGCATAAAACGCCCCCAGTGAAGTGCCGAGCAGATAGACAGGCTCCGTGTACTGGGCGTGTATCTGGTCAAGTATTTTGATAACCTCCACAGGATCAGGGGGTAAATCAGGAGATAAAACGGGTTCTTGATGGAAATAGTCTTGCATCGCAAAATACTTGCTGCCATGTCCGTCGCTGTTGAAGCCATGCAAATACACAAAAGGCATAGATCGAAAGTTAAAAATGGAAGTTAGGACA
Source organism: Bernardetiaceae bacterium (assembly GCA_036822015.1). Lineage (GTDB taxonomy): Bacteria > Bacteroidota > Bacteroidia > Cytophagales > Bernardetiaceae > DAISIL01. The sequence continues at coordinate 1,095 of DAISIL010000131.1, read as the reverse complement.
AATAAAGATACGGTTTTTCGTCCGATTCGGGTACGGGTGATGGGCATTTGTATCGAAAAAGGAGAAGTGCTTTTGCTTCGCCAGCGCGTTCCTCATGCCAGCAGTTTTTGGTTGCCTCCAGGAGGTGGGGTAGCTGCCGGCGAAACACTCCACGATGCCCTGATACGAGAGTTTTGGGAGGAGACCCATCTACAGGTTGAAGTTCTTGACCTACTTGATATTACGGAGTACATCCGTGCGCCCTGGCACGCGGTGGAGCTTTGTTTTTGGGTACGACGCTTATCGGGTACGCCTACGCTCGGGCATGATCCCGAGTACGCCTCCGATGCCCAGCTGCTGCAAGAACTCCGCTTTTTTTCCTGGCCCGAACTCCAAAATATACCCAAAGCCCAGCGACATCCGATATTAGAAAAACTGAAAGGTTTTTTGTCTAAGGAATGACCGTCAGTCGCCCCACCTTGATCGTCCCTTCCACGAAGCGAATCCGATACAGATACACCCCCGACTTACCGGCCTCACCTGCCCAGGGTTCGTCGTAGCCCTGGCTCTGAAATACCTTTTGCCCGTTGCGGTTAAAAATCTCCACCGATGCTTCGGGGAAGTGGGTCAGGAGCGGGATCGTCCAGCGGTCGTTTAGTCCGTCACCGTTGGGCGTGAAGGCGTTGGGGATTTGATCCAGGCAGTCATCGGCTAGTGTGAGCGCGATCGTTTTTTGGGTGCATCGGGCAAAGGTCAGGGAGATGTTGTACCGGCCAGCTTGGCTACGGGACAAGTCAATCTCTCCCGTTTGGGGGTCTATCTGCAAGCCTTGTGGAGCGGCCGAAAACACCCCGCCGGCATCGCTTTCATTGCGGGGTAAGATTTGCTGCTCAAACGTACAAAAATAATCCTTTTCATAATCGAAATCTGCTACGGGCGGCGGCTCGCGCTCCAACACAAAGGAGGCTTCGGCTCGGCATCCCAACGAATCACGGACAAAAGCCCGGTAGGTTCCCGCACCGAGGTTGCTGACCAGCAGCCCGCCTTCGGTCGAGATCACGTTCCAAAAAACATCGTAGGGAGCCGTCCCGCCGGTGAGTTGTAGGCGAATGCTGC
>DAISIL010000130.1:0-2231 GCA_036822015.1 Bernardetiaceae bacterium | reverse complement strand
GAATTTGAGGGACTTGATGTCGTGTACACCCGCCAGGACAATGCTATGGAAGGTGCGATTTCTGGGGCGGTCTCTTTGTAGATATTTGGTGCGTAGCATTCCCAACAAATACAAAAACGGCTCATAATTGCTGCTGGCATCCACTTCGTCGATAAGCAAAACCAGTTTTTTGTCGGTCATTTTCACGATTGTAGTAATGCGTTCAGAAAGACCGTCAAGGGTTTCAATATCGGCGATGGTCTGCATTTGTGCATCGGAAAAGCCACCCTGAGCTTGTTGTAATTCGGCTTTGAGTTCTTTGAAAAAAAACCGAGCAAATGTATCGGAGGATTGATAAAAACTTTCGCTAACTCCCTGAAAGCTCATCAAAATAGGCAGATAGTCTTCCCGTTTATCCAATTCTCGCATCAACGCAAAAAGCATCGTCGTTTTACCGTACTGGCGCGGGCGATTGATGACAAAATACTCTCCATACTCGACCATCTCCATAATGGATGTAAAACGCCGACGGTCATCCATCATGTAATGCTCATCGGCGCGACAAGTGCCAGTAATATTGAAGCGTTTTTTCATTTTTCTTACCCCTAAATACAATAAACAATATACACTAGCTATCCATTACTCCACCAACACATGCACCCAACCCTTGCAGGCAAAGCCTTCGGGAGAGACAAGGCGATAAAAATACGCACCACTCTTGAGGTCATCGCCCCAGTCGTTTTGGTAGTCATCGGATCGGAAGACCTCCCCACCCCAGCGATCAAAGACGTGCAACTGCCAACCCGAGCGAGAAGTGTCGATGATAAAGCGATCATTTTTTCCGTCTCCGTTGGGGGTCAGGACGTTAGCGGGATTTACGTCATCGACGGCTACGACCTGCGAAAAGACGTTGAGGCAGGCTCCCGTGCCGCTTTCGGCGATGAGCGTGATGTTGTATTCTCCACCGCGATCGAAGGTATAGGTATCGGGCTGCCGGGTGCGAATCGTATCTCCGTCAATGATCCAGAGAAAGCGGTCAGGCTGTCCTTCGGTGAGGTTGGTGAGCGTAACGGCAGGTGGCTCACCGCATTGGGTGGGCGTTTGGGCAGAGAAACGCGGGTCAAAGGGCTGCTCCACAAAGACCGTTACGAGGCTATCGGTATCACAGCCCGGCGCATCATCGCGACCGATACGGACGGTGTAGGTCGTCGTGCGCTCGGGAGAGGCTAAGGGAGCCGCGCTGGTAGGATCGGAAAGCCCCTCGGCAGGCGACCAGCGGAAGGTATTGGCCTGCCCCTCGATGGCCAGGACGGTGCTTTCTCCGGCGCATATCGTTGGGTCTTTGGGCATCTTGACCGTCCGTAAGAAGTCGGGTTCGCTGATCTCAATATCCACCGTTTGTGCTGTCGTATCGCTGCACGGGCCGTTATTGGCGATCAGGCGGATGGTGTATGTACCCGGGATCGTGTAGCGGAAGGGCGGCAAGCTATCGCCCTCGAGGGTGCGGCCGTCGCCCAAATCCCAGGTGTAGCTGACATCAGGCTGGGTGCGGTTGCGGATGCGGACGATGGGCAACTCAAAACAAACGCCCTCCAGGTCCACCGAAAAATCGGGGATCACCTCGGGGATCACAAAAACGGTTACGCTTGTATCCAGGACGCAGTCGGGTTCATCCCGGACGCGCACCACGACGTTATATGTTGTCGTCTCCTGAGGGGTGGCGATGGGATCAGGGACATCCGGGTTGGAGAGTGTCAGGCTCGGCGACCAGCGGTAAATATCGCCTTGCGAGCGAACAAAAATTCGTGCCGACTCACCCTGACAGATCGTCGGATCGGGGGAGACCTCCACCTCATCAAAGAAACCCACATTCCGAATCACGATTTCGATTTCCTTGCGGATCGTTCCCGAGCAGCTACCCGCCGAGGCAATGAGCGTGATCGTATAAATACCCTCCTGGCTGTACGTTACGGGGGCGGGGTCGCGCTCCTGGGACGTAACGCCGTTGCCGAAATCCCAGGAAAACGTCGTTGCGCCTTCCGTCGTGTTGCGTACACTCACCTGCCGAGGTGTGCCGCAGCCTCCCGTGATGTTCAACTCAAAATCAGGGCGCACTTCGGGCAAGACGGTTACGGTTACTTCGCGGTCGTAGATACAGCCGCCCTCCCCTATTGCCCGAACGGTGTAAGTCGTCGTTCGGTTGGGGGTAGCCGTGGGCTGGGAAAGGGTAGGGTTGTTGAGCGACTCGGCGG
>DAISIL010000129.1:0-2265 GCA_036822015.1 Bernardetiaceae bacterium | reverse complement strand
AATAATGCCAATTGCACCATTTACTCTACAAGATTTATTACACTGCTCATATCTCGAGACTTGTTCTACGAAAGAACAGTAATCTTCAATATTAGCTTCAACGACATCTATGCCCACAGGGAATAGAGCACTCTGAGTGCATATCCGCTCAATTTCTTTAAAGAGATTTTCATCACAAGAGCAAGGTGGTGGGAGAAGTTTACATACTTTTGGAAAAACTCTCCTTAGCAAGTCGTCAAACCCATCGTCGGTTTGATTCCTACCGCAAAAATATTCATCAAAAAAGTTGCCATTTCTGCGTCTCTGATCCGTAGTTGTAGCGCAATAACTTCCGTGCCTATTTCTTATGTCCCGTAAGATATAGTCCCATTTTCTCATAACTTCGGGAGAGTAACCAGGTATGCTTATCGTAGTGTCCTGGCAATAAGTAGGATCATTAGCCACATTCTCAAATAAATTAAAAAGATCATTTAATATACCTACTACCTCTTGCTGAACATGGGCAGGTGGCGATATTGTTGGTAGGGTATTAGAAATAATATTTCGGTAGTCAGAAAGTGTTGAAGTAGGGCTATTTGCCCAGCTTCTTATATCAGAAACAAATTCTCTGTGATTGTTCTCCTGCCCCAAAGCATCCCAAACAAAAACAAATAGAAGTACGATTAAGCCAGCGTTTTTCATGAGTAATTTGGATAGGTCAAAGCAAAAAAACAAGACAAAAGGCACAGTCAGAAATATTCTTTGACCGAAAACCATATTTATCCCTCCCGCCAAAAAAAATCTGCGAAAAAGCCACTTTTAGCGAAAATTCGCTTGCATTTGTGTTTTCGCTGACTTACCTTTGTGCCATACAACCTTCATTGATTTCTTTCCTTATGAAAAAGCAAGACCGTATCAATGCCCTGATCGCAGACTGGAACAGCAACCCCCGCTGGCAGCACGTCGAACGCCCCTACACCGCCGAGGAGGTCGTTAAGTTGCAGGGCAGCGTACAGATTGAGTACTCCCTGGCCCGCATGGGTGCAGAAAAACTCTGGAAAAAGCTCCACGAGCAGGACTTCGTCGCCGCCCTCGGTGCGCTCACCGGCAACCAAGCGATACAAGAAGTCCAGGCCGGCCTCGATGCCATCTATCTGAGTGGCTGGCAAGTAGCCGCCGATGCCAACCTGGCCGGACAGATGTATCCCGACCAGTCCCTGTACCCAGCCGACTCGGTACCCAACGTAGTCAAGCGCATCAACAACGCCCTCCTGCGTGCCGATCAAATTCAGAGCGTCCAGGAGGATGGCGAAATCGACTGGATGGCGCCCATCATGGCAGATGCCGAAGCTGGCTTTGGAGGCAACCTCAACGCCTTTGAGTTGATGAAAGCCATGATCGAAGCCGGCGCGGCGGGAGTCCATTACGAAGACCAGCTCTCCTCGGCTAAGAAGTGCGGACACCTGGGCGGAAAAGTCCTTGTACCTACCCAAGAGGCAATCAACAAACTCGTTGCCGCACGCCTGGCCGCCGACGTATGCAACGTCCCCACACTCCTGGTGGCGCGCACCGATGCCGATGCCGCTACGCTGATTACCTCCGACATCGACCCAAAAGACCACGATTTTATTTTGTTCGATAAGTCGCGCACCTCCGAAGGCTTCTATCACGTCCGCAATGGCGTAGAGGCAGGCATCGCCCGTGGGCTGGCCTACGCGCCCTTTGCTGATCTGATCTGGATGGAGACCTCCAACCCCGACCTGGGCTTAGCCCGTGAGTTTGCTACGGCTATCCGTGAGAAATACCCCCATCAGATGCTGGCCTACAACTGCTCGCCTTCCTTCAACTGGGCTGCCAACCTCTCCAAGAGCCAAATGGCGACTTTCCGCGAAGAGATCGCCGCGATGGGTTATAAGTTCCAATTCATCACCCTGGCTGGCTTCCATGCCCTCAATACGTCGATGTTTGAGTTGGCTTGTGCCTACCGCGAAAGCGGCATGGCGGGCTACTCCCAGCTGCAAGAGCGTGAGTTTGCGTTGCAAGCACAAGGCTTTAAAGCGATTAAGCATCAGTCTTTTGTCGGGACGGGTTATTTTGATGCCGTACAAAACGTCGTTCAGCAAGGCAAATCTTCTACCGTCGCCATGGAGGGTTCCACAGAAACAGAACAGTTTCACTAGAAAGCCGACTACCCCACATCAAACCTATAAGGTCTCGGAGACCTTATAGGTTTTTTTGTTTACCTTTGCCACAAAAAGGATCATGTTGCGTTCCGCTCTCCTGTTC
>DAISIL010000128.1:0-2362 GCA_036822015.1 Bernardetiaceae bacterium | reverse complement strand
TACGAACGCTGTAGCTTCGGGTGAGCAAACCCTAGCTTGGTTTGCGCAGCATATAACTGAAATGTGAACATCCACTACAACAAGGTATCTACAAGTCGCTTAGACCCGCTTCCTCACCAGGGGCGGGTCTTTTTTTGTGTCCTGGGTGGAACTTTTTGATCGGCTTTTGCGCTCTATATCCATGTTCACCCACACCAAAAAGCGATGGAAATTTTTATCAACAGCTACGGGGCTTACCTCCACGTCAGGGATGAGATGTTCGTAGTACGAACCAAAGAAGCCGATACGGATACTTTCAAAGACAGCCCGCCGGTGGCTCCCCACAAGGTAGAACGTATCTTCATGACCAAAAGCCAGTCGTTGAGTACGGACGTAATCGTCCTGGCCCTGCGGTACAACGTCGATATTGTGTTTTTGGAGTACGAGGACGGCCGTCCCATCGGACGCATTTGGCACAGCAAGCTGGGCAGTACGGTCAGGATTCGCAAACGCCAACTGGAAGCCAGCATAAGCAACGAAGGACTAGCCTGGGTCAAACATTGGGTCGGGCAAAAACTCGAAGGGCATATTTCATTTTTGGCAGACCTAAAAAAGCACCGCCCAGCCCAGCATCCGCGCATTGAGTCCACGATACAGGAGCTAGGCACAGCTATCACCCAGATCAATGCCCTACACGCCGAAAACACCCCCGCCGTCGCCGACCAGATACGCGGGCTGGAGGGGCAAGCGGCCAGGCAATATTACGCCCTCATCGGTGAGTTGCTCCCAGACGATGCCAGATTTGCCGGACGCAGCCAGCGACCGGCCAAAGACCCCTTCAACGCTGCCCTTAACTACATCTACGGCATCTTGTATGCCCAGGTCGAGCGGGCCTTGATAATTGCGGGCATCGACCCCTACGTAGGTTTTTTGCACCGAGACGACTACAACCAGTTGAGTATGGTCTTCGACTTCATCGAACCCTACCGCATCTATGGGCAGCGCGTGGCCTTTCGGATGTTTTCCAGGAAGATGTTCAAGCAGGCTTACATCAGTCCGCTAGCCAATGGCGTGCGGCTCAACGACGAAGGCAAACCCTTTGTGGTGCAGCAATTCAACGAATATTTCCGTGAGGAGCGCATCAAATACCGTGGCCGCAACCAGAGCCGAGCCAATGCCTTACAGATGGATGCCCATGCCTTTGCGGGGGCTTTACTCAAAAACGAAAGACCGTGATTACCTGGGTTCTCTACGACATCCGTTCCGACAAAGCCCGCAACAAAGTAGCCAAACACTGCCTGCAAGCGGGCTTATATCGCGTCCAGTATTCGGTCTTTTTGGGTAGCCTCAATCCCCACCAAAAAGACACCCTCGAGTTACAGATCGAAGCACTCATCGACCCAGATGTCGATAAGGTCTATATCTTCCCCATGAGCAAAGACGAACTGCGGGCGACCGTCTTGCTGGGACAAGCCTTTGACAAAAAACTTATCACGGACGAAGTACACGCTTTATTTTTCTAAATCATGTTTACGATCACACCTTCTCACATCATCCAGTATCTTTTTTGCCCCAGGTTTACGTTTTTTGAATACGTCCTGGGCATCCCACAATACGAAGACAAGCACCACAAGGTCATGCTCGGGCGACGGATGCACGATCAGCGGCTAGAACAAAACAAAGGCTACTTGCGGCGGCGCGTAGGCGCAACGGACAAACACCTGGATCAGTACCTGACCAACGACTGGCTCCGAGGCATCGTCGATGAGGTACTCGAGCTGGAGGACGGCACGATGGCACCCCTGGACTACAAATTTGCCAAGCACGAAGAGGATCGCGTTTTTCGGACGCATCGCGTACAGCTCACCTGTTACGCACTTTTGATTCAAGAAAATTTTCAAAAAGTTGTGAATCGGGGTTTTTTGGTGTATATTCGCAGTAACCATAAGTTGGTTACCTTGCCTATCGAAGAAAAGGACTTTGAGGAGGTGAGGCGTGCAGCGGAGGCAGTTTTTAAGATCATCGACGGGGAATTTTACCCACGGGCGACGCGCAACAAGAAGCAATGCCTCAACTGTACCTACCGTAACATTTGTACGCAGTAGGGCTTTTCCGGAGGGTAATTTATTGGGAGCCACTCAAAAAAGGGGCTTAAACGACTGAGGATAAGCCCCTTATGAATGCGGAAAAATTTATTTTTTTATTCAAAAGTTCTTTGATATATCGGATTTTTTTGTATCTTTGTCGAAGTAAAAAGGTGCATAAGATGCTTTATCTCCGTGATTTATGCCCCATATGCTCTTCTTTACCAACATCCACTACAACAAGGATTGAAACTTCCAATAAATGAAATGTTTGTTGTTGGCGGCGCAAGCTTTTTTAC
>DAISIL010000127.1:0-2521 GCA_036822015.1 Bernardetiaceae bacterium | reverse complement strand
GTGTCTTGATTCCGGTACCGGATGAGGGACGGATGACTGCCTGCATCTCTTCGCAAGTGGGCTGCTCGCTTTCTTGCGCCTTCTGTGCTACGGGTTTGCTTCCCAAGAAGCGCAACTTGACCGCCGCCGAGATTTATGACCAGGTCGTGATCCTGAACCAAAAAGCCTTGGCAAACTACGGGCAGCCGCTCACCAACATCGTTTATATGGGCATGGGTGAGCCACTGCTCAACTTCCGTGAGGTCATCCGCTCTGCCGAGCTGCTGACTTCGCCCGAAGGGCTGCACATGGCCGCCCGCCGCCTGACCGTTTCGACGGCCGGAATCGCGAAGATGATCCGAAAGCTGGGCGAGGAAAATGCCCGCTTCAATCTGGCTTTGTCTTTACACGCCGCCAACGACGAGAAGCGCAACCAGATCATGGAGATCAACGAAACCAATAACTTAGCTGTTCTGCAAGAGGCCTTGCAGTTTTACTTTCAACAGACCAAAAATCCGGTTACTTACGAGTACATCGCCCTCAATGGCTTCAACGACAGCCTCGAAGATGCCGAGCAGTTGTACCGCTTCACCAAACACACCCCTTGCAAAGTCAATATCATTGAGTACAATACCGTTGAAGGGCTGGATTTTGCCGCCTCTGATCCCCAAAAATTGGATCGCTTCATGGCTTACCTCCAGAAAAAAGGTGTCCGAACAACACTTCGCCGCAGCCGAGGCAAGGACATCGCCGCAGCTTGTGGCCAACTCGCCAACAAATCATAAAAATATTTGAGCCTATCCAAACGAAACTTAGGCACGCTGTGTTATGGCATCATGGAAGAGAAGAAAAAAAACACGCTCCGCGATTATTTCGCCTTTAGTGAAGTGTTCCAATATTTTTTTAGAAGCCACAAAACCAGCAATTTCAATCTCAAGATGATGCACGGCATCAACCGTCTGTCTATCTTGATGTTCTTGGTGGCGCTACTGCTCTGGCTTTTTCGACGTTTGACGTAGTGATCCAAGTGTCGTGTTGGAAGATGTGCCAGCGGGCCTTAGATAGATCGTACTCGGGGTCTATCAAGAAAGCATCGGGTTTGCCATTGAGCCGAACACGAATTTGTGCATAAATTTCAAGGTCTTCAATTTTTTCTACTTCTTGATAATGCGTTTTTAGAAACTGAACAAAGGTGTACAGCATATCGGGATGGGTACGTACCTTTTGCGCCTGACGAGCAGAGAGAAACACCTCCGGTTGTATCGCCCAGGTGCTATCCTTAGCAGCAGACCGACAGACCAAATGCCCCCATGCTCCCTTTGAGCGCAACATCATCCGCCACGAAAAGCGATGCCCTTCCTCTGTCCAGTTCACGTCTCCTTCGTAGAGATGATGCCGAAATGGCATCAGGCACTGATAACACAAGAAAACGCCTAACGCAAGCAGTATAAGATTTTGTTGCCTCCGTGAGGGGGTAACGTAGGCAGCTACAAAGCCGTGAGCGCGAAGATCGGGGCGTAAGCGGTAGGCTAGCCGTCGCGGCCAGTCGGGTGGAAAAAACATCAAGGAGAGTGTAATCGAAAGCCAGGGAAAAACACCAATTTTGAAAATAATTGTATTTGAAAAATGAAAAAATAGAATAGCTGCTAGTGCATACTTTCGTGTTTTTGACCAAAGTAGCAAAAAAGGCACGAATAAGTCCAGCAGCAGCCCTCCGTAGGCCATCCCGTAAGCAGTGGCCGGTTGTGCCAGCAGTGGACCAATCAAGGGCATATCAGCCTTGGCTTTGAGCCAGATCAGCAAGGATTTAGCCGCCAGCCAGTCGGGTTGTAGTTTGGCTAAGCCACCATAAAAATACACCAGCCCCATCATGGCGGGCAAAAGAAAAACCTGCCACTGTGCTGCCGTATCCGAGCGCAAGCGAGGGCTGTGATAACTATCCCAGGATAGGCGACGATGGGCGGGCAAAAGCAGCATCAACCAGGAAAGCATCACAAAGAGATAGCCATGATTGAGGTAGTATTCTTTCGTGCGAAGGAAAGCATACGTAAAGCCAATGGCAAATAAGGTTACTGACCATAAATACTTGTATCCCAAAGCGATACAAACGCCCAGTACCAAAAAACTGCCATAGATGCCATACATGATCGGCATCGAAAAAAAAGGCATCCAACCAAAAAAAGTATATGGAAAATGCACCGCGCTGTTGATCGTCTCGGGGAGTTCCCGATGAAGAATGCCCATCAATCCTTCGGCTACACAAAGGCAACCAAAGACGATCCTGAAAAAGATCAGTGGGGCAATATCCGTAGGGGTAAAGAGCAGTCGCCTCATGGCTTCTTGGGTAAGCGTTCGTACCGAGCAGCATCGGCATACATGCCTTGTGCCTGCTCAAAAGCTAAGGGAGCTTTCTCGGGTTGGGCGCGTTTGTAGGCCATACCGAGGGCAAAATAATACTGATATTTTTTTTCTTCGGGAACGCGCCCGGCTGTATGTTGTATCAACTCTTCAAAAGTTGCAATGGCTTCATCATTTTCTTTGT
>DAISIL010000126.1:0-2817 GCA_036822015.1 Bernardetiaceae bacterium | reverse complement strand
CTTGGTCAGAAAATCAAAAACCTTTTTAAAATCATCAAATTGCTCTCTATTGGTTTCAATTACTCTTTTTAGTTCTATGCTTGTTTCTTCATAAAATTGAGCATATTCCGCATTATTGGGTTCCTCTAGGAAAGTCAATATTTTGTGATGGTATCGGTTCAAGTCATCTAAAAGCACATTCTCATAATAGGCTTTATCGAGCTGATTAATTTGATTTTTTGACTCAATACTAGGTCTATCCAAAACCAATGTTTCATTATTACTTACGTCTGGCAGTGTGTCATGAAAAATGATAATTACCTCCCGAATATCCTTCTCATAGAAATCAATCGGCATGCTAAACTTATCCAAGCCAAATTGTCTGACAATATCGACATTTTGAGATAGCCAAGTATGCAAGGTTTCTTTTCCAATAATATCAACATTGATAAGCCCAGTTTCTTGTTTGATGTGCTTTACAGCATTTTCCCTGTTTTCAGTTTCTTTTCGGTTTGTGAAAAGCAAGTAGTTATCAACTTCATTTTTTGATTTCAATATTTTCACCTTACTAATTTCGCCATTAATTAAACTTTCTTTGTTACCAAAAAATATTTTATCCGAACAACTTGCCTGATAATCAGTCGTGTGCTTTGCTTGAATAATAAATTTTCCTTTCCAAGGAGCTACGCTTGATGGATACTTATTAGCCGTTCCTTCAAAACGCCCATCACGACCTCCGTCTTTACCCTTTGAAAAACTAACGACACCTATGCCTAATATCCTTTGGCAAAGGGTATTAACCATGCGCTCAAAGGCATCTTCGTGTAAAGTTTCGACTCTGTAATCCATTTTCTTCAAAAGTATATTACACAAATATCCGTACTTTATTTGGGGGAATCAATATTTTTGAGCTAAATTTTTCTAGATTGATTAGCCAAGATGTCTGTCTCTGTTTTTATACCCAATCTGTTGCTTTAATCAAAAAACACTTATCTTTTCTTTATGATGTTACAACTCCCCTTCTCCAAATACCAAGGCACGGGCAATGACTTCGTGATGATTGACAACCGCGCTGGCGGGTTTCCGACCCAGGACACCGACCGCATCGCTCGTCTCTGCGATCGGCGGTTTGGGGTGGGAGCCGATGGGCTGATCTTGCTCCAGGAAGCGGCCGGCTATGATTTCGAGATGGTCTATTTCAATGCCGACGGCAGGCAGGCTTCGTTTTGTGGCAATGGTGGCCGCTGTGTGGTGGCTTTTGCCCGCGCTTTGGGTGTCATTGAGGCAGAGACGCACTTCCTGGCTTACGACGGCGCACACCAGGCAAGCATCACACCCGAAGGAGAAATCGCCCTGCGGATGAGCGATGTAGCCCACATCAAGGACGACCCCGAGGGCTGCTGGCTCCATACGGGATCACCGCATTTGGTATGTGCGGTAGAGAACCTGGACACTTTTCCCGTCGTGGAGCAGGGACGAGCCTTGCGGCGTACCACGCGCTTTGCTCCCGAGGGTACCAACGTAAACTTCATCCAAAGCATCGACGAGCAGACGCTTAGCGTCCGTACTTACGAGCGCGGCGTAGAGGACGAGACCCTCTCCTGTGGCACGGGCGTAACGGCCGTTGCTCTGGCTCACCTGCGTACCCATCCTGTGGGTGAGCATACGCTGCGGGTGCGCACCCGTGGGGGAGTGCTGACGGTGCGCTTTCGGGTAAACGAAGGGGGGAGCTTTTCGGAGATATGGCTCGTGGGGCCGGCGCAGCGGGTGTTTGTCGGAACGATAGATTTTGTTTAATTTTGGGTATCGCATACACACACACACCACACTACCTATGAAAATCATCGAATGCCCTCGGGATGCCATGCAAGGCTGGCCGCACTTTATCCCGACCCCCACCAAGATCGACTACCTCAACGCCCTCTTGCATGTGGGCTTTGATACCCTGGACTTTGGCAGTTTTGTTTCGCCCCAGGCGATTCCGCAGATGCGCGACACGGCCCAGGTGCTGGCCGGCTTAGACCTCTCCCAAACCGATACCCAGCTGCTGGCCATCGTCGCCAACCTACGCGGTGCCAAAGCGGCACTCGAACATCCCCAGATTAGCTACCTCGGCTTTCCCCTTTCGGTATCCGAGACCTTCCAGCGGCGCAATACCCGCAAGTCCATCGGGGCGGCCATTGAGGTCGTGCGGGAGATGCAAGACCTCTGCCTGACCCACGAGCGACAACTGATCGTCTATCTCTCGATGGGCTTTGGCAACCCCTACGGCGATCCCTACAACCCCGACATCATCACGGCTTTTGTCCGGCTGCTCGACGAAATGAACATCAGCATCATCCAACTTTCGGATACCATCGGTAGCTCTACCCCAGCCCTGATCCATGAAATCTTTTCCGAGACCCTCTCCCGTTTTCCTCACATCGAGATCGGGGCGCATTTTCACTCTACGCCCGCTACGGCCACCGAAAAAATAGCCGCTGCTTACCTCTCCGGCTGCCGCCGTTTCGATGCTGCCATCGGTGGCTACGGCGGCTGCCCGATGGCCAAAGACGAACTGACGGGAAACATCGCCACCGAAACCCTCCTGCGCTACTTTGCCACACGTGGTATCGACACCGGGCTAGACAAAACCCGCCTCCGAGCCGCCCTCGCCCAAAGCGAAACCGTCTTTCAGTTCTTCGGCGAAAAAATCGAAGCCCTGACCTAAGCCCTACACGATGCCCCCACGCGAGCGGATGTAGGTGATTTGCTCATCGGTGAGATAGCGGGCAGCGCTCAAATCTGCTCCGCTCAAATTCGCTCCGCTCAAATCCGCTCCGCTCAAATCCGCTCTGC
>DAISIL010000125.1:0-2959 GCA_036822015.1 Bernardetiaceae bacterium | reverse complement strand
AAAACATCCCCCGTCCCCGAGACCCCAAAACTCACCGTAGGCGAGTTGCTGGCATTGCTGTTGATGGTGATGATGGCGTTGGCCGTTCCCGTTACCGAAGGCGCAAAGACGACATCGAAGGTAGCCGAAGCACCTGCCGCAATGCTTACGGGTGCGTTTTGGATGGTGAAAATGGGCGTGTTATCCGAATCAATACTCGAGATGGTAAGTGTTACACCACCAGTGTTTTCAAGCATGTAGGTGATCGTACCGCTTGTGCCGGTGGCGATGGTGCCAAAACTCGTTGGGGAGGCATCAACCGTAATTAGAGAGACATCCTTGTAGGCGTATAGAATTCCCGCACTTACTCCCGTCAAAATATCTTCCTTTCCATCACCGGTGAAGTCCGCTAGTGCGATTGTATTCACCGTTTCGGTAGAACCAGCGGGTATGACCACCGGCTGAAAGGTACCATCCCCATTGCTGATGATGATTCTAAGGCTGTTGTTGTTATAGCTACCGGTAACTATATCAGGGATGCCATCTCCGTTTACATCTCCTACTTCCAGGGTGCGTAATGAATTTGCTCCGGCATCCAGGGCTACTGGCGCATTAAATGTGCCATCACCCACTCCCGATAAGTAGTACACATCTCCTGTGGTAGCATTGTTTCCTGAAGAAACGACAACGTCAAGTATATCATCATCATCGAAATCACCAATACCTAAGCCCCTTGGTTTGGTATTGGTGGGAAGGTTAATAAAGGAGGGCAGATCAAAACCTGTATTTGTGGCATTGCGGAGATAGATACCTACTCTATCATTACTCATAACAGCCAGAGCTATATCGTTTAACCCATCCCCATTAAAGTCCCCCAATGAAGCCTCATAAGCCTCAGAAGATAAAGTCCCAGGAAGAGGAATAGGGGCTTCAAAAGCAGTATTGGCCGCATTGCGGTAGTAAACAACCGCTCCCTGATTGTTGGTCGATGAGCTAATGATAACATCAAGCAAACCATCGGAATTAGCATCCCCTATGGTAAGGCTACCCGTTGACCCCAAAGACCCCCCTAAAACTTCGTGTGTGGGAAAGTTGCCCGTACCATCTCCATAAAAAACACGTGGACTAAAATCATCTGATCTTGCAGCAACAAAGTCTATATTACCATCGGCATTCATATCGCCAGCGCGTAGAAATCTATAGCTGTTGTTTAACAAATCAATTAAATTAACGGCACCAAAATCATCATTGGCGGCATTGCGTAACTGAACATACGCTTGATTAGCTCCTATGGCGATCCTTGCAATATCCATCCGCCCATCGTTGTTAAAGTCTGCCGCTACTACACGCCAGGTATTGTTTGCAGCAAACTGCGTCCTTTCGTAACTATTGGCCGTTACCACTCCATTTGCAAAAGTGGTCTTGAAAAGACTGAACGCATTGATGGGACGTGTGTCGTAGGTCTGCCCGTCTTTCAATACCTTTAAAGGGGCGTAAGAAAAGCCATTTACTGGAACCGTAAAGGTAATCTCGGTGGCACTTTGTGTATCAGGCTCAATTGCCCGATTACCTATAAAAACGGTATTGTTACTCGAAGAAAAATTACTACTCTGTAAAGTAACTTCCGTACCTGCCGGCCCAAAAATAGGATTGACAGACGTGATGACCGGAGGGCTTAGAAGCAAAGTCTCTACCGCCCCCATGTTTACCGTACCGTTTTGTATCCGGGCATCCCCGTTGATGTCGGTGTCTATGCCAGGAGATAAGAAGGCGTTGTTGCCCGAATTGGCGGCGGGGGAGGCTTCCATTAGGCGAAAGTCGCCGCCGGCCGCATCCACAAAGAGGGGATTGCTACTAAGGATATTATTTCCGCCGTCGGTTGTTGAGGTGGGGAGAGATGCCTCTTCGATGAGGGTGTAACGAGTCGTTGGCGTAGCACTGTTATTGACCCAGGAGCTAGGCAGTGCGCTGGCTATGTTACCGAAGAAAATGCTGTTTTGGATCAGTGGAGACGATGTTCCCAAAACCCCCTGATTGCTTATACCACCAGCTAAGTTTACGGCTACGTTGGCATAAAAAGTACAGTTCGTGATCGTAGGGTTAGAAGTGCCACCATTATCTCCAAAATTGCGTATCGCTCCCCCTATCTGCGCTTTGTTTTGGTCAAAAAGTACGTTAGTGATGATCGGGCTTGAAATACCTGAAAAACCGGCTTCATTAAATATGGCTCCGCCGCCAAGTCCAGCTTCATTAAACTGAAAAATACTGTTGGTTATCTGCGGACTTGAAACTCCTCCACTAAACTTGCCGTAATTGTACATCGCACCGCCATCAGCTGTGGCTCTGTTGTAAAGAAATCGAAGGTTCCTAAGCGTTGGGCTAGCATTATTACCCACACCGCGAAAGTTAATCATTCCACCACCTGACAGGTCGGCAACTATCGGCCCGATAGCATTGCCTCCCGCAATCGTAAAACCATCTACTTGTGTCGCCCCGGTAGCTTCGTAGGTGTAAAGGACGTGATAGGCATTATCGACATAGTTTCCATAGACTAAGGCAGGAAAAGTTCCGGTGATGTTATCATCGCCGTTAAGGTCTCCGCTAAGGATGGTTTCGTTGGTGGTCAGGTCGCGGGCATCCAATGCCGCCTGATCGAAAGGTGGTACTTCATTGCCAGCCCATCCCCCCCATAGGTTTACGGCGTTGGGAATGCGGAAGGTTACTGCACGCGGGTTACCCGTAATCGTTGCTGCACTGGCTACATCCCACTGTTGCGTAGGCACATACGTCCCCGCCGCCACCAGTACGGTATCACCGGCATCAGCTAAGGCAAGGGCAGACTCCAGACTCGTAAAGGCATCGGCCCAGGAGGAGCCGTTGTTGCTGCCCAGGGCATTATCATTGACGTAGATCCTTGTTGGGTCTCCCGTCCCCGAGACCCCAAAACTCACCGTAGGCGAGTTGCTGGCATCGCTGTTGA
>DAISIL010000124.1:0-3151 GCA_036822015.1 Bernardetiaceae bacterium | reverse complement strand
GGATTGTTGTTGTTGTTGTTGTTGTTGTTGTTAGGATGGCGTTGAAGCCACTCGATGAGCCTATGACAAAAGGACTCGGCTTTTTCCATCGTCCCGAAAGACTTCAAATCCCATATACTGCTATCTTTTTTTTGCCAGAAAACAACATAATGATAATTTCTGCTTTGGCTGGACGAGGTGTTTCTTTGTTTACGTGTAAAAAAACCTAGCAGATCTGCATACGGGATTTTGGCAATTTGATTGCCTCGGTAAGCGGTTAGATAGATGTATTGTTGGCTGTTGTCAAACGTAATATGACGAGGGTTTTGATGACGGTTTTGGAAAATCAGTAAAGCACCTCCCCCAAAAACCATCCCAAAGGAACTCAACAAGATGCCTGCGTAGGGAGGAGCCGCCCCGTACTCTCGTTCCGTGATGATAAACAGACCAGCCATAAATGTCGCTGCTCCAAAAAGCCCGAAGAGGACTTTTATTACCCGCATCCAGAAACGCTTTTCAGTAAAGACAATTCGATTATTGTTCTCTTCGCTGATGTAGTAATTCATGGTGTTAGTGTGATGTTTCTTGCAATGTCTGCCAAAGCAAATCTTTGAGCGTCTCCAAACCGCGTTGGGCGACCGCCGAGATGAACACATACGGGATGGGTATGTCGAGGTCTGCCCGCATGAGTTGCTCGAGTTCCTCGTCGATCAGATCAGCTTTGGAGATGGCCAGCAGCCGCGATTTGTCGAGTAGCTCGGGGTTATAGCGTTTGAGTTCACCCAAAAGAATGCGGTACTCTTTGGCAAGATCGGAAGATTCCGCCGAAATTACAAAAAGCAAAATAGAATTTCGCTCAATGTGTCGCAAGAAACGAATGCCGAGGCCTTTGCCTTCGGCGGCTCCCTCAATGATCCCCGGGATGTCGGCCATGACAAAAGATTGATGATCTCGGTACGGGACGACACCCAGGTTGGGGGTAAGCGTCGTGAAGGCATAGTCAGCGATCTTGGGTTTGGCTGCCGAGACGACGGAGAGCAGCGTTGATTTGCCAGCATTGGGGAAGCCCACCAGACCCACATCAGCTAGCAGTTTGAGTTCAAAGACAAACCAACCTTCGCGCCCTTGTTCGCCGGGCTGGGCGTGCTGGGGTGCCTGGTTGGTGGCCGTCTTGAAGTGGGTGTTGCCCAGGCCACCGCGCCCCCCCGCGATCAGGATTTTTTCCTCTTCGTGTGCCAGAATTTCCAGGACGACCTCTTGTGTTTCGGCATCTCGGACAACCGTACCGATGGGAACCTCCAAGACGATGTCTTCGCCATCGGCACCCGTTGATTGTTGCTTGCCACCACTCTCTCCGTCGCCGGCGTGTTGGTGTTTTTGGTATTTGAGATGCAGGAGTGTCCAGCGGTGTCGGCTTCCGCGCAGGATGATGTGCCCGCCACGGCCACCATCACCGCCGTCAGGGCCGCCCTTCGGGACGTGCTTCTCGCGCCGAAAGTGCGATGAACCTGCCCCACCCTTACCCGACCGACAAAATAGCTTGACGTGATCTACAAAATTGGGTGATGACATAGGCTCAAGCAGAAAAAGGGAGACTTCCCTGATGAAAGCCGCCGAATAGCAAATAAAAAATTTGAGGAAAAGAAAAGCAAAAAACAAATTATTGTTGTCCGACCAGGACTCGAACCCAGACTAACAGGACCAAAACCTGCTGTGCTGCCAATTACACCATCGGACAAAAATACTGCGTTTTTCAAAGAATTGCGATGCAAAGATACGGCAAAGCTAAGATACGAAGCAAGTGTTTGAACAAATTTTTTCTTGACTTTTTTCAAAAAAACAGACGCTCAAACACTTGCCCCGCAAAAAAACTACTGAAGGACAGATCGAGAGATCACCACGCGCTGAATCTCCGAGGTACCTTCGTAAATCTCGGTGATTTTGGCATCGCGCATCATGCGCTCAACGTGGTACTCCTTCACGTAGCCATAGCCGCCATGCACTTGTACCGCCTGGGTGCTTACCCACATGGCAGTTTCGGAGGCGTAGAGTTTAGCCATTGCGCTGTGCTTCGAGAAGTCCTCGCCGAGGTCTTTGAGGTGAGCCGCTTTGAAGCAAAGCAAGCGGGCAGCTTCGATGCGCGTAGCCATGTCGGCGAGCTTGAAAGCGATGGCTTGGTGCTTATGGATGGGCTTACCGAAGGCGGCGCGTTCCTTTGAATATTTGATAGACAGCTCATACGCACCCGAAGCGATACCGAGGGCCTGTGCTGCAATGCCGATGCGTCCGCCGTTGAGGGTACTCATCGCGAAGTTGAAGCCAGAACCATCTTCGCCGAGGCGGTTTTCTTTCGGTACTTTTACGTCCGTGAACATGAGCGAATGTGTGTCCGATCCTCGGATACCCATTTTTTGTTCTTTCTTGCCGATCTGGAAGCCCTCCATACCGCGCTCAACGATCAGACAGTTAATGCCTTTGTGCTTTTTCTCGGGATCAGTTTGTGCCATGACCAGATAGACATCTGCACGTCCGCCGTTGGTGATCCAGTTTTTGTTGCCGTTCAGGAGGTAGTAGTCGCCTTTGTCCTCGGCCGTGGTACGTTGGGAGGTAGCATCGCTGCCGGCTTCGGGTTCGGAGAGACAAAAAGCACCTACTTTGCGCCCTGCGGCAAGGTCAGGGAGATATTTTAGTTTTTGTTCTTCGGTGCCGTATTTTTCAAGTCCCCAGCAAACCAACGAGTTGTTCACGGAGACAATCACAGAAGCCGAGGCATCTACTTTGGAGAGTTCCTCCATCGCGATTACGTAGGCAATGGTATCCATTCCTCCCCCACCATACTCGGGCGAAACCATCATACCCATAAAGCCCTGATCGCCCATCTTGCGTACCAGATCATCGGGAAAATACTCTTTTTCGTCGCGCTCAATAACCCCGGGGAGGAGTTCGCGCTGTGCAAACTCACGGGCGGCCGCCTGTACGGCCAGATGCTCTTCGGTCAGATCAAATGGGATAGCTAAGTCTTGCATCATCGTAAGAAAAGGATTAGTGATTATTTTTTTCTGGAGCAAAGATACTATTTTTTTTGGGAAGAAGTTCGGTTGCGGCGGCATCGTTCGCTACAATACTTGACCTCCTCCCAGCAACTTGCCCATTTTTTGCGCCACGCAAAAGG
>DAISIL010000123.1:0-3205 GCA_036822015.1 Bernardetiaceae bacterium | reverse complement strand
AGGCAAATCCGTGTCCAGTACCAAAATCCCATCATGGGACTGCCCCAAGCCCATCTCGTCTTCGGCGCAAATCATCCCTTCGGATGACTCCCCACGAATTTTAGACTTTTTAATTTTGAAAGGTTCACCCGCCGCAGGGTAAAGGGTTGTACCCACCAGTGCCACTACCACTTTTTGTCCAGCCGCAACATTAGGCGCACCGCAAACGATAGATAAGAGTGCTTCTTGTCCCACATCTACAGTCGTTAGGCGTAGTTTGTCGGCGTTTGGATGAGGCGTACAAGTTCGTACTTCTCCAATGACCAGCCCTTGAAGATTTCCTTCAATTTCTTCATAAACTTCGATTCCCTCTACCTCTAAACCACTGTTTGTGAGTAGGTTTGAAATCTCTTCTGGGGTAGTATCAAGGGCAATAAAACGCTGTAACCAGTGGAGTGAAATCTTCATTTGGGCTAAGGATTCCTTTTTTTGAAGAGACAAAAATACAAAATAACTGATTATTTTGCCTGTGTTATTTTGAAAAAAACATTAGCTTTGTGGGAGTTTGATATTTTTATCAAAATTTTAAACTTATGTCAGCAAAAAAGAAACAAATTGATTTTTTTGAAAAATATTTAACCCTTTGGGTGGTTTTGTGTATCATCGGCGGCGTTGGTTTGGGGCAGCTATTGGGCGATCGGGTACGCATCTTGAGTGATTGGACAGTTTTTGAGGTCAATATCCCTGTGGCTGTCTTGGTTTGGTTGATGGTCTATCCGATGATGGTACAAATTGATTTTTCATCTCTCAAAGATGTAGGTCGAAATCTAAAAGGTTTGAGTTTGACTTTGGTGGGTAACTGGCTCGTAAAGCCTTTTACGATGGCATTTTTTGCATGGATTTTTTTCGATCACCTGTTTGCGGCTTATCTCACCCCTGAGGAGGCGAAGGAGTACATTGCGGGAGCCATTTTGCTGGGGGCAGCTCCTTGTACGGCGATGGTATTTGTGTGGTCTTATTTGAGCGATGGCGACCCGAATTACACCTTAGTTCAGGTCTCGATCAATGATTTGGTCTTGTTGGTAGCTTTTGTGCCGATTGTTCGTTTGTTATTGGGGATCACAGACATCGTGATTCCTTATGGTACTTTGGTTACTTCTGTTGTGATTTTTGTCGTTATACCACTCCTGGCTGGCTATGCCTCCAACCGTTATCTCATCGCCCGACGAGGTGAGGAGTGGTTCAAGTTGCAATTTTTGGCACGCTTGAAGCCCGTATCTGTTCTTGCATTATTGAGTACTTTGGTGTTGTTGTTTGCCTTTCAGGGGGAACGAATTTTATCTAATCCCTTTCATATTTTGCTCATCGCTATTCCCCTAACGATTCAGACCTACTTTATCTTCTTTTTGGTATGGGGTAGCGGGCGGCTGCTCAAGGTGAGCTATCCTGTGTGCGCTCCAGCAGCGATGATTGGGGCGAGCAACTTTTTTGAGTTGGCGGTAGCTGTGGCCATTGCGCTGTTTGGCTTGCAGTCAGGGGCAGCCCTGGCGACCGTCGTTGGGGTCTTGATTGAAGTACCGGTGATGCTTTCTCTGGTGGCTTTGGCCAACAAATGGAAGTATTAAAAAATTACTCATCCCTTCAAAAATACCCATATCATTACGGCCACGAAAGCTGCCAGCGGGCCTACCACAATAAAAAACACCCCACCCAAACGAAAACTGCGCTGCTCAATAAAACCCGTCGCGTAAGCGATGGCATTGGAAGGCGTAGATACAGGCAAGAGCAAAGCACAAGAACAACTAATGGCCACAATGACCGGAACCGCCAACCCAAAAGGAGCAGACAAAGACACCCCCAAAGGTACCAAAATCGACGCTGCCGCCGTGTTGCTCATCACGTTGGAGAGCAAAACGCCTACCATGCTAAACAAAACCGCTATCCCAACCACAGCCACCGGCAGACGATTGACCTGGCCCATCACCAGCTCGGCCAGTCCCACATCTACTAGCCCGATACCCAAAGCCAAACCACCCGCAACAAGCATCAGCGTATCCCAGGGTAGCTCCCGTACCTGTTTGTTATCGACGACCTGCATCAGGGTCAGGAGTACCATAGGAACGGCCGACGTACCCGCCACTGGTATTCCGTGCAGTGGCTCGGTAAGCCACAAACCTACGGTGAGCAAAAGCGTAAACCAAACAGCATAACGCTTGCGATGATGCGAAGGGTCATCCGAAACAGAAATGGGAGTATCAAGTTGAGAGAGGTCTAAAACCATGATTTTTAGCGATAAACGGCGCACCAAATACCACCAAAATAACACCACCAAAAAAACAGCCGTCGGGAAGCCCACCACGAGCCAGTCCAGGAAAGTAATCGAGATGCCGCGTTCCTGTAACGCCCCTACGGCAATGGCATTGGGCGTACTGCCGATAATCGTCCCGATACCACCCACCGAAGCCGCCGCCGGAATGCCCACCAGCAGCGCACGGGTATAAGGCGACCGGCTTCCGAGCAGGCGCACCAGCGGCAAAACCGAAGAAATCATCATAGCCGTCGTGGCTGTGTTGGACATAATCATGCTCCCAAAAGCCGTCATCAGCATCAGTCCAAAAAGCAAGCGATCAGGTTTTGTCCCGAATCGGCGCAACGTAAAGCGAAACAATTCCCGATCTAGTCCCACATCCTCCATCCCCTTAGCCAGAAAAAAACCACCCAACAACAACCAAATCACGTTGCTTGTCCAGGTGTTTACATAAAGGGCAACAGGGGCATCATCGGCAATGATAATATCCGTTCCGAAACCCAATAAAAACATGGCCACCAGAAAAATACCGACGGCAAAAGGTGGGATAGCCTCCGTCGTCCAAAGTCCGATAGCCAAAACGGTCAGAAAAAAAACGTAGTTGATCGCTGCCCCGTGTCCCAGCTCACGAAAGGCTAAGGTGAGCAGAAGCGCAATCAAGGCATTACCCAAAAAAGTGGAGGTATTAAAAATCCAATCTAAGTGTAATTTTCGGTATAGGCGTATGGCCGCCCTGCGGGAGTCGTTACTGGCCATCAGTTATCTGTATCAAAATCTGTAAGCTAGGTGATTGTAAGCCAATCAAAAGTTGCGGATATACGCCCATTCCTATCGTGAGAGCGGTCAGGATGAGCGCTACCACAATCTCCGTTGCGGACATATCGCGTAGCGTGATTTCGCTTAGGTCAGGATGTGTCC
>DAISIL010000122.1:0-3236 GCA_036822015.1 Bernardetiaceae bacterium | reverse complement strand
GTGGACGCACAAAAGAAAAAATTGAAACAACAAAATCAATGATAACAACTGTTCCACTTCATTTCAAAAAAATAGGAGAGACGGGCCCGCCGTTGGTCATCTTGCATGGGCTACTCGGCTCGCTCGATAACTGGCTCACCCTCGGACGGCGTTGGGCCGATCATTTCCAGGTCTATCTCGTGGATCAGCGCAACCACGGCCGCTCGCCGCATACGGAGGCTTTTGGTTATCCCGAAATGGCGGCCGACCTGCGCGCCTTCCTCGAGGATCAAGCACTGGACTGCCCCTACCTAATCGGGCATTCGATGGGCGGCAAAACGCTGATGCAGTATGCCGTCCAGTATCCCCAGGACTGCCGCCGGATGGTCGTCGTCGATATTGCCCCAAAGCAATACCCGATCCATCACGATCACATCATGGCATCGCTCAAAGCCCTGCCAATCAAAGCGTTCAGCAGTCGTCAGGAAGCCGAAGACGCACTAGCTCAGCACATCGAGGAGCCAGATGTACGGCTCTTTTTGCTCAAAAATCTCTATCGGGATGCCGACAAAAGTTTTGCTTGGCGGATGAACTTAGACGTACTCTCCCGTAGCTTACCCACGATTAGCGTCCCTGTTCGTTCGGAGCATCCGGTAGAAGTGCCGCTGCTGTTTATTGGTGGGGAACGCTCCAACTACCTCTCGCCTTCGGATATGCCCGCGATTCGTGAGCTGTTTCCGCAGTCGGAGCTACGGATGTACCCGACGGGGCATTGGGTACATGCCGAGCTACCGGATCGCCTCTACGAAGATGTTTTGGATTTTTGTTATCAAAAATGAAAACAATCGCTTCTCGTTTTTCGTCCAATGCCTGGGCGTGGGTGGGCTTAGTGCTTTTGGCACTGATCTGGGGGAGTTCGTTTATTTTGATTAAGCGCGGAGTAGCTGTGTATGCGCCTGCCGTTGTGGGGAGTGCGCGTATCGGGATTGCGGCTTTGGTGTTGTTGCCCTTTGCCTGGCCGCATCGGCACAAAGCACACCGAAAAGACTGGCTACACCTGGCTGTGGTGGGTTTTTTTGGGAATCTCTTGCCGGCGTATCTGTTCTCGAAAGCCGAGACGGTGCTGTCTAGTTCTGTTACGGGTGTCCTCAATGCCCTTACGCCGCTGTCGGTTTTGTTGGTGGGGGTGTGGTTTTTTGGGCAAGTGTTTCGTTGGGAAAAGCTAGTGGGCTTGCTGCTGGCTTTTGCGGGCGCGGTGGGTTTGGCACTCCTGGGCGATGCCACGGAAAAGACAACCGGTGCAGCACCATCCTACGCCCTACTGGTGCTGATGGCGACGGTATGCTACGGTATCAGTGCCAATACGATCAAGTTTCGCTTGTCGCATTTTCGTCCGATCGAGATTGCGGGCTTGTCCTTTATGACCATGTTCCCTTTGGCGGCGAGTTATCTGCTCTTTTCGGATGTGGCCACGACTTGGGGAAGCCATCCCGACGCGGCGGTAGCGATGGGTTATATCGCTTTCCTGGCACTGGTCGGAACGGCTTTCGCGCTGGTGGTCTTCAATACGATCATCCGCTTAAAGTCGCCTGTTTTTGCGGCTTCGGTAACCTACCTGATACCCATTGTGGCCTTGTTTTGGGGTATCGTCGATGGGGAGCGGCTCAATTTGGTTCAGCTCATCTCGGCAGCCGTGATCCTGCTAGGTGTTTATGGAGCGAGCCGAGTGCGTTGATCCTTATGCTTTTTCGTTCAGGTACTGATCGCGCAAGCTACGCCGCATGACCTTATTGGAGGCCGTAACGGGCAAGGCATCGACGGTACGGATGTCTCCGATCCTAAAGAGCGGGTTGAGTTCTTGGGAGATCATCTTTTGGAGTTCCTTACCGAAGGTATCCGGAAGGGGAGCCTTCGGGACGATAAAGAGTACCAATATTTCAGGGCCATCTTTCTCCTGCACGGCCACGGCTGCCGCCTGGCCCACGAGCGGATGCTGGAGAGCTACCTCTTCGATCTCTAAGGCACTGACCTTGATACCACCGATATTCATGGCATCATCGACGCGGCCATGAGATTTATAGAAAACGTAGTCCTTGTGATAAAACCGTCGCTTCATCACGTCGTGTGCATCGCCGTGCTTGCGGAGGGTTTCGCCCTTGGGGCCTGGCTGGATACCCTTGAAGTACTCCTCGTGATGGTCGCGGTTGAGGAGGCTCTGGGAGAGTCCCATCGAGGGCGGGACCAGAAAAACTTGCCCCGTTTGTCCAGCCTGGACGGGTTGGTGATTGTCGTCCATGAAATACACGCCCATCCCGAGGGCAGGCGTAGTGAAGGTAGCCGGCGAGGCGGGTTGGAGCAGGGATCCCGTGAGATAGCCACCTCCAATTTCGGTGCCACCGCAGTACTCTACAATCGGCGTTTGGTAGCTTTTGAGCGACATCAAATACAGATAGTCCTCGGCGTTGGAGGGTTCGCCCGTGGAGCTGAACAAGCGCACCGGCAAATCTGCACCTTCGAGGAGCTTGCGGCTACGCCATACCTTGACCAAAGAGGGGATCGTTCCCAGGACACTCACCCGAGCTGCCACAGCAAAGTCGCGGAAAGCCTCTGTGGCTCCCGAGCCATAAAAAAGCGCGGTGGTGGCCTTGTTGAGCAGCCCCGCAAAGAGCGTCCAGGGGCCCATCATCCAGCCCATGCTGGTTGTCCAGGTAACGACATCCTCGGAGTGTACGTCGTGGTGGAGGTGGGCATCGGTGGCGCATTTGAGCGGCGTGAGTTGTGTCCAGGGAATGGCTTTGGGGGCTTTGGTAGTACCCGAAGAAAAAAGAATCGTCGTGATGGCATCGGCGGGCTGATAGACGGTCTCAAAATCTCCTTCGGCAAGAAAATCCTCCCAAAGCAGATCGCCCGGGCGGAGCGTCGGCGTATCGTCGGGATGAATGACAATAGCCGGTGGAGCATCGGCTACTGCTTTGATCTTGGCATAAAAATCAAGCACGCGCCCGCCGTAGGTGTAGGTGCTGAACGTCAGGATGGCCTTGCAGGGGATCACCTCCAGGCGACGCTGAATCTCCGCCGGCGAGAAGCTATCGGCTACGAGGACGGCACGTATCCCCGCCTGGAGCAAGCCCAGGTATGCCGCCGTGGCCTCGAGGGAAAGCGGCAGGTACAGCACGACGCTATCACCTGCCCGAAGCCCCATTTGCTCGAAGCCCTTAGCGGCTTTTTGGGTGAGGGCTTGGAGGTCGGCGTAAGTG
>DAISIL010000121.1:0-3709 GCA_036822015.1 Bernardetiaceae bacterium | reverse complement strand
AAGATTATTTGTGCCTCTGCATAACGACCTTGGTTGAGGCGTAACTCGCCTTTGAGCCGCTGCATATCCCAACTTTGGGCTTTGACCTGCTCGGCTTCATCAAATTGTCCCAAACGGATGAGTGCTTGTAAGCGCAAGTATTGGGACAGGGTATCAGCGGAAGGTAAAATCTGCAAGGCTTGCTCATACTGCCCTTCGTCTATAAGTTGCTGGGCATCTTTTTGTGCCAATATCTGAATAGAAATAAGCAAAAAAATACAGCAGCAAAAATCACCTAGTTTTATCTTCATGGGCATCAGAAACGATAGTCATACCCCACGGTCAGGATGCGTTTGCGATATAGTCCATCCGTGTTGATGTAGCGATCCACGAGCCGCTGTCCAAGGATGAGCCGCACCCCTGATTTGACCGAAAAGCGGTATCCCGCGCTCACGAGCGCACTCAAAGCTAGCCCATCGCTGTCCTTGATGCGGACGCGCTCGCCTGTCTGGGGAGAGGTGATTTGGTCTTGGGTCAGGCGATAGATGGGTAACAATCCCAGCGAAAAATTGACGTTCGAGAAGCGAATGTTGCGTTCTATACGTAGCATCACGTCGATTCCGCGCAAGAGTTCGATAGATGCAGGGTAGGTTTGTGCTTTACCAAATTTGTCATCATCTCGCCAGGGACCCCAGGCAAATGCACTTCCGTTACGGGTGAGTGCCTGCTGGTAACCGACAGCTAAGAGCCAGTGCCGTGTCAGGATAGCGGCCCCCGCTATGGCATCTATGGAACCCAAACTAGATTGATAAAACATGGGCAGCGTTCGGCCATCCACCTGTTTATTGGCTTGATTTGTAGGAATTTTAGTACCAAGGGTAGCATTGATTTGAATATCTTCCCGTTGGATAAGCGCACGGGTATAGCTCAATGAAATATCACTCATACCACCAAAATCTCCCATGGGCCCAAAGGCAATCTGGTAGGGTATCTTGACTTGAAGCATCGTCCGCTCCCCTACACCTAAGGTTAAGTCGGCCGTGTAGGCTAAAACAGATTTTGCGTCCGTTACCATAGCCGAGTATTGACTGATTTCGATGCTCCGTAACTGTACACGGCTCTTGCTGTACGGCTGATCGGGCTTCATCGCTCCCATTGTGCAGAAGCCAGCATCGCTACAACCCTGCCCGTAAGCACATCCGATAGTGGTTAAAAAAAATCCCAACAAAAAGGGACAGAGCCGAGACCACATAGCTAGTCTTTATCAATCAACTTATTGGCGATCATCATCAATACCGAATAAACCACCCCAAAAATAAAGGCGGACAAAATGCCATCTACTGCAAAACCATTGACCAGATAACCCACCAGCATAATCATCAAGGCATTGATAAACAACAAGAAAATGCCAAGCGTAAAAATAGTGATAGGAACAGTGATAAGAATGAAAAGTGGCTTAACAAACATATTCACCACCGATAGCACCAGGGCCACCCAAAGTGCCGTCAGAAAGCCGCCCGCCACCGTTACACCTGGGATGATGTTGGCAGCCAAAATAATGGCTACGGCAGATACCAAAAATTTAATGATCGTTTTCATAGATATATCTATTAGTTTTGTTGGACAAGTTACCCGAATTTATCCAAAAAAACAAATCCCTAAATCTCTATGCAACCATCTACGGCTTGTATCCATCAAGGTAGCGACTTACGCCATACTCCAGGGGTCAATACACCCATCCATCCCTCATCTGCTTTTGTTTTTGGACCCGAAACCGAAAATATTTACCCTCGCTATTACAACACCCCCAATCATGCCGCGCTCATCCAAAAACTTTCCGCTCTCGAGAAAGCCGAAACAGGACTATTGTTTGCCTCCGGTATGGCAGCCATCACGACGGCGCTCCTGGCCCATCTCCAGGCAGGCGATCACGCTCTGTTTGCCGATCAACTTTACGGCGGTACACGCTACCTGATCGATAGCGAGTTTACCAAAAGAGGGATTGCCTACAGCTTCGTTATGGGACAAAGTGCGTCTGATTTTGAAAAGCATATACAAAAAAATACTAAGGTTCTTTACATAGAATCTCCATCAAATCCCTTGTTGCAAATTTTGCCATTAGAGGATATTGCCACTCTGGCAAAAGCTTATGGTGTAGTTTCGATGATTGATAATACCTTTGCTTCACCCGTCAATCAAAACCCAATCCGTCTGGGGTTTGATTGGGTGATTCATAGCGGAACAAAGTATCTCGGCGGACATAGTGATCTTTCTTTTGGGGCGTTGTTAGGATACTCCGTGGGATTATCGCATATACTACCCACAGCGATTAACTATGGCGGGAACTTGAACGCATTAGATATGTATTTGATTGAGCGGAGCTTAAAAACACTTTATCTCCGTGTAGAACGCCAAAATACCAATGCCCTTGCCCTGGCCGAGTGGCTTAGCACCCATCCGGATGTACTGCGCGTTTATTATCCAGGATTACCCACGCATCCCTTACATGAGATAGCCAAAGTTCAGATGAAAGGAGGCTTCGGTGGGATGCTTTCTTTTGCCTTAGCAGACGGTGTGGCGGCACAAAGTTTCTTGCAAAAAATAAAACTTGCACTACCCGCATTGAGTTTAGGTGGCGTAGAAACGCTAGTCTGTAGTCCTGCCCAGACCTCGCACAGCAAGCTACAAGCCACAGAGCGGGAGGCTATGGGCATCACGGACGGGCTACTGCGGGTATCGGTAGGTGCAGAGGCATTTGAAGATATTCAGGAAGATTTTGCACAAGCCCTATCATAGGGTTTGTGCTTATTTCAACTTTTCAATGTCTTTTTTTGAAAGCCCTGTATATTGGATGATTTTTTCTACGGCTTCTCCACTCTCTAGCATCATCCTGGCAATGGTTAGCTTTCCTTTAACTACTCCTTCTGCGATTCCCTCCGCCTTACCTTTGGCGATTCCCTCCGCCTTACCTTCTGCGATTCCTTCTGCTTTCCCTTCCTTGAAGTAGGTCTCCATGGCATTTCTTAGATCGCGGTAGTCCCTTAGGCTATCTTGATAGACGTTTCGTTCCTTGGGTTTCATGCGGGCGATCTCTGCCAGTTCGAAGAGTTTTTTGAAGATGCCTTCCTCGAGTGCTTTGGGCATCTCACGTAGCCGATGCAGATTTTTAAATGCAAAGAGCCATTTTTCGTAATCATTGGATAAATCAGCTAAATCTTTATCAAACTTAGGAATTTCGAGGTAGATAAAACTGAGTTTGTCATAAAAGACCTGCTGTGTTTGCTCTTCGATGAGCCTGACTCGGTGATGAAACTTCAGTGTTTGTTCGTCGGAGAAGGTAAAATCGAGGATGGCGATCATATAGACAGCCTTGAGGGCGTAGTTCCACTGCTGCCCTTTGAGTGCCTGATCCTGGATGGCAAATGTGGAGTAGTAGATGCTTCGATCTTTGAAAAACTCCTGCTTGACGCGCTGTATTTCGATGATGAGTTTTTCTCCTTTGTCGTTGGAGCAGTAGAGGTCATAGACGGCTTTTCTTTCGCCGGCACTTTTTCCCAGGCGTTCGTTTTTGAGGTAGGTGAGATCGGTAATTTTCTCTTTTCCGTCGAGCAGGCTGTTGAGAAAAGAGATCAGGAGGTCTTTGTTGGGTTCTTCGCCAAAGATTTTTTTGAACCCAAAGTCCGTAAAAAGATTGATATACCGATCTGTGGTTCCGCTCATGGTTTTTGGT
>DAISIL010000120.1:0-3976 GCA_036822015.1 Bernardetiaceae bacterium | reverse complement strand
CGATGAGGATAAGCACATCCGGACGATGAGCCAGCAGGTCTTCCTGACAAAACTGCAATAGTTTTTTTATCTTTTTTAAATTTTTTACAACTTCCCAAAAGCCCATAAAGGCGGTTTCGTTGTAGTGCTTGACCAGTTCTAGCCCTTCGGCCTGCATGGCTTCTCCTCCCCAGCCCCGAAAGTGAGCCGTCGTATCCTGTGTACGCAGGGCGCGCATTAAGCGGCCTGCGTGTAGGTCGCCCGACTTTTCTCCAGCAATCAGATAGTAGTTCAAGGTGTTCGTTTTGTCGTTTCACTTGCAAGCTAAGAAATAATTTGTATTTTTGTTGTACGCCTTGAGATACGAACTAAAAAATTCAAAAAACGCATGAAAACAAAACAGATAGATTTTTGGTCAGGTGATTTTGGAAAGCAATATACAAATCGGAATACACCAAGAAGTTTAGATGTCTGGAATCAAACCTATAAAAATTTGTATGGTACTGAACGCTTTGATATGTTCAATATTTTCATTGGCAATATACCCAAAGAAAGCAAAATTTTGGAAGTAGGCTGTAATGTAGGTATTCAGCTAAGAGGGTTACAGCGACTAGGATTTACAAATTTGTATGGCATCGAGCTACAGTCTTATGCCGTAGAGCGGGCCAAACAGATAAGTTCACAAATCAACATCATACAGGGAAGTGCATTTGATATTCCTTTTAAAAATGATTATTTTGACTTGGTAATGACCAACGGCGTACTGATACACATTGCCCCTAACGACCTGCCCAAAGCAATTTCAGAAATTGTACGTTGTACTAAGCAGTACGTATTGGGTTTTGAGTATTACAGTGAAACTTTACAAGAAGTAAACTATCGTGGTAATCAGGGTTTCTTGTGGAAAATGGATTTTGCCAAAGTATATCAAGATAATTTCAATAATTTAAATTTAATCAAAGAAATACATTATCCTTATCTAACCAAAGCAGAACAAGGAAATGTAGATACAATGTTTCTCCTGGAAAAGTGTTGAGCATGAAGACTATCGCCATTATTACGGCTCGTGGAGGCAGTAAGCGGATTCCACGAAAGAACATCAAAGATTTTTTGGGAAAGCCTATCATAGCGTACTCCATAGAAGTTGCTCTACAGTCCGACCTGTTTGATGAGGTAATGGTTTCAACTGATGATGAGGAAATTGCAGAAATTTCGCTTCAGTACGGAGCTAAGGTGCCTTTTATGCGGAGTAAGGAAAATGCGGATGACTATGCGGGTACAGCGGATGTACTTTTAGAAGTTTTGAGTCAGTACGAAAAAAGTAATCAAACCTTTGAGTATGCCTATGGTATTTACCCTACTGCCCCTTTTATCACTCAAGAGCGACTGAAAGAAGCATTTGTGCTTTTAAAAAAAGAAAAATTTGATACTGTTTTTCCCGTACTACGCTTTTCGTCGCCTATTCAAAGAGCTTTGAAGAAAGATATGATAAGTAAAGTTACTATGTTTCGGCCTGAAAACTTACAAAAACGCTCACAGGATTTAGAACCTGCTTATCATGACGCAGGACAGTTTTACTGCTTTCATGTGCCTATATTTATGCAAAAGAAACAATTATGGACAGATAACTCGGGCGCGCTGGTCTTATCCGATATGGAAGTACAGGATATTGATAATCCCGAAGACTGGCAAATAGCAGAATTTAAATACCAATGGCTAAAAAAACACTAAGCCCCCCAATTTTTTTCCGTGCCGATGGCAACACCCACATTGGTTTGGGACATCTTACCCGCTGCTTGGCTTTGGCAGAGATGCTGCGGCAGGAGTTTGATTGTGTGTTTTTGGTGCAGAATCCTACACCTGAGGTAAAAGCACAAATTGAAGCAGATTTTAAAATTTTTACCTTGCCCCAAAAGGAAGATTTTCTAAAAGAAGCTCATTTTTTGACAACCGAAGTGCTGAAAAATGGACAGATTATAGTTTTAGACCATTATCAAATCCAAACGAAATACCAACAAATATTGAAAGCTAATGGGCTAAAAGTGGTCTGTATAGATGATATGTACGCTTGGCATTTTGTAGCGGATGTCGTGATAAATCATGCAGGGGGTATTTCTGAGGACGATTACAGTTGTGAACCTTACACCAAACTTTGTCTGGGATTGGATTACGCCCTTTTGCGTCGTCCGTTTTTGGAGGCTGCAAAAAAGTTAGCAGTAGAAGGTGGACGTAAGATTAAAAAAATAGAAAACGTCTTGATTTGTTTTGGGGGTTCTGATAATCAGAATTTAAGCCTACAGGCGGCTAAGGCTACCTGGGAGCATCAAAAATTCAAGGAAATTCATATCGTGCTGGGGAGTGCCTTTGCGTTTTATCAAGATTTGTGTACTTTTGTGGAGGATAAGCCTGCAATTTATTTGCATCAAAACCTTTCGGCGCAAGCCATGTGTGATCTGATGTTTCACTGCCAGCTTGCGATTGTTCCAGCAAGTGGGGTGAGTGTAGAGGCTTTGTTTTGTGGAATGTATTTACTTTTACATCAAACAGCAGATAATCAGGCAAGTATTGGAAAAGGATTACTACGTTTTTATCCACAGGTAAAGGTAATCTCCGATCTTGTTCAATTAGAGTATATGGCGTTTGATGAGCAAGCCAGTACACAAGAGTTTAATGCTTTTTTTGATCCCAAAAGTAAAATAATCGAAATTTTTTCGAGCCTATGATAAAAATAAAAGATAGATATATTGGAATCGGTTTTCCAGTCTTTGTGGCTGCCGAAATAGGTATCAACCATAACGGAGATGTGGTTCTTGCAAAAGAGATGATTCATGCGGCAAAAGATGCGGGAGCAGATGCTGTAAAGTTTCAAAATTATTATACGGAAGATTTTATCCTGGACAAAAGCCTAACCTATGAATACATATCACAAGGAAAGTTAGTTGTAGAAACGCAGTACGATATGTTTAAGCGTTATGAGTTGAGTGTAGAACAGTTGCAAGAATTGAAAAGTTATGCTGACAAAATAGATGTTGTTTTTTTTAGTACACCTACTAGTATTCAAGGTATTCAAGATTTACAACAAATTGGCGTTCCTCTGCTCAAAAATGGGTCGGATTTTTTAGTTAATTTGGAACTCATTGAGCAAATGGCGCAAACAGGCTTGCCTACGGTCATTTCTACGGGTATGGCTACTTTGTCTGAAATAGATGAAGCCGTTCGGGCCTTTGAGGCCGCAGGTGGAAAAGAGTTGATTATTTTACATTGCATTTCAACTTATCCCACACCAGCCTCAGAAGTTAATTTATTGAAAATTCAATCTTTGAAAAATTCATTCAATTATCCGATAGGTTTTTCAGATCATACCGAAGGTATTGTGGCAGCGGTAGGAGCAGTAGTTTTGGGTGCGTGCTTTGTAGAAAAGCATTTTACTTTGGACAAAAACTTAGCAGGCCCCGATCATCATTTTTCTTCCGACCCTGTCGAGATGAAAGCCCTAGTTGATGCTGTACGTTTTGTAGAGATGGGCCTTGGTGCATCAAAACTTACCCCCACAGAAAAAGAAGAAAGTGGAAGGCTGAATTTTCGCCTTTCTTGCGTAGCAAAGCGCGATTTACCAGAAGGATACATTTTGCAAAGAGAAGATATTGCTTTTTCAAGACCTGCGACGGGAATACCACCAAAACACAAAGAGTTACTGATTGGTAAAAAATTGATAAAGGCAATTCAGCAGGGAGAAATCATTAACTTATCAGATATTTTTTAATTTTTGCTATGAAAACACAACAAAAGTGGTTAATTGTTGGAAGTGGTTTTAAGGGAATTATCGCGGCTTATCTACTTGCTCAAAAGGGGCATCAGGTAACGATGGTGGACAAATCAACGCGCATCGGTGGAGTGCTGCACTCGGAGGAGTGGAACGATTTTGTGCTGGATAAAGGATGTCATCTTTTTGATAACGATGAAGATCAGATTACTACGCTCGTCTTGGATATACTTG
>DAISIL010000119.1:0-4091 GCA_036822015.1 Bernardetiaceae bacterium | reverse complement strand
TTTCTTCGTCAAACCTCCGCCTTGCGTTTAAAGCGGACACAAAGGTAAGGAGAGAATATTTACGAACAAAGCATTTGAAGATTTTTTTTGTCTAATTTTCGATCAACATGCTTGCCGTGTCTATAAAAACGTAGATCGAAGAAAAAAGGTTGCCGTAAAAGAGAAAAATTAAGGACATTCAAGTGTCCCGATCCGTTCCCAAAGTTGGGTATCAAAAGAGGAGGCAGCTAATAAAGATTCTCCTGCGCTTTCTCCCATACGTATAACGACCAGTTGCTGGCTCGGAACGACGTATATCTTTTGATCGTTTTTGCCGAGGGCGGCAATGAGATCAAGAGGAGCTGTCGGGATAAGTGCGCCGCCAAAAGAAAAAGGAACGGCAGGTAGGCGGTAAGTGTCCTTGCCATTGAGCCACCACAGGTATCCGTAAGCAGGATTGAGGGTTTGTGAAGAGGTAATCATGCCCTCAAAATAGTCCTGATCGCTCATCAATTGCTGGTTTTGCCAATGCCCGCGATTGGCGATCAACCAACCAAAGCGGGCCATGCTCCGAGCATCACTAAAAAATACACCATTGAAGCCTACCGAAACCCAGAGTCCGCGCAATCCGATTTTTGTGGTAAGGTGTTCATAGGTAAGTTGGTTACGATTTTTACCGGTGGCATTTTCTAGGACTTTTCCGAGAAGGGTGTAGGGGGCGTTGTGGTAAGCCCACTGCTGGTCGGGTTCTGTTTGGTAGGTCAGACATGCTGGGGTAGTACAATCTCCGCCTTGGGCATCCAGCCCTGGAGAAGCAAGCAAGCATAGAGGAGGAGATTTGATGGGTTCATCTGGGCTTTTTTTGGTATCTCTATGGACGCAAGGGGCTTTCTAAATGTTTTGAAAACTTTTGTTTATTTCGATGCGTTTTAAGGTACATGAAAACAACTCGGGATAGGGGCGTTTGGATAGCCCTGACAATCATCGTTTTATGGACAGTCTCTTTATTGCTACTGCTTCATTATCCACTGGACTGGCGCAATCCGCTGACTTACCTGTTTGTTCTGGTGCAAGCCCATCTCTACACGGGGTTGTTCATCACGGCTCATGATGCGATGCACCATACTGTTTCCTCCAACGGCCAGCTCAATCACGTGATCGGACGTATCTGTGCGACGCTCTTTGCCTTCAATTTCTACGATAACCTCTACCGAAAGCATCACTTACATCATCGTTTTGTGGCCACGGAGGATGATCCGGACTACCACGAGGGAGGCTTTTGGGTATGGTACTTCAATTTTGCGAAGCAATATATTAACGTATGGCAGTTGCTGCTGATGAGTGTGAGCTTTGAGCTATTAAGCCTGGTGTTCGCAAAGGCGAATGTATTTTTGTATTGGGCTTTGCCCTCGGTTTTGGCCACGTTTCAGTTGTTTTATTTCGGAACGTATCTTCCGCATCGTTACGCCCCCGACAATCGGCACAAATCGCGCAGCCAGTCTCGGAACCACCTCTTGGCTTTTTTGAGTTGCTATTTTTTTGGCTATCATTATGAGCATCACCACGCACCGGCTACGCCGTGGTGGCAACTGCATCGGCTCAAAGAGCGACTAGCGCAAGAGCAGCGTTAGTTTTTGCTCCTTCATGTAGAGAATGGGAAGTTGGGTGTTATCGCGTTGGTTGCCGTAGTAAATACTTGGCATAAAATACCCTGCTCTCCGTGGTAATTTGGGTAATTCATGCCAAAAGTGTTTGCCCTGTTGGGCGATGATTTTACCCCAGAAATACATGGTTTCGTAGCCTTTGACGGTATAAACGGTCGGGGCGATGCGTAGGTCTTGGTAATGCTGTTCGAGAAAGTCTTGATAAACAGGCTGACTGCTGTCCCAATAGTCGGGGGCGAAGAAATACATCTGTCGGTCGCTGAACTGATCCAGCTTGAGTTGTGGCATTTCGAGCCACTCGAAAGGAGCCAGCAGGGGTATGAGTAGGCGAGAGATCAGGAGGCGACTATTGATCGTCGAAGCTAGGGTTTGGTGGGTCGTGCTTGCAAAGATCAGTACGTCGGGATCTCCGTCTTGGATGGCTTGTAATGGATCCAGGGCTTCGGGTGCAATGTCCTTGATGGCACTATGTACGTTGAGGTAGGTATCTTTATCTGGCACAATGCGCTC
The DNA here is from genome assembly GCA_036822015.1 of Bernardetiaceae bacterium. Taxonomy (GTDB): domain Bacteria; phylum Bacteroidota; class Bacteroidia; order Cytophagales; family Bernardetiaceae; genus DAISIL01. Next base: position 1,938 of record DAISIL010000119.1, on the reverse strand, counting down.
AAACTTACGCACAGTACCTCCGCGCTGCTCCACGGCCGCCCGAAAATATACCGCCCTCAATGAATCCAGGCTACTGCCACCATAGAGAATATAAAACCGCGTTCTTTTGAGGGAGTCCATCGCAAAGTCAGCTAGCTTTTTGGCTTGGGTCGCATAACTGGGGGTATTGAGATAATATTGCGGGTAGCTGTCCAGGAGTTCTTGATTAGTCGAGATGGGATTGACAATCGCGATTTGATTGGTCTGGGCAAAAGCACGGATGGGGTCAAAGGCTTCGGAAAAGAGCGGCCCCACGACCAGGTCTAGGTTTTGCATATCTTTTTTTCGGAGCAACTCCTCCACCCGCTCCGCCTTTCGTTCGGTATCAAAACAAAGCAACTCTACCGGTACACCCTCGGACTTGAGCTGCTGGGCAGCCAGACGCATTCCTTCGTAAATATCCCAGGCAAAAGCATAACGACTTCGAGCTGGATCAAGTTCGGCATCCTTGTAAAGGAGCGGCAAAAAGACTCCTATATAATAAGTATCCTTCTCGACTTTGATGCGCTGCTGATCTGGACGCTTGGATGAAACGGGGGTCTGACCCAGCAACTCGGCTGTTTCCTGGAGGAGCCGCTGCTCCTCGGGTGTAGGGTTGGTTTTTTGTGCCATCTGATGGGCTATTCGTTGGGCCAGGGATTGCTCTTTCGGGAACTCCTTCCAGAGGCTTTTGGCTGCTTCAAGCTCAATTCCGGAGAAATAAGCCTCCTTAGCACGCCCAATCAGGGGAAGCAAAGCTGGCGTTCGTTGTATCTGCCCAAAGTAGCGCAAAGCAATCGTGGGGCGGTCTAGTTTGAGCTGGGTCAGTCCCATTAGGTATCGGGCCTCGTCGATGTTATCCCAGCTGGGGTGGCGTTGCAGGAGTTGCAAGAGCATATCACGTGCCGAGGGATAATCTTTGATTTGGTACTTGGCATAGGCATAAAAATAGCCGGCATAAGTGCCATACGGATGCTTTCCCTCGGATTCGGTCAAGGGTCGTAAAAAAGTTGTTGCCTGCACAAAATCGCCCTGATCGAGGAGTTGTTTGGCTGTTTGGTAGCGATCCGTCCATTCTTTGGGCGATTGTGCCAGGAGTAGATGCGGTAGAAGCATCAAAAAAAGCATCTTGGCAGCGATCAAAACGTGTTTCATGGTGATTTTATGCCTATCTTTGTCTAAAAAATGGAACCATTCAGTCCCCAAAAGTACGGATTTGATCGCATATATGAAGACAATCACCTCTTGATTGTCAATAAACCGGCGGGTATCCTTGTGCAAGGCGATGCCACAGGCGATCAGCCGCTCGTCGAGAAGGCCAGACAGTACCTCAAGGAGGCCTACCAAAAACCCGGAAATGTTTTTTGTGGTGTCGTACATCGCCTGGATCGTCCGGTAAGTGGGCTGGTCGTACTGGCCAAAACCTCCAAAGGCCTCGAGCGAATGAACCAACTCTTCCGCCTCCGCAAAGTCCGCAAGGTCTATTGGACCATCACCAAACGCCGCCCTCCCGAAGCCGAAGGCAAACTCACGCATTGGCTCACCAAAGACCCCAAAAAAAATAAAACGACGGCCTTTGATGCTCCTAAGGGCGATGCCAAAAAATCCGAGTTGCATTACCGTACCTTAGGCAAACTCAACGATCACTTTCTTCTGGAGGTCAGTCCGATTACGGGACGGCCCCACCAAATACGCGCCCAGCTGGCCGCCGTCGGTTGTCCGATTCGGGGAGACCTCAAATATGGTTTTGCCAAAGCCAACCCAGATGGCTCTATCCACCTGCACGCCCGACGCTTGTTTTTTGTGCATCCGATCAAGCAAGAGCCGCTCATCTGTACGGCTCCCTTGCCCGAGCAGGATTTTTGGGAACAGTTCTTGACCCTGGACGACTTCAAGGTGTCTCAACGCCGCCTGGACTTT
>DAISIL010000118.1:0-4117 GCA_036822015.1 Bernardetiaceae bacterium | reverse complement strand
CATAGGCCGCCTGCTCATAAGTGATGATATGAAACTGATACTTGATCTCCCTGCCGTTTACCCGACGCAAATACTCCAGCAGCAAGCCCCGAAACAAAGGATCCTGAATCCCGTGCGTGGCATAGATCAAAAAAGCCGGACGTTGCTTCATGCGTTTTTTTCGTAACTTTGTTCGATAACAAAAGTACACAAACCATGACCAACGACCAACTCAAAGCCCTGCAAACGCGCGTTCGCGATCTGCGGGGCTATCTTTGACTACGACCGTAGAAAAAAAATCGTGGAAGACGAGCAAAATCAAACCCTCGCTCCCGATTTTTGGGATCATCCACAAAATGCCCAAAAAATACTCAAAGGCATTCAAGCTGAAAAAATTTGGCTTGATACCTTTGACCAAATCGCCCAAACCCTCGGTGATCTCGAAGTCCTGGTTGAGTTCTTGAACGAAGGTGAAACCGACCTCGAAGACGAAATCAAAGCCAAAGAAAAAGACCTCCGCAAAGCCATCGAAGACGTAGAGTTTAAGCGGATGTTGAGCGGCGAGGAGGATAGCCTAAATGCCATCCTGACCATCAACGCCGGTGCCGGCGGCACCGAAAGCCAGGATTGGGCCCAGATGCTCCAACGCATGTACACGATGTGGGGCGAAAACAACAAGTTTCGGGTCTCGCTCGTCGATGTGCAAGAAGGCGACGTTGCTGGGGTCAAATCGGTGAGCCTAGAGTTTGAGGGTAATTTTGCCTTTGGCTACCTCAAAGGCGAAAACGGCGTGCATCGTCTTGTGCGTATCTCCCCCTTCAACGCCAACGGCAAACGACAAACCTCCTTTGCCTCCGTCTTCGTCTATCCCGTCGTGGATGATACCATCGAGATCGACCTCAACATGGCCGACGTAGAACGCCAAACCTTCCGATCCAGCGGTGCCGGCGGACAAAACGTAAACAAAGTCGAGACCGCCGTTCGCCTCAAACACATCCCGTCCGGTATCGTCGTGGAGTGCCAGCAACAACGCTCCCAGCTCCAAAACTACGAAAAAGCCGTACAGATGCTCAAATCAAGGCTTTATCAAGTCGAGATTGAGAAGCGAAACGCCGAAAAAGCCGAAATTGAAGCCGGAAAGATGGCCATCGACTTCGGTTCCCAAATACGCAACTACGTCTTGCACCCCTACAAACTCGTCAAGGATGTCCGGACACAAGTCGAAACCTCGGATGCCCAAGCCGTTCTGGATGGCGATCTGGATGCCTTCATTAAAGCCTTTCTAATGCAAGCTCCCGAGATGAAAATTCGGGATGGCGTATGACGAAAAAAAAACTACCCATCCGCGGAATGCGCTGCGCGGCTTGTGCCGTGAGCGTCGAAAAACACCTCCAAAAACAAACCGGCGTGCGCTCGGCAGCCGTCAATCTGGCCAATCACTCGGTACAACTGGAGCTAGACGAAGATATAGTTTCGGAGGAAATCCTCGATAAGACCCTTGCCGAAATTGGCTTTGGTATTGGGCAACCGGACACCCAAAGCATCTCCGAGCAGCCTCGGCAGGAACGCCAAAAACTGATCGTTGCCACAGCCCTGACCTTGCCGCTCTTTGTGGTGGCGATGTTTGTGCCGCCGTTTCCCTATGATGGCTGGCTGATGGCGGCTTTGTCTTTGCCTGTGTTGGCCTGGAGCGGACAGGAGTTTTTTGTCCAGGCCTGGCGGCAGGCACTCCAGGGTAGTTCCAACATGGATACACTCGTAGCCCTCGGGACGGGGACGGCCTTTGTGTTCAGTCTTTTTTTGGTGATCTTTTCGCCAGGCGATCCGGTGTACTTTGAGGGGGCGGCCGTCGTCGTTACGCTGGTGCTTTTGGGGCGATATATGGAGCAACGCGCCCGCCAGCGCACCTCCCAGGCCCTGGAAGAACTCCTGAACCTGCAAGCCGACACGGCGCGGGTCATTCGCAATGGCATCGAAACCGAAGTGCCGCTCCAGGAGGTGTGGGTGGGCGACCGCCTGCGCGTCCTGCCCGGGGAGCGCGTACCCGTCGATGGGCTGGTGCGCAAGGGCGAGACTCTCGTTGATGAGTCCATGCTTACGGGAGAACCCTTGCCCGTCCATAAGCAACCCCGTAGCGCAGTTATCGGCGGAACGATCAACCGCTCGGGTAGCTTTGAGATGATCGCCCAAAAGGTGGGAGAGGAGACGTTTTTGTATCGCATGGTGGCCCTGGTAGAGGAAGCCCAGGGCAAGAAGCCGCCCATCCAGCGGCTCGTCGATCGGATTTCGTCTGTCTTTGTGCCTATCGTGATGGGGCTGGCTTTGTTGAGCTTTTTGTATTGGTGGGGCTGGATAGGGCTGCCTCTGGGAGAGGCACTCTCCATTAGCGTTTCAATTTTGGTGGTGGCTTGTCCGTGTGCCTTAGGGCTGGCGACCCCAACGGCGATTATGGTCGGGATGGGACAACTGGCCAAAGCCGGTATCCTGGTGCGTGATGCCGAAGCCCTCGAAGGACTGGAGCGCAGCCAGGTCATTGTCTTCGACAAAACCGGAACGCTCACCGAAGGCAAGCCCCAGGTGAAGCACTGGCGATGGATGCCCGCCGCACACGGACGCGAAGACGAACTCCAACAGCTCGTCTGGAATGCCGAACGGGAGTCGGATCACCCGCTCGCCAAAGCCATCGTAGCATTTTTGCCCGAAGGACAAAAATTTGATATTCAAGGATTTGAAGATGTTCCTGGCTATGGCATACGCTTTATTCATCACCAAACCAACTACCGCCTGGGCAATGCGGCTTTTTTGAAAGACCTCGCCCCCGCCGATGCCCCCGATCACCTCACGTATATCTACCTGGCCGATGCGCAAGACTGCCTCCTCGAAATCGCCCTCTGGGATGCCCCCAAAACGGATGTTGCCCAGCTCATCTCCCGCCTGCAAGCCCAAGGACTAGAAACGCAGCTCCTAAGCGGCGATCGCCCTGAAAGTGTGCGCTATATCGCCCAACAACTCGGCATCACGCAGGCACATGGTGGCGTACTCCCCGAAGACAAACTGGCTTACATTCAAAAATTACAAGCCGAAGGAAAAAAAGTAGCTATGATTGGAGATGGCATCAATGATGCACCCGCTCTTGCACAAGCCGACATAGGTATTGCGATGGGCAGCGGAACAGACATCGCCATGGAGAGTGCCTCCGTAACGCTCCTGGGCGGAAACCTGTCTTTGCTGCCCCGAGCGATGGACTTAGCCCGGGCAACCAATCGCGTGATCCGTCAGAACCTTTTTTGGGCTTTTGCTTACAATGTGCTGGCCTTACCCGTGGCGGCCGGGGTGCTGTATCCCTTCTTGCTCAACCCCATGATCGCTGGGGCAGCGATGGCGATGAGTTCGGTTTCTGTGGTCTTGAGTAGCTTGCGCTTGTTGCGGGCTTAGGCAAACCCAACGAACGAAATACTCGTTAGTTGTCATAAAAAACGGATTGGTTATGCACACCCAGCACACCTTCGAGGATTACCTCCGCTACGACCGCAGCAACCTCCTCAAAAGCGAGTACAGAAAAGGCGAAATTTATGCCATGCCCGGCGGGACGTTCAAACACAGCCTACTAACCAGCCGGCTGGCCAATGCCTTCTACAACGCTTGTGCCGAGCAAAAGGCTTGCTTGATCGCCTCACCGGATATGCGTCTTTATATCCCTGATTGCCAGCTTTCTGCTTATCCGGATATGATGGTTGTCTGTGGCAAGCCCGAGTTTTATGGCGACAAAAAAGACACGCTCCTCAACCCGCGCATCATCGCCGAAGTCCTCTCTGCCTCCACCGAACGCTACGACCGCCAAACCAAGATGCCTTGCTACTTCACCATCCCGACGACGGAGGTAGTCATCTTGCTTGCCCAGGACACACAGGAGATGGAGGTGTATCGGCGCGAAAACGATTGGCAAAAAGAAGCCTACCTCGAGGGTGATGTTTTGATTGATGCTTGTACGATCAACATAGATTTTGTCTATAAAAATACGGATTTCTAAATTTCATCTTGCGTATGCACACCCAGCACACCTTCGAGGATTACCTCCGCTATGACCGCAGCAACCTCCTCAAAAGCGAGTACAGAAAAGGCGAAATTTATGCCATGC
>DAISIL010000117.1:0-4250 GCA_036822015.1 Bernardetiaceae bacterium | reverse complement strand
GTCAAGGGAGAATCCTTACCGGACTTAAACATCTGATCTTTTTGCTGGCGTTGCTTTCGGATCACGTCGTAGTACGCCTGCTGCTGGTCGGCGTTGGGGCCGGCAGGTTGCCAAAAGGTATAGCCAATAATCCCGATCAGGAGAACGGCAGCAAAGACGTACAAGAGTTGTTTCATGGGTGCTTAGAGGATGTACTGGCTCATATCACGGTTCTTGGAGAGATCAGAGAGTTTCTGCTCCACCAGTTCCCGATTGACGATCAGTTGGGCATTGGGCCCGATCACGTCCGGTACATCAAACAAGAACTCGTTGAGCAGGTGGCTCATCACGGTATGGAGCCGTCGTGCGCCGATGTTTTCGATCTCCATGTTGATTTGGTAGGCGATGTCGGCGATGGCTTCCAGGGCTTCTTCGGCGAAACTCAACTTGACCTCTTCGGCGGCAAACAAGGCTTCGTATTGCTTCGTAAGGGCGTTTTTGGGCTGGCTCAGGATCAAGAAAAAATCCTCTTTGGTCAGGCTGTTGAGTTCTACCCGAATCGGGAAACGCCCTTGAAGTTCGGGGATCAAGTCGGAGGGCTTTGAGACGTGAAAAGCACCTGCGGCGATAAACAAGACATGATCGGTATTGACGATGCCGTGTTTGGTCGTTACGGCACTGCCCTCTACGATGGGGAGCAGGTCGCGTTGTACGCCTTCGCGGCTCACGTCGGGGCCGCCTCCTTTGGAGGAACTGCTGGCCACCTTGTCGATTTCGTCGATGAAGATGATACCGGTGTTTTCGGCTTTTTTGATGGCCGTCTCCTTGACTTCGTCCATGTCGATTAGCTTAGCCGACTCCTCTTCAAAGAGGATTTTGCGGGCTTCGGCGATGGTTACTTTTCGGCGTTTGCTTTTTTGGGGCATCATGCCACTAATCATCTCCTGGAGGTTCATCATGGATACCTCGTCGATGGCACCTCCCACTACGCCTACGCCTGGGTTGTTGCTTGCCGTTACTTCGATTTCGATTTTGCGTTCTTCGAGTTCGCCGTTGCGGAGCTTTTCACGGAACCGCTCTCGGGTGCGTTCGTTGAGTTCGACATCGGAGCTGGGCATTTGGTAGCCCATCGGTGAGGTCTCTGCCGAGACGCTGTTGCTTTTTTTGAGGGGGGGGATGAGTGTATCCAGGATGATGTCTTCGACGATCTGCTCGGCTTTGGCCTTGACCTCTTCGCGTTTCTGTTCTTGGACCATCTTGACGGCTTGCTCCGTCAGGTCGCGCACCATGCTTTCTACGTCGCGGCCCACGTAGCCCACTTCGGTAAACTTCGAGGCTTCTACCTTAACAAAGGGCGCGTCGGCGATTTTGGCTAGCCGTCGGGCGATTTCCGTTTTGCCTACTCCCGTAGCTCCAATCATCAGGATGTTGTTGGGCATGATCTCGGTTTGCATATCCGATTTGACGTTCATGCGTCGCCAGCGGTTGCGCAAGGCAATGGCTACCTGACGCTTAGCTGCGTGCTGGCCAATGATATACTTATCGAGTTCGGATACAATCTGACGGGGAGTAAGGGCTTGACGCGCTTCTTGATCGGGCATACGGGTAGTGTGTATAGTTTTGATTCTAACAAAAAATCACGCCTCCTTGTTGGATATAGACGGAAAGATACAAAATTATCTATTTTCTTGCCCTTTTCCCAAAAAAATACCCTTCAACTGCCGTATCTTTGCCCCAAGCATCTAGCCCCCTTCACTTATGCCAAGCATTTTTACCAAAATCATCGCCGGAGATATCCCCTGTCATTGCATCGCCGAGACGGCGGACTGCTTTGCCTTCCTGGACATCCGTCCCCTCAAAGCGGGCCACACGCTCGTGATCCCCAAAAAAGAAGTCGATTATCTCTTTGACCTCGACGACCAGGACTACCTTGCGCTGCACCGCTTCGCCAAAGAAATCGCCCTGGCACTCAAAGCCGCCATCCCTTGCACGCGCATAGCCACAGCCGTACTCGGGCTTGAAGTGCCACATGCCCATATCCATCTCGTCCCGATTGACCACGAGTCGGATTTGCGTTTCTCCAATCCCCGTGTAGCACTGACCCAGGAGGAGTTCGCCGCGATTGCGGATAAGATTCGGGGGCAGCTATAGGCCATAGCCTACCCTTTGATCGTCCGAGGCTTTTTTCTACTTTTGTCTGATTAGATCACAAAACAACAACCCCGTTTTTTCATGCGTCCACCTTTGAGCGAACAAGAAATCCTGCGCCGTCAAAAAGCCGAGCAACTCCGCGAGCTGGGCATCGACCCCTACCCAGCGGAGCAATACCCCGTTAGCCACCACAGCCAGGAACTCAAAGTACAGTTCGATGACCAGCAGCCCGAAGCCTTTGCCGAGGTCTCCCTGGCTGGCCGCCTGATGAGTAAGCGCGTACAAGGCTCTGCCTCTTTTGCCGAACTCCAGGACGAACAAGGGCGCATCCAGCTATACCTCCGCCGAGATGATCTTTGCCCCGAAGAAGATAAAACCCTCTACAACAACGTCTTCAAAAAACTCATTGACTTAGGCGACATCATCGGCGTTCAGGGGTACGTGTTCCGTACCCAGGTGGGAGAGGTCTCCGTGTATGTCAAAAAATTAACCCTCCTGACCAAAGCCCTCAAGCCTCTGCCCTTGCCCAAAACCGACGAGCAGGGACAGACCTACGATGCCTTCACGGATCCCGAGCAACGCTACCGCCAGCGTTACGTCGATTTGGTCGTTAATCCGAAGGTGCGGGAGGTCTTCAAGCAGCGATCACGGCTGATGAATATCATGCGTGGATACCTCAACGAAAAAGGCTATCTCGAAGTCGAAACGCCCATCTTGCAGCCGCTCTATGGTGGTGCTGCCGCCCGACCGTTCAAGACCCACCACAACACCCTCGATATGACGCTCTACCTTCGGATCGCTAACGAGCTGTATCTCAAACGATTGATTGTTGGGGGTTACGATGGCGTGTACGAGTTCTCGAAGGACTTCCGCAACGAAGGCATGAGCCGTTTCCACAATCCCGAGTTCACCCAAATCGAACTCTACGTCGCCTACAAAGACTACCAGTGGATGATGGAACTCGTCGAAGAACTGATCGAAAAAATTGCGCTGGACCTACACGGCAGCACCCAGGTACAAGTGGGGCAGCACCTGATCGACTTCAAACGCCCCTGGAAACGCTTCACCATGTACCAGGCCATCCAGCACTTTACCGGCATAGATATTTCGGAGATGAACGAAGACCAGGTACGAGAGGTAGCCCGTGATCTGGATGTCCCTGTTGATGAAACGATGGGAAAAGGCAAGCTGATTGATGAAATCTTTGGCGAAAAATGCGAAGCCCAGCTGATCCAGCCTACCTTCATCACCGACTACCCCGTGGAGATGTCGCCTCTGGCAAAAAAACACCGCCACAAGCCCGGACTCGTCGAACGCTTTGAAGCCATCTGCAACGGCAAAGAAATCTGTAACTCCTTCTCCGAACTCAACGACCCCATCGACCAACGCCAACGCTTCGAGGAACAACTCGAACTCGGCAAGCGCGGTGATGACGAAGCCATGGTACTCGACGAGGACTTCCTACGCGCCCTCGAGTACGGAATGCCGCCCACGGCCGGACTCGGCATCGGCATCGACCGCCTCACGATGATTATGACCAACCAAAACAGCATCCAAGAAGTCCTCTTCTTCCCCCAGATGCGCCCCGAAAAACAACCCGTCTATGCCTCCGATGCCGATTTCATCGCCCGAGGTGTGCGCCCCGAACTCATCCCCATCTTACAAAAACTAAACATCCTCACCCTCGAAGCCCTCCAAAACGCCGACCCCGCCAAGCTCCACAATGACCTCTGCGGGATGCGCAAAAAGATGAAACTCAACCAGGTCAAAAACCCGAGCAAAGAAGAGGTAGAAAGCTGGCAGGCAGATTGATCCTGGCGACAGACTTTTATTCAGCACTGAACACCCTCTCCCAAAGCACCACCCCCGAAAGCACGGCTAAGCTCCAGGCAAGCAGGCTTTGAAGGGCTTGTCCGTAAAGCAGATAGCCCGTCCCGAACAGCACGGCATACACCAGCACCACCCCACAGATCATCCCAAGCAGTGACCGACCAAAGCTCGTTCCGGCGTAAGGCATCAGCTCGGGCGAACGCCGCACAACCGCCTGCCAGCCATAGGCATACGGACGGATCACCCGAAAAAAACGAAGCAGCACTTGTTCATCCGTCGGACGGGTCAGG
>DAISIL010000116.1:0-4790 GCA_036822015.1 Bernardetiaceae bacterium | reverse complement strand
TCCGGACACGAGGCACGGGGGGCTGCCTTAGCTCGTAGCTTTTTGGAGATGATCCCCAAAGACGAGGCGTTTATTGAGCAGGTAGAATCTTGCATTTTGGCTACCCGTATTCCGCACCAACCCCAGAGTTTTGCCGAGATGGTTTTGTGCGATGCCGACCTGGCGCATCTGGCCGCCGAGGATTATTTCACCTCTGCCGAGCAGCTTCGCCGCGAACTCGAGTACCATCGCCAACAGCCCATCACGCCCGAGGATTGGCTCCGTGAGGGCGTGCGCTTTTTTCAATCCCATCAGTACTTTACGCCCTTCGGAAAGACGCATCTTGCCGCAGGCAAACAGAAAAACCTCCTTCGGATCCAGGCGAAGCTCCAGGCAGGCTAGGCTTTTTTCCACTTGATATTACAGCCCATGCTGGGCAGTTGTGGCTCGGTGATGGCTTGCCCATCAAGGAGGCAATCCAGTGCCGCTCGGAGATCCTGCCCCGTTGAGGGGACGTTGTTTTTGGGGCGCGAGCCGTCGAGCCGTCCACGGTATCGACAGATGAGGTCTTGATCGAAGAGACTAAAATCGGGCGTACAAGCGGCATCATAGGCTTTGGCTACGGCTTGGCTTTCGTCGAAAAGATACGGAAAGGGAAACTGCAAGGCTTCTGCCCAGGCAGACATCTTTGCCGGAGAGTCCTCGGGATAGTTTTCGACATCGTTGGCGTTGATGGCGATCAGTCGGAGGCCGCGCGGGGCGTAGTCGTGGGCAAGGCTAACGATCTGGTCAATGACATGGATCACATAGGGGCAGTGGTTGCACATGAAGACGATCAGGGTAGCCTGCTCGCCGCGCAAGTCCTGGAGGCGGCGTGTTTTTCCGGTCAGGGGTTCGGGGAGCGTAAAATCTGGGGCTTTGAAGCCCAGCTCGAGGGTGGTGGTTGGGGTAAGTGCCATTTTTTTTGAGAAAAAAGTTTGTGAATAGAATTGTTTTTATGGGGCTTTTGTTTTACCTTTGTTGCACCAAAATAAAAAAGCCTCCTTAGCTCAGCTGGTAGAGCAACTGATTTGTAATCAGTAGGTCATTGGTTCGATCCCGATAGGAGGCTCTTAGATGATCTACTAAGCCTGTAAGCAGCTCACTTACAGGCTTTTATTTTAGCTTGCTTCTCCCTTATGTCCACCGAAAAAGAAATGTCCTTCCTCGATCATTTGGAGGAGTTGCGCTGGCACTTGATCCGGGCGGTTGTGGCTGTGGGTGTTTGTACCATCGTTGCTTTTGTCTCGAAAGAGATTGTATTTGGGATGCTCATCCTGGGTCCCTCCCGGACGGACTTCCTGACCTACCAACTGCTGTGTCAGTTGTCGGAGATCACTTGTATTGACCAGTTGCCGTTTATCATTCAGAGCCGCAAGATCACGGGTCAGTTTACGATGCACATTGCGGCATCGGTTACGGTGGGCTTGATTGTCGCTTTTCCGTATGTGTTTTGGGAGATTTGGCGGTTTATTAAGCCGGGCTTGTATGCCACGGAGCAGCGCGTGGCTTCGGGGGCTACATTTTTTGTGAGTTTGTTGTTCTTGACAGGCGTTTTGTTTGGGTATTTCATTATCACACCGCTCTCTATCAACTTCTTATCCAACTACCAGGTGGATCCGAGCGTCATGAACGAGTTCGATATAACCTCCTATGTCGGGACGGTTACGATGCTGACGCTCTCCTGTGGGCTGATGTTCCAACTTCCGATGGTGGTGCTGTTTCTTTCCAAGGCCGGGCTGGTGTCGCCGCAACTGATGCGACAGTTTCGGCGACACGCCTTGGTGGCCATTTTGTTTGTGGCTGCTTTGCTTACGCCGCCCGATGTGGTGAGCCAGTTTTTGATTTCTATTCCGCTTGTCCTGCTCTACGAAATCAGTATCCAAATTTCTCATCGGGTCTGGAAAAACCGTGAGAAGGAACTTCGTCGCATGGGGTTGATGCCGGACGAAACCTAAGATTTTTTATCCCTCAAAACGGGCTTCGGCCGTCGGCCAATGCAGACAGGCAAAGAATGCCTGGATATAATCGGGTCGTCGGTTTTGGTAGTTGAGGTAGTAGGCGTGTTCCCAGACATCCAATCCGAGCAGGGGTTTTCCTGGGCGTTCGACGAGGTTTTTCATCAAGGGATTGTCCTGGTTGGGGGTCGTGGTGATGAACAGTTTGCCGTCGCTATCCTGGCAAAGCCAGGTCCATCCCGAGCCAAAGACACCTTTGGCGGCTGCCGCAAAGGCTTCTTTGAAGGCTTCATAGCCGCCCAACTGCTCGTCGATGGCTTTTGCCAGCGCACCTTTGGGGGCTTGCCCGCTTTCGGGGCTTAGGCACTGCCAAAAGAGGGAGTGGTTGTAGTGCCCACCGCCGTTGTTGCGTAGGGGGGTATCTGCGGGGGTGTCTTGTAGGTTAGCCAGGAGGTCTTCGAGGGGCTGCCCTTGTCGGGGTGTGCCTTCGAGGGCGGCGTTGAGTTTCTTGACGTATCCGGCGTGGTGCTTGCCATGGTGAATCTGCATCGTCTGGGTGTCGATGTGTGGCTCGAGGGCAGCAAAATCATAGGTCAGGTTGGGCAGCGTAAACTCGTTGGTGGGTGGCGTGCTGGTCTCGTCCTGGCTTGTGTTGTTCTCACCCGAAGAGCAAGCCGCTAAGGGACTGATGATAACGCCGGCCGTTCCGACGGTAACTAATTTAAGAAAAGTACGTTTTTTCATGCGTGAATGGTTACTGGTTTCCTTAGATTGAAAAGCCATAAAGCAAGCGTTTTGTTTAGCCCAAATCCATGCGGTCTTCGGGGTCATTGAACCAAACGAAGAAAAACACCAGCCACCCCATGAAAAGCACACCTACCCCATAAAAAAACAAATTTAGGTTCAGGCTCACATCTGAATCGTTGAGGGTGTAGAGATGCAACAAGGAAAGCGAAAGAAAAAGATTGATAATCAGGGCTAAACCTTTGAGCCACCGCTTGAAGTTGCGCTTGAGGCGTTTGCGGAGGTAGGGCTGCGACATCCATTGCCCCGACTTAGGAAAGGGCGAAAAGGGCAAAAAGAGGGTCAGGTTGCCCAACAGTTGTACCAGAGCATTGACGAGGAGTACCGCACCCAGCCCCACCCAAAAATACGCCTCCCGCCCCAGGCTAAGGATGGGGGAGCCATCGGTTTCGGCGAAGACCTTTACGCCCAGCGGAAGAAAAAGATAGGTCAGGAGCAGCACAGCCAAATAGCCGAGCATCGAAAACATCCAAAGAAACTTGACAATGAACATAGGTAGTTGTGGTTTATCTTTTGGTTAGATGGCGACTTCGGCTTTGATGTGCGGATAGGGATCGTAGCCTTGTAGCGTGAAGTCCTCGTAGGTGAAGGCCAATAGGTCGTCGATCTCTGGGTTGAGGTGCATCGTCGGGAGCGGACGCGGCCTGCGGGTGAGCTGTAGGCGGGCTTGCTCTAGGTGATTGTTGTAGAGGTGTGCATCGCCCAAATGAATCACCAATTCGCCGAGGGCTAGGTTGCTTACCTGGGCGATCATCTGCGTCAGGAGCGCGTAGGAGGCGATATTGAAGGGCAGACCCAAAAAAACATCCGCGCTGCGCTGGTACATGCCGAGGGATAGTTTGCCTTCGGCGACGTAGAGTTGGAAGAGGAGATGGCAGGGCGGCAAGGCCATCTGGTCTAGCTCGCCGACATTCCAGGCACTGACGATATGGCGGCGGGAGTCGGGGTTGTGGCGCAAATCGTGGAGGATGGTCTGGATTTGGTCGATGGCTTGCCCATCGGGGGTGGGCCAGGATCGCCACTGCTTGCCATAAACCGGCCCGAGTTCGCCCTGGGCATCGGCCCACTCATCCCAAATGCTGACCTTGTGCTGCTTCAAGTAGGCAATATTTGTGCTGCCTTTGAGAAACCAAAGGAGTTCATGGATGATCGAGCGCAGGTGTAACTTTTTGGTGGTCAGGAGCGGGAAGCCATCCTGGAGTCGGAACCGCAGTTGTTCCCCAAAGACGCTCAACGTACCTGTACCCGTGCGATCTGGCTTAGATGCGCCTTGATTGAGAATTTTTTGAAGGAGTTGGTGATAGACCTCCATGGCTTTATTCAGATTTGTCTTGACGGATGTAGTTCCAATACGAAACGGCTCGGAAAGCAGCATAGGCAAACATCAGACCAGCCAAGCCATAGCGTTGCCAGGGAGGCAAAACAGCAAAAGCATCCGCAAAAAGAGCAAAACATCCCAGGAGCGCGAAGACAATCACGCGCACCAGGGCGATACGAGCAGCAGTTTGGTTGTTCATAACGGTACGTATTTTTCCCCGGCTTCTACGGCGATGGGTAGGGTGTTCTCCTCGGGGGGGAGCGGACACACGTAATTCTCGTTGTAGGCGCAATAGGGGTTGTAAGCGTAGTTGAAGTCGATTTCGATGACCTTACCGCGTACTTTGGGTTCGAGGTAACGCCCTGCGGGATAGGTCGTCTTGCCCGTCGTCAGGTCGCGGAAAGGCAAGAAGTACGTATCTTCGTCTAGGCTTTGATAGACCGTGAGTTTGATGCGCTTTTCGCCAGACCGAAAGAAGGCAAAGCCGATGGGGCGGACGGTTTGTGTTTCTCCCGTGTTGGTGGGTAGCTGGATGGTGGGCTTATCGGCAGAGAAATAATCGAGTTGGGCGGTAAAGCGAAACGTCCAGGCGGGGGGGTAATAATCCAGGGCAGTGAAGGTTTCTTTTTGCTCGTCTGTCAAGGGAGAATCCTTACCGGACTTAAACATCTGATCTTTTTGCTGGCGTTGCT
>DAISIL010000115.1:0-4889 GCA_036822015.1 Bernardetiaceae bacterium | reverse complement strand
CCCTTGACGGTTTTTTTTTGGTTATTTGCTAGAGATTCTGCAACTTCGTTTTTGTATAGAACAAAACGCCATTCCACGATGATCCGAGATATTTTTGTAGGATTAGGGGTGATCTCACTCTTGATTTTCTCTGCCTGCCAGGCCCAGGACAACACCACCGATTCGCCCTTTTACCAAAAACCCACCGCCGAGCAACTCCAAAAAGTAGCCGGACAAGCCGACGTGCTGGTACACATCGAAACCGACTTCGGGACGATGACCGCCGTCCTTCACGACCAAACGCCCCAGCACAAAGCCAATTTCATCAAGCTAGCCAAAGCGGGTTTCTTTGATGGCACAATTTTTCATCGCGTCATCGCTGATTTTATGATTCAGGGCGGAGACCCTGACTCCAAAGATGCTCCCCTGGATAAAGTCGTGGGCAATGGCGGGCCGGGCTATACCATCCCCGCCGAGTTTGTTCAGGGATTGTATCACCGCAAGGGTGCCTTAGCTGGCGCACGCATGGGCGATGACGTAAACCCCCAGAAAGCCTCCAGCGGCAGCCAGTTTTATATCGTCCAGGGACGAGCCTTCACCGAGGCAGACCTCCAGCAGATGCGTCTCAATATCAATTTGCTCTACCAGGACTGTATGCAAAACCTGGATGAAGCGGGCTTTGAAGACCTCAAAGCCGAATACATGCGCCTCCAACAGGAAGGCGACCGAGCAGGGCTTCAACAACTCATCCTCAACAACAAAGACCGCATCGCCCAACACACCGGAAATACCTACGATGGATACCTAAGCCCCCAACAAATCCAGGACTATACCACCGTCGGCGGAACGCCTCACCTAGACGAAGGCTATACCGTCTTTGGGCAACTCCTCAGCGGATGGGACGTACTCGACAAAATCGCGGCTGCCCCCACCCAGGCAGGCGATCGACCCACAGAAAATATCTCGATGCGCGTGCGTGTGGAGGAAACCCAAAAAGATCGCATTGCTGAAAAATTTGGCTACATTTACCCCGAAATGAACTAAACCAAACACCCATGAACTACCCCAAAGACCTGCGCTATACCCCCGACCACGAATGGGTGCGCCTCGAAGAAAACAACATCGCCTATGTAGGCATCACCGATTACGCCCAGGGTGAACTCGGCGACATCGTTTATGTTGATGTAACAACACTCGACGAAGACGTAGCCGCCCACGATGTCTTTGGTACAGTGGAAGCGGTCAAGACGGTATCCGATCTCTATATGCCCGTCAGTGGTAAAGTCCTCGAACTCAATACGACTATCGAAGATAACCCCCAACTGGTCAATGAAGACCCTTATGGCGAAGGCTGGCTTATCAAAATTGAAATCAGTGATCCAGCGGAGCTAGAACAACTCCTGGACGCAGATCGTTACATGGCTACTTTATAGTCATTTGATCCAAACCACTTGCCCGCAAAGACAGCCCCGCTGGTTTTGTGGGCAACCCATCCCCCCCAACGCCTTATGCGATCTTTGAGCATCGAAGAAATCAAACGCCTTTCGCCGGAGGAGTATGCCCGTGCGCCCAAGCATCCTTTTGTTGTGGTGCTAGATAATCTACGCAGCCGTAGTAATGTCGGGGCGGTGTTTAGGACAATGGATGCCTTTGCGGGGGAGCATCTCTATTTGTGCGGTTTTACCCCCTTGCCCGATCACCGAGAGGTACACAAGACCGCCCTCGGAGCTGAGCAGGTCGTACCCTGGTCGCATCACAGCAATACATCCGAGCTACTCGAATACCTGAAAAAGGAGGGCTATCAGATCATCGCCGTAGAACATACCGATCAGAGCATCTCCTTGACGGGCTGTTCTTTTGCTACCCAACAAAAAGTCGCCTTTGTCTTCGGAAACGAAGTACAGGGTATCTCATCGGAGGCACTCCAGTGCTGTGAGCTAGCCCTCGAAATCCCGCAGTTTGGCACGAAGCACTCCCTCAACGTAAGCGTAAGCGTAGGCGTGGTGTTGTGGGATTTTGTGCGTAGGATGCCCGCCATTTTTGGATGATAAAAGGAAAGGTTTGTACTCTTTTAAGATTAACAAAAACTTATTACACTTTCGGGATAGACTTACATCATATTGTAAGATTTTTGCTCGTTGTGAAGCAAAGACGATATGAATGAAAGTTATAGTTATCTTTTGTGTGGGTCTGATAGCTAGCATGGGAGGCTATGCCCAGACCACCAACACCCCTTTTGCTCGACAAGATTCTGCTGTATTGGTGGCACTTTTTCAGGCTACCGATGGGGCAAACTGGCTCAATCCCTGGCCCCTGCGTGAACCCATCACGAACTGGCAAGGCGTAGCCCGCAACTCGGAGGGGCGCGTAATCCAAGTCCAGCTTAACGGCCGCCGCCTGCGTGGTACGCTCCCGCCCGAGATGGTGTTGTTGCAGGAGTTATTGGTCATTGATCTCTCCAACAATCAGTTGCAGGGTAACTTAAATCCCTTTTGGGCCTTCGAGAAACTGCTTAGCCTGAACCTAAGCAAAAACGCCTTTGCCGATACGCTCTCCCAAAACCTCTCTCGGCTCCGCAACCTCCGCATCCTTGATCTCTCTCACAATCAACTCGAAGGCGAACTCCCCGAGGCACTTTTTGACTTGCTGCCCTTGCGTGTCTTGCACCTCTCCCACAACCGTTTCGAGGGAAACCTCCCCCCGGCCATCGGACAACTGACCCAACTGGAAAGCCTCGAGCTTGCGCATAACCAGTTTCGAGGGGTGTTGCCCGAGCAGTGGCATCAGCTACGCCGCTTGCAGTCCCTCAAACTCCACCACAACAACCTCACCGGTACGCTACCCACGACATGGGGCGCACTTGCTTCGCTCAAGCACCTGCAAATCAACAATAACCGAATCGGTGGTACGATTCCCGATACCTGGCACGCGCTCACCCAGCTGACCCACGTCTATCTCAACAACAACAGTTTTAGGGAGGGAATCGTACCTGCCCTCAACGCCTGGACACAACTCCGCGAACTCTACGCCCAGCAAAATGCTTTTTCAGATCGTTTTTCAGAATTTCGCCGCCGTCTGCCCGACCTCCAAAAGCTAGACCTCTCCCAAAACCAACTCAAAGGCGTACTTGCTACGGCTTTCTCCGAAACCAAAAAACTGCAATACCTCAACCTCTCCCGCAACCAGCTCGAAAACATCCTGACCGTCGATATTTTCACCCTCGGGCAGTTGCGTTACGCCGACTTGTCCCACAACCAATTTGTAGGGAGCATACCGGAGGCTTTTTCTAATTTGGCTAGCCTCCAATTTTTGAACCTTTCGCATAACGATTTGGAGGGTTCCTTGCAAAATCTGCTCTTCGGACGCTTGCAGGCACTCCATACGCTCAATCTCTCCCACAATCACTTTTCGGGAAACATCCCCCGCAGCATCAACGAAGCCAAAAATTTACAGACCCTCGATCTCTCCTACAACAAGCTCGAAGATGGGCTGGATTTTTTGCAAAATATGCCCAGCTTGCAAACCTTACTCCTGTCCAATAACCGCTTTGCCGGAGAACTCCCCGACAGCTGGCAGCGCAATCCCGCCCTGGCTTTTTTGGACATTTCGCATAACCGCTTTGGGCGTAGCCTCCCCGGCAGTTGGCAAAACCTACGCCGTCTGCACACCCTCAAAGCCAACGATAACGCCCTCGATACCGTTCCGGTTTTGGGCCAGATGCCCCAGTTGCGCTACCTGCATCTGCACAACAACCGCCTCACAACTTTGCCCGCTTTCCCCGATTCAGTCTTCGCGCTGGTGCAGTTGTTTGTCCAAAACAATCGCTTGACTTTTAAAGACCTGGTTCCGACTCGCCTAGCCGTGCAAGACTTTCGTTACAGCCCCCAGGCGGCTCCTCCTACGCTTGGGCAATGCACGCTTTACACGACCAGCGAAGCCGACTACAACCGCTACCAGTGGTTTCGGGATAGCGTAGCCATCGAAGGAGATGACGGGCAGGTGCCGCGTTTGGTGGTCAGGGATACGGGGATGTATTTCTGTGAAATTGAGAACGATAGCCTACCTGATCTGACCTTGCGTAGCGAGGTGGTTTTTGCTCACTACACCACGCCCGAGACCTTCTTCCCGGCTCGAGATACGGCTTTTTGCCTGCCTTTTCGGCTCAAGCTGGATGCCGGCAGCGGCGACCGCTATACCTGGAATACCGGCGACACGGGGCGTTTTGTGAGCGCGGATCGGGATACGATCTTTGCCGTCCTGACCGAACGCGGGCCATGCAGCCAGAGCGATACCATCCGCATCGCTTACTACGGCGCACGCAACAACACCCTCCCGACGGGACAAGCCATCTGTGCTGGCATCGTGCCGCTCCCGCTGCTTGGGGGATTTTCGGATAGCTTGCACGGCTACCGCTGGGAGTTTTCGGAGAACTTGATGGATTGGCAGGCCGCTGATAGCCAGCAAGTTCATCAGCCGCCTGCGCTCCAACAGACGCGCTACTATCGTCGCTGGGTTATCACCGAACGCTGCGGTGAGCAAGTCAGTGATACGCTCGAGGTTTTTGTCTCCCGTCTGCGGATACAGGATAGTTTGCGCCTGCCCCGTTGCTTTGGTGGCCGTGATGGCGCAATCGTTTTGCAGCCCCAGGATGGGCTGGCTCCTTTTGTGGCTACCTGGGAAGAGCGACCCGATACCGGTTTGGTTTTGAGCGATATACCCGCTGGAGCTTATACCGTTTCGCTGCGCGATAGTGCCGGATGTAGCATTACGGAGACCATCACCCTCGGGCAGCCCGAGCAGGTGCAATTCTTGCCCCAGATCACGCGCCCCAGCTGCGATACCGACAGCCGCAACGGCAGCATTCGCCTACAACTCACCGGCGGGACGGCTCCCTACGATGTTTTTTGGAA
>DAISIL010000114.1:0-5009 GCA_036822015.1 Bernardetiaceae bacterium | reverse complement strand
ATGGCGGTTTCGCGTTTTGTATAGGCAGAACGCACATTTTTTGCTACCTTTGCGCCCATGAAAAATCTCTTTGATGAGTTGCGTTGGCGCGGGATGCTCCATAACTACATCCCCGAGACAGAGGAGGCACTGCTGGCCGAACCTATACGGGGGTACATCGGATTTGATCCTACGGCAGACTCGTTACACATCGGCAACCTGGCGACAGTGATGCTTTTGGTTCATTTGCAAAGAGCTGGACATCAACCGATTGCACTGGTAGGTGGAGCTACGGGAATGGTGGGCGACCCTTCGGGTAAGTCTGCCGAGCGCAATTTGTTAGATGAAGAGCAGTTGCGGCATAATGAAGGAGCAATCACGGAGCAACTTCGGCAGTTTTTGGATTTTGAGGCAGGCCCGCAAAGTGCCGAGGTAGTGAATAACTACGATTGGTTTAAGGACTTTGGATTTTTGCAATTTTTGAGAGAAGTTGGAAAAAACTTGACAATCAACTATATGATTGCCAAAGATTCGGTACAAAAACGTCTTGAAACAGGAATTTCTTTTACCGAGTTCTCGTACCAACTCTTGCAGGGCTACGATTTTTATTACCTGAACAAGCACAAAAACGTGCGTTTGCAGATGGGAGGATCCGATCAGTGGGGCAATATCACGACGGGTACCGAACTCATCCGGCGCATGGGAGGTACGTCGGCTTACGCGCTCACTTGCCCGCTCGTAACAAAAGCAGACGGACAAAAGTTTGGAAAAAGTGAGTCGGGGAATGTTTGGTTAGATCATAATCGTACCAGTCCTTACAAATTTTATCAGTTTTGGCTCAATGTAGCCGATGAGGAGGCCGCCAAGTTAGCACGTGTCTTTACGCTCCTGGATCGGGAGCAGATCGAGTCTCTGGAGACTGCTCACCAGGCAGACCCTGGGCAGCGTATTTTGCAACGCGCCATTGCTGAGGATGTTACGGTGCGTGTACATGGGCGGGAAGCCTACCAAAAAGCCACCGAGGCTTCTGCTATTCTTTTTGGCAAAAAAGCGACCGAAGCCCTAGGGAAAATCGACGAGCCAACGCTATTGGCCGTCTTGGAGGGTGTGCCACAAGTCATGCTCTCGCGGGGTGAGTACGCCAATACCCACACCATCGCGGATTTACTAACAGGTGATGGACGAGTTTTTGCATCGAAGGGGGAAGCCCGGCGGTTTATTCAGGGGGGGGGACTTCGGATCAACAAAGAAAAAGTAAGCGATCCACAGGTAGAACTTACTTTTGCTTTGTTGCAAAATAAATACCTTTTGATCGAAAAAGGAAATAAAAATAAGTTTTTGTTTATTCTGATGGATTGATGGGAGTCCATGTAACTAAATCTCCCACTTTCTCCAACGTTCCTTTTTGTCCACAGATGGGCATTGCCGAGTTAGGGCGTAGCATGGCATCTGGCCAGATGGTGTGGCTGGTGTAGCTTTGGAGGTCTCCGATGTCCATAATTTCCCAGCGACCGTCGGGTAACTGGTTACTGCCTATGTCCACATTGTAAGCGATACCATTTGGGGCGGCGATGCGTAACTGAGGGATAAAAACGTCAAAAAAGCGTGTTTCATTTCTTGGTATTTTCTGATAGACATCGTCTTCGCCAGGGTAATATTGCGGATCGGCGAGCAGGGCTAAAGCCGTGAGCAGCGCAACAGCAAAATACTGCCGCCGCTGTTGATAATCCTGGTCGCCAAAAATAAAACCACCTTCAAAGAGGACAGTGCGTATGCCAGTTCGCTGAAAGTTATCGCCAAAAGCACGCCCTTCAAAGTCATCGGCATAGCGACTAATGCGCCCTGCAAGTAGCTCTTGCAGATCATCGTGCAGGAGGGCAATTAAGCCCACAGCATCTTGATAGCTTTGATAATCAGTGTTTTGTGGGTGCGGAAGAGGAGCTAAGAGGGTCAAGATAGGACTTTGCTGTGTTTGCCCGACAGCATAAAACCGATTTTGATCGTGGAGATTAAAGCCCCACTGCGGGCGAAAAATCTCGGACTGCTTGCGCAAAAACTGCGCTTCGGGAGAAACCTGGGCGATATAATCTCGGTTTGGGTCGATCTGCCAGGCCGTTCGTCGCTGCTTTCGTAAGGCACCATCGGGATTGATGAGCGGCAGAAATCGGAGGTGCAGTTGCTCGAGTATCTGTGTGCGAAGCGGCTTCCAGAAGTTATCTTTTTCTGATAAAAATCGAAAGACATCTAAAGCGGCTAATGTGGCGGTGGGTTCGTCGCCGTGCATTTGTGTCCAGAGTAAGACGCGCGTTTTGCCTTCGCCAAAGTCAATTTGATGTAGGGGCCGCCCTTCGGCCGAGCGTCCAGCGAGACTTTTGTGTGCCGGCAGTAGTGCGGCAAGCTGTTGTGGGTCAAAGGCAACTGCTAAGGACGCTGGATGCGCATAGGCAGCGTACTGGGCAAAGAGTTGGGTAGATATGGAGGACTTCTCAAGCATCTCCAAATATACTAAAATTTACGAAAAACCCACAAGAAACGAGATTGTTTTTTGTGGGCTTTTAGAAAATGAAAAACAGCAATACTAAGATCGGGCATCCTGCACCTGGAAATCTGCATAGGCAGCCATGCCGTGTTCGTGATCGTCGAGTCCCTCGTTTTCTTCGCGCTCACTCACCCGAAGTCCGATGGTGTTCTTGATAACCAAAAACAACATAAAAGAGACGGCAAAACAGGTAATCCCCACAAGCGCAATTCCAATTAATTGACTAACAATTTGAGACATGCCAGCAAGTTTACCAAAAATGCCGACGGCAAGTGTTCCCCAGATGCCACACACGAGATGAACAGAAATGGCTCCTACGGGATCGTCGATGCGTATTTTGTCCAGCGTAACGATGCTCAATACGACCAGCACACCTGCCACCAACCCAATCAGGGAGGCATCCATTACTCCCATCTGATCGGCACCAGCCGTAATGCCTACCAACCCGGCCAGGATACCATTGAGGGGCATCGTCAAATCATTAGTTTTGAAGAGTATGTAAGAAGTAACAAAAGCTGAAATAGCACCCGCAGAAGCTGCAATAGAGGTTGTTACGAAGACCAGCGAAACCGATGCCGGATCAGAGGAAAGCACCGAGCCGCCATTGAAGCCAAACCAACCAAACCACAGCAGAAAAACGCCGATGGTAGCCAGGGGCATATTGTGGCCCGGAATGGGTTTTACCTTGCCGTCGGGGAGATATTTGCCCAAGCGTGGGCCCAACAAAATAACACCCGCCAAAGCTCCCCAGCCACCGACGGAGTGAACCAGCGTAGAGCCGGCAAAGTCATAAAAAGGCGTTTGGAGTGCATCCAAGAAACCGCCGCCCCACTTCCACATCCCCACAACGGGATAACAGAGACCTACATATATGGTCGAGAAAAGCAAGAAACTAAACAAGTTAATCCGCTCAGCCACAGCCCCAGAGACAATCGTAGCTGCCGTGGCCGCAAACATCGCCTGGAACAAAAAATCTGTCCAGTAGGTGTAAGCCGGATTGTAAGCTATCGTGTCGCCACCCGTAGGGAGTTGGATACCAAAGCCGGCAAAGCCAAAAAATCCGCCGGCAAAGGACTCTCCAGGATACATCAAACTAAAGCCAACCAGGGCATAGGTCAGGATGCCAATAGCCGGAATGATTGTATTCTTGAACAAAATATTGACCGTGTTTTTGGCACGGGTCAGGCCGCACTCCAACGATGCAAAGCCCAGGTGCATAATAAAAACAAGCACAGTCGCGATCATCATCCAGAGATTGTGCGTCGTAAAAAGACCAGTATTCAAAACTTCATTTTCCATGTCGTTCAGTTGTTATTTTTTTTGAAAAAAAAGTAGCAATGAAGTGTAATGGTCGTGTGTGTGTGTAGTTTTTTGATCGTTTATAGGGCATCCTTGCCTTGCTCACGTGTACGTATGCGATAAACGGATTCGACGGGCAGGACGCTGATTTTTCCATCGCCTACCTCGCCCGTGTAGGCGTGTTCAAGGATGCAGTCAATGATTTTTGCGACATCTTCATCCGTAGCCAGGATTTCGAGCTTGGTGCGCTTGAGGTAATCTACGTCGTATCGGTTGCCGCGATACATGCGGGCTTTTTCGCGCTGCTCACCAAAACCCGTAACTTCAAAAAATGTAAAAAAAGGAACATCTATTGCCGCCAGGGCCGCGCTCACTTTGTCAAATCGGGAGGTACGTACAATGGCATCTACACGTTTCATAGGCTGATCGGGTTAAGTAAAACTTACATCTACGAACAAAGATACAGCCCGTTTTTTTTTGATCCAAATTTGTTTGCGATGCTTTGTAAGCTGACTTGTCTTTTTGATTGATTGTTTTGATGAAAAATAGACTAATTCTGCATAAAACGCATTAAAAATAGATTTTCCTGCATTTTTATTCAAAAATAAGCTGGGCTTATTTCCTGCCTTTTTCCTCAAAAAAACAAGAAAAAAGCCCAGTAGTTCATCAAAAAAAGCCTGTAAGCTATATTTTACTGCTTATCAGAGATAAGTTCTGCCATTTTGACCAGACGCAAAAAATCCCTTTTATACGGATCACCATCACGCAGGGAGGACGACAAAGCCAGTTCTTTGACCTTTGTATAGGTCGCTGATCCCTTGTAAGATGAGTTTTGGAGGATCATCCCGAAGGCAGACACAGCGGCAGCAAAAGGTAAACTTTTTGTAATATTCTCTTCGGAGACCGTTCGTGTTATCAGACGGCTGGTCTCCTCGTCAGGAAGTTTGTAGCGCAGTTTGAGGGTCAGCCACTCGGGGGAGGGACGCACCTCTCGGCGCTGGTATTTGAGGCTATCGGTTTTTGGGAGATATGAACTAGTTACGCCTAACGGAATGATTTCGTATAATGCCGTTACGTTGTGTCCTGCCCCAAGTTCGCCGGCATCCTTAGCATCATCGTTGAAGTCTTGATCGTTGAGCCTTCGATTTTCATAACCAATCAAGCGGTATCCCTGCACCTTTGCGGGATTAAA
>DAISIL010000113.1:0-5141 GCA_036822015.1 Bernardetiaceae bacterium | reverse complement strand
GATCCAACACCAGGGTAAAGAAATTTTTGCGGTGTGGGTGTAGCTCCCCCTCTTTAACGGGCGCAGCCCTCAAAGACGGATTCATTCAGTAAGGATGTACACCCGAGAACGCAGCATTTTTTGTACAAGCGATGCAGAATCGCGTACTTTGAGATTTCATCTACACTTAATATTCATCTCATGCTTAAAAGACTACTTGTTTTTGTGGCCATGCTATTGCACACGGGACTCTTGGTGGGACAAAACCCGCTGCTCCGTTACCCCGACTTGCACCCCGAGGGCAAGGCGATTGCTTTTGCGTTTCAGGGAGACATCTGGACAATGGAAATCCCCGAAGGTACACCCCGTCGCCTGACGGTACATGCCGCCTACGAAAGCCACCCAATGTGGGCCCGCGATGGTCAGCAACTGGCTTTTGTTTCGGATCGCTTCGGCAACGGTGATATTTTTGTGATGCCTGCCACAGGCGGTACGGCCACCCGCCTCACCTATCACGATACCAACGATATGCTCGGCGGATGGACAGCCCAAAACGAAGTGATCTTCGAGACCAACCGTAGCTATAAAGCCGTTGAGTGGGATCAGGAGATACACACCGTTTCGGCGGCAGGTGGTACACCAACGCGCCTTCTGAATGCCTTCGGTTATATGCCGAAGGTCTCGCCCAGTGGGCGGTTTGTGGCTTTTGTGCAAGGGGCCTGCCGCGTACAGCGCGAAGCCTACCGAGGGCCAGCACACAAAGATATTTGGCTCTTCGATACCCAAAAGCAAAGCTACCAACGCCTGACCACTGACGAGGGGCAAGACATCAACCCTGCCTGGGGAAAAGACGATACCGAACTCTTCTTTTTGAGTGCCAAAACGGGACGCTACAACGTCTATCGTCTCACCCTAGGCCGCGACGGTAAGCCCAACCAAGACCCTCAAGCGATCACGGCTTTCACAGATTTTGGGATCAGGCATCTCTCCGCTGCCGCCGGAAAACTCCTCTTTGAACGTGCCGATAAGCTCTATCTCATGCCCGATACGGGCGGCCAGGCTACGCCTCTGGCCATTACCATCCAAACAGATCAACGTTTTGATAACCAAACCCAAAAAACCTTCTCCGCTGATGCCGAAGCCTACGACATCGCCCCCAACGGAAAGCTAGCCGCTATGGAGGTTCACGGGGAAATATTCGTTAAGCGCAACCACAAAGACCATCCCCGAGCCGTCAATCGCTCCGAACATCCCTACCGAGATCGTAGTGTGGTCTGGCTCAACGACTCCACGATTTTGTTTGTCTCTGATCGCAGCGGCAACTACGAACTCTACCTCGGACGCTCCTCTGATCCCTCACAAAGCGATCTTTTCAAGACGCTCAAAACAGACCTTCAGACACTTACCAAGACCGCCGAAGATGAAGGCAATCCCGTGGTTTCGCCCGACGGCAAAAAAATCGCTTTCACTCGTGGCAGTGGTACGCTGATCGTCGCCGACATCTCCTCGGAAGGCGCACTGACCAACGAAAAGAAGTTGCAGGAGGGCTGGGCTTTGCCGCAGGGCATCGCCTGGAGTCCGGATAGCAAATGGCTGGCATACAGTTTTCCCGATCTGGATTTCAATTACGAAATTTATATCCATGCCGCCGACAACAGCCGCCCCCCAGTCAATGTCAGTATGCACCCCCGCCGCGACAGCCAGCCCGCCTGGAGCCGCGACGGCAAAAAACTAGCTTTTGTCTCCTCCTGCAACAACGGCGATGACGACATCTGGTTTGTGTGGCTCCAAAAAGCCGATGCCCAAAAGACCAAGCGCGACTGGGAAGAAAGCGAACAAGACCAGACAAACAAAGCCGACAAAAAGGATAAAGCCGATCAGATACCCCAAGTCAAGATCGACTTTACGGACATCCACGACCGCCTGGTACAGGTAACCAGCATGAGCGGTGAAGAATCCGAGCCGGTGTTTAGTCAGGACGGGCAGCAAATTTTCTTTACCTCCGAAAGCAACACCCAAAAGGAACGCGCCCTCTACCAAATCAAATGGGACGGCAGCCAGATCAAGGAACTCGCCGGCGGGGGGCCAGCGGCACTTTCACTCTCCCGAGATGGCAAAAGTCTTTATTTCGTCCAAAAAGGCAAACTCTCCAAACTCGAGATCGCCAGCAGCAAGACCGAAGCCATGCCCCATCAAGCCCGAATGACCATCGACCACGCCCACGAAATGGAGCAAATCTTTGAAGAAGCCTGGAAAACGATCCGCGAGCGGTTTTATGATCCACAATTTCATGGACGCGACTGGGAAGCCCTCAAAAAGCAATACAAGCCCCTGGCCATGAATGCCTCCACCAAAAAAGACTTCCAGGATATGTTCAACCTCATGCTCGGACAACTCAACGCCTCCCACATGGGCATGTACAACGGCGAACCCGAAGCCCAGCTCCAACGGCAGCGTATCGGATACCTCGGCATCGAAACCATCCCCGCCAAAAACGGACGAGAGGTTATCTATGTCATCCCCGAAACACCCGCTGACAAAATGGATAGCAAAATTAACATCGGCGAGACCATCGTCAGCATCGACGGTACGGCACTCACCCAGGGTGTCAATCTTTATCAACTCTTGTTGGATAAGGTCGATGAAGAAATCCTTTTGGAAATTGCAGACAAAAAAGGCAAGCGGCGTGAAGTCGTCATTCGTCCCGTGGCCAGTATCCGTGAGGAAAAGTACGCCGCCTGGGTCAAGGAAAAACGCCAACTTGTCGATCGTTACAGCAACGGCAAGCTCGGATACATCCACATCCAGGGCATGAACTGGCCCAGCTTTGAACGCTTTGAGCGCGAACTCACGGCCAGCGGCAGCGGCAAAGAGGGACTGGTTATTGATGTCCGCTACAATGGCGGCGGCTGGACAACCGACTACCTCATGACCGTCCTGACCGTCCGGCAGCACGCCTACACCATCCCCCGTGGGGCAGCCCAAGACCTCAACGCCGAGCATCCCCGCTTTGCTGCGCATTACCCTTATGGTGAACGCCTGCCGTTTTCGGCCTGGACAAAACCCACCGTCGCCCTCTGCAACCCCAACAGCTACTCCAATGCCGAGATTTTCTCCCATGCCTATAAAGGACTCGGACTGGGCAAGCTCATCGGTAAGCCTACTTTTGGGGCGGTTATCTCGACGGGTGGTACGCGCCTACTTGATGGTGCGTTGCTGCGGCTGCCCTTCCGAGCCTGGTACGCCAAGGCCACCCAGGAAAACATGGAACTCGGCCCTGCCGTCCCCGACATCGAGGTTGATGACCTCCCCGACGGACGCGCCCAAAACGAAGACCCCCAGCTCCAACGTGCCGTAGAAGAACTACTCAAAAAATAGTACAAAAAGCATCCCGTTGCGGAGGTATATCTCCACAACGGGATTTTTTTTTAAAAAATAGGAGGTTTTTCTTGCATATTTCAATAGAAATATTTTTCTTGCAGGAAAAACTGTATCTCCTATGCTCACCCCAGCAGATCAATGCCAGCCCGCCAGGCTCAAAGACTGGTTGGATGACCAAAAACAACAAAGTCGCTTTGGTGATGACCTGCTCTTGATACAGGGTGACCTCTCTGGTATTCAGGACTATATCTACGGCATCACGAGTGGACAGGCAGCCAAAGCCCTCAAAGGGCGTTCGTTTTATGTCCAGATACTCGTCGATACCCTGCTGCGCTATGTGTTGCAGGAACTCGGCATCGACCAAAAGACAGTCGTTTATGCCTCCGGTGGTGGTTTTTTGATAGCTGCCCCCCAAAGTGTTGATAGTCAGAGTAAAATTAAGGAAATCCAAAAAAAAATCACCGAAGCCCTCTTCCAGACCCACGGCAGCGCGCTTTTTTTGGCACTGGACGGCATTCCGTACCACAAACAAAAACACCAACTAAAAGATCAGCTCACGGAGCTCAACACCAAAAAGATCGAGCAGCAAAAGCGGCAGAAGTTTCGATCCTTGATGGAAGCTGATTTTGAGCAGTTTTTTACCCCTCAAGGCAAGGGCGGCAACACCCTATGCGATGCTGCCACAGGGGAGGAGATCAAAGGAAAGGCTTGGTTTAAGGAGGAAGAAGATGGAAGGTGGCAAGAAAAAAAAGAAGATACCTCCTCTGATCCCGAGGTGGACTACTTTTCTGATATGACCAAAATGCAAATCGAACTCGGAGAACACCTTCGAGGAGCAAAAGGCCTGGTTTTTAGCCCTAAAAAAATTCAAGAAAAGGACGGCATCGCTTATGCCTTTGAGCCACTCCCTGGGTTGGGCATCCACGTAGGCTTGATCCACGATGCGGAGAAAGCGAGGGCTGGCGAACAAGTCATTTGGCGCAACACGAAGCATTTCTCTCCCCAAAAGGACAAAGACAGCGCGAATTTTTATGGAGGCTCAGGTATGCCGCAGATATTGCTAGTGGAGCGGAAGAAGGGGCTGACTTATTGGCAGGATAAAACGTTTTCCGAACTGGCCGGCGTGGGCTATCCGGAGCGGCGCAAAGATTACGATAAAAAGGGAAAACCCTCGAAGTATTACTATACGCCTGATTTTGAGGCAGAAGAAAAGAAGAGTGGCTTCAATCGCCTGGCCGTCTTGCGTATGGACGTGGACAACCTCGGACAAGTGATGCAAAGCCGCCAAACCCTGGACGACTACCGTAACCTAAGCCTGGGGCTGGATTACTTTTTTGCGGGTTATCTCAACGAAGTTTGGCGTGAAGCGACCTTCAAAGACCACAGCCAGATCATCTATGCCGGCGGCGATGATATGTTTATCGTTGGGCGATGGGATGCCGTGATTGCCTTTGCGGATCGGGTGCGCCAGGACTTTCGGACTTTCCTCCAGGGCAGTGGTCTCGAAAACATAGGACTTTCGGCGGGTATCGCCATGGGTCGTCCCAAGCATCCACTCATACGCCTGGCCGAGCAAGCCGGGGCGGCCGAAAGCGCAGCCAAAAAGCACAAAGTATGTTTGATCCGGGAGGACAAAGAAAAGGAGTACAAGAAAGGAGGCTGCCCTGACTGCTACAGGGAGCAAGAAAAAGATTCCCTCACCCTTTTCGGGACACCCCTCAACTGGTCGGATCAACGGAGCGAGTGGGCTTTGGTCAAGCAGTTTAAGGAGGATTTGGTGG
>DAISIL010000112.1:0-5184 GCA_036822015.1 Bernardetiaceae bacterium | reverse complement strand
CTTCTCCAAAAAGTTTTTTGAAGCCAAAATCCGTGAAGAGGTTGATATATCTATCGGTTGTTCCGCCCATGGTTGTATCTGCCTAGTTATCCGCAAGCGAAGATACTCATATCCCGCCAAAAGTTCTTCCTTACGTCTTCGAGGGTGCTACGCTTTTGTGTTTAACGGAAAAATCATTTGTTTCGTGAGTTCTTGTCCGGAAAACCATTGTTTCTAGCGGTATTTTTAAAGCAAGACCAGTAATTTCCTTAGTAGTCTAGTAAGATAAAATTGATTTTTCATAAGCATACTCTTACTTAAATTTATTGCCTCCAGTTTTTCTAGCGATGAAATCTATATTATCTACCGTCCTTGTCGCTCTCTTACTTTTTGATAATGAGAGCAAAAAGCATGGATATACCCATAAGTAAAAATAAAATTAACAATCCGTATTTGTCAATGAAATGAAATATATTAGTAAGAATTTTATCAGTTGAAGTTTTCAATAATTTTTCAGCTTTTATTCTTTCAAACCTCACCCATTGCTCATATATTTGATACTCCCTTTCTACTTCTTGAAAAACTGCTATTTCTTGTTTAGGTTCAAAGAATGTATCATAAAGTCTATCGTAAACACTTCGTTTAGAAGCATCAATTAAAATATTATATGCTTCATTTATTTCAATAAACTTTTCTTTTGCATTTGAATCTTTGTTTCTGGCAGGATGCCAAAATAGCATAACTTGAATATACGCCTTCTTAATTTCATCATTATTTGATGATTTTTGAACATTTAATATCCTATAGTAGTTTTTCATTTACTTACCATAAAATGAGATACAAAACTCATGATAAGAATCTGTGTTTTGGATTACATATTTCATTCTTGAAAAATATTCTGTTTTCCTTTTTACATACGTTGCAAAGGATGGTCCTTCCAAAAGAAGAGGTATTCCAATGGCGATAATAACAATGGTACATATCATAAATGCTTTGGCACCAATCTTGTCTGCCCAATCCCCTGCTCTACTTGACAGTACTAGTGAAAGAAAAATTCCGATTCCGCCACCAATACCACAAATTTTTATTATTTTTAATGTAAAACCAAAGCGTTCGCTGAAAGTCTCAGGATTAGGATCTATTTCAAAATTAGGGTTTCTACTTAATTGTTCTTTCAATAAAAGAAATGTATCTTTATTGATAGGATCTGGTTCATTAAAGTAGGTTTTGGTGTAACGAATAGTTGCCATATCAACTTCTGTTCTTTAATTATAAAACAATATTTACATAAAATTTTTATTTATATTCAAACATACAACATTCGTTTATTTTCTCCTTGTAAGCCCTGTATATTTAATGTAAATTAACATATAGTTTTATAGAAAAAATGACTTAAAATATTGTTTATGAGTTGATTATAGATTAGTAGTCGTATTTGAAAACAATACGGACACAGCTCAGGAAAGACGCTTTTGGGAACTTCATAAGCCGGTCTCGGATTTGACCGTCTTTTGTGTCGCTGTCTTTGCTTCTAAATCAAGACTTTTTATATTGCACAAAAAAAATAGTGCATCCATACATGATACAACGCATAGGGCGGCAAAATTTTTTCTTGCTCCTCGTACTTTTGTTGAGCCTCCTGACAGGATGCGTGGGGCTGTACCGATGGCTGCAAGGCGTTCCAGATGACAACGCTCTACGTCTTCGGGAGCAAATCGAAGCGCATCTGACCCTGCTCACCAACCGCAACAACATCATCCCCATTGGTGGTTTGGATACCACACGGCTGGCCCTGTTGAGCATCAGTCCGCGCCCGCTTGTGCCTTTCGGGGAGACGCTCAACCTATATGCCCACGTGCAGCCTTTTTGGTGGGGCGACCGCGACCAGCCCGATCAGGCGATGCGCCTACGCCAAAAGCTGGAGCCTTTCGATGTTCTCATCGTGGGGGTCTCGGATAGCATCCCTCCGTTGGCATTGCAGTTCTTGCGTAGCCTAGCTTCGGAATCTAAGCCGATCATATTCAATTACTTTGGAGATGCCGAGCAGTTGCGGCGTTTTCCTATCCCGACGATGGCTGCTACCTTACTGGCTCCCTCGTCCGATTCCCTTACCCAGACTTTGTCCGCCCAGTTGATCTTTGGGGGCATCTCCGCCAAAGGCCGCCTCCAGGCGACGATCACACCCAGCTACACCGAAGGTTTTGGGTTGGATACCCCCCCACCGAGCCGGCTCAAATACACCATCCCCGAAGAAATTGGCATCGCCTCGAGGCATCTGGCAGCTATGGATACGATCATTGCGACCGCGATCCAGGAAAAAGCCATGCCCGGCGGCCAGGTGTTGGTAGCCGTGGGCGGAAAGGTGATTTGGCACAAGGCTTACGGCGATCATACCTACGCCGCCCAACGCCGCGTCCGTACCACCGACCTCTACGACATCGCGTCCATCACCAAGATCACCTCGGCTTTGCCTGCCCTGATGCACCTCCAGTACCAGGGTAAGTTTTCGATAGATGCCACCCTGGGCGACTACCTGCCGGCACTCAAAGGCAGCGACAAAGCCGCGCTCAACATTCGGGAGGTGCTAGCTCATCAGGCGGGCTTGTTTCCGTATTACGTCCATTGGGAAGAGGATCGAAAAGCAGGACAACTCGAGCCATATCTCCACACTAGCTCCGAGGGTGGCTTTGTTTGGCCCGTAGCCGAGGGGCTGTTCATCAAGCCCAGCTATTTTGAGGAGCGTATCTTGCCGCGTATCATCCGCTCGCCTTTGTCCAAGAAAAAAGAATACCGATACAGCGGATTGGCGTTTTTGCTCTGGCCTACGATCATCGAACAGCTCACCCAAAGCAAATACGAAGACTATCTACGTCGTAATTTTTTTGATCCCTTAGGCGCTCATCGCTTGACTTTCCTACCGCTAAGAACTTTTGATAAAGATCAGATCGTTCCTACGGAGGAGGATAAAGACTTTCGTCGGCAGCTCCTACACGGCTACGTACACGATGATGCCGCAGCTACGATGGGTGGCATCTCCGCCAACGCAGGGCTTTTCTCGACGGCCAACGACCTGGCAAAGGTCTTACAGATGTACCTTTGGGGTGGCCGCTACGGCGATCGTCGCTACATCCATGCCGCTACCCTTGATCTGTTCACCCAACGCCATTTTCCCGACAACCGACGCGGGCTTGGCTTCGACAAACCCCTCCTCGAAAACCGCACCATCGACGGCAACACCGCCCCCAGTGCCTCTCCCCGCAGCTACGGACACGGCGGCTATACAGGTACCTTTGCATGGGTCGATCCCGAATATGAGATGGTTTATGTCTTTCTCTCCAATCGCGTCCATCCCACCCGAAAAAACAACCGCCTCCTGACCGCCAACGTCCGTACCCGAGTGCAGGAGGTGATTTATCAAAGTTTGTTAGCGCAAAATCAAAAGTGATTATTTTCTATTGAAGAATTAAAAAAATTTATTTCTCCTGCAAATCATCCTCCCCCACAAAAAAAGCCGCTGCAATCTGATCGGCAAATAGCCGTCCCTCGGCGGTGAGGTAAAGTGTCTGCTCGCGTAAGACTAACCAACCGTTTTGGATGAACTGTTCGGCTTCTTTTTGGGCATACTGCCAAAAATCGAAATGATATTGGCTTTGGAGTACCTCCAGATCACATCCCCAACGGGTGCGCAGGCGGGTGAGGAGGTACTCGTTGATGCGGTCTTGTCGGGAGAGAATTTCGTGGGTGTATGCCGTCGCTCCGGCTTGTGTAGAGGACAGGTAGCGGGCATTGTTGGGTAGATTTGCGATGCGCTCATGAGAGCGGTAGCTGTGCGCACCTGGGCCGATGCCGAGGTAGGCTTTTCCCATCCAGTAGGCGGTATTGTGGCGGGCGTAGTGCTGCTGGCGAGCAAAATTTGAAATCTCGTATCCTTCATAGCCAGCAGCTTCGAGTTGCTGATGGAGGGCGACAAACTGCGTGGCGGCTTGTGCATCGGGGAGGGCCTGCAAGCGACCTTTTTGGGCGTAATGTCCAAAGGCGGTTTTGGCTTCGATGGTGAGCGTATAAGCCGAGATATGCTCGGGCTGGTAGGCAAGAAGAGTTTTTAAGTCGCTTTCCCACTGATAATCAAAGGGTTTTGGCAAGGCATAGATCAGGTCTGCATTGATTTGAAAATCAAACTTTTGTAACTGATCCAATGCTTTTCTGGCCGTCTGGCCGTCATGGCTGCGGTTCATCCAGCGCAAAACCTCGTCATCAAAGGACTGCACCCCAAGGCTAAGGCGATTGACGGGGGTCTCCTGGGCAAAAAACCGTAGCTTTGCCTCATTCAGATCATCGGGATTGGCCTCCAGCGTTATCTCGGCATCGGGAGCTATGGAAAAATACCGAAAAATCGCAGCAAAAAGTATCTCCAGCTCCTCGGGTGGCAAAATCGACGGCGTACCTCCACCCAGATACACCGAAGATAAGGCTTCTCCCGAAGGCAAAAAATCCCGCCGCCGTTCCATCTCCACGACCATCGCCTCAATGAGCGGACGGCGGTAGCGTTGATTGGTACTAAAATGAAAATCACAATAATGACAAGCCTGCTTGCAAAAAGGAATATGTAAATACAAACCCATAGCGAACAAAGGTACACAAAGGATGTGAACATACCCAAACCACGTCTTGTTTAACTTCAAAACAACTCAATATGCCCACCCTACGCGAACTCTTTTTGCAGTATCAAGCCCAGACCTCGCCCGAGCCGCTACTTCTGGAGATGAGCCATGCCGAAGGCTGCTATATTTTTGATACTTCGGGCAAAGCATACCTTGATTTGATTTCGGGTATCGCCGTAAGCAACCTTGGGCATCGCCACCCGCAAGTACAAGCCGCCGTAACCGATCAGCTGAACCGCTATTGGCACTTGATGGTTTATGGCGAATACGTACAAAGCCCCCAAGTACTTCTAGCAGAAGCCATTGCAGAAACATTACCCGACGGGCTAGAAGCGGTCTATTTCGTCAATTCGGGTAGCGAAGCCATTGAGGGGGCCCTCAAGCTAGCCAAGCGCAGCACAGGACGCACAGAGCTAGTGGCTTTTGATCGGGCGTATCACGGGTCTAGCCATGGGGCTTTGTCGGTCAGTGGTAGCACGGATTTTCAGCAGGCCTTCCGTCCGCTCCTCCCCGACGTGCGACACCTGCCCTACAACCACATCCC
>DAISIL010000111.1:0-5245 GCA_036822015.1 Bernardetiaceae bacterium | reverse complement strand
TCACCGAGCTAATCGCCTACAAGGGAATTGACGCAGAAACAAAAGCGCAATACAACTTTGCTTTGGGGCTGTTCCACGAGAAAAAAGCGGCGGCAGCTAAGGATGCTGCTACAAAGAAACAAATCCTAGCCCAGGCTGTGGAACGCTACAAGGCGGCCGATTACGGAACGTTCCGTTATGTGGCCCAGGAGCGCATCCGCGCCATCATGCAAGCGGATTAAGTGCCGTTTGTGTGCTTTCTTACATCAGGATAAAAAAACTGCCTTTGGAAAAACTTGCAAAGGCAGTTTTTTTTTGCGTTTTTGCAAACTATATGCACCTATCGTCTGATCTTATCTATCTAACGCTTATTCAATGGCTGTTTCGGTGGCTGGGCTGGTTCTTTTGGGCTGGACTGCTGCTGTGGAGTGGGCGTACCTGGGGGCAGGTGGATCAGACATCGGTCGTGCGGTTTCGCACCCTCAAAAACACCGACGGACTATCCCAAAACTCCGTGTATGACATCGTACAAGACCGCTTTGGATTTATTTGGATGGCTACCGAAGATGGGCTGAACCGCTACGACGGTACGCGCTTTCGGGTCTATAAGCACAACCCTAAGGATAATCAATCACTTTCGAGTTCCTTTGTGCGCTGTCTGTTGGTGGACAATGACGGACAACTTTGGATAGGGACAAATGAAGGAGGACTCAACCGGTACAACTACCAAAGCGATAACTTCACGCACTACAAACACCAAACAGATCAGCCCAATAGCTTGATTAACAATCAAGTGTGGGCTTTGACGACCGATAAAGACAACAAACTCTGGATCGGCACAAGCGAAGGGTTATCTCTGATGGATACCCAAAACGAGCAGTTTACGCACTATACCCACGATCCCAAGCACTACTCAAGCCTGGCCAGCAACTGGGTACGCAGCCTGCTAGCCGACAGCGAAGGGCGGGTATGGGTAGGTTGTGATCCCGGCGGGCTACACCTGTTTCTCTCCCCCGACCAACAATTTTTACATTTCCCTGGTAGCCCCAGGCAGACCGACGGGATGCCCAGCAACCGCATCGTAGATATGATTGAAGACGGCGAGACCTTATGGATCGCTACCTACGAGGGCGGGCTGGTGCAATTTGACAAAACTACCCGAAAAGTTTTGCGCAAATATGGTGCAGCCCAGCACCCGGCTTTGCGCGACATCCAGTCCCTGCTCCTGCGTCAGGGCAAACTTTGGCTGCTCACCCGCGAGCGGGGGCTACTCATCTTAGACCTAGCCACCGACCAACTCCAACACTACACCCACCAAAACAACAACCCGAGTGCCATCGGGAGTGATCTTTTGTTGAGCATCTTTGAGGATCGAAGTGAGACGGTCTGGATTGGAACGGCCGAAAACGGGTTGAGCAAGTACAACGCCTTCTCGACTAAGTTTCTGCATATCAACGCCCAAAACAGCCATCCCGATCTGGGAAACACCGTCTTTGATTTTGCCCAAGACCTCAAGGGACACCTTTGGGTGGCCACCGATGCGGGCTTGTTTAGGAGTACTGCCCCCGAGTCCGTCAGCAGGGGGTGGGAGCGTTGGCGAAGCCCGGATGCGGATATACAACTGCTCCTCAACAAGGTACAGGTCATTACCCGAGACCAAAACGGGATGCTCTGGATGGGAACCCGCCAACGCCTCATTCGCCTTAACCCCGAGACCAACGACTTTCAGACAACCAAAATCTCCGGCGGTGGACGGCAGTTGAGCATTACGGCGATCTTGCCTGATACCCAAAACAAACTGTGGGTAGGCACAAGTGGTGGGCTATACCGGTTTTCTTTTCAGGATAACGAACTGGATATTTTTACGGCAAACGAGGGCTTACAAAATGACCAAATTACGACACTCTACCAGGATCGGGAACAGCGCGTATGGGTAGGTACACAAAATGGGCTAGGCTGCTATCTGGCCGACCAAAACCAGTTTACTTTCTACAAAAACATCCCTGACGATGCCAACAGTCTCAGCAACAGCCGCATCTTTTCGATGACCGAGGACACCCAGGGGCGGCTCTGGATCGGGACTGCCAACGGACTCAACCAGTGGGATCCCGAACGCGAAACGTTTAGCTCCTTTGTGGAGGGGCCCAATGAGTTACCGAACGGTTTTATTAAGGGAATCCTCGGTGATGCCGATAATAACCTCTGGATCAGCACCAACAATGGTATTTCGCGCATGGATGCCTCCAACGAAACATTTGTTAATTTTTCTACTTTTGATGGGCTACAAGGGCTAGAATTTTTGCCACATGCCTGCCTGATGACGCAGGAGGGTGCGATGCTATTTGGGGGAAATAATGGCTTCAACTGGTTTCGTCCCGATCTGCTGATCTACAACACCCATCCACCCCGCACGGTCATCACGGATGTCCGGCTCCTGGGACAGTCGCTGGCCTTCGATGCCCTCCAAAACCAACAACTGACCCTAGAACACGACCAAAACACGCTGGCTTTCAGCTTTGCGGTACTGGATTTTGTCCTTCCCGAAAAAAACCGTGTTCTCTTCAAACTCGAAGGCCTCGACAAGAATTGGCGATACGACGAATCCGGACGTAATGTGGTGGAATACAACAACCTGGCCCCAGGAAAATACACCTTCCGCCTGCGTGGATACAACAACGACGGCACACGCGGCCCCGAGACAAGCCTCCAGATCACGATCACGCCCCCGATTTGGAAAGAAATCTGGTTTCAGGGGATTTTACTCACGCTCGGGCTGGCCGTCATTTACGCCCTGTACCGCTATCGGCTCTGGCAAGTGGAGCGACAAAGCCGTCTGTTGGAGCAGCAGGTACAGCAGCGGACAACTGAAATACGCCAAAAAAACGAGCAGCTTGAATCCCAAAAACAAGCCCTCGAAGAGCAAAAACAATCCCTTCAAGAGCAGCACCAACAAATTGAGCAACAGCACAAAGCCCTCCGAGCCTCGACCGAAAAACTCCAGGACGCTTACCGCGACATCGAACAAAAAAACAACAGCATCACCGATAGCATCCGCTACGCCAAGACGATTCAGGAGGCCGTCCTGCCCACCCGCGCCCGCATCCGTCAGACCTTCACGGATGGCTTTGTGCTTTATCTGCCCAAGGCTATCGTCTCGGGGGATTTTTTCTGGTTTGTCCAGATCAAGGAGATGAGTTTTGTTGCGGCCGTCGATTGCACGGGGCATGGCGTTCCGGGTGCTTTTATGTCATTGATAGGCAACACCTTACTCAACGAAATCGTCAATCAGGATCAGGTCTATGAGCCGCATCAAATCCTGACCAAACTCCATGAGCGTATCCGTGTTGCGCTCAAGCAAGCCGAAAAAGCCAACGAGGATGGCATGGATATGGTCTTATGCCGCATCCGTTCAGCGGAGGCGCACATAGAGGTAACCTTTGCCGGTGCCAAACGTCCCTTGTACATCTACGAGCAAAAAAGCAAAGACCTCAAAGAAATGCGCGGAGATAGACGCTCCATCGGTGGCCGCCAAAAAGGCACACGCCAGCAGTTTACGAAGCATCTTTTTTTGTTGCAGCCAGGGGATGTTTTGTATCTGACCACCGACGGATTTGCTGACCAAATCAATGCCCAACGTCAAAAATACGGCTCCAACCATCTCAAGACACTACTCCAACAGATCGCTCCCCTAGATTTAGCCAGCCAGGAACTCAAGCTCCGCCATACGCTCCAAAGTCATCGGCAGGAAGTCCCCCAGATCGACGACGTAACCATTTTGGGTTTGCGTTTGTGAGTTCAGGAAAAACTTATTATCTTGCCCGTTAATTTTAGTGTCTCCTACATATTTATCTTTTTCATTAGAAACAAAAACACCATGTCAGAACAAAGAAACGGACTGAAACGGATTGGAGTATTTTATGACGGCAATTACCTCTATCACGTAAACAACTATTATCGGTATGAACACGAGCGGCACGCCCGCCTAAGCATCGGCGGACTTCATGAGTTTATTCGTCATAAGCTCAGTGAGTTAGAAAAAACAGAAATCGGACTTTGCCATATCGTAGATGCCCACTACTTCAGGGGGCGATTGAGTGCCGACGATGCCAGAGATCAGCATCGCCTCTATCAAGAACGACAAATGGACGATCTGTTGATGCAAGAAGGAGTCGTTACGCATTATCTCCCCCTCAAGTCGCGCAATAACCGCTATGAAGAAAAAGGCATCGACGTATGGCTCGCCCTCGAAGCCTACGAACTAACTACGTACAAAGAGTTTAACATCGTCGTTTTGGTGGCCTCTGACGGCGACTATGTGCCACTGATTCGCAAACTGAACACCAAAGGGGCCCGCGTGATGGTACTGAGCTGGGATTTTGAATACACCACTAGCTCCGGACGCAACATGGTTACGCGCACCTCCCAAGCACTCCTGGAAGAGGTCGCCTACCCTATCGCGATGCACGAAATCATCGACAACCGCGTCAAGCGTAACGATCCCTTGATCCGAAACCTGTTCGTCGCCGAATCTGGACCCCACAACAACGGCTACTACGGCGGAAATGGCTACCGCAAACAAGAAAATGTAGCCATCCCGCTCGACGAAAACGGCGCGCCTCGCAAAGTTCGTAGCCGCATCCTTAGCGTCCTGAACGGCTTTGGCTTTATCGAGTATCCGCCCAACAACCTCTTTTTCCATCACACCGACGTAAAAGGCGAGCATGAGTTTGCGGATTTGCGGGAGGGAGATAAGGTGCGCTTTACCGTCGGGACAAACGACAAAGGCGAAAAAGTAGCCCGCACTGTCGAACTTGTCCTGGAGGATGACTACGAAAGTGCCTACGAAGCCTACGAAAACTACACCGACGATCAGGATAACGATTATTAGATCATAACGGCTCCCCTGATTTTGTCGGGGGAGTACTATTTTGCCTCTGCCCATGAAAACCGGAGAAGGTGGTATCGTGGTTACGTCTTTGGAACAAGTCCTGAATTGGGCGCGGCTTTCATCGCTTTGGCCCATGAGTTTTGGGCTAGCTTGCTGCGCGATAGAGATGATGGCGACTTTTGCTTCTACCTACGACCTGGATCGTTTTGGGATGTTTACCCGAAACTCCCCTCGGCAGTCTGATTTGATGATCGTTGCGGGTACGGTTACCTTCAAGATGGCTGATCGCATCCGTCGGCTCTATATGCAGATGCCCGAGCCGCGTTATGTCGTCTCGATGGGAAGTTGCGCCAACTGCGGCGGCCCGTATTGGGAACA
>DAISIL010000110.1:0-5293 GCA_036822015.1 Bernardetiaceae bacterium | reverse complement strand
CCCCCCTCCTGACCCCTCGCACAGCTCCACGCCTCCCTCCTAGCCAGTAGGGACGCATCATCAATGCGTCCTATCCCCCACTAGTCTAAGCCTTAAACTTTGTTAAGTTGATTTACAGGTTATGAATCCAAGGCTTGAACTAGGGTAAGTGAATGCAGTCCAAGGCTTGGACTAGGGGAGCCCGAGTGATGCCTTTATCTAGCCCTAAGCGCGGGATGAGTTCCCGAAAGCCAAACAAAAATCCCGTCGCTAGCACGGGTGGAACCACGTACCAGGCGTAGGTGTAAGCAGTCCACCACCACCGATAACCGACCTCGAGAGGAAACCAACGCCTGCCATAATACGCTAACAAAAAACATCCAATGACGATACCCGAGTTAGTCCACTTGCTATGCTTCATTTTTTGTAAGTTTTTTTGAAAGAAAAAACATGCAATCCAACCCGTCAAAATGGCGAAACTATGAAAATTTTATCGTATTTTCGTCCCAAAACACCAGAAAGCATCCATGGAAAATACCCTTACACACACACGACTAGACCAGATTTTTACCAAAGAAAATATCCTCCGCGATTACCGCATCGGTTGGGAAAGCCGACATGCCAGCTTATTGGGACGCAAAGAAGCCATGCTCGGGCGGGCTAAGTTTGGTATCTTCGGCGACGGCAAAGAGCTAGCCCAGCTCGCCATGGCCAAAGCCTTCGAGAACGGCGACTTTCGCTCGGGCTACTATCGAGACCAAACCTTTATGTTTGCCATTGAGCAACTGACCCTCCAGCAGTGGTTTGCCCAGCTTTACGCTACCCCCAGCCTCGAAGCCGATCCCGCCTCGGCCGGACGCATGATGAACGGACACTTTGCCACCCGCTCCCTCGACGAACGCGGAAACTGGAAAAAACTCACCCAACAGAAAAACTCCAGTGCCGATATTTCCTCTACCGCCGGACAGATGCCCCGCCTGGTAGGACTGGCTTTTGCCTCGAAAATCTACCGACAAAACCCTGACCTGAAAGATTTTACCGATTTTTCGATCCATGGCAACGAAATTGCCTTCGGGACGATTGGCGATGCCTCTACCTCCGAAGGGCTGTTTTTTGAGGCCATCAACGCCGCTGGTGTCCTCCAGATTCCGATGCTCATGTCGGTTTGGGACGATGGTTACGGTATCTCTGTCCCCAAAAAATACCAAACCACCAAAGGCAGTATCTCTGAAATCCTGGCTGGCTTTCAGCGCAGCGGCAGCAGCAAC
Organism: Bernardetiaceae bacterium; assembly: GCA_036822015.1. Taxonomy (GTDB): domain Bacteria; phylum Bacteroidota; class Bacteroidia; order Cytophagales; family Bernardetiaceae; genus DAISIL01. Next base: position 4,046 of record DAISIL010000110.1, on the reverse strand, counting down.
GGCTACGAAATCTTGCGTGTCAGGGGATGGGACTACGAAGCCCTTTGCCAGGCTTACCTCGAGAGCGCGGACATTTGCCGCAACCAACATGTACCCGTCCTGCTGCATGTAGAAGAGATCACCCAGCCCCAGGGACATTCTACCTCGGGATCGCATGAACGCTACAAATCCGAAGAACGCCTCCAGTGGGAAAAAGAATACGATTGCCTGGCACAGTTTCGGCGTTGGATTCTCCAAAACGACTGGGCCGATGCCGAAACCCTCGACCGCATCGAAAAAGAAGCCCAACAAACCGCCCGACAAGCCAAAACCGATGCCTGGGCCGAGTTCACGCAAGGCATCAAAGCCGAGCAGCAAGCCGCCGAGCAGGCGATCCAAAATGCCGCCGCCGCTCATCCTGACCTTCATGCCGAACTCTCACATACCGCCCAAGCCCTACAAAAGACCCTCAACCCCATCCGAAAAGATGCCATTCAGGCAGCCAAGAAAGCCCTTCGCCTCTTGCGATTTCATCCCGAAAGCCCCACCAAAACAGCCCTGCGGCAGTGGATCACCGAAAGTGCAGCCCGAAATGCCGACCGCTACAACAGCCACCTGTACAGTGCATCGGCGCAAAATGCCCTACAAGTTGAGGCTGTCCCGCCGATCTACTCCGAAAGTAGCCCTACCGTGGACGGACGCGAAGTCTTGCAGGCTTGTTTCGATCAAATCTTTGCCCGTGATCCGAGGGTACTTGCCTTCGGCGAAGATGTCGGCTTCCTCGGCGACGTAAACCAAGCCCTGGCCGGAATGCAAGAAAAATACGGCGAGTTGCGGGTCATGGATACCGGCATCCGTGAGATGACCATCATCGGACAGGCCACAGGCCTAGCCATGCGTGGCTTGCGCCCCATAGCCGAAATCCAATACCTGGATTACCTCGTTTATGCCCTTCCCACGATCACGGACGACATCGCCTGCCTCCAGTACCGCACCAAAGGCGGACAAAAAGCACCGCTCATCATCCGTACACGCGGACATCGCCTGGAAGGCATCTGGCATTCTGGCTCCCCGATCAGCATGATCCTGGGAAGTTTTCGCGGGATTCGGGTGCTGGTGCCGCGCAACATGACCCAAGCGGCGGGCTTCTACAACACCATGCTGGCCTCCGACGAACCCGCACTCATCATCGAAAGCCTCAACGGATACCGCCTCAAAGAGCGCGTCCCCGATAACATCGCCGAGTTTCGTGTGCCGCTAGGTGTGCCGGAGGTCTTGCGCGAAGGCTCGGACATCACCCTGGTAACCTATGGCTCCATGTGCCGTATCGCGATGGAAGCCGCCGAGCTACTCGAGGAGGCCGGGATCAGCCTCGAGGTCATTGACGTACAAACGCTCCTGCCCTTTGATCGCTACCACCGTATCCTCGATTCGATCCAGAAGACCAACCGTGTCATCTTCACCGATGAGGACGTATCGGGGGGAACGACGGGCTACATGCTCCAAAAAGTCCTCAATGAGCAGAACGCCTACCGCTGGCTCGATGCCAAACCCGTCTGTGTTTCGGCCCAAGATCACCGCCCGGCCTATGCCTCCGATGGCGATTACTTCTCCAAACCCAACGTCGATACCCTCTTTGAGGCCGCCTATGCCATCATGCACGAGTGCGACCCGAGGACGTATCCGGCTTTGTAGGCATCAAATCCAAGACCTGTCAGGTGTTCAAACGCCTTACAGGTCTTCCTTTGTTTGGCGTAGGGTTTCTATTTGTTCGGTAGTCAAATCGACGATGCTGGCAATGGTTTCGTTATCAAGGCCCCTTTTAATAATTACTTTCTTGTGTTCTGCCTCCGGCACTCGGGTCAGTTCTACGCTGTTTTCGATGCGCCTGTTGGCTACGGCGCGTTCGTACATTTTCTTTTCTTGCAACTCGGAGAGAAAGCCCCCCAGGATACCGAAGTTGGTCTTGTAGCGCAGGAGCTTGATCGCCCAATCAAAAGAAACCAGCTTTTTGCGCATCGTCTTGCTTTTTTTGGGATTTACCCCTCTTTTTCCACTAGCGCGATCTCCTCCGCCGTCAAGCCGTACAACTGATAAACCAGCGCGTCGATTTGGGTCTCGAGGGCGGTGGTGTCGGCGGAGGGGTTTTGTTTTTTGCGGGTAGCTATTCTCTGGACAAGATCACTTATGGAGGCTTGTACATCCTGGGAGGGCAAGGCAATAGGAATCTTTTTTAGATAAGGAATATCGAAGCGAATATATCCCCCCGAGAGATGCGTATTTTCAAAATAATTGGCATACCAAAAGTAAATTAGTTTGGAATTTAAAAGCCCCAGCAGATAGTCGCTTTGTATTTGCGGATCAAGATCAAAAAGCACGCTTGATTTTCCTACAAAATATCTTTGGTCATCTTTGGCTGCCTGTGGACGACGGGTCATGCGGGCAATGACAACTTTCTCCGGTCTTTCAAATTTTTCTATAACACTATCCGAAAATATATCCCGAGGAATGTACTCCCCCTTCCAGTCGATGAAGTGCCGCTTGATGTCCCGTGTCTGGAGCAGCGGGGCATACGCTTGTTTTTCTTGATCGGAAAGATTATCATAATCTGCCTGCATTATTTTTTTCTTTCCGTAGCCACTTTGAGAGGTTCCCCAAACCATCTGGCATAGTTTACCGAGGCGAAGCCTCCCTTGTTCGATACGCCCAATGATAACCTGATGTGCGTTGGCAATGATTAAATACTTCCCATTAGCGATGATTTCGTTTTTGCGCACAACCAGACTAGCTTTACCTATCTGATCGACTTTTGTACAGCGGCTGATACGCACGGGATAATTTCCGTTTTTTTCTTTTTTGAAGCTCCAAATGACCGTGTAAGTAGCCGCCGAATCAAAAACTTTGATATGAGAAATATCATCAATAAATTGTAAAACAGTGTTTTCCACAACAAAACGCCGGATGCCATAGCCAGCATCAATCGACAAAAACGAGTTTGGATTGATGTAACAAAAGTAAGCTCCCTCGCGCATCAGTTGATAGCTCAATTCAATAAAAAAATGATACAGGTTGGGGCGGGGGGATTCGTCCAGGGTATGGTAGTGGCGCAGGTGATGAATTTGTGTTTTTTCGATTGCTCTGTAATCCAAATACGGCGGGTTCCCGATCACGACATCAAAACCGACAAAATCGCCTTCGTCGTTGAGGACTTCCGGAAACTCAAAGCGCCACTCAAAGGCGCGGTCGTAGATTTTGCCCGACTTGACGGCTTCGATTTCGTCCTCGATCTGCTGGATGTCTCGGGTCAGTTGGGCGACTTGTTTGTCCCACCGCTTTTTTTCTTTTTCGCTCATCCCGAAGACCGTTTGCTGGGTCGTGAGCAGGGCAAGTTCACCTTGTAGGCGGTTGCGTCGGGTGATTTTGGGATCGTTTCTACTGATTTCTGCCCCAAAGTCGGCTTTGATGCTCTCGATGAGGGCGATCATTTCCCGCTTTTGTGCTTTGTTTTGAGCGTTTCGGTAGGTGGCTACGGCGGTTCGGTAGCTTTCGATGTTCCACTTGCTTTTTTTGAGGGCTTGTTTGATGTCGGCATCGAGGGCAAAGCGACTGACCAGGGAGTTGCCGCACTTGATGTTCATTTCCAGCAAGGAGGTATCCTGGATCACCGATGACCCACCGCCGTAACAGACCAGGAGCAGGGCTTGACGACAAATCTGCACGGCCTCTGTGTCGATGTCCACACCAAAAATCTGATCTAACAAAATTGTCTTGCGCTCTTCGAGGGATAAAACCCTTCGTTTTTTTTGTGCATGATAACGCAAGAGATACGCATACGCGCCCACCAGAAACGCACCGCCCCCGCAGGAAGGATCCAATATACGCACTTGACCAGTTGCAGCGTATGACTTGTTGGCAAAAGATCGCTCTAGGCAAGCCTTCACCATATAATCTACGATAAAAGACGGCGTATAAAACGCGCCTATTTTTTTGCGATACGTAGGACGCTGCGAGAGAAGCTCCTCATAAACTGCAATGATCCCCTGGGCATCCATTTTTTACCCCTCCTT
>DAISIL010000109.1:0-5296 GCA_036822015.1 Bernardetiaceae bacterium | reverse complement strand
TCAAATCACGGAGCGGACAGCCGCCGTACTCCTCGAAACCGTCCAGGGAGAGGCAGGTGTTGTGCCAGCAAACTTATGTTTTTTGAAAGCATTGCGGCAGCGTTGCGATGCCGTAGGTGCTTGCCTAATCCTGGACGAGATACAGACGGGCTTTGGGCGCACAGGTACGTTTTGGGCCTTTGAGCAGTATGGCGTTGTGCCAGATATTTTGGTGATGGCCAAAGGCATGGGTGGGGGGCTTCCGCTGGGTGCTTTTGTGGCTTCAAGGGAGCGAATGCACTGCCTCACACACGCGCCTGTGCTGGGACATATCACGACTTTTGGCGGGCATCCCGTATGCTGCGCGGCATCACTAGCAACGCTACAAGTCATTCAAGAGCAGCGACTTTATGAAGAGGTAGGCAAAAAAGAAACTCTCTTTCGCGAACTCCTCCAACACCCTGACATCCTCCGTATTCGCAGCCGGGGGCTCATGATGGCCATTGAGTTTTCGGGTTTTGCACGACTACAACGGCTCATCCGCAGGGCCATTGAGCGCGGGCTACTCACCGACTGGTTTTTGTTTTGTGATACGGCCATGCGCATCGCCCCTCCGCTCATCATCACGGAAGAGCAGATACGGTCAGCTTGCCATGAGCTACTCCTGGCAATAGAAGAGACGCGGTGAAAAGCAGCTTTTACTTTTTGGTTGCGTAGCTTTTGTTTAGTAAATTGCACGAAATACATATATTGAAGTGTGGAAATAAAGCTAGATCGTATTGTTGTGGGTAACAGTCTGCATGTTTTGCAAGATTTGCCTAATGAATGTATTGATGTCGTTCTCACCTCGCCTCCTTATTTTCAGCAAAGAGATTATGGGACGGGTGGCCTGGGTATAGGCAACGAAGGGACAGAAGAAGCATACCTAGAAAATTTACTCGCCATTTTTTTTGAATGTGTCCGCGTAGTTAAGCCGACAGGAAGCATTGTTTTTAATTTGGGAGACAAGTACATAGATGGTGCTTTGTCTTTATTACCTTACAAGTTTGCTATCAAAGCCATTGAAAATAACAAAGTTTTCTTAATCAACCAACTTACTTGGTCTAAGTTAAATCCTACACCGCGACAAGACAAACGAAAACTCATACAAGCTACAGAACCTTTTTTTATTTTTGCAAAATCCAAAGATTATTATTTTTGCTTAGATAACTACCTAAAGCATCTGGATGACTTCAATAAGACGAACAAAAGCAAGCCTAGTGAAAAATTAGGAAAAAAATATTTCGATCTCATTGAAAACTCAGATTTAACAGCAGAGCAAAAAACTAATGCACGCCAGGCACTACAAGAAGCGATATTATTGGTTCACCGTGGAGAAATTGATAGTTTCCGGATGAAAATACGGGGTATTCATAAAGAAGCGTATGGAGGAATGGAAGGTGGTAGAAATAATCAAATTCGCAATAATGGATTTACTGTAATCAAAATATTGGGAAACAGGTTAAAAAAAGATGTTATTGAAAGTCCAGTAGAAATTACAAAAGACAACGCACATCCTGCTGTTTACCCCTTGTATATCACACAAGAACTAATAAAATTGTTAAGCAAAAAAAACGATCTTATTTTAGATCCTTTCTGTGGAAGTGGCACTACCTGTCTGGCTGCAAAAAACTTAAATCGACGATATATGGGTATTGAAATAAATCCTGAATATGTAGATTTAGCTAATAAACGGATAAAATCAGCGAGTTTTACTCAAGAGTTGTTCTTATGACAGAAAAAGAAATTTTATTAGAAGCCTATCATGTAGCCAGACGACAAGATAAAGGTAACGTTTCCGATGCAATAAGACGAGACGTTGATGTGTTGATCGACAAGATAGATAGTAATAAATCTCTTGTTTCTGCACTTGTAACAAGTCTTGTTAAAAAAATCTGCGACCCAACACAGGATATTCGATTACATCGTACTGATTTTGAAGGTGGTTACTCAGCCAGAGTCTTAGATACCAAGGTTACATCTCCATTTTTCAAAGATTATTTTCCGAAATATGCCAATAAAGAAAGTGCTTTTCTCACGCTAGCACATTAGGTGCACCGAAGTAAGAAGCTTTCATCTAGATAAATGGAACAAAATAATGAAAAGATTTACCGAATAACCTTGTGGCTATATCCCACGCTGAATCGCCCGAACCGGTGTACGCAAAGATGCCCGCAATGTCTGAACACTGACGCTCAATAACATCACCCCAAAGACTACACCCGCAGCCCACAGAAAGGCACTCAGAGGTGGACGCACATGGTAAGCAAAACGCTCAAACCACAACCACAACACCCCATAAGCCAGCACCCAGCCCAATAAAATACTCTGTACCAAAAGCCGTAAAAACACACCATTGAGCAGCACAACAAGGCTCCAGGTGTTGGCACCCAGGACGCGCCGGATGCCGATTTCTTTCTCGCGGCGGCTCACCACAAAAGTAGCCAGCGCAAAAAGCCCCATCGCCGAGATCAACAATACAACCCAGGTGAGGGTCATGGCTGTACGTCCGAGGATCAACTCCTGCTGGTACATCTCTTGGAGTTCCTCAGACAACAAAGAGCAAACCAAAGCCTGTCCATTGGCATACTTTGCCCATATCTGCTCGATAAGCTCTTGTGCCTCCAAACCTTTCCCTGGTACATGGCGCACCATCAAATAACGTTGCAGCGACTGCTCCTCCGGACGAAGCTCAAAAACAAAAGGCGCCATCGGCTCATAAAGCGATGTAAAATGAACATCCGCGACCACACCCTGAATCCGCTTGAGTGGCTTACCCCAGCCCTCCATCTGCTCGGGACGACTTAAATACTGGCCAATCGCCTGCTCGGGATGAGCAAATCCCATCTGTCTAACCATGGATGAGTTGATGAGTAGCTGATCGTATGCTGCTCGAGAAGAGTCAAAATCCCCACCTGCCAAAAACCGTAAACCCAAAGCCCGTGGAAATTGCTCTCCAATGAACAGAGAAGGAGAAAAAACCAACAAACTATCCGATGAACGAATATAGGGGCGCGTCTGGTGCGCTTTTCCCAAAATATCCTCTGCCCCAGCAGAAGCCAAAATCAAGTCAGGATGCGCGTTGATCTCCCGAAGCAGCGAAGCATAATGCCTGCGTATCTCGGGAGACTGCCCCAATGGAATCACAAAAACCGATTGGGTATCAAAGCCCAGATCAAAACTCCGCAAAAAGTCTAATTGTCGGCTTTGGGTAAACGTAAAAACTAACAAAACCACTGAAATCGTAAATTGTATCCTGACTAAAAGCCGATTAAAATGCTGCCGAGAAGGCATCCTGGCGGCCCGTCCACTGAAGATACGCCTCACGTCAAAACCCAGCATCAGCATCGAAGGATATATACTCCCCCCAATACTCACCCCAAAACCAACCCCCAGCACCACCCCAAACAAGCCCTCCCGCTCACTCGAAGGAAGAGACTGCCCAGAAAGCGTGCGCAAATACGGCAAGGCTTGCTCCACCAAAATAAAAGCCACCAAAACAGCCAAGCTACCCAGTACCAACACCTCGGCCAAAAACTGTAACAAAAGACTATATCGGTCTGCTCCCAACACTCTCCGCACCGCAATCTCTTTGGCGCGTAAGGTGGCCCGCGAAAGGGACAGTTGCATGAAGTTTAGACCACCCATCACCAAAACCAAAATTCCCAACAAACCAAAAGCGTACAAGTAGCGCATATCACTGTTGGGGCGTAGCTCATAATCCAGGTGCGAGCGCAAGTGGATACTCGTCAGGGCTTGCAGGGATAAGCTCACCTGGTCGGGGATGACCGGGTACAAGTGCCGCTCCGTGAACCTGGGCAAAATCGCCTCTACCGCCTCGCGCTCTATGCCAGCTTGCAGGCGAATGTACGTCCAGCAGGGGTTCCAGACCCAACTTTGTCGATAGCGATGCAAAGTAATCGCGTCGAGGGTGGCAAAAGAAGCAATGAAGTCGAATTGAAAATGAGAGGGTTGGGACTGCTCCGCAAAAACGCCCACCACACACAAAGGCACACGCCCCTGCAAGAGCAGCGTATCGCCCAAAGGATCCGCCTCCCCAAAATACGCACGGGCAACACGCGCCGAGATCACGACCTCAAAAGGGCGTGTCAATAAACTATCCCTCAACTGACGCGCCAACGGATAACCAAAAACACGAAAAAAACCAGGATCAGCCAGATAAAACCCCGACTCGTTGTAGGCACGTTCCCCCTTCGTGATCGAGACCAACGGAAGCTGAAAATTGAAAAGACGCACCATCGCGGCGATATACGAAGGATACTCGGCTTGTAGCGTGGGGCCCAACGGAAAAGGCACCGAACTAGAATGCTCACCCACCCCCTCTTTCTCTACCCGCTCCGTGATCCTGAATACCCGTTCGGCTTCGGGATGCCAGCGGTCGTGCATCCACTCATAGCGCACCAGAAGCCACACCAGCGCAAAGCAAGCAATGGCAAAAGCCAGCCCCAGTACGTTAATGGCAGCGTATAGGCGACTGCGGTCGAGGCTTCTAAGGATGGTAAGGATGTAGTTTTTAATCACTGATAATCGCTCCCGTAACTATTTGTCCATCAAAAACTTGAATGATTCTTTGGGCATAGCTAGCAATCGTTTTGGAATGGGTAACCAACACAATCGTCATACCCTGCTCGTGTAGCTCACTCAAAAAAGCCAATACCTCCTGCCCTTGTAACGAGTCCAGGTTACCCGTAGGTTCGTCGGCCAGCAATAACTCCGGCTCATGCACCACCGCCCGGCACAAAGCCACCCGCTGCTGCTGTCCCCCCGATAACTGTCGCGGAAAAAAGCTACGCTTATGCCAAATACTGGCCCGCTCCATTACGGCCTGCACCCGTATCTTGCGCTCACGCAAAGCCACACCACCATAAATCAGAGGTAGCTCAATGTTTTCATAGATGGTCAGTTCCTCAATCAAATTAAAATACTGAAAAACAAAGCCTATGTATCTGCGACGGATCAGCGTTCGGGTACGAGTGCCTAACGTAGAAATCTCTTGACCTCTGAAAAACAACTGCCCAGAAGTAGGCGTATCAAGCAGCCCAAAAAGATGAAGTAAGGTCGATTTGCCACAACCCGATGGCCCCATAATGGCCACAAACTCACCCTGCTCCACCTCAAGGCTTACCCCCGAAAGTGCAACCGTACTGGTCTCTTGTCCAGTATAAATTTTTGTGAGTTCGTGTGCTTTAAGCATAGTTAAACAAAAATACAAAAAAACCTCCACAAGGGTTGCTGGGGAGGTTTTAAAACGAAAAAA
>DAISIL010000108.1:0-5455 GCA_036822015.1 Bernardetiaceae bacterium | reverse complement strand
GGAACAGTTGTTATCATTGATTTTGTTGTTTCAATTTTTTCTTTTGTGCGTCCACGACACCAATCGTTACCATATTGACGATCTCGCGGACGGAGCTGCCGAGTTGGAGGATATGCACCGACTTTTTGAGACCGATCAAGATCGGGCCCACGGCCTCCATGCCGCCCATCTCTTGCATGAGTTTGTAGGCGATATTGCCCGCGCTCAAATCCGGGAAAATGAAAATATTGGGCGGGTTATCGACTAGTTCGGAAAAGGGATAGTTTTCGCGGAGCAGTTCCCTGTTGAGGGCAACGTTGGCTTGTAGCTCCCCATCGGCGATGATCTCGGGATAGGCCTCCTTGAATAGCTTAGTGGCGCGGCGCATCTTTTGGGGTTCCCTGGACTCGGAGGAGCCAAAGTTGGAGTACGACAAGAAAGCGACCTTGGGTTTGATCCCGAACTCGGAAACCGTCTTGGCAGTCAGGGCGGCAATCTCGGAGAGTTCCTCGGCCGTGGGGTCTTCGTTCATCGTCGTATCGGTGAAGAAAAACATCCCCCGCTTGGTGAGCATCATGTACATACCGGCTACTTTTTTGCCTGGGACAGCCCCGATAATCTCGAGGGCCGGGCGTGTGGTATCGGCGTACTTACGGGTAAGGCCAGAGATGAGTACATCGGCTTCGCCCTGCTCGACCATCATCATCCCGAAGTAGTTGCGGGCCCGCATGATCTTGATGGCTTCGCTGATGTTGTAGCCCCTGCGCTTGCGTTTCTCGAAGAGCAGACGACCGAACTCCTCCCGCTTGCGGAGCATTTCGGGGCTTCGCGGATCACAAATTTTGCACCCTTTGATGTCAATGTTATGCTCGAGGGCAACGGCTTCGATCTTTTCTTTGCTGCCGAGCAAGACGGGATAGGCGATTTTTTCGTCCATCACGATCTGGGCGGCCATCAGGACGCGGTAGTCCGTCGCTTCGGCAAAAACGACGCGCTGGGGGTCTTTGCGGGCGATGGTGTTGAGCTGTCGGATGATGGAGCGATCGTAACCCAAACGCGCCATGAGTTCGACTTCGTAGGCGTGCCAATCTGTGATGGGTTTGCGGGCTACCCCACTCTCGATGGCTGCCCGCGCAACGGCAGGGGCTACGGTAGTGAGCAGACGCGGATCTAAGGGCTTAGGGATGATGTACTTACGCCCAAAAGAGAGGTTTTCGCCGGCATAAGCAATCCTGACGACCTCCGGCACTTGCTCTTTGGTGAGCTGGGCGATGGCCCGAACGGCGGCCAGCTTCATGGCTTCGTTGATTTGGGTAGCCCGTACATCCAAAGCCCCACGGAAGATGAACGGAAAGCCCAGCACGTTATTGACCTGGTTGGGGTAGTCGGAACGCCCCGTAGCCATCACAACATCCGAGCGGGTGTTCATGGCTAGCTCATACTCAATCTCGGGATCGGGATTGGCGAGGGCAAAGACGATGGGGTTTTCTGCCATTTTTTGTAACATCTCGGGCTTGAGGACATTGGCCATCGAAAGCCCCAAAAACAAATCTGCTCCTTCGAGGGCATCCGAAAGCGTATGCAGGTCGCGGCTGGTGGCAAAGGGTGCTTTGGTTGGTGGCAGCGGGTCGCGGTCTTGACGAATGACCCCCTTGCTATCACAAACGACAATATGCTCGGGCTGTACGCCCAAATCCTGGAAGATGCGGATACAAGAAAGTGCCGACGCACCGGCCCCCGAGACCACCATCTGAATCTCTTCGGCTTTCTTGCCGACGACTTCTAGGGCATTGAGCAAAGCCGCCCCCGTGATGATGGCCGTCCCGTGCTGGTCGTCGTGCATGATGGGGATGTTGAGTTCGGCTTTGAGGCGGGCCTCAATCTCGAAGCACTCGGGGGCTTTGATGTCCTCGAGGTTGATGCCCCCAAAAGTGGGGGCAATGGCTTTGACGACGTTGATGAAGTCTTCGGGATCCGTGCGGTCTATCTCAATATCAAAAACATCAATGCCCGCAAAAATCTTAAACAGAATGCCTTTTCCCTCCATGACAGGCTTGGAGGCTTCGGGGCCTAGATCGCCTAAGCCCAGGACGGCTGTCCCGTTGGAGATGACGGCCACCAGGTTGCCTTTGGCGGTGTAGCGGTACACGTCGTCGGGGTTCTCGGCGATGGCTTTGCAAGGCTCGGCAACCCCTGGGGAGTAGGCCAGGGCTAGGTCGCGCTGCCCGTCGGTTTCTTTGGTCGGGATGACTTCGATCTTACCCGGCTTGCCTTTGGCGTGGTAATGCAAGGCATCTTCTTTGCGGATCTTCATGGGTAGTGTGTGTGTGTGTATGTGGTGTGGTACTTAGGTGTGTTCGGGATGACGAACGGGTAAGGTAATAAAAAATGTGGTTCCTTTGCCTTCTTCGGACTCAACTTCTAGCTTTCCGTTGTGCTTCTCGATGATGCTGAACGTAATGGAGAGTCCGAGTCCGGTGCCTTTGCCGACATCTTTGGTCGTAAAGAAAGGCTCAAAGATGCGTTTTCTGACCGATTCGGGCATTCCGGTTCCGGTATCTCGGATGGCAATACGGATGTGATCTGGGTCGATTTTTTGGGTGGTCAGGAATATCTCTCCCTGCTCGGGGATGGCCTGGATGGCATTGGCTAAGATGTTCATAAAGACCTGATTGAGCTTGCCGGCGTAGCATTCGATGGCGGGGGTATCGGCGTAGTCTTTGTGGATCGTGATGCGGTCTTTGTACTGGTTGCGGAGCATGACGAGGGTAGAATCGAGGCCTTCTTCGATGCGTATTTTTTTGAGGTCGCTTTCGTCGAGGCGGGAGAAAGTACGCAGCCCTTTGACGATTTCTGCCGTGCGTTCGGCACCGCTCTTAAGTCCCGCGATGAGTTCGGTGGTCTCCTCCATGATTTCTTCAAATTCGATTTCCTCCTTGAAGGCGTTGATCTCTTCGATGGTCTCGGCGGCGTTTTCGGGCGTGAGGGCGGCGTACTTGTCGAGGAGTTCGCGGATGTCCTGGAAGTTGAGTTGAACCGAATCGGCACCGGAATTGATGAAGTTGATGGGGTTGTTGATTTCGTGGGCGATGCCGGCGGTGAGTTGCCCGAGGGAGGACATTTTCTCGGACTGGACGAGTTGGGACTGGGCATCTTTGAGTTTTTCGTAGGTCTCCGTGAGTTTTTGTCGGCTTTCGATTTCACTTTCGAGGCTTTGCTCGAGGCGGTGAGAGGTGATTTCGAGGTTTTCGTTGATGGCCTTGAGTTCTTCGGAGTTTTGGCGGAGTTCTTCTTCGGAGGCTAGGAGTTGTTCGTTTTTTTCGCGGGTATCGGCCAGGAGGATGTTGATTTCGCTATTTTGGGTTTCGATTTGTTGCTTTTGGGCGAGAATCTGGTCGTTTTGTGCTTTGAGGCGGCTGTTGGTACGCTGGATTTTTTGGAGGAAATAGAGGATGAGCAAGAACCCAAACAAGAAGAAAATCCCGATGGCAATAAAAAAGTAGTTTTTCTGCTCGGCTTCTCGGCGTTTGACCTGCTCGAGTTGGCGTTGCTGCTCCGACATCTGCTGGGCTTTCTCGGCATTTTCTTTGGCTTCCTTAGCGCGTTCTTGCTCGATTTCGGCTTGTTGGAGTTGGAGGGCTTGCAGGGTCTGCTGCTGTTGGAGGTCTGCGATTTCTTGGTTTTTGCGTTGGTTTTCGAGGCGTTGCCGGACGAGGTTAAGCTCGGTTTGGGCTTGCTCGCGTCCGCGCTGCTGCTCGGCGATTTTGAGGCTGTCGTTGATGCTTCGCTCTCGGAGGAGTTGGATTTGGTTGGCCTTTCGGATGGAATCGGAGCGGAGCTTGTCGAGTTCAAGGATTTTTTTCTCTTCGGCTACCAGATCGAGTTCGAGTTGGCTCTCGGCTCGTTGGGCCAGGGCGGCTTTGGCGACGCGCTGGCGTTCGGCTTCGTTTTTTTGTTGCTGGATTTGGGCGTTTATCTTGTTGCTCAACTCGAGGAGTTCGATGGCTTGGCGGGGTTCGCCGAGTTCTTTGAGGATGTCGGATTTGGTGCGGTAAGCCGTGGCCAGGAGTTCGTTTTGGTTGCCTTCGATGGCAATTTGGATGGCTTCATTGACGGGGGCGAGTGCCTCGGGGTAGCGTCGGGCATAGAACTGCACTTGTGCAATGCGCTGTAAGACATGGGCTTGGGCGACGGGGTTTTTGGCGTACCGCTCTTCTAGCTTTCGGAGTAGGGATAGGGCGGCTTCGTTATCGCCGAGGTTTTGTTGGAGGATGGCCAGGTTGTTGATCGCCGTCAGGTAGCCCGGGTTGTCGTTGGGTACTTGTGCCTTTTCAAAGTGTTTGATGGCTTCCTGAAACCCATCTCGGGCTTCGATCAGTTGCCCTTCGATGCGCTGGGCATAGGCTAAGTTGTTGAGGGCGAGGGCGATTTTTTCGGGGTCATTGAGTTGCCGGGCGGTTTGGAGGGCGGTCTGGTTGTGTGCCAACGCGACCTGGTTTTGGTTGATGGCACGTCGGCAATCGGCTAGGGCAGATTGGGTAGTGAGGAGTTGGGCTAGGTCTTGGGTGTCTTTTTGGAGGGCTTCTAGTTTTTGGTAGTGGCTGATGGCCTGTGTCCAATCGCCAGTTTGGGTGTAGGTGTGGGCGGCTTTGGAGAGGGCCCGCATGGCCAGGTTGGGCTGACGGAGGGCTTCGTAGCCCTGATGCGCCCGCAAAAAATACGGTGCTGCCCGTTGGGGAATGCCCCAATCCAGGAAAAACAAACCGATCTCGTGTTGGAGAGCCAGCACATCAGCAGGCTCGGCATACTGCACCAGGAGCCGCTCGGCGCGGAGCAGATAGGGCAGGGCGAGTTCGTGCTGCTGGTTTTGTTGGTAAGATTGGGCAATATCCCGCAGAACGGTAATTTTTTCTATCGGGTCGTTGGTCTCCTCCAGGCGTTTGCGCCACTCGTCGGGACGCTGCTGGGCATCGGCTGTCCATAACACCAAACAAAAAACAACACTCCAAAGGATTTTCGGTTGCATGAGCAAATCAGGATGAAGAAAAACAGTCGTGCCAAAGTAAGACTTTTTGGGCGAAAAAAAAAGTCAGCCCGCAAAGGCAAGTAAGTCTTCGCAACTTTTGTTGTTTATCCTTAACCATCAAGGAGGGCTAGCGACTGTCCTTGAGGTGGGTGGAGGGCTAGGTTTGTAAGTCGTTTTTGCTTACTTTTTGGTCTTTCCGTTGTCAAATCCCTAAATTTGCAAGGGAATCACAACGAAAGTTTTCTTCATTTTGTTTGGAAATCAGTTGTCAAATCCCTAAATTTGCAAGGGAATCACAACTCTGTTGTTCTTTGACTTTTTTGAAAACTGTTGTCAAATCCCTAAATTTGCAAGGGAATCACAACTGAACTGGTAAAACAGCCTATTTCTTCCCATGTTGTCAAATCCCTAAATTTGCAAGGGAATCACAACCGAGACTATCTAACTCTG
>DAISIL010000107.1:0-5951 GCA_036822015.1 Bernardetiaceae bacterium | reverse complement strand
GCCTTTGCCCTGGCCAAACGCATCGAAAAGCGCCACCTGCGTCCCTCACAGGCGGGCAAATCGCTCAACGATGCCCTGATTCACGAAACGGAGAAATCCACCGAGGGACAGCTCCCCCGAGGCTTTGTCCCGGCCCTGATGCGCTATCTACTCGGGCAGCCTATCGCCCGCTGCCTGGGCTTACCCGAAAGCGGTTGGGCTGACCCCCTGATCCAACTCAACCTACTGCGGCAGCGGCATTTGGTCTTGCCTACGCGCCCTACGCCTACGGAGGTGCATACCACCTACCGCGCCACCAAAGCACGGCTTTTGGCGATTGCTTAGCAGAATGCGATCTTTGCGTATGTTTATCTTTGTCTATATCACCAACCCTTCGGAGGAAGTAGCCGAGCAGATCGCCCGTAGCCTCCTCCAACAACGCCTCATCGCTTGTGCCAACCTCCTGCCCATCAAGAGCATGTACCACTGGGAGGGAAACATCGAAAATAGCCAGGAGGTCGTCCTGATCGCCAAGACTACCGAAGATCACTATCCGAGCATCTGCCGTTGGATAGCCGAACAGCATCCCTATCAAGTGCCTTGCGTGGCTCGCTTGCCCGTCGAACTCAACACACCCTTTGGACAATGGATACAAGCCCAGACCCACCAAACCACGTAGCCTCCGGTGCGTTGTCTCCCCTGGAGGTCGCCTTATCGCACTTCCTGGAGGACTACCTGACGGATCATAAGCGGGAACTGTTTGCGGAGAAAATCGCCTGGCGAACCGGCTACGTGCGCGTCGTTTTGGAGGACTTGTACCACTCCCACAACGTAAGTGCCATCCTGCGCTCCTGCGAGTGCTTCGGGGTGCAGTACATCCACGCGCTCACCGACGGAGACCACAACGCCCAGCATTTTCATCCGAAGGTCATGCGCGGGGCTGCTAAGTGGCTCTCCGTTCAGACCCACACGAGCTACACCGACTGCCGCCAGGCATTGCGCCAGAGCGGCATCCGTACCGTGGCACTCTCGCCGCACGCCACCCAGACCCTGGATGCGATTGATCTTAGCCAGCCGGTAGCTCTCGTCTTTGGCCGCGAGTGGGAAGGGCTTTCCGATCACATCACCACCGACGAGACGGTTAAGATTCCGATGTACGGCTTCACAGAAAGTTTTAATATCTCCGTTGCTGTGGCCCTATGCCTCCATGCCCTGGTGCCGCGCCTGCACCAACAGCCACCCCAGACATGGCAACTCTCCACGGACGAACAAGCACGGGTACACCTCCAATGGCTCCGCCAGGCGATTCAGCATAGCGGCCCGCTGGAGGCGCACTTTCGTAGCCGGTGGGCTATACGGTCATGATTTCTTTTTCTTTGGCCGCAAAAAGCTCGTCGATTTTTTTGGTGTAGTCGTTGGTCAGTTGTTGTACCTGCTCCTCGGCCCGCTTGATGGCATCCTCGGCTACGCCGTCTTTTTGGAGGTCGCGGAGGCCTTCGTTGGCTTCTTTGCGGGCGTTTCGGACACCGATCTTGCCGTTTTCGGCTTCCTCGCGGGCTTTCTTGACAAACTCCCTGCGGCGTTCTTCGGAGAGTGGCGGGACACTAATCCGGATCACATTACCGTCGTTCTGGGGGTTGAAGCCCAGGTTGGCGTTCGTGATGGCTTTTTCGATCTCCGTGAGCATGGCTTTTTCCCAGGGCTTGACCATGAGCGTCCGGGCATCGGGTGTGGTGATGCCGGCGGTTTGTTGGAGGGGCGTAAAAGTACCGTAGTAGTTTACGCTGACGCTCTCGAGCATGATGGGGTTGGCTCGTCCGGCTCGGATTTTGGCAAAGACTTTTTGGGTGTACTCGATGGCACTTTCCATGCCCTCTCGGGCGGCATCTAAGTAAATTTGGATGTCTTCTTCCATGACTGCTTACACAAAGTTAGATGGAAACAAAATCAAGCGTTTCTGCCGATGCAGTTGAGGTCTTCAAAGGCTTGCACAAGGCGTTGGCAGAAGGATTCCTCACCGAGGCGAAGCCACTTGCGGGGGTCGTAATACTTTTTGTTGGGTTTGTCCGCTCCCTCGGGATTACCGATCTGGCTTTGGAGATAGGGTGATTTTTCCTCCATGTAGGTACGGATGCCCTCGCAAAAGGCCCACTGCATGTCGGTATCAATGTTCATCTTGACGGCACCATAGGTGATCGCCTCGCGGATTTGGTCGGGTTCGGAACCAGAACCTCCATGAAAAACAAAGTTGATGGGGTTGGGGCCCGTACCAAACCGCTCCTGAACGTAATCCTGGGAGTTTTTAAGGATCACGGGTTCAAGCCTGACGTTGCCGGGCTTATAGACCCCGTGTACGTTGCCGAAGGCGGCCGCAATCATGAAGCGATCGCTCACCGTTTTGAGTTGCTCGTAGGCGAAGGCCACCTCTCCGGGCTGGGTGTAGAGCTTGGCACTATCAATGCTGGTGTTATCTACGCCGTCCTCTTCGCCACCCGTTACGCCGAGTTCCATTTCGAGGGTGATCCCGATGGCATCCAGGCGTTTGAAGTATTCCACACAGGTAGCGACGTTTTCGCCCAGGGGTTCCTCCGAGAGGTCAAGCATGTGTGAGCTATACAAGGGCCGGCCGTAAGCCTGGTAGTGTTTTTCCTGGGCCGCTATAAGTCCGTCGATCCAGGGAAGGAGATTGCGGGCGGCGTGATCGGTATGCAAGATCACGGAGACCCCGTACAGCTCCGCAAGCTGATGTACATGCTGGGCCCCCGAGATGGCACCGGCAATGGCTGCCTGCTCATTGAGGTTGCTTAGCCCTTTGCCCGCAAAAAAATGCGCTCCGCCATTAGAAAACTGAACAATGACGGGAGAATTGACTTTGCGGGCCGTTTCTAGCACAGCATTGACCGAGTTGGTACCCACAACATTGACCGCCGGCAGGGCGTAGTCGTTGGCGTTGGCATCATTCAACAAATCCGATACCTCCTGACCATAGAGGACTCCTGAACGAAATTTTCCCATAAAAAAGCGATTAGATTGGATGGATACGCAAAATAACGGCTTTTTGGCACAAAATCATAAAAGTATCACAAAAGGGCTTCATTTGGCCGGCGGCTCTTCTTGCCCGTTTTTGTTGTTGCGCTTGGATTTGCGCCTTTCGGCGATGCGCTTCAAGAGGCTAGCCGTGATATTGAGGTAGTTAGCTTCGGTGATTAGCCCGGCCAGCTCACCTTTCACGATCACGGGGACGCATCCGATCTGGTGGCTGCCCATGACCTCCATTAGCTCCGTGATGTTGGCTTCGGGCTTGGTCGTGATGGGGTCTTTAATCATCAGGTCTCGGACGGTGTGCTGCCCTGCCGCCACTTGCCCCTGGTGTAGGCGGGTGTAGTGGCGGAGGAGTTTGCGGGAGGAGAGCAAACCAACAAACTTACCTTCGGCATTCTCGACGGGAAGATAGCGGATGCGCTGCCAGTTCATGATGTCAGAGGCAAAATCGGGGGTATCGTCTTCATTGACCGTAATCAAGTCGGTGTCCATGAACTCCTCCACCATCAGGGAGGAGGGCTCCCACTCGGCGATGTCGGCCACGGAGGCTAGCTCCCAGGTATGGACGGGGAGGTTTTCGCGCTGGCGGTTCATGATGGATGCCGTTAGGGCAACGGTAACCTCCTCTCGGCTGTTGCTTTTGATGAGCTTGGAGTAGGAGGAGAGAATCCATCGGGAGCCGGTGCAGATGGTTTCGTTGCGGGCTTCGATGATGTCGATGTACTTGGTGATGTCCTCGGAGGCTACGCCGGCTTTTTGGAGTCCGTGCTTGGCCAGGGGGATGAGTTCTTTGGCAATCAGCTCGGTGTCTTTGATGTTTTTTCCACCGATCCAGGTAAAGGACGCGCCGAGTCCGCTTCGGGCCGCCTGATGAAAGTTGGATTTGGCATCGTCGAAGTCCATGACTTTGGTGATGTCGGGGTATTGGTCTTCAAAGCCATTCATTAAGCCAATCCAGAGGGCGGCATTGGCGATCTCATCGACGACGGAGGGGCCGGCGGGCAAGATGCGGTTTTCGATGCGCAGGTGTGGTTTTTCGTCTTTACCCTGCCCATAGCAAGCTCTGTTCCAGCGATATACGGTGGAGTTATGGATATTGAGTGCCGAGAGCCGTGGGGTTTTGCCTTCGGCTAGGCAACGCAGGGCATCCTCGTCGTCGTCAGACATGAGCAGCACCCGAAAGCGCATGATGTCCTCGCGGTAGAGATCCAGGATGGAGTTGCGGAGCCAACCACTGCCAAAGGTTACGCGGGGGCTACGCTCGCGGATGTGTTCGGAGGCAACGCGGGTATCGACCGACTGCCGAAAGAGGGCAATACGGGTTTCGCTCCAGAGCCGCTTCCCGAAGAGCATCGGCGAGTTGCTGCACAAAGCCATCACGGGGGCAGCGATGGCCTGGGCGACGTTGTATTTGGACACAAACTCGGAGGGACGCACCTGCAAATGCACCTGAAAACTGGTATTGCAGGCCTCCAACAAAGCCGAATCATGGAGGACGTTTAGCTCATCGAGGCCTTCGATGCGCAGCTCGTGTTCTTTGCCGCGCAGTTTGCGCAGCGATTCAATCAGGGCGTGGTAGCGATCCAGGGGGGTGAGGTTTTCCTTGACCAGGTCAAACTTTCGGATCGTGGGCAGGATGCCTGTCAGGAGGTACTCAATGCCGAGTTCTTGGGTTACGCGCTGGAGTTCGGCCAGCAGCCCGTGTAGGTTGCTTTCCATTTGGGAGAAGCAGTTTCCCGTAAAAGGCAGCGGGTTGAGGTTGGCCTCGATATTAAAACGGGCGATCTCCGTGGTGAAGTTGGGATGATCGAGTTTATTTAAGACCTCCATAGCCATGGGGGCGGGCTTGCCGTGGTCATCTACGAGGCATATCTCCTGCTCGGCCCCGATTTTGATGTTGTCGTTCTCGAAGGCATCGTTGTCGAGCATCTGTTCCAGTGCCTGGATGTCGCGGAGTAGTCGGCGGGTGTAGGCATTGAGTTCGTGGTTGTTGCGTGCCAGACGCACGTTGAGGCTTCCCATAACAAAAAGATGATTTGCGTTTTGATGGGAAAAGATAAGGATAGATTTCGTAACCCAAAACAAAAAGCAAATAAAAATAGGCAAAATGTACTAAATGCCGTCTTTTATAGGAGGTCTGCCTTTTTTGTGGGCCTGGTTACGGCATATACACCCAGGAAAATCAGCGAAGCCGCCCCAATTTTAGACCAGGTCAGGGTATCTGTTCCGAGCCAGATGGCAATGAAAGTAGTCAAGATGGGCTGCAAATAGATATAAAAACCCACCACACTCGGATTGACGAGCCGCAAAGCCCAGGCATTGAGCAAGTACGCCAAAAACGTCGTCGCCACCACCACAAAAGCCGCGCCTTGCCAGGCATAAGCCGGCACCGCACTGATCTCTAGCCCCGCCAACGACTGCCCGCCCACAGGCACCACGCCCACGATGCCCAACAAAAACACCCATCGGATCACGGTTAGGGCATGGTACTTGACCAGCAGTGGCTTGACCAGCACCAGATACAAGCCATACGAAGCCGCATTGGTCAAAATCAACAGATCGCCCATAGCCGTCTCTCGCCCAAACGAAACCCCGCCGCCACCGATGATCCAGAACACCCCGGCTGCCCCCAGGGCGATACCTAGCAGCTTGAGGCGCGTGAGGGGTTCTTTTAGGAGCAATGCCGAAGCCAACAAGACCATCACCGGCGAAAGGATCATAATCACGGAGGCGTTGATGGGTGTGGTCAGGGATACCCCTTTGATGAAGCACAACTGGTTCAGGATCACCCCAAAAAAGCTACATAGCCCCAGCCGCACAAAATCTTTGCGGTCTCGGATCGGTTCCCGAATAAACCAAGCGTGAAAAAGGCTAAACAACAACGCTGCTCCCACCACCCGCATCACCACTAAGGCAAACGGCCCGATGGG
>DAISIL010000106.1:0-6333 GCA_036822015.1 Bernardetiaceae bacterium | reverse complement strand
AGACCAATTTGAAGAAAGTTGGAAAAATCACGACTTTGAAATTCTGAATAAAAATGGAAATGTTTTGCATTACATTGATTGCAAAGGAACACCACAACAAAAAAGGACGTTCTACTTGACAAGTAATGAATGGGAGTTTTTCCTTGATTGTGTTCAAAACGGAAAAAGTTATCAAATTTACCGAATTTTCAATGTAGAAGGCAACACGAACTACATACACATTGACAACCTTTGGGAGTGGATACAAACAGGAAAAGTAGTTCCTTATTTATCAGCAACAGAAACAATAAAAGGCGGTAGAGTATTCTTAACGATCACTCACCGCACTACCCGCACCTGACCCGTCCGTTTGAGGGTGATGGGATAGCCTTCTGTGCCGAGGGCTTGGTAGCGCAGACGATACGTATAAGTGCCGATCTGTACGGGTTTACCGAAGCGGTCGCGGCCGTCCCAGCGGGGGTTACCCGAAGGGCTAACAAAAATGAGCATCCCCCAGCGGTTGTAGATTTCCAGGGTGGCTTCCGAGAAGTTAGTGCCAAAAACTTCAAAGGTCTCGTTGAGACCGTCGCCGTTGGGGGAGAAGGCATCCGGCACAAAGACCTCCCCCGCGCAAAGCTCCTCCACGCGCACGGAAGCCGATGCAGGGCAACTCTTCTGAGGATAGACCGGAAAAGCCGTAGCCGTATAGCTGCCAGTCGTCGTCAGGGGCAGGCTCGCTGCCGTACCTACGATATGCCCCTCCGCATCACGCCACTCCCACGCAAAAGCAGGCGCATCGCCCAGGGCTGCGGCCGTCAAGGTGGACGCATCCTCCAAACAAAGCAGCGTATCCGAAGGCAGCAACACCCGAGGATAGGGCAGGAAAACTACCCGCACCTCTCTCCGATAGGCGCAATCGGCATTCGTGATCTCGACGCTGTACGTGCCATCGCCCGAGACAGACAAGCGCGGCTGTGCCAAAACGCCTTGCCAGAGATAACTCGACGGCACGGGCGCGGTAGCATCCAGCAGGATCGTATCGCCCAGGCAAGCCTGCCGATAAGCCGGCAGCTGGGTTGTCGGGATGTGGCGAATCGTGAGCGGGCGCGTAGCCGTACAGCCGTTGCTGTCCGTCCCTGTCAGGAGGAGTTCCGACGGCGTATCGGCATTGACCCAAAGCGTATCGCCACTTTGCCCGTTGCTCCAAAGGTAACTTTGCGCTCCTTCGGCGATGACTTGCAGGGAATCGCCCGCGCAAAGGGTCAGCGTGTCGGGCAGGATAAGGCTGGGGAGCGGCTGTACATCCACATAAGCCGTATCGCGGGCAGCAGTACAGGCTCCCGTTGCCGTAACGATCACCGGAAAGCGTCCTACGGCAGTCGTCGGCAAAACCAGCACAGGGCCGCTTGTGCCTGTACTCCACAAAAAGTCTCCGCTCCCCTCGGCTTGTAAGCGCAAAGTATCGCCCAAACAAAGCCGAGCAGCAGAGCTATTGAGACGAACCTCCGGACGCATCTGCCAGCGGATATGCGTCGTGAGGGTATCCGAACAAATAGCTGTTATATCGCTGATAATCAAACGAATATCCTCTTGATCTGCTCCAGCAAAGAAACGCCGCAGCGGTGCGCTCTCCCCCAGCAAAGTCCCATTGACATCCTGCCAGCGGTAGCGTATCGCCGTATCGCTGACGGACGGAAAAAGTGCCACCGTATCGCCCACGCAAGCCCGCACGGTATCGGGCAGCGTCGCCGAAGGCCGCCGCCCCACCTGTATCCGCAAAGTATCCCGAGCCGACGGACAAACAGAGGATGTCCCCCTGGTCTCGGCCGCGATAAGGTATGCCCCGGCTGCCTCGGGACGAAAATCCAGGCGCGTACCCCTTTGTCCTGTGTACCAAAGCACCTCTTCGGCATTGGTCTCGGCCGTGATGAGGAGAGATTCGCCGAGGCAAATAGCCGTCGTTGGGGTAAGCAAGCGCAGGTTCGGCACTGGCTCTAAGGCTACTTTGAGCCTTTGCTCGGTCTGACAAACGGCATTGGACTTTACCGTTAGTCGTAAATTAAGTGTATCGCCCTCGGGCAAGATCACCAACTCAGGGCTTTGAGATAAAACCGCGCCATCGGCACTGTACCAGACGTATTGCCATCCTGTCTGGATGCGCTCGGGGCGAAGCCGCAAAGTATCGGCTACACAATGCCGCAGGCTCGTCTGGGCAAAGGGCAACTCGGGCGGGTTCCCCAACCGGACACGCTGGCTCAACTGAACCGCGCAGCCCGTTTGTGTATCCGTAACGCGGGCCGAGTATGTGCCATCAGCCGTAACGCGCAAGGCACGCCCACCCGCAAGGGGACTTCCTCCACCGCTCCAACGGATTGACCACAAGGGATTTTCGGGGGAGATCATCAGGGTATCCTCGGGCTGGCAGCGCGTCGAGTCATAGCCCGTGAGACTTGCCTGGGGCAAGGGCAGAATTTGTACCGCTGCCGTATCCGAAGCACTACAACCGGTGCGGCTATCGGTTACGCGCACCCAAAGCGTATCCGATTGGCGCAGCCAAAACAAACCTGCCGTCCCTATCTGTGCCGTATCTCGGACGCGCCGCCAGGCATAACGCGCCCAGGTACCATGCGTGAGGTCTTGGGCCACCAGGGCTACCGAGTCGTTGGTGCATACCCGAGCGTCGTTTAGCTCCAGGAGCGGCAAGGGATGAAAGATCACCCGCACGGAGGCTGCCGAACGGCAGCCCGTTTCCGTAATCGTGGCCCTGAGGTCGTATTTGCCCTCGGCGTTGATGCGGATCAGTCTTTGGTTGGGATTGGTGAGGATGCCGGGGCCTGTCCAGCGATAGGCATAGCTCGGCTCTAGCCCGCGTCCGAGGGTATCGGTGGGTGCGCAAAAGCGCAAGGTATCGCGCAGCGGTGAGAGATCGGGTAAGGCGTTGATGAAGTAGGTCTGGGAGGTGCTACGCGAGCAACCCGTAAGCGCGTCCGTGATCGTGAGCTGGACGGTTCCGGTTCCCGAGTTGGTGGGACGGATACGGATGCTGGGCGTGCTTTGTCCGTTGTCCCAGGCATAACGGGTGTTGGCGTTGTGGGCTGGGTGTTGGGCATCCAGGAGGAGCGTATCGCCGAGGCAGTAGATCGCCGTTTGATCGAAGGTAATCCGGGCTGGTAGCTCTCCTGGGATGCGCACCTGGCTGCTTCGTTCGGCAAAACAGCCGTTGTCGTTGTCTGTGATGCGCAAGGTGTAGGTACCTGCTTCGGTGATCGTTAGGGCGGGTGTGTTGGCGGTGATGCCGCTCGTGCTTGTCCAGGCATAGGTGTAGTTGCCGGTGAGGCTGGTCTCGAGGGTCGTGCTGCTCTCGCAGATGAAGACCTCTTCGGGCAAGGTGAAGCTGGGGACGGGCAAGAAGGTAACGCGGGTGGTGGCCGAAGCCTGGCAGGTATTAGCGGTGCTGTTGTCGGTCAGGATGACCCGATACTCGGCTGTGCTTGAGAAGTTGGCGACGCTTAGGGTAGCTCCCGTGCCGAGGGGCGTGGTGGCTCCCGTAGCTGGGTCATGGCTAAACCAGGCAAAGGTGGCGTTTGTGGTGCCGGAAGCCTGGGCGGTGAGCGTCTGGGAGCCGTCGCTATCGCAAAAGGTGAGACTTGTTCCTTCGGAGATGCTCACCTCGGGGTTGGCATAAAAAATGACCGTCGCCGTATCGCGGTTTTGGCACTGTACGGCCGTGATTTGGGTCGTAATGTCGATCTGGTAAACGGTCGTATCCGAAAAATTACTGACCGTCAGCTCGCGGTTATCCGAAAGAAACACGGGGTTTGCACCGTCGGTGATGTCCGTCCAGGCGTAGGTAATCGTGAAGGTGCTATTGGGTGCGGCGGCTTCGATGGTCTGCGGGCCATCGCTATCGCAGTAGGTAAACAAGGCCGTGGGCAGTCCGGCCTCTTGGGCGTTGGCGGCCGGATAAAAGACGGCAATAAGCGTATCGCGCTGCTCACAGATCAACCCGTTGTCTTCCTCGCGCTGCACGAGCAATTCGATGCCCACCGAGTCGGAGAACGTCCGCAGTACCACCGTATCGGCTTCGCTGAGTAGTTCGTCGTTGCTTAGGTTGCGCCATTGGTAGGAAAAGTTGTTGCCTGTGTGCGTGATTGCGTTGGCGTACAGCGTCTGGGGTCCATCCGTATCGCAGAGTCGAAAGGTATCCGTAGGCGTATCTTGCCAAAGTATCTCCGCCTCCGGCAAAGGTAAAAATTGCACCAGCACAGTATCCAAAAACTGTTCACAACCAGGCGGTTGTGTGGGGTCATCTACGGTGAGCCAATAGGTAAAGTTCTCTCCTGGATGGAATACATCTAGGGTCGTTCCGGTGCTGGAGCTAGCCGTCTCGACTTGCGTCCAGGTATAGGTAAGGGCGGGGTTGGGGTTGTCATAAAAAGCCGTTAGGCGCAAGGGTGTTTCCTGGTCGTCGCAGACGGATACGGTGTCTTCGGCTTGCCCGTTGAATCGAATCTCGGCCTGGGCCAGCGGCGCGTAAATGACCGTAAGGGTATCTCGGGCTGGGCAGCGGTTGCCTGGCTCGGCTACCGTAACTTCGTAGCGTTGGGTTTGGGTCTCGAGGGTGAGGGTGGCCGCACTGGCAAGGGTCGTACCTGTGGTGAGGCTACGCCATTGGTAGGTCGTGCTGGGGGCGTGCGTGGGGGCAAGTGCCGAGACGGTCTGGGCAGGTGTCTCGGGGCAAAAGTAGAGCGTATCTTCGGGTGTGCCGGCGTAGCGAATCTGGGCAACAGAAAGCGGGCGGGGACGAACGCGGACAGTATCGCTCAGCGTGCAGTTGTTGGCAACGGTTTGTACCCAGTACGTACCGGTATCGGCGACGGTGATCTGGGGTGTCGTCGCTCCGTTTGACCAAAGGTAGCTTTCTCGTCCGGCCCCGGCGTTGAGTTCGAGGGTCTGGCCTGCACAAATTTCCCGATCTCCGCCCAGGTTGAGGCTGCTATAATCGGAAAAGAAACCATACGAGGAGCTACCCCCGAGTTGGTTGAGCATCCCGACATGAAAAACGTTGCTGCTGTTTTCGATCGTGCTGGCTACTCCCGTCGGTACTTGGGTGTTGTTGAACTCCAAACGGGCAAACTGCCAGCTCCCGCCCGTACCAGTAACTGCTGCAAAATCACCTGCCTGGATCAAGCTAGGATCACCATTGAGCGTGAAATCACCCTCGGAACCCGTCGGTACCAGGAGCAGGAGCGCGAAGTTGCCTTCGCTGTTGCGGACAAAGCGCACCCGATCCGTACCCGTGCAGACGATATGCGGCAGGAGTGCCGAGCCAAACTCGGTGTTGTGTCCAGAGAGGTGCAGGGCATAGACGGGCGCCGAAGCCTCCAAATAGATCGTCGGGAGATCAAAGGGAATTTCGAGCAAGTCGCCCGCATTGAGTGTAGCCAGGGGAGCGGCGTTGCCGTTCGTAAAAACCTCCGTGGCATCAGCGGTAGCCACCACGTAGAGATGCTCGTACTGGTTGGCAAAGCCCCGAATGGCGATATACTCCGTCCCGAGGACACGCACAGGTACGAGTTGATCGCCGATCAGGTCATAGCCCGCAAAGGCCGTCCCTGCTCCAATCGAATCATCGCTGCCCGTTACGGCAACGGGCTTATCCGAAACGATCTTACTACCCGCAAGGGATACGTTGGCGGCCTGGCTTAGCCCTTCGGCCGTGAAGGCTTCGCCTCGGTTCAAGACCACCGTAAAAGTGCTGCCGGCCGGATGCCCGACGATGTCAGCCGTTACGGTGATTTCGATGGTGGTGTTATCTTGCGTAGCCAAGACCTCAAAAGACTCGTAGCTGGCCGCTGCAATATTGGCGAAGCGGTTTTGGGAGGGGACAAAAAACAGCGTCCCGAGGGCGTTGCTGCCTTTGAGCGGATAGAGGTCTGGGTTGCTGGCGTTGGCTACGTCATAGTAGGCGTTGATGGGGTTATCGGCGGTGATGAGTAGCCCGTTGGAGAGGATGGTATTGGGGGGGGTGCTTTCGATTTGGTTGATGAACGGGGTCAGATCGACGGTAGCCGTGCTGTTGGGTGGGATGCTGCGCAAGATGGGCGCAAAACCGGCGTTGGCGGGTTGGGTGATCTCTACTTCGGCGGCCGAGTCGCGGGTGATAAGCCGCAGGAAAATAGGGCGGTCGCCGTGTCCTTGTTGTACATCACTGGCCACAAACCAAAACGTGCGATCTGTCTGGGCTGTAGCCTCCCAGAACCCGAGTAGCCCCATCGACAAACATCCGAGCAACAAATAAAAGCGTATCATCACCACCAAAGATACAAACTATCTCACAAAAAAACACAAACG
>DAISIL010000105.1:0-6604 GCA_036822015.1 Bernardetiaceae bacterium | reverse complement strand
AAGAGAAGGAGATATATTATTCACCAGAACTTCTGAAACTATTGATGAAGTTGGTTTTAGCTCCGTTTGTTTTGAAACTATAAAAAACTCAACTTTTGCTGGATTTTTAATAAGGTTTAGACCTTCAAGAAACTATTTATTTAAAGGATTTTCTAAGTATTATTTTAGATGTCAAATTCATAGAAGCTTTTTTACTAAAGAAATGAATTTAGTTACAAGAGCATCATTGAGTCAGGATGTTTTAAAGACTATGCCTATTATTCTACCCCCAATTAAAGAGCAGGAAGCTATTTATGATTATTTAGAAACCCAATCCGCTAAAATAGATCAGGCGATTTCCTTGCAGCAAAAGCAAATCGAAAAGTTGAAGGAATACAAAGCCACGCTGATAGACAGCGCGGTAACCGGAAAAATAAAAATAACAGTCCATGACCAGTAAGACGAACGAACAAGCCTTAGAAGCCGCCATCGCAGAAGCCCTGGGCCGGCATGGTTTTTATATCGGCAAAGCCGATGACTTTAACGCCACCTACGCCATAGACGAAACCCGTTTTTGGCATTTCCTGGAAAGCACCCAAAAAGAAGAACTCCAAAAACTGCAACGTTCCGGCGATTGGCAACTCAAAATCCTGCAACGCTTCGACCGCCTGGTCAAGAAACAAGGCATCTTGTCTTTGTTGCGCAAGGGGCTGCCCGTAGATGATGCCCACCTGGTGTTGTTGTATCAGTTGCCGATGGCCAGCAGCAGCCAGTCGGTGAAAGAGAACTTTGACAAAAACGAGTTCAGTGTGAGCCGCCAGATTCGTTACAACCCCGAAAACCAACGGGAGGAAATAGATATGGTGATCTTTATCAACGGTTTGCCCATCGCTACGCTAGAACTCAAAAACCCGTGGACGGGACAAAACGCTCAAGTGCATGGCATCAGGCAATACAAAAAAGACAGAGACAGCCGCCAGCCCTTGCTTCAGTTTGGGCGTTGTCTGGTGCATTTTGCCGTTGATACGGATCAGGTGTATATGTGTACTCGGCTCGCCGGGGATGCTTCTTTTTTTCTTCCCTTCAACAAGGGTTACAACAACGGCAAGGGCAATCCGCCCAACGCCTTCGGGCATAAGACGGCTTATCTTTGGGAGGAGGTCTTGGGTCGGGAAAGTTTGGCTAATATCGTGCAGCATTTTGTGCGCTTTGATGGCAAGCCCAAGGACGCGCTCACCAAAAGAACGTTGTTTTTTCCGCGCTACCATCAGTTGGATGTCGTGCGCAAGATCCTTGACCATGCCACCCAAAACGGGGTGGGGCATAGGTATCTGATCCAGCATTCGGCCGGCTCGGGTAAGTCCAATTCGATCACCTGGGCGGCCTACCAGCTCATCGAAGCCTATCCCGCCCGGGAGGGTTTGCCTGGAGCGAAGGGTAGGCAAGACCCCTTGTTTGATTCGGTGGTTGTCGTAACGGATAGGCGTTTGTTGGATAAGCAACTACGGGAAAACATCAAAGAATTTTCGGAGGTCAAAAATATCGTCGCCCCGGCTTTCTCCTCCAAAGACCTCAAATTGAGCCTGGAGCAAGGCAAAAAGATCATCATCACGACGATCCAAAAGTTTCCCTTCATCGTAGATGGCATCGCCGATCTGAGCCAAAAGCGTTTTGCCGTCATCATCGACGAAGCCCACAGCTCACAAAGCGGTACGGCGGCAGGCAAAATGAACCAGTCTATGGGCCAAAGCGAAGAAGAAGAAGAAGAGCCAGCCGATGCCCAGGATAAAATCCTGCAAGCCATACAAGCCCGCAAAATGAAGGGCAACGCCTCTTATCTGGCCTTTACGGCCACCCCCAAAAGTGCTACCCTCGAACGCTTCGGCATCCAACAGGAGGATGGCACCTTTAAGCCCTTTCATCTCTATTCGATGAAACAAGCCATCGAAGAAGGCTTCATCCTGGATGTCCTCTCCAACTACACGACCCACAAAAGCTATTACGAAATAGAAAAATCCATCCAGGAGAACCCCCTCTTTGATACTCGGAAAGCGCAAAAAAAACTCCGCGCTTATGTAGAAGGACACCGGCAGACCATTGGCACCAAAGCCGAAATCATGATGGAGCATTTTTTTACCAAAGTTTATACTACCAAAAAGCTCAAAGGCAAAGCCAAAGCCATGGTGATTACCCAAAATATTGAAGCCGCGATTCGGTATTATCAGTCCATCCAACAAATTTTGAAAGAGAAAGGAAATCCGTTTAAAGTGGTAGTTGCTTTTTCGGGGAAAAAAGTAGTGGATGGGATAGAACACACAGAGGCAAGTTTGAATGGATTTCCCGAAAAAGATACCCGAGATGTCTTCGATACCGACCCCTACCGCCTCTTGATCGTGGCCAACAAATACCTCACGGGTTTTGACCAACCCAAGCTATGCACGATGTATGTCGATAAAAAATTGCAAGGTGTTTTGGCGGTTCAGGCCTTGAGCCGGCTCAATCGGGCAGCGGACAAGCTAGGAAAGAAAACCGAAGATTTGTTTGTCTTGGATTTTCTTAATGAAATAGACGATATTAAGTCCTCCTTTGAGCCTTTTTATACGGCTACTTCTTTGAGTAGTGCCACCGACATCAACGTACTGCACGAGTTGAAGGGTGCCTTAGATGTGGTGGGTGTCTATGAGTGGAAAGAAGTAGAAGACTTTGCCAACAAATATTTTGCGGGTGTGGATGCCCAGGTGCTAAGCGCGATCATTGACCTGGCCGCTGATCGCTTCAATGTAGGATTGGATTTGGAGGACGAAGAAAAAGCAGATTTCAAGATCAAAGCCAAGCAATTTGTGAAGATTTATGGGCAGATGGCCGCCATCATGCCCTATGAGATCGTCGTCTGGGAGCAGCTCTTCTGGCTACTCAAGTTCTTGATTCCTAAACTCCTTATCAGCACCCCCGCCGATGCCCTGGTAGATGAGCTACTGGAGTCGGTGGATTTATCTACCTACGGGCTAGAACGAACAAAGCTCAACCAGACCATTGCCTTAGATGACTCCTCAACAGTGCTAGCCCCACAAAACCCAAATCCGAGAGGAGCATACGGCAGCGAAGAAGAAGACAAAGACCCCCTGGATGAGATCATCCGAGTATTTAATCAAAAGTGGTTTCAAGCATGGAATGTTACACCAGAAGAACAACGGATAAGGCTTATTTCCCTCAATCAATACATACAAGCTCACCCCGATTGGCAAACGAAGGTCATGCAAAATCGTGATACCCAAAACCGTGACTTAGCTCTCCGAAAAATCTTGGATGAGGTGATGACCACCCAGCGCAAAAAAGAACTTGAATTATACAAGTTATACGTGCAAGATGGTTCGTTTAATCAAGCACTTATGGATACGATAAAACAGATGTCGGGCATCTGAATTTTGAAACAAAACCCCCTGACAAGTCCTTAACGATCTATGAAACGCCATTTTTTGTGGGGGCTGTGCGGGCTGCTCCTAGCCTGCAACCCCGATAAAGAAAAACTTGTTGATCCAAACGTAGTCAGTTACCAGACGACCCAGCAGTCGATGTTGTTTTTTAAGAACATGCGGGGTATGTACTACGACCTTGAAGAACATCCCAGCGGACAAATGAAACTGTTTCGCTTTTCGGATCGGCCCCAGGGCGAGGATAGCCCCCATCTCAACGTCGTGTTGGTCAATAACTGGCGACACGATCAGGCCTATGTCCTCCTCGAACCCAACGCGCCCTTGCAGCAGCAGTTCCGCTCCGATACCCTGCATATTCTCTGGCAAGATACCCTAAGTGGCACCAATGGAGCGCATCGCTTTTGGGAGGGCAACAAAGAGCTGCATTATCGCTTCGCAACACACGTATATAATAGCATCCTGAAAGGGCATCGCCTTGCGGTCTGGAATGGAGGCGATACCCTCCCGCTTTTCCCGACCAAAGAAGAGCGGGAGGCGTTCAGGATCACGATGATGGATTACTACCGCGTCGTGAAGGTCTTTTGATCCCTTTGATCGTCGCCCTTGGCGGCCTGCCAGAGTGCCTCCATCTCTTCGAGGGTCATCTGGGAGAGCGTCCGTCCGTTGTTGCGGGCATGGGTTTCGATGTAGCCCAGGCGGCGTTTGAACTTTTGGTTGGTTTTTTCTAAGGCGTTTTCGGGATTGATGTCCAGAAATCGGGCGTAGTTGATGAGGGCAAAGAGCAGATCGCCAAACTCCTCCTCTCGTTCTTCTGGGCTTTGTGCCTGGTGGAGTTCTTCCCACTCTTCGGATACTTTTTCGCGGACGGGCGCAATATCGTCCCAATCAAAGCCCACGCCCCGCGCTTTTTCTTGCATCCGCAGGGCTTTTATCATGGCGGGTAGGCTTTGGGGAACACCATCGAGTAGGCGGGCATCGGGGCCGCGTTCTTTGGCTTTGATGGCCTCCCAGGATTGCTTGACGGCGCGTTCGTCTTGGAGGTCTTCTCCGCCAAAGACGTGGGGATGCCTTCGGATGATCTTTTCGGCAGCACCGTTAATGACAGCTTCGATGTCAAACCAGGCTTTCTCGCGGGCCAGTCGGCTGTAATACACGATATGGAACAGCACATCGCCTAGCTCTTCCTGGATAGCTTCGGGTTTCTGGTTTAGGATGGCCTCCGAAAGCTCGTAGGTTTCCTCGAGGGTCAAGTACCGAATGGATTCCATGTTTTGTTTTTGATCCCAGGGGCAGTGCTGGCGTATGGCATCCATGACACGCATCAGTCGTTGGAGGGGATTTTGGGCATTGGGTGGGGGAGGTGGGATGTTCATATAAATTTGCTTAAACGATTATGCGTTTGTAAATGATTTTTTTGGATATGCAGGAAAGATACAAACTAATTTAGCATCTTTGTAGGAGCATAAATTTTTGAGGATTAACAAAAACAAAAAAAGTAGGTGCAAACTTATGCTTTCGTATATGAAAACTCTCATCTTTGCGTTGTTTTTGTAGCACGAAAATCTAACTTTGGAGATGCCAAGCGCGTATCTTGTCTTGAATCCGATGAAATCACCAGCAATCATTCACACGACGACCACGGGGTGTGTCCATAAAGAAAAAGTTATGAAAAGAAATTTTACTTCTTTGCTTTTCCTATTCCTTCTTTTTTTCGGGCTTGGCTTTGATGGCATGGCACAGTCCATTTCCATCCAAGAAAACTCGGGCAATCTCCCCAATGATGCCGTTATTTGTTTGGGGTCATCGGCTACTTTGACAGCTTCCGGCGGAACGACTTATTTTTGGGATACAGACGAAGATGGCGTTTTCGGTGATGCGGCAGGTGCTGTGGTAGCCGTAACGCCGACTTTTGACCAGGAGTACTGTGTCTTGATTGACGAGGGCTTAGCTTCCGAAACGATTACCTGCCTGCTCGTTGCCGTCGAAGCCTTGCCTACGCCTGCCATCGACGTAACGGAAAGTTCTTTAACGCCTAACGATGCCGTGATTTGTTCCGGCAGTACAGCTACCCTGACGGCTTCGGGGGGCGGTACGTATGCCTGGAATACAGGCAGTACAGCGGGTTTTATTACCGTCGATCCTACCCAAACGACAACATACAGCGTACAGGTAACCAACGCCTCAGGTTGTGTGGCCTCTGTTAGTCAGCAAATTACAGTCATTGGTACGGCAGCTCCGCTGGTTGCTATCGCCGAGACTTCTGGTACGGCCAACAACGACGGTATCATATGTGCCGGCGCAAACGTAGTCCTGACGGCTTCAGGTGTCGATAACTACTCCTGGAGTACAGGGGCTACTAGTGCTGTCATCACGGTCAATCCGGCTACTTCTACCACCTATACCGTTACGACGACGGGCGCAAACGGCTGTGTAGCTGGGCGAAACGTTTTTGTTGGGGTCAATACGCTACCCGTAGTGAGTATCGCCATCACGGAAAACTCTTTAACGCCTAACGATGGAATCATTTGTGCAGGTTCGGGCGTAACGCTTACGGCTACCGGTGGCACAAACTACACCTGGAATACGGGAGCAGCTACGGCTACTATTTTTGTAACGCCCACAGTTAGTACAACTTACACTGTCAGTACCACAGATGCTAATGGCTGCACAGGTAGTGCTGTGGCACGCATATTTGTCGATCCGCTTCCTGCCCCCGCCATTGCCATCACGGAAAACTCTGCCGGCACATCCAATGACGCAACTTTGTGCTTTGGTGATGCCGCGACACTTACGGCTACAGGAGGAGATACTTATTTTTGGAGTACTGGCGCAACAGGTAATGTCATCACGGTAAGTCCCACACAAACAACTACTTATATCTTGACGGCTACCAGTGCCTCAGGTTGTAGTGCCTCCACGACAGCCAACGTAAATGTTTTGCCACGCTTTACGGCAATTTTACCAGCAAGTCAAAGCCTATGCACAAGTAGCACGCCGCTCGTATTGACGGCCAGTACAGGATCGGCCACAGGGACTTTTGTGTATTCCTGGAACAACGGAACACAGTTTGGACAAAGCATCAATGCACCCATAAACACCGTAGGAACAACGACTTATACTGTTACGGTAACCAATCCCAACGGCTGTACAGCTTCTGCCTCTACGACGGTAACGGTTTTTGGTCGCCCGAC
>DAISIL010000104.1:0-6628 GCA_036822015.1 Bernardetiaceae bacterium | reverse complement strand
AAAGTCCGTAAAAAGATTGATATACCGATCTGTGGTTCCGCTCATGGTTTTTGGTTTATTTTGGAATAGGTACTTTGTCCAAAATTTGGGTGATGATTTCTCGGGAGGTGATACCCTCGGCTTCGGCTTCGTAGTTGAGGAGGATGCGGTGGTTGAGAACATCGTAAGCCATAGCCTTGACGTGATCGGGGTTTACGTAGTCTTCCCCTTCCATGAAGGCGAGTGCCTTGGCGGCACGGTTGAGGTTGATGCTGGCCCGTGGAGATGCTCCAAACTGGATGTAGTCCGCGATGCCGTCTAACTTGTAGTCTTTGGGGCGGCGCGTAGCAAAGATGAGTTCGATGATGTACTCCTCCACGGCCGGGGCTACGCTAACTTGATTGACGGCCTCCCGAATCGCAAAAATATCCTCCACACTCAATATCGGCGTGATCTCCTCCCCAAAGGAGGGGTTGGACATCCGACGCATGACCTCCAACTCATCCGACTTTTGGAGATAATCGACGTACACTTTAAGCATGAAACGATCTACCTGGGCTTCGGGCAGCGGATAAGTGCCTTCCTGCTCGACGGGGTTTTGGGTCGCCATCACAAGGAAGGGCTGCTGGAGGCGATGGGTCGTCTCGCCGATGGTTACCTGCCGCTCTTGCATGGCTTCTAGCAGAGCTGACTGCACCTTAGCTGGGGAGCGGTTGATCTCGTCGGCCAGGATGATGTTGGCAAAGATGGGCCCCTTCTTGACCTCAAACTGGGCCGTGAGCTGGTTGTAGATCATCGTCCCGACAACATCGGAGGGCAGTAGATCGGGCGTGAACTGGATGCGCTTAAAGTCCAATTTGAGGACGCGGGCCAGGGTATTGATGGTCAGCGTCTTGGCAAGGCCAGGTACGCCTTCGAGGAGGATGTGTCCCTGCGTAAAAAGTCCGATCAAGAGGCGGTCGATCATGTAGCGTTGCCCGACGACAATTTTACCAACCTCTTGATGAATCGCTTGTACTTTCTGATGAATGGCTTCCATGCCGTAAAAATATCCCTTTTCGGAGCCAATCCTCGGGGCTTTGCGTTTTTTTAACGCAGTTTTGTGTTATCTTTGCCCAGATGAAAAATTTTGTTGTTTCGGCACGCAAATACCGTCCGGGTACTTTTGAGTCGGTGGTGGGGCAGTCGCACATCACGCGCACCCTCCAAAACGCCATCAAATCGAACCAGTTGGCACAAGCCTTTTTGTTTTGTGGCCCCCGTGGCGTAGGCAAAACGACAAGTGCGCGTATTTTGGCCAAAACGATCAACTGCCAAAACCTCGGGCCGGACTATGAAGCCTGCGACCAGTGCCCCTCTTGCCTGGCCTTCAACAAGGGCAACTCCCTTAATATCACAGAGCTAGATGCTGCCTCCAACAACTCCGTCGAGGACATCCGCAACCTGATCGAGCAGGTACGTTACCCTCCCCAGGGCGGTACGCGCAAAGTCTATATCATCGACGAGGTGCATATGCTTTCCAATCAGGCTTTTAATGCTTTCCTCAAAACCCTGGAAGAGCCGCCACCCTATGCCATCTTTATTTTGGCGACGACAGAGAAGCACAAGATCATCCCTACGATTCTTTCCCGCTGCCAAATTTTTGATTTTAATCGGATTCAGGTACGCGATATTACCGAACATCTAGCCGCTATTGCCGCCCAGGAGGAGATCGAAGCCGAGGAGTCAGCCTTGCATTTGATCGCCCAGAAAGCCGATGGTGCTTTGCGGGATGCCCTCTCGATATTTGATCTGATGGTAACTTTTTCCACGGATCGAAAGATCACCTATCAGCAGGTGATCGACAACTTACACGTCCTGGATTACGATTATTATTTTCGCCTAACGGATGTATTCCAAGCCGAAGACACCGCAGCCGCTGTGTTGATTTTCGATGAAATCTTACGTAAGGGTTTTGATGGACTGAACTTTTTGGTGGGAATGGGAGAGCATTTTCGGAATTTGCTCATGTGCCAAGACCCGCGCACGCTGCCGCTCCTGGAGGTCTCCAAAGAGATCGAAGCGCGGTTCTTGACCCAGGCGAAGGCTTGTACTACCTCGTTTTTGCTGTCGGCTTTATCGCTGGTGCAGCAAGCCGAGATGAACTACAAAAATGCCAAAAACCAACGCCTACACGTCGAGATCACACTCCTCAAACTAGCCGCCCTTCCGTCGGCTTTTCAGATCAAGCAAGCGATGGAGGACTTAAAAAAAAAACAGCACAGCAGCCAGATGTAAGTCCCCAACAACGCACATCCGATCCAAAACAGCCCGCTCCGTTGCCTCATCGCCCCAAGATGACCCGCAAGATCGAGACCCCGGAGCAGATCAAAGAACGGATCAAACAAAGCCCCATGGCATCGCCTCCTCCGGCACCGCTACCCACGCCTACGAGGGACACGCCTATGGCACCATCGAGAACTTGCTCTCCCGAGGAGGTGGCCGCAGCCTGGACGCGCTGGGTAGCCACGCAAAACTTAACGGTGGTCGAGGAGAATTTCTTCAAACAAAAGCCAACTCTGGACGGTCATACGGTTGTTTGTCAAGGCTTTGCTTTGCAAGAGGAAATCCTGAAAAAATACGAAGAACGGCTGTTGGCTTTCTTGCGCCGTGAGCTATCCAACGCCGCGCTCACCCTGCGCTTTGATCGCCAAAAGCACATCCCCCAAAAACGCCTCACGCCCGACGAGCAGCTAGACGCTATGGCAGGGCAATATCCCTTGTTGGAGGAACTCCGTCGCCGCCTTGATTTGGATTTTGGATCAGAATAGACGATATTTGATTTGGATCAAACCACTAAACCTTTGAGGCAAAGTGGTTTGTCCATAGACCGGCTCAATGTTTGATGCTTGACTCCTCAAAACCTACTCCTATTTTTTCCCTACGGACAGACTTTTTCTTGTCTTAATTTTGACAAAAAAAGATAAATACTTAGATTGCACGTTGTTAAATAAACATCAGTTTATGCGCAAGTCTTACGATTGGCTTCGGAATACGATTTTCTTTTTTGGTTTCTTTCTGCTGAATAGTTTTGCTTTGGTTTGGGGGCAGGAATCTACTTTTTCCTTCGCCAGCCACAAGACCCAAAACCAACAACTCCAACCCGGAGAACTGCCGGACGGGGTCAGTGCTGATGATTGGGCTTCTATCCAGCAGCAAATCCAGATGCGCAAATACAAAGCCTACCCACGCACAGAAGGCGGCTACGCTTCGGCTAACCTGGCGCATGGCTTGCAGATCACCTACACGAAGGACGGCAGCACCGTACTCACCCCCCGCAACCACGAGGAAACCAGCTACCGAATCGCGATGCGTTTAGCAGGACTTGGCTACCATGAACTTACGCCACTGGACGTACCCCAGTCCCTCGAACAAGAAGACTTAGGCAGCACCCGAGGCAGCCAGGTCAGCTACCAATGGAACCAGAACCTCCGCGAGTGGTGGGTAAACGAAGAAGACGGCTTAGAGCAGTGGTTCTCGCTGCAAGAAGCCCCAGCAGGCCGTACCCCTGATGCGCCGCTGCACTTGCGCATGACCCTGGAAACAGACATGGAGGTAAGCCAACAAGGCAACCGCCTCACCCTAACCAAAGACAAAACTACGCTCCACTACGACAAACTCAAAGTATGGGATGCCACCGGTAAGCAGCTTCAAGCGAGTATGCACTACGCCGCCGGCTCCCTCGATTTTTACATCACCGATGCCGGTGCCACCTACCCCTTGCTCATAGACCCCACCTGGACACAAGAAGCCTACCTCAAAGCCTCCAATACGGAATCGTTTGACTATTTTGGCTGGTCCGTTGCCATTTCGGGGGAGACCATTGTGGTAGGGGCTCGTTGGGAGGACAGCAACGCGACGGGCGTGAATGGCAACGAAGCGGATAATAGTGCCTCTGCTGCCGGTGCAGCCTATGTCTTTGTTCGTTCGGGAACCACCTGGTCGCAGCAAGCCTACTTGAAAGCCTCCAATACGGGAGCCAGTGACGAGTTTGGCCGTTCCGTTGCCATTTCGGGGGAGACGATTGTGGTAGGGGCTTCTGGAGAAGACAGCAACGCGACGGGCGTAAATGGCGATCAGGCGGATAATACTGCCTCTGGTGCTGGGGCGGCCTATGTCTTTGTGCGCTCGGGAACCACCTGGTCGCAGCAAGCCTACCTGAAAGCCTCCAATACAGGAACCGATGACAGTTTTGGCGGTTCTGTTGCCATTTCGGAGGAGACCATTGTGGTAGGGTCTTTTGGAGAAGACGGCGACGCAACGGGCGTGAATGGCAACGAAGCGGATAATAGTGCCTCTACTGCCGGTGCGGCGTATGTCTTTGTGCGTTCGGGAACTGTCTGGTCGCAGCAAGCCTACCTGAAAGCCTCCAATACAGGGGCAGATGATCGCTTTGGCGGTTCTGTTGCCATTTCGGGGGAGACCATTGTGGTAGGGGCTTTGGGAGAAGACAGCAACGCAACGGGCGTGAATGGTAACGAAGCGGATAATAGTGCCTCTGATGCCGGCGCGGCTTATGTCTTTGTGCGTTCGGGAACCACCTGGTCGCAGCAAGCCTACCTGAAAGCCTCCAATACGGGAGCCAATGACCAGTTTGGCTATTCCGTTGCCATTTCGGGGGAGACGATTGCAGTAGGGGCTAGGGGAGAAGGCAGCAACGCGACGGGCGTGAACGGCAACGAAGCGGATAATAGTGCCTCTGCTGCCGGTGCGACCTATGTCTTTGTGCGTTCGGGAACCACCTGGGCGCAGCAAGCCTACCTGAAAGCCTCCAATACCGACGCAGGTGACCAATTTGGCTTTTCCGTCGCCATTTCGGGGGAGACCATTGTGGTAGGGGCTTGGCTTGAAGCCAGCAACGCAACAGGTGTGAACGGCAACCAGGCGGATAATAGTGCCAGCAATGCCGGGGCGGCTTATGTCTTTGTGCGTTCGGGAACTTTCTGGTCGCAGCAAGCCTACCTGAAAGCCTCAAATACGGGAGCAGATGACCAGTTTGGCCTTTCCGTGGCTATTTCGGGGGAGACCATTGTGGTAGGGGCTCTTTTTGAAGACAGCAACGCAACGGGTGTGAACGGCAACCAGGCGGATAATAGTGCCACCAATGCCGGCGCGGCGTATGTCTTTGCGGTTTCTCATCCATCTGAGTTTTATGTCAAGACCACCGCTGCTGGTGCTGCCGATGGCACGAGTTGGGATAATGCCTTCGGCGACTTACAAGATGCCCTTGCGGCAGCAGAGGCGACAAGTGCAGCTACACCGAAAATTTATGTGGCGGCGGGCACCTACACCCCGACGCAGGGCTACATCGTCCGTTCGGGTGAATCAGCCACGACGACGGCGCGCTATGAGACCTTCCGCATCCCCGATGGCGTGGAAGTCTATGGTGGATTTCCGGCAACTTCTACCGGAACCGTTACGCCTGCTGACATCGCTGCCCGTGATTTCACGGCCCACCAAACCATCCTTAGCGGAGACCTTAACGGGGACGATAACCCCTATGTTGTTACCCTCAACCCGACAAGTCTCGACGCTGCGGCTAGCAATAATGGCGAGAACAGTTATCACGTCGTGTTCACCTACAATGTTAGTGCTGCTACGATCATTGATGGCTTTACGATTACGGGGGGCAACGCCAACGGGGCCCGCCCAGGCGATGCCGACGGTGGGGCTTGGTACAACGAAAGTACGGGGGGCAGCGTCTCTAATCCAACCTTACGCAATATTATCTTTTTCCAAAACTCGGCTAGTATTGGCGGCGGTCTTTACAACTGGAGTTTTGGAACAGAGACCAACCCGCGTCTCTTCAACAGTCAGTTTATCCAAAACCGAAGCACAGGACAAGGTGGAGCGGTTTTTAATTTTGGGCAGAACACCCCTGCGAACCCTTTGTTTATCAACTGTATTTTTTCTCAAAACACAGGCGGTAACGGAGGTGCTGTGTACAATAACGGCAACGGAGGCGAATCCTCTCCCTATTTCCTTAACTGCTCTTTTTCCCAAAACCACGCTACCAATAATGGTGGGGCCGTTTATAATGTCGGGGGGGCATCGCCGGGATCTGTATCTAGCCCGATCATCGAAAATACAATCTTTTGGGGCAACACCGCAGGCAGTACAGGAACGCAGGTGTATAATTTCAATGATGGCGGAACGGCTGATCCTACCTTTGTGGCTG
This sequence comes from Bernardetiaceae bacterium, assembly GCA_036822015.1. Lineage (GTDB taxonomy): Bacteria > Bacteroidota > Bacteroidia > Cytophagales > Bernardetiaceae > DAISIL01. Next base: position 432 of record DAISIL010000104.1, on the reverse strand, counting down.
TTTTGTTGGCAGGAGGGATCAGCAATACGACAGCCAACGCTTATTCTACTCCGTTCACGCCTTCACCGGTGCTTGAAGTTACGGCAAGTCTTACGCCTTTCCTGGATGCCGATAACAATGACTTGCGTTTGATTTCGGGTTCTCCTGCCGTGGATAATGGTATAGACCCACAAGATGTCTTTGATTTGGATGGAGATGGAGATAGTTTTGAGTATGTCTTTTTCGATGGTGTCATTACCACCGATCTAGCGGGTAACCTTCGCGTACAAAACCTTATCGTGGACTTGGGTGCCTTAGAGGGTGGGGTAGCTGTGCAAGAAATCGCCTTCAGTGCCTCCCCAACGAGTTTTGGCACCGTAGCCACCGGCACAAGCAGCACGATCACCTACATGCTTGAAAACACTGGTGGTGTAACACTTACCATCTCGAGTA
>DAISIL010000103.1:0-6685 GCA_036822015.1 Bernardetiaceae bacterium | reverse complement strand
CGGGCCACTACCTTCGGGCGCGAACAAGACTGGCAAAACTTTTATGCCCTTGCAGGAGCCTGGACAATCTCAAAAGAACAGTTTCTGCGTCCCATCAGCCACCAGATCAACTTCTTGCAACTTCGAGCCTCCTGGGGAGTGTCCGGCAATGCGGGCTATGACCCGCTTTTTGCGCAGGGTAGCCTAAGCCGCGGCCAGTACGGCGACGATCCCACCCTTACGCCCCGCCGTGCCGGAAACGCCAGGCTCAAGCCCGAGCGCACCCAAAACCTTGATCTAGGCTTGCGCCTGGCTTTCCTGCAAGACAAAATCGCCCTCGAGGTGAGTTATTTCGATCAGCAAACCCACGACTTGATCCTCAACGCGCCCCTGCCCGCCACCTCCGGCTACGACAACCAATGGCAAAACCTCGGACGGCTCCAAAACAACGGCTGGCAAATTCGGCTACGCACCCACAACCACGAACGCTTCTGGGATTGGTTCTCCGAACTCCACCTCACCTTTTTGCGCAGCCAAATCCAAGACCTCAACGGACAGACGCTCACCGAGGGCATCCATCGCTTTGCCGAAGGCCTGCCCTATGCGGCTTTTTACGCGCCTCGATTTTTGGGTGTCGATGCCCAAACGGGGCAGGTGCTCTACACCGATGCCAACGGCGAACCCACCAGCGACTTATCGGCTGCCGCTCCGCAACTGATCGGGCAGCCACTACCCAAAATCTGGGCTGGTTTCAGTAATCGCTTTGTATATGAGTGGCTGAGCGTAGAGATGCTCTGGCAGGCGGCCCTGGGGCATCACCTCTACGATGCCGCCCATACGCGCTATGCCAACGACTGGGCGACCTTCCACAACCAAACTACCGATGCCCTCCAACGGTGGCAAAACCCGGGCGACCAAACCGATATCCCCCGCCCCGTCTTGCTCAACCCCAACGGGCAGTTTGTTTCCTCGCGGCACCTCAAGCGCGCTGACTACCTACGCCTCCAGCGTTTGCGCGTCGGCTATACGCCTCAAAAACTTCCGGGCAGGCCCCTCCAAATCTTCTTACAAGGCGAAAATCTCTGGACGCTCACCCGCCCCGAGACCCGTCATCTGGATCCTACCATAGCTGACTTTGTTGCCGGCGATCTGAAGCGCAACCTTCTCCTGGGCCGCCAAAACCTCAGCCTGCCCACGGCCTGGAGCGTCTCTCTTGGGTTGCGTTGGGGGATCACAGCCCCTCCCCGGTAGCCATGAAACACAACTGATCCAGTTGCTCCTTAAATTTGGGGTTGAACTCTTGGCGTACCGTATCGAGTTGCCAGAGATGGCGTAGGCGTTCCTTGAAATGGCGATTTTGGAAGGCGCCCTTTACGCCGCGCTTGTAATGCTGCTCCCAGAGGTCTTGAAGTTTGGGGTTGAGCTGGGTACAAAAGTTCCATTCATCAAAGACCAAATACCAGTAACGCTCAATGGCTCGCTGTTCTTTTTCGGTGGGTTCCCAGTCGGGTTCGTTTACCCGTACACTCCAGTCCTTTTGAATTTCGACAAAGCGATTTTGATAATTGAGGAAGACTTGTTGCATAAATTGCTCGTCGGAGGGCGTGCGCTCGGGATGGTGATGCTTGCTGTCCTTTTGATTTAAAAAATCGACATACGAATCATAATCACAAAAAATGGCGAAGGCATTTTGGGTGCGGGTCTGGATTTGGCGTTGCTGGTCATCGAGGCCGAGGCTAGTTTGGAGGGTGCGTAGGTCAAACTCGTACTTGCCATGTACTCGGACACTTTCCATGAGCTGTGCGATCTGCTCGGGGGAAGCGTTGCGGTAGTTGGTGCGGTCATTGAGCAGGGCGGCCAGTTTGGGATTTTGTTGGACGCGCTTTTTGAGCTTGAGGGTGAGCAAATCCCTGAACCGCTTCAGGAGTAGCTTGCGGTGAGCAAGCCAGTCGTTTTTGTCCGTTACGTCTAATCGGGCTTCCACTGCCCGCACCAGCAGTTCCCAGTCTTTATCCATGGTTTTTTGCTCAAATATAATCAAAAAGCCAACATCCACCAGAGCAAGATGGCCAAAATCAACAGCATCAGCCCCAAATAACGCTGTACTCGCCCCTCTGTGGCTCCGCTACGCAGCACCTGTCCTCCCGAGCGTACCCCCCAAACGACCAGCCGTACCGCACCATCGAGTAAGGTCCGATCTATCCAGGCTTGTACGTACGCTACCACCAGCACGGCCTCGCCCATTCCCACACCCAGGCGATCCAGGAAGCGGCGTTCTATCCGCACCAACAGCCGCGAAAAAGCCAGGTAACCCCCCCGAAAACGCCCCAGCAGTTGCTCACCGCCTTGCTCCATATCCGTAGTCAGTTGTACGGCTACTCGGCTACGCCTGCCGATCCAATCCTCACCCTGATCTGACATCTGGGTCAGGGCTGTATCTAGCTCAACCAGTGCGTCTGCCCGACACAGTCTCCCCCAGCCCATCCGATCCAAACCCCAGGGTACGTACAGGCGCGTGCTGGATCGCCAGGCATACCAGGCAGCCCCCAAACCCAACGCAATTAAGCCCAAAGACAAGACCGCCACCACAACGCCCCCCTCCTGGGAAACACCCAACGGAAACATCTCCGCAAACCAACCCGAATGCACCTCCCAGGGCGGCCACGAAAAAAACATCCCCAACGAACACCCCCCCAACACCAACAGCGGCAGGCGCATCAGGTAGCCCGGCCCGTGCAAAGCAAACGCCCGCAACGGTCGCCCAAAAAACACACCCCACCATTGCCGCCCCGTGTAATACGCCGTCAGGGCTACGCCCACAAATGCCAACACCACCGGAAACCCGTAGCGCACATCGAAAGCCTGCCAAGCCCCAAGTAAAATCAAGTCCTTAGACAGAAAACCCGAAAAAAACGGCAGCCCCACCAGCGAAAACGCAAAAACGGTATAGCTCCCAAACACCCACGGCAACTGCCGACGTAAGCCACCCATCAAGCGCATATCCTGGGCTGCATCAGGGCCGCCACCGAATTGTGATTTTTGAAAGGAGGACAAGCCCGGTACATCCGCAAAAGCATGAATTACCGCCCCGGCCGCCAGAAACAAACCCGCCTTAAAAAAGGCGTGAGTCGTTAGGTGAAAAAACGCTACCTCGGGCAAGCCCAGCCCCAGAGCAAACATCATGTAGCCCAGCTGGGAGATCGTGGAGCCAGCCAAAACTTGCTTAAAATCATACGTCCGTATGGCCAGAAATGCCCCCCAAATTACCGTCAGGCTCCCCACCCAGGCAAGTGCCAACAACACCACCTCATCCAACAAAAACGACACCCGCACCAACAAAAACACACCCGCAGCCACCATCGTCGCCGCATGAATCAAAGCCGAGGCCGGTGTAGGCCCTGCCATCGCGTCGGGGAGCCAGGTAGAGAGCGGCCATTGCGCCGACTTGCCCATACCCGCCAGCACCAACCCCATACCCGCCACCGTCAGCCAACCCAAAGGTATTGCCGCCATAGCCGCCGGTAGCTCCGAAAACCGTAACGTACCCGCGTAGCGCATACACACAAATATCGCCACCAATAAGCCAATATCTCCTAAGCGATTGATTAAAAAGGCTTTCAAAGCTGCCTTGCCCGCCGCTGGACGCTCCTGCCAAAAGCCAATCAAGAGATACGACGACAAACCCACTAGCTCCCAGCACACAAACAAACCCAACAAATCGCCCGAAACCACCAGACCCAACATGGCCAGCACAAACAAATGCAAATATCCCAGATAACGCCCCAAATGCAACTCCCCTCGCATATACGCCAACGAAAAAAACTGAACCAGCAGCGCAATCCCCGAAATCAAGGGCAGCATCAAGCGGCTACGCGCATCCACCTCCAACGACAACTCCAACGACAAGCCCCCCGTCTGGAGCCACATCCATTTCCCAGCAGCATCACCCCCAAAGCCCACCACCAAAGCCGCAACAAAAACCACTGCCGACACAAACACCGACAGTGGCCCCAACCAACGGGCAGGCACATACCTACCCAAAAATACCAATCCGATAAAGCCCAGCAACGGAAACAGCCCCAGGCTCATCAACGCCGTATCCATACACAAAGGTAGGGTTTTTAGGCGTGCGCGTCCAGAATCTTTTTCAACTCATGCTTAGGAACAACCCCAGACTGCCGCCACTTGACCTCACCGTTTTTATAGACCATCAGCGTAGGCACACCCCGTATGCCCAGGCTAGCCGCCAACTGCGGATTTTTGTCCACGTCTATCTTGATGATCGTCGCCCGATCACCAACCTCCGCCTTGAGTTCGGTTAAGACGGGGGCAAGCATCTGACAAGGCCCGCACCAGGACGCATAAAAATCTACCAAAACAGGCGTATCACTGTTGATGACTTCGGAAAACTTCATAAATGAAATAAGTTTAATTTGTTCATATCATTCTGAACGCACAAACAGCAAAAAAGGTTACTTAGCCTGCGGATATTTTTTTATTGCGAAGATGGGCTAATCGGTGTCGGTTTGGCTAAACTTCACAAAAAGCTCATCCTCCATCTCATAGACCTCCAGGAGGAGCTTGAGGCGCGAAAAAATGTCTTTGGCACTTAGGCTTCCTTCAATGTAACAGTCTTCACCCATCTTCAGGGAACTTCGATGTTCGGATTTATCCATGACCACTTTCAGTTTTTGTTTGATTTTGGGTTGATAAAACTTACTAGCATCTAGCTCAAAAAGTTGGTGTCCGACATGGCGAAGGATGTCCCGAAACTTAGAGGTATTCTTGCGTTTACCCATGAACGTATAATGAACCAGGTTCTTTCCCGTTGGGTCTTCGATTTCGAAGATGTTTTGCTCACCGTCTTTTTCGACCAGGATATGATGCGGATAAGTCCAGATGTCATAGAAACGCTTCAAGAGCAACTCAAAACGCTGCTCCATCACGGCCGGTGTCCATGCGTCTTGTTCTCTAAGAAACTTATTGAGGAACAAACGACTATCGGCATACCCCTTATCGGGAAGGTCTCTTTTTTGGATAAATCCTTTGTTGCTCAAGGCACCGTTGTTGCCCGAGAGGGTTAGGTTGGCGATGGTATCTCGGTAGCTTTCCAGGGTTTTGTAGTCGGTGTCGGAGAGTTGTTTTTTCCAATCCGCCGACGGCGTTTGGGGGAAGATATGCTCGATGGTGATGTGGTCATTTTCGGTGATCTCAACCCACTCGCGGTTGTTGTGGTTTTCTAGTTTTGACAAAAAATACAACTTGTTTTTGGGTCTGCTGTTGTAGATGTCTTTTTCTTTGAGTTTATTTTTGATTTCTGCATCATTGGGTAGCCTTGAGGTTCCCGATAGGCGCAGGAGCGATTTTTGTAGCTCGTTGAGGTAATCCGCCTTGTCTCGGATGCCGAGATAGAGCCGCAGGAAAACTTTGTTGAGGGCGTTGGTGGGCAGATCGACGATAAACCTCCGCCAGACGAAGGTTTGGGTGAGTTCGAGGACGGCCGCAAAGGTCTGCTCATCAATCGCTCGGGTAGCGTAGTCGTGATAGACCTCCAACAAAAAAGGATACGATACCCCAATTTCGAGTTGCTGGAGATGGTGCAGATGTCGGGATAGCGTCTTGTTTTTTTCTTTGTCCGGGTTGATGAGGCAGTCGTAGTAGCCCGCGTAGTCTTTGATTTCCTGCAAGAGCGATTCAAGATTGGGTATTTTCTTGATGGGGTAGCTGGCTTTAAAGGTTTCGTAAATTTTTGATTTGTTAGGGATTTCACGGTTTTTGAAGGAGAGAAAATGCCGGATGAACTCGGATAGTTCGTTTTCTTGCTTGTCTTGCTTTGTGGTCAGTTGCTCAATGGGCAGCCAGTACTGCTCATAGATGGTTTTTTGTTGCTGATGGCTCAGGTCCATCAAGATATAGTTTCGGATAAGGTCGGCTTGGTTGAGTGCCAATCCGGTGGAGTTGAGGCTTTCAAAGATTTTTTGTGGGTCGTCTTTGCCTTTGGTAAGGGAGATTTCGACAAAGATCAGTCGTCCGATACCGCGTTCGATGGCAGTAAGTTGCTCGGGCTGTATGTGTTGGTAGAAATATTTGAAGTTGTGATAAATATTGGCTAGATCGTCAATTTTGGCGATTTCTTCGGGTTTTCCGTAGAGAAGTGTTTTGAGGGCGGCGGCGTTTTGTCCGGCGGGTTTGAGTTTGATTTTGGCTTCCTCGTCGTCGATGTGCTTGTTGATGAGGTAGGTCTCGAGGATTTTTTCGGCTAGCCGATGCTCGTTCACGGAGAGTGCTTTGTGATAGATGGCCAGCCAGAGGAGCATGACGGTTGTCAGGCGTTGCTGTCCGTCGATGATTGTCAGGTAGTTACCTGTTGTGCTGTATTCATCTTCCTGGATAAAGACGATGCTCCCAATGAAGTGCGTATCGTCCTCGTCCACGGTCAGGATGTCTTCCAGGAGCTTGGCGCATTCTTTTTTTGTCCAGTCGTAGTTGCGCTGATAAACCGGAATGACGAATTGGGTCTCTTGTTTACCCAAAAAATGAATCAATTTAAGTTCGGTAGCTTTCATACCACCAAAGATAGCAAAAAAGAGTATTAGTTTTTATACTTCGTATGCGCTACCCTAGCAAAAACAGGTTAGTAAAAACGTTCCTCCATACGGCTCTACGGGTTTCAATCCTTGTTGTAGTGGATGTGGGTAAAAAAGCT
>DAISIL010000102.1:0-6735 GCA_036822015.1 Bernardetiaceae bacterium | reverse complement strand
GATTTAAAAAATCACTTACCAAATCGCCGTTTGAGGGCATCCAATGAGCGATCCATATTGGGTTTTGAAGGCGTAGCTTTTGGTTTTTGTGCTTTTTCTTCAAAAGGATTCGTTTTCAAACTCAGGCTGATGCGCTTACGGGGGATGTCGATGTCGGTTACGGTAACCTGTACTTGCTGGTGTACCTTGACGGCTTCGGTGGGGTCTTTGATGAACCGGTCGGAGAGTTGGCTGACATGGGCTAGTCCGTCTTGATGAACACCGATGTCAATAAATGCACCAAACTTTGTGATATTGGTAACAATGCCTGGCAGTCGCATCCCAATTCTCAAATCCTCCATCGTTTCGATACCCTCAGCAAAAGCAAAAGGCTCAAATTTTTCGCGTGGATCGCGCCCCGGTTTGGCGAGTTCCTCCATGATGTCGTGGAGGGTAGGCATACCTACGCTAGGGCTAACGTACTTGCGTAGGTCGATGCGGCTTCGCAGATCAGGGCGGCGCATCAAATCACCCACCGTACAACCCAAATCGCTGGCCATCTGCTCTACGATGGGATAGCTCTCGGGGTGTACAGCACTGGTATCCAATGGGTTTTTGGCATCACGGATACGCAAAAAGCCCGCTGCCTGCTCAAAGGCTTTTTCACCTAGTCGGGATACTTTGAGGAGTTCTTTTCGGGTGCGGAAGGCTCCTTTGGTGTTGCGGTATTCCACGATATTTTTGGCAAGGCTTTCGCCCAAGCCCGAGACGTAGCTTAGGAGTTCCTTACTTGCCGTGTTGAGTTCTACCCCCACAGCATTAACACAACTGATAACGGTATCGTCTAGCCCTTGCTTGAGCAGTCGTTGGTTTACGTCGTGCTGGTATTGCCCTACGCCGATAGATTTGGGATCAATCTTTACAATTTCTGCAAGGGGGTCTTGTAAACGCCGCCCAATCGAGACGGCTCCTCGGACGGTTACATCATGGTCGGGGAACTCCTCCCGGGCCACAGCAGAGGCAGAATAGACGGAGGCCCCACTTTCATTGACCAGCACTACGGCGATGCTTTTGGGAAGGGAAAGGGCTTTGACAAAGCGTTCGGTTTCACGGCTAGCCGTGCCGTTGCCGATGGCAATGGCTTCGGGCTTATATTTTTTGCAAAGATCGAGGATAACTTTACCTGCTGCTGCTGTTTGGCTTTGGGGTGGATGCGGAAAAACAGCCGTATGGAAAAGCAGCTGCCCTTGTGCATCCAGGCAGACGACCTTACAGCCCGTCCGAAAGGCGGGATCAATGGCCAGGACGCTCTTTTGTCCCATGGGTGCAGCCAGGAGTAGCTGCCGTAGGTTTTCGGCAAAGACCCTGACAGCCTCCTCATCGGCTTTGGCTTTGCTTTGCAGGCGCGTTTCGGTTTCGAGGGAGGGACGCAGGAGGCGTTTGTAGGCATCGCGGGCGGCCAGGCGTACCTGTTCGGCAGCTTCGGAGGCGTTGAGGGCAAAGCGTTCTTGGAGCGTAAAGATGGCGTACTCCTCGTCGTCGGGGATGATCTGGAGGGATAAGATTTCCTCCTTTTCGCCTCGGCGAAGGGCTAGGAGGCGATGGGAAGGAATTTTGGATAAAATTTCTTCAAAATCGAAATAGTCCTTATATTTTTCGCCTTGGGTTTCTTTTCCTGGGATGACTTTGGCAGTAACAACGGCACGTTCTTCAAAAATTTGTCGGAGTGCAGCCCGCGCTTCGGCATTTTCGTTGATGCTTTCGGCGATGATATGACGCGCTCCCTGGAGGGCTTCTTCGGTGGTATGTACGCCTTTTTCGGTGTCGATGTACTGTTGGGCGACTTGCCAGATGTCCAGGTCTTGATCCTGATTTTGGAGGAGATCGGCCAGGGGTTGAAGTCCTTGCTCTTTGGCTTTGGTGGCCAGGGTTTTGCGTTTGGGTTTGTAGGGCAGATAGAGGTCTTCGAGGAGGGCTAGGGTGGGTACTTGCTGTATCTTTTGGGCGAGTTCGGGGGTGAGTTTACCTTGTTCTTCGATGGACTTCAAGACGGCCTGGCGGCGTTTGTCGAGTTGTCGGAGTTCGTCGAGGCGATCTCGGATGTTGGCAATCTGCACCTCGTCTAGCCCGCCGGTGCGTTCTTTGCGGTAGCGGGCAAGGAAGGGGATCGTTGCGCCTTCGTCTAGAAGCTCGGCGGTGTGTTCTACCTGCGAAAAATTAACAGCTAATTCTTTGGCAATCTGTTGAAAGTGCGTTTGCATACCTGGTTTTGTACGTGAATAGCGGACAAAGATACGCAAATGTTGCTTATTTTTCGACGAGACAAAACCAATCAAAGGCTTGTTCGGTGGGGCGATCCAAAAAGAAATCGGCATCCGTAACGCCACGTACCAACTCGGGTGCTTCGGCTTGTAAACGCTTTCTGTTGAGGCGGTTGAGAACATCGTAAGGAACTTGCAGCAGGCGACGCGGCAGGCGGTGCTGTAAGTCCAGGACATCAAAACGGGTGATGCGCCGCACCGAATGCCGGTTTTGTTCGTGGTATTCCATCACGCGATCACTCCCAAACAAACCCCAAAGCGTAACTTTGGAGAAATAACGCCGCAGCAAAGCCTCCAACTCCTCTGCACTGTACTCGCGGACGTGCCAGGGGTTGCGGGTCAGGGACATGGCACGGTTAGGGGTAACGATTACGCCTTGCGCGCCCGGGCGCATCACCCGAGCATACTCGCCTACAAAGGCGGCATCGTCCTCGATATGTTCGATGACCTGTTGGGAGATCACGGTATCCATGCTGGCATCGGCAACGCCCTGAAAGGGAGGGATGAAGGCATTGATAAAATTTGCTTGGGGGTATTTTTTTTGCAAGTAGTCTGTGATATTTTTGTTTTTGTCTATGGCAGTATAGCTATCGCAATTTGGTAAAAATACCTCTAATCCCTTGCCTACGCCGCAACCGAGTTCGAGGAGGTCGCCGGAGACGTAGCGGACGCTCTCACGATAAGCCGCAAAAAAACGCTGATTGACGACGTTATCACTCGAAATATCGTAAGAGGTGATCTCTGTGGTCTTGTAGGCTGGTTTCATAAAACCGCAAATTGATTGATGGGGCAAACATACGAATAAAAAATGTAGTTTTGTTGCCGATGAAAGAAGCCGTAGATGAACAAGTCGTCGTGCATGCCCTGGGGACGGATGCACTCCTGGCGTGCTACCAGACTGCCCCCTCGCTACTCATGCTTTCGGAGGCACTCGCCAACCCGATTCCGCGTTGGGTACGCCTCGAAGGGCTGGCTGGCAGTCTGGATGCCGTGCTGGCAGCGACGCATTTTCGCCAAACTGGACAAACGCAACTCTTTGTCCTTCAAGACCGTGAAGAAGCTGCCTACTTTTACAGCGACTTGCAGTATCTGCTCGGAGAGTTTGGGCTGCCCAAAGAAGAACGCCAGGGGTTTGCGGCGGAGGTGTTGCTTTTTCCGACATCTTACAAACACCCCTATCGCTTTGAGGAAACCGAAAATGCCAATGTTTTGGAGCGATCCGAAGTCCTTCATCAGGTCAATCAACGCAAAGCAGGGGAGCGTGGACGGCTGATTGTGAGCTATCCCGAAGCCTTGACCCAAAAAGTGGTGAACAAGCGGGTATTGCTGGCCAATACGTTCAACATCGAAAAAGGCGAAGAAGTAGAGATGGGCTTTGTCATTGAGCTGCTGCACGAGTACGCCTTTGAGCGCGTCGAGACGGTGTATGAAGCGGGACAGTATGCGGTGCGCGGGGGGATATTGGATGTCTTTTCGTTTGCCCATGACCTGCCCTACCGCGTGGAGTTCTTTGGGGATGAGGTAGAAAGTATCCGTACCTTCAACCCCGATACACAGCTATCGGTGGAGCAACAGGCGCGGATGGTTGTGATACCCGATGTACAATCGAAGCTCTCGGAGGAGGTGCGAGAATCTTTCTTGCAATTTTTGCCAGCCGATACGCCAATTTGGTTCAAAAATTTTAATCAAGCGGTCGATCTCATTGAAGGGTATTTTGATAAGGCCACCCTTACTTTCGATCAAATCCTGGAAAAATCTAATTTTACGCAAGTCATTTCGGGGCCCGATCAGCTCTTCGAGACCAAAAATAGCTTTCTGGAAACGCTCAAAAATCGTGTCTGTGTAGAGTTTGGCCAGGTACACCAAAAAAACTACCCGCCGCAGCAGGTCATCACGTATCAGGCCCAAGCCCAGCCTTCGTTCAACAAAAAGTTTTCCCTCCTGGGCGAACATCTGCTACAAAACAGCCATGCAGGTATCGAAAACTTCATTTGTGCCGATACGCCCAAGCAACTCGATCGTATCGCCCAGATTCTGGAAGAAACCTTTGGTGGGCTATCCTTCAACGGGCTGCCTATTGCCCTTCGTGCGGGCTTCATGGACAAACAACAGCGTCTCGCCTGCTACACCGATCACCAAATCTTTGAACGCTTCCACCGAGCTAAACTCAAAGAGCGACATAAGCAATCAAAATCGCTGACAATTAAAGAGTTGAATACCTTGCAGGTCGGTGATTACGTAACCCATATCGACTATGGCATTGGGCGTTTTGCGGGGCTAAAAAAGGTGGAGATCAACGGAAAAATCCAGGAGGCCATCCGGCTCATCTACCGCGATAACGACATGCTCCTGGTCAGTTTGCACGCCCTACACAAGATCGCCAAATACGGCTCCCGAGACGGACACGAACCCAAGTTGCACAAGCTCGGCTCCCAGGACTGGGAACGCAGCAAAAACAAAGTCAAATCCCAGCTCAAAGACATCGGCAAGGAACTCATCGCCCTCTATGCCAAGCGAAGAGAGATCGAAGGCTTTGCTTTTACGCCCGATACCTACCTCCAAACCGAACTCGAAACGTCGTTCCTCTACGAGGATACCCCCGACCAGGCCAGAACGACAGCAGAGGTTAAGGCAGACATGGAAAAATCCTATCCTATGGATCGTCTGGTGTGCGGGGATGTGGGTTTTGGCAAAACCGAAATCGCTATTCGGGCGGCTTTTAAGGCCGTCGCTGATAGCAAGCAGGTGGCCGTCCTTGTCCCGACGACCATCCTGGCCGCCCAACACCACCGGACGTTTGCCCAACGCCTCGAGGATTTCCCCTGCCGAGTGGAGTACGTCAATCGCTTCCGAACCACCAAAGAGATCAAGGACATCCAGCGGGATTTGAAGGAAGGCAAGATTGATATATTGATCGGAACGCATAAGATTGTTAGCCAACAGTTTAGCTTCAAAGATTTGGGCTTGCTGATCGTGGACGAGGAGCAAAAGTTTGGGGTACGCATCAAAGACAAACTCAAAGAGATGCGCGTCAATATCGACTGTCTCACGCTTACGGCTACGCCCATCCCGCGTACCTTGCATTTTTCCTTGATGGGAGCGCGGGATTTGTCTGTCATTCATACACCTCCCCCCAACCGCCGTCCCGTCAAGACGGAGGTACATCCTTTCAACGAAGCCATCATCCGAGATGCGATCAGTTATGAGATTCGGCGCGGCGGGCAGGTTTTCTTTGTGCATAACCGCATCGGAGACATCGAAGAGATTGCAAATATTGTCATGCGCCTTGTCCCCGACTCGCGGGTTACTTATGCCCATGGGCAAATGAAAGCGGATACGCTCGAAAAAACCATGATGGCTTTCATCGACCACGAGTACGACGTACTGGTTTCGACTAACATCATCGAGTCAGGGCTAGACATCCCCAACGCCAACACCATTGTCATCAATCAGGCGCATATGTTTGGGCTTTCTGACCTTCATCAGATGCGCGGCCGAGTCGGGCGATCCAACAAGCAGGCTTATTGCTACCTGTTGTCGCCTTCTTTGGTTGGCCTGACCTCCGATGCCCGCAAACGCCTTCGATCCCTGGAGGAGTTTTCCGATCTCGGTAGTGGTTTTCAGATCGCGATGCGCGATCTGGACATCCGTGGGGCAGGCAACTTATTGGGTGCCGAGCAGAGCGGTTTTATTAACGATCTCGGCTTTGATACCTACCATAAGATGCTCGATGAAGCCATCGTCGAACTCAAAGAAGGAGAGTTTAAGGCATTGTTTGAAGGAGAAGAACGCCCTGGCTTTAAGGAGTTTAACCTCGAATGTACGATTGAAACCGATCATCAGATGCAGTTTCCCGAGAGCTATATCACCAGCATTACCGAACGCCTCCAACTCTACATCGAAGCCGATAACTTAAAGACCGAACAAGCACTGATCGACTACCAAAACCGTCTCCGAGACCGCTTCGGCCCCTACCCTCCCGAAGCCGAAAACCTCTTTTTGTCTGTGCGCTTGCGTTGGCTCGCCGAGCGTATTGGTTTTGAAAAACTGTGGCTCAAAAAATCGAAAATCAAGGGTCAGTTTGTGGCTGGCCGTCAGGAGTATTTCCGCTCCGAAGCCTTTAAGCGTGTGGTGGCTTATGTCTCCGAACGCCAAAGCCGCTGCCAGCTCAAAGAAGAAACCGCCGGCAACCTACTCTTCGTCATGCGTGAGGTACAGACCCTCGAGGGAGCCTTCCGCGTCCTCTCTGATCTGGCTGGGGAGAAAAAGTAGCGGCTGTTGCGAGGAACGGCTCTAGTTTCAATCCTTGTTGTAGTGGATGTTGGTAAAGAAGCTGTACGATCTCGAAGAGGTCAGGGATACTCACGAGGTTTCAATCCTTGTTGTAGTGGATGTTGGTAAAGAAGGAAGACGTTGGGTTTGAAGCCAACACGTA
>DAISIL010000101.1:0-6959 GCA_036822015.1 Bernardetiaceae bacterium | reverse complement strand
GAGTTTCAACTTGAAATGGATCAGACATGGCTTGAACAAGCCATCCAACCCGAGGACAAACTCCCCGAGGAGGAACTCAAGGAAGGCATCCAGGCTGCCCGACAGCAACTCGACAAGCTCGGCAACATCAACCTCATGGCACTCGAGGCGTATGAAGAAATCAAAGAACGCCATACTTTCATTGAAAGCCAGCGCGATGACCTGCTGTCGGCACAAGCCAGCTTACAAAAAACAATAGCCGAAATCGAAAGGGCAGCCCGAAAAGCATTCATGGAGGCTTTTGAAGCCATTCGTACCAATTTTCAGGATATTTTTCGGACACTTTTTTCGGAGGAAGACCAATGCGATTTGATTTTGGAGAATCCCGATGATCCTACGGAATCAAAAATTGAAATTTTGGCACAGCCCAAAGGAAAAAGACCCCTGACCATCAAGCAGCTATCCGGTGGAGAAAAAACCCTTACGGCAACCTCTCTGCTCTTTGCGATCTATCTGCTGCGGCCGGCGCCCTTTTGTGTCTTCGATGAGGTAGATGCTCCGCTGGATGATGCCAACATTGACAAATTCAACAAGATCATTAAGCGTTTTGCGGGTCAGGTACAGTTTGTTATCGTTACCCACAACAAACGCACCATGGCCAACACCGATACGATCTACGGCGTTACGATGCCCGAGAAGGGCATTTCAAAGGTGCTACCCGTCGATCTACGCCAACTCAACATCCAGGAGGAAAGCGTATCGCTATGAGGGATGGGCGCTCAGCCGCTGACGAGCTAAGAGAAATTCTTGCCAGAGGTCTTCGACGATCTGGGCCGCCGGTTGGATCGCCTGAATCTGGGCCGATACCTGCCCGATTTCAAGTTCGCCAGCTTGCATATCTCCCTCGAAGATGCCTTTTTTGGATCGCCCGCGCCCGAGGAGTTGGCGGAGTTCGTCGGGGGTAGCTCCCTGGGCTTCGGCTTCGGAGACCTGCCGATAAAACTCGTTTTTGAGCATCCGAACAGGCGTAAGGGCTTTGAGAGTCAGGCTTGTATCTCCCTCTTTGGCATCTACTACGGCTTGCTTAAACTGCTCGTGTGCCGATGACTCCCGACTGGCCGCAAAACGACTGCCCACCTGCACGCCCTCGGCCCCGAGAGCCATCGCGGCCAGCATAGCCGCCCCGCTACCGATCCCGCCGGCCGCCAAAACCGGCACTCGGACAGCCGCACAAACCAATGGCACCAGGCAAAGTGTGGTGGTCTCTTCGCGTCCGTTATGTCCGCCAGCCTCAAAGCCTTCAGCAACGATGGCATCGACACCGGCCTGCTCGGCTTTTTGGGCAAAACGCGCACTCGAAACGACATGTACTACCGTGATACCCGCAGACTTGAGGGTGGCCGTCCAGGTGGAGGGGTTGCCCGCCGAGGTAAAAACAATCGGGACACGTTCGTTGATGACAATTTCGATAAGCTGCTCAATATCAGGATACAACAAGGGAATATTCACCCCAAAAGGAGCATTCGTAGCCGCTTTGCAGGCGCGGATATGCGCACGCAAGACCTCCGGATACATCGACCCTGCCCCAAGCAAGCCCAGCCCCCCTGCCGCACTCACGGCCGAGGCCAACCTCCAGCCGCTACACCAGACCATCCCCGCCTGTACGATGGGATAACGAAGTCCAAACAAATCCGTTACGCGCTTATACATCAGCCTGGCATTTGGGACAGGTTCCCGTTACAAGGACTTGAAAATCAGCGGCGGCATAACCCTTTGGCAAGTCGGGGAGCGTGATGTAGGCTTCGTTGAGGCAGGCCGTCTGCTCGCAAGAGGTACACTTGAAATGTACGTGGCGGTCGTGGTGGGCGTGCTGATCGCAGGCGGCCTGGCAGGCGGCATATTTGACCACCGCCCCATCATCGGGTACCTTGTGAATCAAGCCCACTTCCTCAAAAGATTTGAGGGTGCGATAAATCGTTACGCGGTCTAGTTCCTCACCCAAGGCACGTTCGATTTCGCTATGAGACAAGGCGTTGTGGTATTGATTAAAAAAACTCAAAACGCGCTTGCGGGCGTGTGTGATGCGCAATCCGTGATCTTGTAAGAGGCTAACAAGTGCATTTTTGTCCATAAGCAACACAAAAAAAGGCTTTTGAGCAAGATACAAAAAAATCCTTAGTGCGTTGGTCGGGGCGCGATGGGTAGGCTTGCGTGGAAATCTTTGGCGATTCGTTGGGCATAGTCCTGGAGGAGCTGACGGACACGCTCTCGGCTAGGCGAACGCAAGATCAGCCCGACGTGGTAGTCCTTTTCCATTCGCCAACATACCTCTGTATCGTTGAAGGTGCTGTAATCTGGATGCTCAAACCGGCTCAAACTCACGATGATACCAGCGTACATTTGCTGGACTTCGGGCAGGGCATAGGGTTGTTTGTGGGCTACGGCGGTCTCTAAGCGAGCCCACTCGCGCCAAAGGTTGATGCCCGAGGCAGCTTCTACCATCTCGGCCAGGTGCGCACCGCCTACCCGTGAAGAGGTCTCGAGGAAGAGAAACTCACCCGTTTCGTTGGAACGAATGAACTCCGAGTGCGACACGCCATCACGCATCCCGAAGACGCGCAACACATCGGCATTGATTTTTTGGAGGGCTGTATCCTCCTCACCATCAATAACTAAGCTCTGTGATCGGAAAATGCCGCCACCGTGGGCTACCTCCATGGGCGTATCCAGGTACTCGGAGGATAAGCTAAACAAAACTTTCCCTTCCAGGATGATACTATCGACGTGATAGACCTTTCCGGGCGAAAACTTTTCGATCAAATACTCATGCCGAACATCTCCGAGGGCATGGATTTTTTCCCAGAGTTCGGGATGGCTGTGTACCTTCTGGATACCCGTAGCCGAGGCTTGTGAGCGGGGCTTGATGAGCCAGGGGGCAGGCGTTGCGGCGGCATAGGCGTTGATGTCTCGGTCGTGAAACGTCGCCGTAAACGTCGGAATCGGGATGCCCCCCTCCTGTGCCTTCATGCGCATCGCGAGTTTGTCCCGAAAGTAACGCGCCGTTGTGCTGCCCATACCCGGAATACGAAAGACCTCCCGCAGCTCTGCCACCCGCTCTACATCAAAATCATCGAGGGCAATCAGACGATCTACGGGATTATGGCGCAAGAAAACAGCCATCTCTCCGGCCAACTTATCCATATCCCAGCTCATGTCGTTCTGCTCTTGGACGTAAAAGATGCCGGATAAGGCTTCGTGGGGCCAGGGTTTGTTTTTTAGGTTGTGTGAAGTCAATAGAAAGACGCGATTACCTGCCTCTGCGGCAGCTCGCAAAAACTCCTCCCCCTTGAAATAGCAGGAAATACAAAGCAAGGTTAGTCCGGTATCCATGTCGTTGTTTTTTTGGGGAAAGATACGTTTTTTCAATAAAAATGCTTTTTTTTGCTTTGTTTTTTCACCAAAAAAATCTGATTTCATGAAAAAAAATCGCTTTGCTCCCTTGTTTTTTGGACTACTCACCTTCGGCACACTTTGCTTAACTACTGCCTGCCAGGATGAACCCCGGCAAGAAGAAGCCGTTACTCAGCCCGAGGTAACCGAACCAGACCCCATCCCGACGGCCGACCAAGCCGAGCAGCCCATCCTCAATGATATGGGAAAATGGAAAGCCATCGAAGACTTTCACATGGAAATGGGCATGACCTATCATACAGCCATCGACGAGAACAACATGGCTGTCGTCAAGGAAAACGCCGCTGCCATGGCAGCCAGCGCACAAGCCCTAGCCGCTGCCACGCCTACGCCCGAGTTTGATAACGACACGGTCAAGGAACACATCCGCACACTCGTCGATAAAACCGGCGAACTGGCTAACCTCGTTGCCGGAGAAGCTCCCGACGAAGAAGTTAAGCAACTGCTCAATGCCATCCATGATGCCTACCACGCTCTGGAAAAAGCCAAACAAGCAAAAGAGTAAAGCAAAATAAAACAAGACACCCTAAGGATTTCCCTTGGGGTGTTTAGACCTTATCAATAAACGTCCGTTCGGTGTAATTAAAAATCAAGACTGCCGGAAAGAAGACCACCAACGTAAAAGCCACCGACCACAACAAATCTTCAACGGCAAAACTCCCGATACCCAGGATGGCATAGCGTGCGCCCTCCATGAGCGGAACCAGTGGATTATACGCCGCAAAAAAGCGGTATTCCTCCGGTAAAGCCGACAAGGGATAAACGACGGCCGATATGTACATCAAAAAATTGATTCCATAACTTATAAAATTTTGCATGTCCTTGTATTTCACCGTCAAGGAGGAGGCAATGATACCCAAACTCAAACCCATCACCGAAATCAGGAGCAGCAGCAGCGGAAACCACACCAAAGCCCCAAAGAAAAACTCAACGGCTCCCTGGCGAAAGAAATGCACCCACAGCACAGCCAGAATGACAAGCCGTATCCCCAACTGAAAAAGTGCCGAGATCGCGTGCGCAATCGGAACCGTTAGGCGGGGGAAGTAAACCTTAGAAAAAATAGCCGCGTTGGCCTGGAAAGTGGAGGAAGCTCCCGAAAAGCAATGCGTGAAATATCCCCACAACGAAAAGCTCAATAATTGAAACAAAATAGGCGGTGCGCCTTCGGTCGATAGCCCAGCGATGCTGTTGAATAACAAGACGTTGATAAATGCCCCGAAAATTGGGGATAAAAAATGCCACAAGGGCCCCAACACTGTTTGCTTATAGACCGAAACAAAATCGCGGCGTACAAAAACGCGGATCAGGTCGCGGTATTGCCAAACTTGACGCAACTTGAGATCGAATAAGTTACTTCGGGCCGAGATAACCTCCGTCCAGGCTTGTTCTGTTTGCATGAATTAACAACGGGTAAGGCGTGCATTTGAGGCTACAAAAGTAGTCTTTTTTTCAAAATTTAGCACCCACAACAACTTTTTTCTGTATTCTTTGGGTGCGTCCCTCCAGGTCGTATAGCTCGATCAGGAAGAGGTAATAACCGATTTTGGCTGCCTGTCCGTCATCGCGGATGCCATCCCAAATGATCGTCCCACTGACGGCTAAGCTTTGGTTTTGGATCAGGGTACGCACTTTGCGCCCGCGTGCGTCGTAGATCGAAATCGTTGCCACTTGCCCGACGGCAGGGCAGTTGTAGTCCAGTTGGGTGAAGTCTCGGAAGCCATCGCCATCAGGGCTAAAGACCTCGTTGGTCAAACTAAAACAGTCTGCATCTTGTTGATTCATTGGGTTTTCGATGTGTTGAGAATTGAGAAAACCAGGCGTTCCATAGCCAGCCGTAGCGGCGGCGGAGTGCCAGTTGTTGCGGTCGTTGGTTTGCCCCGAAAAGCGAATACGCTCCAGGGATACCCCTTTTTTGTTGGGCAATAACCCAAAATGAAAATCGCGGTCATAATCGAAGCGATCAAAGACGCTATCCTCGGGATTGAGGAGCAGCACACTCCCCTCCGTACTCGTAAAAGCTGGCAGGTTCATCTCCACGAAACGATCCTGGGCCCCGCGTGGATACTGGGCCAGCAGCCGAGCATTGCTATTACTGAACACATAGTACGCCTTGGGCGCAATCACGAGCGCCTCCGTACGCATGGCCCGGGGCGTGTAAATGGCATCATCGCGCCAACGCGCCCATTGCCAACCTTTTAAGTCGATGTACTTATCGGAGCGGTTGTAGATTTCGACAAAATCTGTACCGCCTACGGGCGCATCAAAGAGAATTTCATTGATAATCAAATCACCAACAGCACCCCGCTCGGGCAGGACAAAAGTACGACTGTTTTGGTCGCCGATCAGGTTGCCGAGGCAGTCCGTAATATTGCTCGCCGTAAGGGTATAAATGGTGCGAACTTGTAAGGACGGATTGAGTCGCAGACGCATCTCCTGATCCGAAACTACCTCCTGCCCTACAACAGAAATACCGCGATCTATACGAAATGATGCAAAATTTAAAAATTGTATAGGTTCTAACTTTTCATCAAACTGAACAAGCAATGTTTGGGCATCTTCTACGACGACAGCGCGCAATACCGGCGGGCGGTTATCGGGGTTGTTGCCCTGTACAGAGTTGGGCTGCCCTGGAGTTCCGCCTACGGCTGCTTCGGCGGCACGCCAGTTGTTGGCCTGGCCACAAGGGTTACCGGTGTCGATCATTTCGAGTGTCCAGCCACCGTTTTTCTTGATCTCGTCTCGGTACCAGGCATCGCTGTAGCGCACCGCAAACACAGGATCACCAGCAGTGGTACGCAAACGCAGTTCCTTGCCCGCCTGCGTGATCGTGGGCATACCCGAGACCCCCAAGACCTCTCCAAAACGGGCATAATCAGGGACAGCACTCGTGTTGGTCAAGATCACATAAGCCCCCGGAAAGAGGACATAATTGGGTAACTGAGCAGACCTTACATCATCTTCTAACATAACTTCTGCTAAGTTTAATATTTTATCTGTTGGATTGAATATCTCCAAAAAACGATCCTCGGGTAAGCCTACCGAAGGCGTTGTATTGGCGAATATTTCTGTGATGAGTAGTTCGTTGAATCCAGGCACGGCTCCCAACCCAAAGGTGATGCTTTGCTCCGTAAGTAAGTTACCCACACAATCACTTATGTTTTTGATTGTCAATGTATAGCGTTGTGTAGCTACCAAAGACTGTCCCAAAAGTAGCAAGACACTTTCAGGCCCAGAAACAATGACAGAGTCAATCGCTACCCCATCGCTCATCACATAAGCTGCCCCCAAAAGCTCACTTTCGTTCATCACCTCATCAAACTGTACCGATAAACGATTATTGGATATTACCTGAACACGAGTTGCCAAAGGTGGTATCGTATCAGGGTTTATACCAAAAACTGAATTTATCTGTCCGGGCGTTCCACCAATAGCAGCCCTAGAAGCTGTCCAGTTGTTGATTCCACCACAAGGGTTACTCGGGTCGATCATTTCCAGCGACCAACCGCCGT
>DAISIL010000100.1:0-7597 GCA_036822015.1 Bernardetiaceae bacterium | reverse complement strand
TACGCAAATGGTCGTTGTCGTTGGGGTGATCGAGACAACGGGCAAAGGATTGACGGTAATCGTGATGCTAGCCGTAGAAGTAGCACTTCCCGTCGTAACCAAAACCGAGTAAGCAGTTGTGGATGTGGGACTAACGATGATGCTCTGCGTTGTCTCTCCGGTAGGTGTCCATAGGTACGTATCCCCTGCGGGGAAGGCACTAAGCGTAACGCTCTCGCCTACACAGGTAGCCGTAGCAGAGGCAGCGATCACGGCGTTATCCACGCCCGTACCACTCACCCCAAAGCTGATCGTAGGCGTAGTAGGATCGTTACTCGTAATCGTAACTGTGGCTGCCACAGTTCCTGTAACAGCTGGTGAGAAGACCACATTGAAGGTCTGTGAAGCCCCCGCCGCCAGGGTCATTTCCGTAGGGGAAGCAGTGAAGGCTGTGCTGCCCGTCGCTGAAATATCGGTTACGGTCAGGGACGATCCACCCGCATTCGTGATCGTGTAGGTGAGCGTACTGCTGCTACCCGTAACGACGTTGCCAAAGTTTGTCGTACCCGTTCCCGAGACGACGATGGCGGGGGATGTTTCGAGGGTAAACTCCTCCGAGAACTCCGAGGTATTGCCATCGTCATCCGTAACCAGGGCAACAAGCGATACACCGGCAGCTATCGAAGAGGGCAGGGTAAGGGTCGAGGTACCCGATGCCGTAATCGTCTCTGTTCCAACAAGATTTAAGCCCTGACGCGCCCCCTGCGAAGTGTACACATCTAGCCTAACCGGATAAGCCGTCGCCGTGGGTGAGGAAGACAAGAACAAGCGAAGAGATACCGTCGTGCCATCGGTGCTAGCCGTGATGTTTTCGGGGTAGTTTTGGAGGTTGTTACCCCCCGTGTCTCCGTCGCCGACATCGTTGGCTGTAAGTCCATCTGGGGTGGAGCCAGTGGCCACCAGGTCGATGCCCTGAGCATTGGAGATGAAAGTGTTACTGAATATCTCGTTCCCCGAACAGGTGGCATCCACCAACACCCCAACTTGATGCCCTGCAATGCGGTTCTCCCTCAAAAGGTTATTCGAAGGAGAAGACAGAAAAGCCACTCCCAATGTGGTACTCACAGATGCAGGCAGCCCATTGAGGGCTGTGCCGATCAGGTTACCCGCCACCTGGTTGAACTCACTTTCGCCGAGGAAAAGCACGTTTGCATCAAGGCTATTGGCAATCACGTTCATCGCTGCCGGTGAGGAACCACCCATGGTATTATCAGTAGATGCGTTGAACAGAACGCCGTTCGTACTCAAACTCACAGGGTTTCCGTCAAGATCAATACCGATCAAGTTACCCGTAATACTGACTAATTCCGCGTTCACAAGTCCGATAGCCGCTACGTCATACCCGGTGAAGGAAAGTCCTCGAATTAGCGTATTCTCAACCGAAAGACCTACGATTTCCAATCCGTAATCCACAAGGGTCGAAGCGCTCAACTGGACACGAAGCGTGCCATTAAAGCTCGCCGTAGCGGTGTTGGTCGCCGATCCGGTGGCCGAGTAGCCATCCATAAAGACCGGTCTAGTAACTGCCAGGCTGACATCTGTGGAGATGACATGATTAGTGGGCGTGTTCGAGATACTGAAGTCGATGTAATCCAGGTCGCCGTCTGTGTTGGCTTCGTTGATTGCCCATTTGATCGTTCCGGGACTGTTACCGATACCGTCGCTGCTAGTAATGCGGAGCGTCCACAAGGGATCATTGAAGAAGACAGCATTATAACCATTGACTGGCTCCAGAGCCGTAAACTGATCTCCAGGAGAAGCGTCATCGTCAAAATCCCAGTAGGCGACCAGTCCCGTCGCCGAAGTGGCTACGTCGTTGATGCCTGCCAGTATCTGATCAGCGGTGCGAACAACATTCCATATCTTGACCTCGTCCATCTGACCGTTCACGATGCGATCTACGTTAGGTCCGCGTTCAAAACCACCAATAATCAAGTCGTTAGTTGATGATCCCGTCGGTGCAGTAACACTCGTAGTGCCATCCAGGATACCATCCACATACAAGCGAGCAAAAGAACCATCATACGTAACAGCGATGTGGTGCCAACGGTTGTCATCCACGACGGTAGTCCCTTGTACCCCCAGGAAGAGCGTATTGGGTACAAACTCAATGATCCCGGGTGTGGCACGGTCGGGGCCGAAGATATTCAAACCGTAGTCTAAGGTATTGTTGCCTTTGGCGATGAGCATCTGATCCGAAGTTTCAATATCACCTGTGGCTGGCTTGCGCTTGACCTTGATCCAGGTTTCGAGGGTGTAGTTGGTCAGCAACTGCAAATCGGGGTTGTCCTCTACCCGCAGATAGGTTTCGTTGTCCATATCGAAATACAACCCACGGTTGCCGATCGGTGCTTGCGGCATGATGAAGATGCCCGTACCGCTCACCCCAAAGCTCAACACGGAGCTGGAGCAACTGTTACTCAAAATGGTGATGGTCGCATTGGCTGTACCTGTTGCAGAGGGCGCAAAGCTGACATCAAAGGTCTGCGAAGCCCCTACGGGAATGCTCATGTTGGTTGGGCTGACGCTGAAAGCCGTGCTACCAGTCGCGGAAATGTCCGTTATGTCGAGAATCTCCGTACCCGTGTTTGTGATCGTGTAGGTGATGGTTTCGGTGCTACCCAGGACGACGTTACCAAAGTCAGTAGTAGCTGTGTTGGATACGGTCAGGTCAGTACATGGTGGGGTTTTCTCGAAATGCTTGAGGGAAACAGTCGCCCCGTCGCCATCACCCACAAAAACATCCGTGAAGCCGTCGCCGTCCAGATCGAAGGCATTGGATGGCCAGGCACCTACTCCCCCCAAACCAGGGGTAAAGTTAGCCGCTACCAAAGCAAAATGTGGCGAGTTGGGGGCCACCTGGGCGTAGTGCTGGACAATAGCACCGCCGTTGGTTCGTCCTACCAAAAGGTCAAGCAATCCATCGCCGTTCAAGTCGGTTAGGCGAGGTGCCGAGGGGAGGGTTGTCGGCAAGAAATTATTCGTTACCAGGTTGAAAATGAGTGAGTTCGGAGCATCAGCCTCATAGCGTTGGATGTCGTTGGCATTTCGGCCGATAAGCATATCCAATCGTCCGTTACCGTCGATGTCCGCGAAGGTAGGTGCTGTATTCCCTGATCCAGGGTTGAATAAATTAAGCGGGCTACTCTGCTGCACAAAGGTATTGGCATTGATGGCCGTCTGCTCAAAGTGGCGTAGCGTTCCGGGGTTTGATCCTGCGATCAGATCAAGCCGTCCATTTCCATCCAGGTCAATGATGTGCATCGTAGGCTTAGCACTTAATCCTGTACTAATCAAATCTAACTGAACCAAAGCAAAGCTGTTGGCATTGGGGGCTGTCTGTTCGTAGTGGTCGATGGTTGCTCCGCCGTCATCACCTACGAGCATATCCAACAACCCATCTCCGTCTAGGTCGATCACAAAAGGCTTACTGAAATTGGGGGCGGTAGTGCCAGCCACAGGGGTCGCGATCAGGAGGTACTGCTCCGGTGTAGGCAGCAGAGGAGAAGCGTGCGGGCTTTCAAAGGCGCCCAGATCAACGGCCACCTGCTGAATGCGAGGGTTGCCGTCCAGATCGAGGGGTAGCGTTTCGGCCGTATCGCCGTTGTTATCAAGGTCATAGGAATCAACGGGGATGTCGCCGTTATTACCAGCCGCCACGGCGGCAGCGGTCGGGAGTAGTTGAAGGTTACCGCTGCTGATGTCCACAAACGGATCATTGGGTTCAAAGACCTCTCGGAGGTTAGTCGTAGTGCCGATACCATCTACACTTGTGGCAGTTAGTCCACCAGCACTGATAATGCTACGATCAAAGTTCAAGTCTGTGTATTGACTATATATCTCCGTTCCGTTAGCGGCTGTGTTACCCCACAAGACGCTATTGATGATGGACACATCTACCTGGCCGGGGTTATTTGCTTGTATCCATAACATGCCACCCTGACTAGCTGCGTAGTTCTCGGCGGCAGTTAGCTGATTCATTTTCACGGTAATCGCAGCCCCTGAGTTCGGGATGGCAATACCTATTGCACCGCCATTGGTGTTGGCACTGTTACGCCAGAAAGAGGCACTGTACAGTTCCACGATCATATCTCCGCCATTTTCAAGATCGAAAGCCAAAGCACCTGCGGCTACGGCTACGTTTTCATCAAAACGCACGTTGATAAAGCTCGGATTGCTTTGCGTTCCCGCTACGGTGCGCAGTAAGACAGCACCACCACCACCGCCCGTAACTAGGTTTTGCTCAAAACTACAATTCACCAACACGGGGCTAGCTTCGGCACCTGCCACAGTGGCAGTACTATAAAAACCAGCCGCCTGCTCTCCTGCCTCATTTCGGATGAAGCGAATGTTTTTTAAGACTGGGTTGGAAGCAAAACTACCATTGGCGACATTAAACCACCCTCCTCCACGGAAAGTACTCAAAGCACTATTGGCATATCCACCCGTAATGATGAAGCCATCAACGAGCATCTGCGGGCCTACCTGACGGGTATAGACCACATGAGCGGCATTCTCGGTTACATTTGTGGTCGTGATTGTGGTAGGTAGTCCAGAAGTTACCAGATAGGCATCGTCATTATTGAAGTCGCCGCTCAGAATGGTTGGATAAAATTCAAAGTTGCGGCTGTTGATGCTGGCCGTCTTGATGACCTCACCACCTTCCCAACCACCATAGACTTTCACCGAGTCCGGAAACTTAAAGCTACTCGTAACAGATGCACCACGTCCGGTCTCAACACCTGTGGTTAGGTCATACTGGGCCGATGGGTAGTACGTACCACGTGCGACCACAATCGTATCGCCTGGGGTGGCAATATCCAAAGCATCCTGCAAATCATTGAAGGCATCACTCCAGGAAGAGCCGTTATTCGCCCCCGCTGCTGCCGAATCGACGTAGATGAGCGTCAGGTTAATGGCAGCGGCTTCATAGGCCCCAAGATCTGGCGCACTTCCCTGTATGCGTGGGTTTCCGTCCAGGTCTGTTGTGATACCGGCCAGCACCAGGGCGGCACTACCGGCGTTGATGGCCGGAGAACCGGGCTGTAGCGTCAGGTCATTGGCAAGCTCGTTGGTGAAATTGGGGTTGCCCGAAACCAGGCTTACCAAAGACTGCGCCCCACCATCAACCTCGGCAGCCTCCAGGAGTGCGTGATCTACATTAACAGCTACCGAAGGATCGTTTGCCTGAATGGCCGCCCCTGTCGATACGGCGGTATTGTCCCAGAAGAGGCTATTGTAAACCTCCAGTTGAGAAACCGCAGCAATAGCTCGTCCAGCAAAAATGGCCCCGCCATTACTGCCTCGGTTGCGTCGGAAAGTGGTGTTGTAGATATTGGTGTTCAGTCTCGTGGTGGCAGCCGAGGAAGCAAAAGCCGTGATGGCTCCGCCGTTTTGCGTCGAGAGGTTTTCGGCAAAGACGGCATTGGATATGTTTGCGGTCAGTTCTGTGTTAAGTCCCTCTGATCTTAGCTCGAGCGCACCGCCGTTATTGCCTGCTGTGTTTTGGAGGAAGGTTACGGCGTTTAGGGTGGCATTGAAGGTTGCTACTGTGGGCGTTAGTCCGCTGCTCAAGAAAATGGCCGCTGCTCCGCCATTAGCGGTACTTCCACCCTGATTCCAACGGAAAGTTACGTTTTCGATGCGTGGTGCACCTTGCAAGCTCAACAAGCCAGCCCCACGGTTAAATTTTGCTCTGGGATCACCCTCGGCATTGCCGTACTGAACGATGAAGCCATCAAAAGCCGTAGCAGTGTTTGTAACTCCGCGCGCCAGCACCACGTGATAGCTGTTGTCGTTATGCGCCAACTCAAAAGTAAGTGCCAATGCACCAGGCGGTGCGGCGATAACAGGCACAGCTCCCGTTGCACCAATATCTCCGCTTAATATCGTCGGGTAGGCATTCCAATCCCGATCTGCAAAGTCCACGATGCCATCGGCAGGAGAGAATCCCCCGTAAAGGCTCACGCCATTGACCAGCACAAAACTTGAATCGCGGGGGCCAGCTGCATCCGTAGGTAGATAGGTGCCTGTGGCTACCCAAATCTGCTGGATGTTGCTCGAGTCGCGGCAATAGAAGGCCCAGCTCATCGCCTCGCGGAGTTCGTCAAAGGCATTGGCCCAGGAAGTTCCATCGTCGTTGCCCCCTCCTACGCTCTGATTTACGTACAGGATCGCCTGCGAAACACCGAAAGTAGAAGAGCAACTGCTCGTTCCGGGGATATACTCCGTTCCGGTAAGCCCGGTTTTGGTGAGCGTCTTGGCTACCGGATCTACGGTTGCGTCTAGCCATGTCCAGGCAGGAGCGGCGTTATTGGCACGCGAACCTAAGTTGAGGAACAGTTCATTGACCGACGTAATGGAAGGGTTATTGGCGTAGTTGTAGGTCAGATCATAGGTCGGCGATGTTCCCCCAACGGTGAAGACCCCAAAGTAGTAACCCCCCAGCACGGACTGCAAACCGTTGGTCGTCGTATCAGTTGGTCGGTTCTGTACCAGGTACAACACGGATCCCTCCGGCGCACCCGAGGTATAGTTGATCTGGAAGCTGTCGCCGTTAGGCGTAACGATATTCAGCGTGTTCGGACTAGTAAAGTTAGTAACGACGACATCCCCCATCGATACCCCAGACATCTGCCAAACCGGTGTGGCTCCTTGTACCTCGGCGTTGAATGCCCCCGCAACATCGGTGAGATGTACTCCCGCGCCTTCGTCCATACGGAAATGTGCGTACAGGTCTGTGTGATTTGCTTGGGTCAGTCGCTTAGCTAAGCAGGTCTGTATCTCGCTGTCCGGCAGTACGGTCTCCCAGATTTGGAACTCGTCGATAGCCCCTGCAAAGTAGTCGGTTCCATTGCGTGCGCCGATCACAAGGTTGCCGCTGACAAGCGTAAGAATCTCTGACCCGTTGCTGCCTTGTAGCGTGCCATTCAAGTACAGCCGTAAACCACCATCAAAAGTAACCGCCACATGCGACCACTTGTCGTTCGGGATGGGATCGGTCGTCGTTACATACACGTAGCTACCAGGCAGCATACTATAAACACCAAAGCGCAAACGATTATCCGGCAAAATTTCTACGTATGTTTCGGGGGAGCCAATGCTCCATACAGTACGTGTACCGCTACCGGCAGGCTTGATCCAGGTCGTGATCGTATATTGGCTCGGGAGATCGGTGATGTTCGTCTGGATGTTGTGGCTTGTACCGTTGAAAGCCAATGCCATACCCGAGCTTACCCGCTTGATCGGAACGGATTTTTTGATATTGGAGAAGTTCGTACCATCGGAGACGCGGTAGTAATACGTCTGACCTTCGGTCAGTCCGGCATCCAGGTAGGTGTTGCCGACAAGCGAGGTTACGGCACCAAAGCTGACACCATCCAACGAACGCTCCACCGTGTAAGTGGCCGTAGCAGTGCCGCTCCAGCTCAAGAATAATCCCGTAGCCGTGGAGTCATAGGTCGCCAAAATGAGTGTCTGGCAATCATTCGCCGTTACCGTCGCGCTGACCGCTGACGCACAGCCACTGGCATCCGTTCCCGTTACGGTGTAGGTTGTC
>DAISIL010000099.1:0-7623 GCA_036822015.1 Bernardetiaceae bacterium | reverse complement strand
TCCGTGAATTTTTTATCTTTTTTACACCCTAAGGGTCTTAAAGACCCTTAGGGTGTTTAGCTAGTCCTTCGGAAAACTGACCTGTTCCAACGAATCCCGCTCGGCTTTGTAGCGACTATCGACGGCATAGACGTAACTTAGGCGGGTAAAGTCCACCAAAAAGCGCAACTTCACCGAAAGAAAACCCGCGCCCTGATTACGGTCTATCGCTTCGATGATCCCGACGGGCATCCCTTCGGGAAAGACAGCATCTCGCCCAGAGGTCAGTAAGGTATCGCCGATGGCTACGTTGGCCCCCCGGCTG
Source organism: Bernardetiaceae bacterium (assembly GCA_036822015.1). Classification (GTDB taxonomy): domain Bacteria; phylum Bacteroidota; class Bacteroidia; order Cytophagales; family Bernardetiaceae; genus DAISIL01. The sequence continues at coordinate 7,319 of DAISIL010000099.1, read as the reverse complement.
ACCTGATCGAGGGAAGCCAGACGCGGGTCGCCGCCCGGCCAACGAACGGAAAACAACTGCTCCTCGCGGCGCGTCGTAACGGAGACACGAAAGCGGGGATGAATCAGGGGATAGGCTGTTGCGAAATTTTCGGAGACGTTCTTGATACGCCCCACAATGCCATTACCCGTTATCAATGCCATACCCGGACGCAGCCCCTGATCGCTACCTTTGTTGATCGTCAGGAAGTTACTGGTTTGGTGTAGGGAGTATTTCAGCACTCGTGCCGAGATAAAGCGGTAAGGAGTGAGCGCACTATCGACGGGGGAGTCGGTGAGGGAGGTCTGAATGCGTAGCTGCTCGAGTTCCTGGCGTAGGCGGGCGTTTTCGATGGCCAGGTCTCGATTGACGTTGGTCAGATCGACGTAATAGCCCAAACTAGCCCGCACCTCCAAAATCTGCCCTACCCATTGGTTGGCCGACGAGAGCCAAACCAGGCGTTGGTACGGGTTATTTTGATAGATCAACCAAAACGCCACTCCCTCCAAAAACAGAAAGAGAAGCGTTACTCGGTAGCGATAAAAAAACGTAATCAGTTGGCGCATAGCCTTTTACTTAAACAAGCACTGCTCGGTACTTCTTCACATCCGATAAGGCCACGCCCGTTCCGCGCACCACCGCACGCAGGGGGTCTTCGGCGATATGTATGGGAAGTTTGGTCTTGATGGCCAGGCGTTTATCTAGTCCGCGCAACAAAGCCCCACCACCGGTGAGGTAGATGCCCCGCTCATAAATATCGGCGGCCAGCTCGGGAGGTGTCATCTCGAGGGCTTTCAGGACGGCTTCCTCAATCTTAGAAATGGACTTATCAATGGCAAAAGAAATTTCGCTGTACGAGACTTTGACAATCTTGGGGATACCCGTCATCAAGTCGCGCCCCCGCACGGAATAATCCTCCGGAGGGTCTTCGAGTTCGGACATCGCCGATCCTACATGAATCTTGACCTGCTCGGCCGTTCGTTCTCCGATTAAGAGGTTGTGCTGCCGGCGCATATACTCCAAAATATCCCGACTAAAAATATCGCCCGCCGTCCGTATCGACTGATCGCAGACGATGCCCGAGAGCGCGATCACGGCAATTTCCGTTGTCCCCCCACCAATATCGACGAGCATGGAGCCAGTCGGTTCTTCAATGTCGATCCCGATGCCAATGGCAGCCGCAATGGGTTCCTTAATCATATAGACCTCCCGTCCGCCCGCCTGCTCGGAGGATTCCTTGACAGCCTTTTTTTCTACCTCCGTGATACCCGAAGGAATACAGATCACGATGCGGTGTTGGTTGTTGAAGAGCCGTCGGTTGGCATTCATGACGACTTTGATAAACTCCTTAATCATCTTCTCGGCTGCGTCAAAGTCTGCAATGACACCATCACGAAGCGGACGTACCGTTTTGATGTCTTCGTGCGTTTTTTCGTGCATTTGCATCGCCGATTTTCCGACGGCGATCACTTTACCAGTTCGCTTGTTGATAGCAATGATAGACGGCTCATCAACGACGATTTTTCCCTTATGGATAATCAACGTATTGGCCGTCCCGAGATCAATGGCAATGTCATTTGTAAACCAATCAAAGACTCCCATGATTTTTTGCGAAGGGTTGAAGTAAAATGTTCAGCAAAGCTACCAAATTTTATCGTTTCGCTTGAGATGATCGCGTGATTTCTTTGCTTTTTGTTCAAATCATGCAAGCCACGACCAAAACATCATCGCGCTGCTCTTCTTTTCCTTGATGTAAGGCAAAGGCACTATGCAAGGCTGCCTGTTGCTTTTGTAGGGGGAGTTTGGGGGCAATCTGCTGCAAGAGTTGGAGCAGGGCTTTGGTCGTAAACTTTCGGCGTTCGTGGTTGTGTTGATCGGCAAAGCCATCCGAAAAGAGATACAAGATGCTCCCTTTTGGCAGATCAAGGGTATGCGTCGTGAAGGGCATCTTCACTGGTCTATCTCCGCCAATCAGTCGGCGATCTCCCGAGATCAGCCCCCACTCTTTTTGGGGGGTGTAATAAGCCAACGGGCGTTTGGCACCCGCAAACTGTACCTGAACACGCTCGGCTTGGGTCTCTTGTATGGCTACCAGGGAGATGTCCATGCCGCTGTTTTCGCCGTTTTCTTTTTGGTGCAAGGCCTGCGATACCTCCTCGTGTAGGCGTTCGAGAATCTGACCAGGGTCGGAGACGCGCTGCAAGAGGATGATCTTATCGAGCAGGGTATTGCCAATCATGCTCATAAACGCCCCCGGTACACCATGTCCCGTGCAATCCACAGCCGCCAAATAACACGTACCAGGTACTTTACCCGCCCAATAAAAATCACCCGAAACGACATCTTTGGGCAACGAAAGCACAAAATGATCGTCAAAATACTGCGCCATCTTTTCGGGAGGGGGCAGGATAGCCTCCTGGATCATCCGAGCCGCAGAGAGGCTGCTCTGAATGAGGTTGTTTTTGTAGCTCAAATCCTGATGCTGGGCCTTGATTTGGCTATGCTGTTGCATGACTGCTTCTTTGATCTTGATGTTTTCCTGACGATTGAAAAACAACAGCACCCCGCCAATAAACAAGACAATGATAATGAACGTCCCCAAGGCGATCAGTGATAATTTTTGTTCGATTTGGGCCTGGTGCATTTGTTGCGCTTGCTCTTGCCGTACCTGGTATTCTTGTTCTTTTTGGGCAATGCGATAGCGCGTATCCAGTTCGTTGATGGCTTTGATCTTCTCGCGATCCATCAACTCAAAGCGAATCCGATGAAAGCGATGAAAATACTGCAAAGCCTTCTGGTGCTGCCCCTGTGCTTCGTAACATTGGGAGAGGTAGTAATGGGCATCTTTGAGGATTTCCTTTGCCCCAACGCGCTCAGCAACCGCTAGCCCTTCAAGGAGTTGCTGCTCCGCCTGGGCATAGCGTTGCAGGAGTAGCAAACTGATCCCGATCTGGGTTTGGCTCATGGCTAAGCCTCGCTGATAATTGATTTGCTGAAAAATATCTACCGATTTCCGATAAAGCCCTAAGGCTTCGGATAAGTTTTCGCGGAGTAACGCAATGCTACCCAGGTTAGCGTAAGCGAAGCCTTGCCCACGGAGGTCTTTTTTTTGTTCAAAAATCGCCAGTGCTTTTTGGTAGTAATCGGCTGCTTGTGAGAGGTCGTTATTTTTTTGGTTGATGTTGCCCAGGTTGATGTAGTTATTGGCATTTTCCTGGGGTAGTCCGGCGCGTTCATAGTCGCTGATGGACTGCTGATAGAGATCCCGTGCTTTTTCGATTTCCCCCGTCTTAGCATAGACTGCCCCGAGATTGCCCCGAATGACGGCCAGTTTTTGGGTTTGCTCATACTGCACGGCCAGGCTTTGCGCCTCCAGGTAGGCTTCGATCGCCTGGTAATAGTCGTCGGTTTCGTCGTAGATTCTGCCTAAGGCATTGTAGATGTCCGTCTGTTCGGGAAAGGCGCCTAAGGTTTGGTAGTGCTTGAGGGCTTGCTGGTAATACTTCTTTGCTTGCTCAAACTGCTCCTGCTCGCCGTAGGCATAGCCGAGCTTGCTATACGTGATGGCCTGCCCCTTCGTGTAACCAATCTCATCGGCATAACGCGCTGCTGCCAGAAGCCACGCCTGGGCCGTATCAGGGTCGCTGCCCCAACGTTGAGTAGCTAAGGTATTGAGGCTCATCACAAATTGGGTATCTACGATTTCCTGACTGACCAGCAAAGCCCGCAAACTATCCAGCGACTGCCCCAAAAGGAGCTGCCCACACCAAGGCCCGATTAGCAAAAGAAAGATAAGCCGCTTCATAGGATAGGAAAGATCAAGCAAACTTACTAACTTTTTTTAAAAACGCAGCACAAAAGTTGCGCCTTTTCCCAATTCGGAGTGTACCGATAGCTGCCCCTGGTGGTGGCGCATGATGCGTCGGGCCACGCTTAGCCCCAAGCCTGATCCCTCCGGGCGCGTTGTATAAAACGGAATAAAGAGGCGGGGCAGGGCCTCTGCCGCGATGCCGGGGCCGTTGTCTTGTATGGTGATCGTGAAGCGTTTCTTTTGATCCTGCCCAGCAAAAACCCGAATCAACTTTTGGGGCTGATCCGTGCGTAGGAGTGCCTGGGCGGCATTGCGCAGGAGGTGCTCGAGTACCTGTTGAATCAGGTTTAGGTCGATAGTTAGTAGCAGATGCTCCTCGGGTATGTCCACCTCGATCTGGATGCCGTCCCTTTCGATCTCCTCACGGACGGCATCCAGGGTGGATTGGATCAGATCGGGGAGCAGTACCTTGTCGTACTGGGGGAGCAGCGGCTGGGTCAGTTGTCGAAACTCTTGAATGAACGCCATCAAGCTATAGCTTCGCCGTTCGATCGTCTGGGCGGCCTGCCGAAAATCAGCGATCTCCTCGGGCGGAAGCGTCGATAGGCTTTGTGCCAAAGAGGCGATGGGTGTGAGGGCATTCATGATCTCGTGTGTCAGGACGCGCACCAAATCCTGCCAGGCGGTGAGCTCTTTTTCCTCTAGCTCATTGTGGATATTTTGGAGCGTTACCAGCACGTATTCTTTGCCCTGGAAGGTGAGTTCGATGGCATACAAAGAAAGTTCGATCTGATCGTAATCGGTCTGGATATGCACCAGGTTTTTTTGTCCTGTTTTGAGGGATTGCAGTACCTGTGCCAGGTTTTTGTGGGAAGGATTAAGTTCGTGGAGATGGCGCAGATGCCGTACCTGCAAAAGGCGTTTGGCAACATGATTGACGAGTTGTACCTCTCCTGCCCGATCAAAAGACAAAATGCCGATGCCCAGATGCTGAACCACCGTGCGTAGGTAATGATACTGGAGTTCTTTTTCGGCACGTGCCTGACGAAAGGCATCCACCACTTGCGATAAGGCCCGTTGCAGTTCGGAAAAACTCTGCCCTTCGCTTTGCGGCCTGTACAGGTTAGAAAAATCATCGTTTTGGATCGAATCTAAGAGCTTAGCTACCTCACGGTTGGTGTACTCCACCCGACGGATCAGGCTGCTCACCTGCCAAACCAACAAAGCCCCCACCCCAACGGAGGTATATACATAGCGATCTCCCTGCCCCAACAACCAGGAAAGCAAGAAGACCGTTAAGCTAAGTGCCAGCACACGGGCCGTAACCTGCAAACGAAAATTTTTGATGCCCATACATGAGCGTAGGTAACAACTAACTTGCCATAGCCAAATTAGCCATTGAGGATGAATAGTTGATAATTCTTTAATTCATTGCCTGTTAATTGCTTACCATCCACAAAGCATATCGTGAGTTTTTGCTGCGCCCCTAAACGAACAAAAACGCACCCGAAAATAAGAGACATCACCTGTCCGAAAACGAACACCTTTGTCCAAAAACGAACAAAAAAAATCCCCGCTGCACCAATGGCACAGCGGGGATTTTATCACACAAAAGCACATGAAGCCATTGGGCTTAGGGGTTTTGGAGCGTCAGGATGATGGTCTCATCGGGTTCTATGATGCTGTCTTTTTTGGTCTGAACCGTGATGACGGCCTGTGTCTGTCCGGCCGGAATCACGACCGTACCCGTGGTGGCCGTGAAAGAAGCCGCCCCGCGAGCCACGATGTAGTCCTCGTTGTAAGTCGCCGTACCACCTACGGTAAAGCTCACCGTCAGATCACTAGCCGGAGCCACCGAAGCCGAGAAGACAAAGTCGATGCTGTTTACATCGGCATCTTCCAGGACACTGGCCGGTATAGCTGCCACCGTGATCTCGGGGAAGATAACCTGCGTAACGGTGAGGTTGAAAGTGCCGACAGCAGCATTAAAGCCATGTACGAGGATGTAATACGTCGTGCCGGCCGTTGTGGCAAAGCTCAACTGGGAGGTACTACCCGTACAGCCGGTGAAGTCGTCGTTGCCACCCACACAAGTACGGCTGGCACAGGTTCCCGTAAAGACACTCAACTTGGTATCGAAAGAAGCCGCCCCACAAGTAGAAACCGTCGCTTGTCCATTTCCGGTAGCCGTGAACTTGTACCAGACACCTGGCGAGGTGTTGGATGCTCCGCAAGTGCCGACGTTATCGAAGGTTGATCCGACGGTAGTGCCAGCTACGGGTGCGCCGTTTACGTTGGCCGTTACGTCGATGGCATCATCACAGAGGTCGTTGGCCGGAGGTGTATTGAAATTCAATGGCCCCGTCCAGGTGCTTTCACCGTTTCCACCACAATTAGACCTGACGTAGAAGTCATAAGCCGTTCCGGCGGTCAGTCCGGTGGCTGTGGTGCTGGTAGCACTCGTGGTTCCCGTAGCGACGGCACCCACCGTTGTCGGGGTGGCTCCTGTCGCTACTACCGTCCAGGCGTATCCGTTGGTTGCACCGGCTTCGGCATTCCAACTAAACGAAGCCGTAGTGGCCGCTACGCCAGTATTGGTCAGACCAGAGGGAGCTACGCAAGTCGGCGGTACTTCGACCTTGAAGTTATCAAAAGCCAGGTCATAGTCGCCATCTGTGCGCGTACCCGTGATGCGGAAGGTTACGTTTTGTCCTACGTAAGCGGTGAGTGGGTAGGATTTGTTGCGCCAGCCCGCCACCCCGTCGTTATTGACTGTTTCGAGGGCGGTGTAATTGGTCCCGAAGTCCGTCGAAACCTCCACGACAAAGTTACCCGATCCCGCCGCCGGAGGTCCAAAAGGCGTGCTGTAGTTGGTGAGTTGATAGTCGAAGCTGAAGTTCATGCCGCTGACGACAGGTCCTACTGCCACGAGCGTAAAGGATCCGGACTGATTTACACCTGTACCGAAGAGGTTCTTGTAGATGTTGTTGCCTGGGTTACCAGTAGCTCCCCTGGTGCTTCCGATTGTCCAGCCGGTGGTTGTCCAGCCAGCGGGTGTTCCCGTCGTGGCGAAGCCTTCGCTATACGGGGGAGCAGCCAATAGCCTAGTGGTGAAGTTTACGGGACCTGCCCAGGGGCTTTCGCCGTCGCCGCCACAATTGGACTTGACGTAGAAGTCATAAGCCGTTCCGGTGGTCAGCCCAGTAGCCGTGGTGCTGGTAGCACTCGTCGTACCGTTGGCGACGGTCGTAGAAGTTGGAGAATTACCCGCCGGGACGACTACCCAGGCATAACCCCCGGTAGCACCCGCGACGGCATTCCAACTAAACGAAGCCGATGTAGCCGCTACGCTAGTGGTAGCCAGCCCTGTGGGTGGTGGGCAAGTCGGCGGTACTTCGACCTTGAAGTTATCAAAAGCCAGGTCATAGTCGCCGGCTGTGCGCGTACCCGTGATGCGGAAGGTTACGTTTTGTCCTACGTAAGCGGTGAG
>DAISIL010000098.1:0-7661 GCA_036822015.1 Bernardetiaceae bacterium | reverse complement strand
CAGGGCGGTGAGTTGATTCTCCCTCAAATCCAAACGATATACCTTCTCTGGCTCCTGGAGGGCTTTGGTTAAGTTCTCGTACAGGGGCGTTTTTTCCAGTTCCTCTTCGGTCAGTAGGGTGGGGTGGCTTATCGCTTCGATGTGCTGGGGCAGGTGTTTCTGCCAGAGGGAAAGATAAGCGTTCTGTAGCTGGGGTAGTTCATCAAATCCATTGAGGCATCGGCTGGGCAGCTCTGGAATGGCAGCGGGCGGTCTTTCGGTCGCCTCGCGTAGGTGTGAGAGGAGGAGGTTTAGCTCTTGATCGAAGAGGAGGAGCAGTGTGCGCATGGCTTCGCTGCTGCGGAGGTCTTGGAGGTCGTCGGTGTTGAAAAAGAGGCAGTCGTCGCTACAAAAACGCGGGTAGAGGTCGGGCTGCAAAACCAGGGCGCGCAGGGCGGTCAGGTGTAGGAGCAGGGAAAAGTCGTCGAGGTGCCGGTCGAAGTGCTGGCTTCCGCGCTGGGGGTGCGTAAAGGGGGGCGTGCCGAGTTCGGTGGGTCTTTCGCCTTGTAGGTCAGGGACAAAGATGCCATCGTAGTCCACGAGGGCGAGGGTTCCGTTGGGGCGTACCAGGATGTTGTCGGGTTTGAGGTCGCCGTGTGCCATGGGCTGCAAGTGTAGCCATAGGGCGAGTTCTTGGAAGCGTTGGTAGAGCTGGTGGAGGGCGCGTGTATCCTGGGCTTGGGTGCGGCTTTGGAGGTACTGCCCGAGGGTTTGTCCGGCTACCCAGTCCATGCGCAAGACGGGGTTGTCCTGGTCGCCGGCCCATACTTCGTCGGTCAGGAAATCGTAAGGGACAAAATAGGGGCTAGGATGGGCTTTGAGGTAAGCCGAGATGGCGGCATAGCGTTCGGCGCGGTCGTCTTGCCGTCGGGTGAAGCACTTGATGGCGTTTTTTTCGCCGCTTTGGGGGTCTTGCATCTCAAAGACAAGGGCGAAATTACCGGAGCGGTAGATGGGTTCGCTGGGGAAGCTGGGGTTCATCACGGGGCGCAGGTGGGCCAGGGTATTGAAGTAGTCCTGGGGCTGTCGGATGGCATCGAGGTAGTCCTGGGCGGTGGGCATGGGAAAATTTTTAAGTCTTTGGTGGTCAGTGGTTCACAAAAATAACCAATACCACTGTTTGTATTTCTGACAAGATAAAAAAAACAGCGCGATTGCAGCACTTTTTGTGTAGTTTTGCGCGCATGGACTTACCACAAATTGCCATTTTTGCCTCCGGAGCAGGCACCAACGCCGCCCGTCTGATGGCTTACTTTGCGGGGCGGGCGCGTTTTTGTGTTTTCTCCAATCGGGCAGAGGCCGGGGTATTGGCTCGGGCGGCTGCTTGGGGCGTTGGGACGGTGGTTTTTGATCGGAGGGATTTTTTTGAGACGACGCGCATCCGCGATCTCTTGCTCGAGCAAGGGACGGATTTGGTCGTTTTGGCGGGCTTTCTCTGGAAAGTTCCCGAGGGGATCATCGCCGACTATCCTGGGCGGATCATCAACATCCATCCGTCGCTGCTGCCTAAGTTTGGCGGGCGCGGCATGTACGGGCAGCGCGTACATGAGCAGGTGCTGGCGGCGGGTGAGCCGATGTCCGGCATCACGATCCATCACGTAACGGCGGAGTACGACCAGGGGGCGGCGCTCTTGCAGGCGACTTGTCCGGTCTTGCCCACCGACGATGCCCACACGCTCGCCGAGCGCATTCATGCCCTCGAGTATCGGTACTATCCGCAGGTGGTGGAGCAGCTCCTCGAATCCCAAAAGAGATGAAACGCTACCTACCGCTGATCGGTTTTTTGCTTGGGCTGTCGGCTTGTCGTCCGGTGGCAGAGCCGAGTTTGCTTGCCCGTCTGCATCGGCTGCACCGTCCGGCGACGGCTTCGGCGGGTTCCTGGGATGCCGTCCGTGGGGAGCTACCCCAGAGCCTGGACGAGTACCGGGCCTTGCCGCCACGCGGATGTACGGCAGCGCGCAAATACCTGTATGTCTGGTGGATGGGAGCCAATGACGACTCGGCTGCTCGGGCTTTGGTGCAAGAGACGGCCGGCTACCTCGAGGTTTTTTTTCAGTTGCCCGTGAGGGTAATTCCTGCCCTGGATACGCTGGACGTGCCGGTATCGGCTCGGCGCGCACATCCACAAACGGGAGAGATGCAGGTACAGACGGGCTATCTGTTGCAGGAGGTCTTGCGGCCTGCCCTCCCCGACAGCGCAGCGGCTTTGCTTGCCCTAACAGACTGGGACTTGTATCCGCGTTCGGATTGGAGCTTTGTCTTTGGGCAGGCTTTGGGGCGGGTGGGAGTGTGGTCGTGGGCGCGTTTGGGCGACTTCCCCCGCGATCGCCTCCTCAAGACGGCTGCCCATGAGGTCGGTCATGTGTTTTCGTTGGCCCACTGCCGAGATTACGCCTGCCTGATGGGCGGGAGCCTCAATCTTTCCGAACTCGACGGCCACCCGATGTGGCTTTGTCCCGTGTGCTTAACCAAACTCTCCGAGAACCTATCCTGGATGCCTCGGGAGCGGTTTTTGGCTTTGCAAGACTTTTGGGCGAGGCGTTCTCGGGACGACTGGGCGCGGTTTTATGGGCGTTCTTGGCGTGCTTTGAAGGATTTTGAGGGTTCGTTTGGACAATGAACGTTATTTTTTCTTAGATTTGATCCAAAGCGATCCCATGAAAAAGACTGTACTCCTTGTCCTTCATCTCTTCCTTCTGTCCCCCGTCTTTGGGCAAAGCCAAACGATCCTGGATAGCCTCGAGCAGGTCTATCAGGGGGCTACACATGACACGACAAGGATTCTTACCCTTTGCCAAATCGGCAGTCAGTACCAACAGCACTATCCCGATACGAGCCTCTACTTGTGGCAGCAGGCCTTGCAGGAGAGCGAGCGGATAGAGTACCTACGGGGGCAGGGCTTGTCTCTGAACAGGATCGGAGATTATCATCGGTCTTGATCGGACTTCGGGAAGGCACTTTTTTATTACAAAAAATCACTTGCTATCTTTCAAAAAAACAGCGATCAGCAAAGCATGGCTGGCATTCTGGGAACCATCGCCAACATGCACTATATGCTCAGCGATTTCCCGTCGGCATTGGATTTTTATCAAAAAAAATCAGCACTTAGCGAAGCCATCGGCGATCTTGCCGGCCAGGCCGACGGACTGATCGGTGTAGGTAACATTTATTACAATCAAGGCGACTACCCCACTGCCCTGGATTACTACCACCAAAGCCTCCAAATCAAAGAGGAGATGGGGGATCAGCAGGGGGCGGCCATCAGCCTGAACAACATCGGGTATATCTTCTCCACGCAGGGGGAGTACGTCTCAGCCCTTGATTATTACCGCAGGGGGCTTGAAATATTTCAAGCACTCAAAAGCCAGGCAAGCGTTGCTTCTAGCCTCAACAGCATCGGCAATATCTATTATCAGCAGGGCGACTATCTCATGGCGCTCGAGTACTACCACCAAAGCCTTCAAATCAAAGAAGAAACCGGAGACAAGCAAGGGGCAGCCACCAGCCTGTACAATATCGCCAACATCTATATCTACCAGGATAATGACACTCTAGCCCAAAAATATTACCTCAAAAGCCTCCAGATCATGGAGGAGATCGGTTATAAGCACGGCACAACCTACCCCCTCAACGGGCTATCAAATATTGCCCTCAAAAGAAAAAACTATGAGGAAAGCATCAAATACGCCGAACAAGCCCTGGCGATCGCCCAAGAAGTACAGGCAGCCGCCGAAATGAAAGACCTGAGCAGCACCCTCTACCAGAGCTACAAAGGAAAGGGCGACTACGCCAAAGCCCTCGATTACCATGAGCTGTTCAAACAACTACAAGATAGCTTGTTCAATGCCGACAAAAGCAAGTCCATCGCCAACCTAGAAGCTCAATCCGACATTCTACGCAAAGAAAAAGAAATTGAACTATTGAACAAAAACAAAGAAATTTTAGAAAATGAAAAATCTTTTCAACAAAAAACAACCTATGTCATCTTGACTGCCCTGGCCCTTCTTCTGGTCTTTGCTTATTTTCTTTTCAGGAGCCGGCAGCAGGAGCGGGCAGCCAAAGAAATCAGTGAAGAGCGCAAAGAAGAAATCCAACAAATCAACGAAGAGCTAAAATCTACGATGGCTTTGCTCAACCAACAAAAAGATGAAATTGAGCAGAAAAACGAAGACATCACCGCCTCCATCAACTACGCCCAGAGGATTCAGTCGGCCGCCCTACCTGATCTGGAAGAAATGTACCGGGTCTTCGACGAACTCTTTGTTTTTTTTCGGCCCCGAGATATTGTCAGTGGTGATTTTTATTGGTTCGGGCAACAAGGGGAAAAGGTACTCCTGACCGCCGTCGATTGTACGGGGCATGGTGTGCCGGGGGCTTTCATGAGTATGATTGCCATCAATCTACTCAACCAAATCGTTAATGAACAAGGTATGACGGCTCCCGATCAAATCCTGACCCAGCTACACCTCCGCATACAGCAAGCCCTACGTCAGGGACAGACCGCCAACCGCGATGGTATGGACATGAGCTTAATCTGCTGGGATCGTGGGCAGCACAGCTTGCATTTTGCGGGGGCAAAAAATCCCCTGATCTACTTTCAGGATGGAGAACTGCACCACATTGGAGGCGACCGCATCTCGATCGGTGGGCAGGGAAAAGACCTACACTTTGCCGGACATACCATCGCCCTCAATGAAAATCCCCTTACGTTTTATCTTTTTTCGGATGGCTATGCGGATCAGTTTGGCGGGCCCAAAGGACGAAAGCGGATGCTCAAAGGACTCAAAGCACTGCTGCAAGAGTTACATACCTTGCCCCTGGCCACCCAACACCAACGCCTGGAACAGGACTTTGAGGGGTGGCGCGGCGATATGTTCCAGATCGACGATGTGCTACTGATCGGTGGACGAATTGGCACTAAATAAACTGCTTATGTACGCCGTAGCTCCTCCTGCAAAGTGTCCCGCTCATGCTCGAGGGCTGGGCGTTGGTTGTCGATGAAGGTCTCCCAATCTGGGGCATTGGTAATTTCGATATAGGAGGAGTTTGCCAACACGTCTTGTAGGGCAGCCTGTTTTTGGCTTACTTGTTTTTTGCGCTTGTCTCGTAGGCGACGTAGGGTATCCAAATCCGTGATCTGCTCGGTGGGTGTGTTCCAGGCGATGCCATGTTGGAGTTCTTCGAGGATTTGGCGCACTGCTTCGCTGTCCTGGGCATCAAAAGCGGCTTTGAGTTGGACGAACACCGCCTGGGCTACCTCCCTAAACGCATCCTCCACCTTATCCGGGTGGCAGTACTTGACTGCCTCCCGAAACATCCGGTGCAGGTCTTTTTTCGTTTCGGGCTTGGCTGCCAGAGGTGCTGCTGTAGCGAGGCGTTCTTGCGTAAAATCGGTGTACCGCTGCTGCTGGGCTTGTGCCGCCTGCTTGTCTTCGGGCTTTTGTGTGAGGTCAGATTTTTTTTGGGCTAACACCGCACGCAAGCGGAGTACCTCCCGTAGCAGATCGCCCAAGAGGTGCTGGTACAGCTGCCGAAACCGGGCCAGGGTCGTTTCCACTTCGATCAGCTGGGTTTCCGTTTCGGCCAGGATGGCTTCGAGGAGGCGGATTTCTTGTTGCAGGGCAAGGCGTTCGGGAGGCGGGGCAAGACCGGCTTTGGGTGCCTCCGCCGTCCCAAAACGCGCCCGTAGCCGAGTAAACTCTGCCTGAAAGCGGGCAATGAACTCGGGGTCGTCCTCGACTACCGTTATTTGTTCCCGGTTGTGCGAGAAGGCGGCATACGTCCAGTTGGCGGAACCATAGACCAACATACGCCCATCGACAATACAAAATTTGAAGTGTAGCAGTCCATCCTCGGCCGGTATTCGGGTCAGTCGTACCCCTGCCGCTTCCATCGCGGACATATCCAGTCGTTCATTGATCTGGTCATCGACGATAAAGACCTCAATACGAACGCCTTCGGATGACTTTTGGGCAAGCAAACTCGCCGTAGTCGCATCGGTAAACCAAGCTACGGCTATCTGCATCTCCTGCCTTGCCTGATGCAAGACTGCGTGCAGCGACTCTCGGAGCCTGGAAAAATGAGGCGTGTGCATCGCTTTTTTTTACACAAAGATACCGCAAAAAGTAAGTTTTGTTTTAATGAAAGTTAATCTTGCATCCTTTCCCTGCATTTTAACGTTTAGTCATTTAGAATCACATAATCAAAAAAAACATCCTCTACTATGGTAAAGATATTGCTTGCCGAAGACGACTCCAACCTGGGACAACTTCTCCAGGACTTCCTCAAAATGAAAGGCTACCAAGCCACCCTCTGCCGCGATGGACAGGAAGCCGTCGAGGAGTTTGAGCAACACGACTACGACCTGGCACTCCTGGATGTGATGATGCCTGTCAAGGATGGCTTTTCGGTAGCTGCCGAAATCCGTCGCCAAGACCCCCAACTGCCGATCATCTTCTTGACCGCCAAATCACTCAAAGAAGACAAAATTCACGGACTCGAGATTGGTGCCGATGACTACATGACGAAGCCTTTTAGCATGGACGAACTCCTGCTCCGCATCAAAGCCGTCCTGCGCCGCACAGCCCACCAGGTATCTGCTCCGCCCCTACGCAAGTTCCAGATTGGTAAGCTCTTCTTCGATTACGATGCCCAGATACTCAAAACACCCGAAGGAGAAATGCACCTGACCTCCAAAGAAACCGAACTCTTACGGATGCTCTGCGAACACAAAAACCGCACCCTCGAACGATCAAAAGCACTCAAAGAGATCTGGTATGACGACAACTACTTCAACGCCCGCAGCATGGATGTCTATATCACCAAATTGCGTAAGTACCTCAAAGAAGACGACAACCTCCGGATCATCAACGTACACGGAACGGGCTTTAAGCTCGTCGAGTTGGTGTAATTAAAAAATGTGAAAACAAAAGGGCTGTATTGGATCGAACAAAAATACCCCGTACTTTTGTCTCTCCAATGCTGCCACGGACTCGTAGCTCAGTGGATTAGAGCATCTGACTACGGATCAGAAGGTCGAAGGTTCGAATCCTTCCGAGTTCACGAAAGCAAAAAAGGTAACCTCAAACGGGGTTACCTTTTTTTGTTAAAGATCAATTTTCCGCTGCTGCTCGGGGGTGTCGTGTTTTTGTGAATGCAGGGCCTGGGCAGGTGAAATTTATTTTGATGGAATAGATGGTATTTGTATGTTTAAGCTACATCTGGTTTTGCCGACACACGGGCAAACGCTGAAAAACCAAAAAAACTGAAAGAAAGAAAGCGAATGTTTGAACAGACCTTTAAAAATATAGATGACATTCTTCACAAAGACGCAGGTTGCGGAAGTGAATTGGATTATGTAGAGCAAACCTCCTGGATTTTGTTCCTCAAATATTTGGACGACTTGGAGAAGGATAAAGCAACTACCGCCGAACTTACTTTTAAAACCTATACGCCAATTATCAGTCAAGAATACCAATGGAACGTTTGGGCAGCTCCAAAATTAGCAGATGGAAGAATAGATCACAATGCCGATGGCGGTGATGATTTACTAGATTTTGTAAACAACAAACTTTTCCCTTACCTCAAAAAGTTTAAGCTAAGTGCCGACAGTGCCGACACCA
>DAISIL010000097.1:0-7787 GCA_036822015.1 Bernardetiaceae bacterium | reverse complement strand
CCCCTCCAGCCAAATATTTTTTACTGGTCTGTTGTTTCTGCGCGATAGGTGGCTAGCCGCTCTCTGTACGCCTCTTCTAACACCTGCGCAAAAGTTGCTTTGTCGTTTCGTAGGAGTTTCATTTTTTCGGTATCTACGATGCTTGGGTGGAGGTCTCTCAGGTGCTGATCGCTCCAAAGGGCCAGCTCTACGAGTACGGGTACGAGGGCTAAGCCTTTTTCGGTCAGGATGTAGCGGTTGATCTTTTTGTTGTTGGGGCGTTTTGTTTTGCGGACGATGCCCGCCTCCTCCAAAAGTTTGAGCTTGGTGGAGAGGATATTGGTGGCAATGGCTTCATCGCTCTCTATGAAGTCTTTAAAGGTTTCTTTGCCCTCCACGAGCATCTGCTTGACGATGACCAATATCCACTTATCACCCAAAACGTCAAGTGCCGAGGTAAAGGGGCAATCACATCTGAAATTTTGTCGCATATATGAACGCTAGATTAAATACTACTTGCAATACAAAAGTTTTTCTTGCTTTTGCTTGCAAGTTACAAGTCATTTGGTATCTTTGCTTGTCAATCAAAAGTAATAAACCTTTGGGTAGAAACCAATTTATCCTTCTTTTTTTAATCGCAGGGATCTTTGCTTCCTGTAGCACCAGTCCACCTTCACTAAAAAACAACAACAAAATGACCAACAAAGAAATCGTAGGCACTTTCTTAGGTGCTGTATTGCAAGGAGACACCGCCACCATGCGTGCATGGGCCAATGCGGATTACATTCAGCACAACCCATTTATTCCCACAGGGTTGGAACCCTTTATTCAGATGCTACCCGTTCTGCAAGAACACGGAACAACGGCCGAGAATGTGAGAATGTTTGTGGATGGAAATTATGTTTTTATGCACAACATCTGGCGAAATGCTAAGCCTTTTGGGGCGGATGAAATGGTATCATTCGATGTCATCCGGCTTGACGAACGCGGAAAAGTAGCCGAACACTGGGATGCCATGACCCCACTAGTAAAGGAAACAGCCAGCGGAAGAACACAAACAGATGGCCCCACCACAGCAAGCGATCTGGACAAAACCGAAGCCAACAAAGCCCTGGCAAAGGCATTGGTAGAAGATATTTTGATGGGCAAAAACCCAAGTAAAATCACCGATTACATCAGTGCCGAGCAGTACCACCAGCACAACCCCGACATCAAAGACGGCCTATCGGGAATTATAGAGGCGGTGCAGTACCTCACCTCACAAGATAACATGTTCAAGTACATCAACATTCACCAAGTGCTAGGCGAAGGCAACTTTGTACTGACCATCAGCGAGGGGCAATGGAACGGGACAACCAACGTCTTTTACGATTTGTTCCGCTTCGAGGACGGCAAAGCCGTAGAGCATTGGGATATTATCCAGCCTATCCCTACGGAGGGTTTGGCCAATGAAAATGGAATGTTTGGATTTTAAAAAGCAAATAGCCATCTGGCTGCCGAAGGTAAAGGCGACCAGATGGCTATTGTTTGTACCCCCGAGCCTCCCATGGGACTTGAACCCACGACCTATTCATTACGAGTGAATCGCTCTACCAGCTGAGCTAAGGAGGCTAAAAGTGGGGCAAAATAAGCGTATGCCCCACAGTTTTCCAAGGAAAAACCAATTTTTATTTTAGAAATTTCGGCTGCCGTCTGGCTGAAAGGCATAGCGAAAGGTGTAGTAGCGGGCCGGATCCATCATCGTTGGCTCGGCAGGTGCGCCTCTGTAATAGCTCACGATTTCGAGTTTGGCAAACCGTCCGTCGGCCGTGCGAATGACCAGCACCCGGCCAGGAATGGGCGTGATGGTATTGGCGCCCGGGTTGTAGTTGTACCAACCTGCCCCCGACCCTGCGGGGATGGCCAGATCAGCCGTACTGTTGTCTTGTGCAAACGTCTGGTTATCAGGAATACTTGTAAGTTCGTCAAACAGTCCTGTGTGGATGTACGCACCTCCTTGCCCGCTACGGACGGCTCCGCCGTTGATCCAGATGGTGGTTCCTCGGAAGGCAATATCCCAGTTGGCTGTTGCGCTGTCGGTGTTGGCGACGATGGCGTTTTGGCGTAGGCTGAAAAAGGTAAATCGCCCGCTGGATATGGGCGCACCTGTGTCAGGGTCTCGTCCCGTGGTGGGGTCTGCGGCCAAATCATTGACCGTCAAGACTTCTAGCGGCTCGGCTGCCGGTGTGGCTTCGTCGTCGTCGCTGCTGCAAGCACCCAACAGAAGTGCCAGGAGCAAAAGGGTAGTCCATTTGAGATGATTCATAAGGTTTGAATAAATGAAGGGTTAGGGATGATGAATAGAAACTTTGGCACTCAACCACCAGAGCCTCCCCGCGATGCCCGGAATCTGCTCGGGATTCCTGAAATTGAGTAGGTTATCGCATCCTGCCTGGAGGCGTAGGCGGTCTTTCCAAAGGGTCTTGCTGAAGGCGGCGTTCCAGAGCCAGAACCCGCTTACGTATTCGTTGTCTTGATCGAGGACGAGATTACCGTTACGATCAGCCCAGCCATATCGCCCCCTGAATATGCCCCGTAAGTTGGCGGTGATGCCGCGCTGTGGGTCTTGGTAAAATATTTTGAGGTTGGCCGTGTGGCGGCTGCGCCCAAAGAGTCCGCCGTAGTCTTTTTTGGTCAGTCGGGTAACGATCTGATTATCAGGGTTTCTCCCGAAGAGTTCGCCTTCGTCGATTTGTCGGAGGACTTCTCGGTCTTTGGCCAACAAGAATTGATAACCAGCCGAGAGTCGCCAACGCGGGCTGGGGCAGTAGGTCAGGTCGTTTTCTGCCCCTTGGGTGAAGATGTGGTTGAGGTTTTGGTAACTAAAAATGCTTTGCCCGTTGTTTCGGATGGCTACGATCCTGGATTCGATCAGGTTTTGGACTTCATTGTGGAAGAGGTTGGTGTTGAGTTGTAGCTTGGGGTGTATCTTCCAGGTAAAGCCGACGTTGTAGGCGGTCGAGATTTCGGCTTGTATTTCTCCGATTTCCTCGGGATTGAGCAGTACCTGGGCGATTTGTCCCTGGGTGATAAGTTCTGCCAGGATGGTGGGGAGTTCTTCTGTCCCGAAGACGGCATATCCGGCTACGGCATTGGTAAAGTTGAGGTAAAGTTGCCGAAAATCTGGGGCTTTGAAGCCCTGCCCCACTGATGCTTGGAGGCTTATTTTGGGGGATATTTTGTATTGCAGGGCGGCTTTGGGGCTAAGTTGTGTTCCATAAACGCTGTGGCTATCGAAGCGTCCGCCGAGGCTGGCATTCCATCGGGTGTTCGGCACGAACTCGTATTGCAGGAAGCCATATTGGGTCAGGAAAGTCTGGCGTTGGGTGTAGCGGGTGGCGGCTACGCTTTCGTGGACTTGTCCGATCCCGAAGGTAAAGAGATGCTCGGGTTGGGCGATCCATTCGGTTTGATTTTCGATCCTAAAAAAACGCTGGTCAAAAAAGGTGCTTTCGTAGAGGCCTTCGCTGCCGTCTTGCAGGCGCAGTTCGCTTTGGGTGTGGTAGCCCGAGAGGTAGGTCCGAAATTGGGTTTTCCAGCTGGGGTTGATCTGCCAACGCAAAACCGGATTGAGGTTGTAGTCCTGGATTGTTCCTTGTCCTGCCACGGCTTCCGGGCTATCAAATCGGCTCTCTTGCTGCTCCCAAAAGTAACGCCCCGAAAGGCTAAGGCTCACCTGGTCGGAGAAGTCGTAGTTGAATTTACTTTGGGCGGTGTAGGTCAGGAACGGCTCCACGGTTTGTCCGAAGGTCTGTGGGTTTAGGTCATAGCCTCCGGAGGCATAGCGGTTCAGGAAAAAGTTGATGCCCCACTTTTCGTGCTGGGTTTGCAGGGAAAGCCCCAGATCGGAGGTTTGGTTGGCTCCGTAGCGCACCGAGAGGCTGCCGCCTTTTTGTTGGGGGTCTTGGGTGATGATATTGACGACACCGGCCAGGGCCTCTGATCCGTAAAGGCTCGAGCTGGGCCCCCGTACGATCTCGATTTGTTTGATGTTGCCCACAGCAAGACGGGACAAGTCCAGCGTACCGGCTGTGCGCCCGATGATGGGTTCACCGTCGATCAGGATGAGCGTGTAGTCTGGGTCAAAGCCCTGCATTTGTAGTCCCTGCCCGTGGTCATTGATGAGGTTTAAGCCCGTTTGCTCTTGCAGCACATCGCCGAGGCGCAAACTACCCATCTGCTCTATCTGCGCCCGAGCAATCAAGGTAATCGGAACAGGGATGTCGATCAGGCGTTTCTCGCTGCGGGTCGCCGTTACGACAACCTCCTCGAGCAGTAAGGTATCGGCTGCCCCTTGTGCAAACAACACCTGGGGACAAACCAGCCAACACCAGGCAAGACAAAAGAAAAGGCGTTTCACGAGAAAGGCAATTTGGGGTGATAAGATGGGAACAAAGATAAAAAAATTATTTAGACTAATTACAAATAAGATTTTTTTTCGATCAATGCCTTCTTTGTCGCACTTAGGCAATTTTTTACTTTGCCCTGAATCCCTTAGCTTTGCAGATCATTTCAGAAAAAACAACCGTATGCGCTTTGGCCCACTGCTCGTTTTTCTCTTTTTAGTATCGCTGTTAAGTTCGTGTGTGTCTTACGAAAAGTTAGTATATTTGCAAAGCGAATCCCCTGAAAAACAGTCATTTACAACGGATATTCATCAGCATCGGCTTCGCCCTGGAGATGTGCTTTACGTGGATTACGTGAGCAAGTTTCCCAAGTTTACGGACCTGAACGTCGATATAGGTATCTCTGCCCCACAAGGGCAACGCTATCTGGGTATCGAAGCCCAGCAGCCGCTCTTGCAGGGCTACGTCATTCGTCCTGACGGCACGGCAGAGTTTCCGTATATCAAAGATCCCATGCCGTTGGCGGGCTTAACGGTAGAGGAGGCTAACTTTTTGCTCCAAAAAGAGGTCTTGAAGTCGTTTGATGATATGATGGTGCGCGTAACTTTACTCAACTTTTACGTAACCATTTTGGGAGAGATCACCCGCCCGGGTCGGTATCCGATCTACGATCGACAAATTAACCTTTTTGAGGTGTTTTCTCTGGCCGGCGAACCAACCCTGGCCGCCAATCGCAAGAAAGTACGCCTGATGCGCCAGGAGGCAGACGGACAAACAAAAACCTACCTGATAGATATGACCAAAGAGGGCTTTGTCTCTTCGGAACAGTTCTACTTACGCTCAGGAGATACGATTTACTTAGAGCCTTTGCCTGGGGTGAAGTCCATACAAAGCAACGGCAGTGCTATCAGTGTCATCGCCACGATTGTCAATAGCCTGGTCTTGATCTCAAATGTCATTTTTACTTTTAGCCGCTTTTAGCCGTGAACAATCTATCCCAACCCGTTATTGATGCTAAACAAACCGATAGAGAAAGCCAACTTGATGTTGTCGATTTGCAGAAACTGCTCGTCAAGTTGCTGCAATACTGGTGGCTTTTTGTGATTAGTATCTTTGTAGCACTTGCCCTGGCCTTTATCTTCAACCGCTATACGACCCCGATCTACTCGATCAAGGCAACGATCATGCTGGAGGGTGAAAATGAAAAAAGCGACGTAACTAACCTCCTCTACGAGAGCAGCTTCCTCAAAGGCAAGAGCAACTTTAAAGACGAAGCTCGGGTCATTACCTCTTTCCCGATCGTCAAGCGGGCCGTGATCGACCAAAACATGCAGGTTACCTATTACAGCCAGGGACGGGTGAGCCGAAGCCAGCTTTATCCAGGCGAAGTGCCTTTTGTCGTGGACTCGGAGGCGGCCCGGGATAGTGTGCTGCGCTATTCGGGACGGCCGCCGGCCTTCTTTATCCAACTCCTCAACGAACAAGAGTTTTTGCTCACCGATACCTCCAAAAGCATCGAGAAAGGACAAAAATACAAGTACGGACAGCGCATCACCCTCAAAGAACCACACTTCAGTATCCGGTTGCGCCCCCAAAACTTTTCTGAGGATGATAGCTCCGAGGACGATCTGTACATCATTGTCTTCAATAACATCGACGAACTATCCAGGAGTTACAGCAGCAACCTCAAACTATTCAACGAAGAACGCTCATCGGTAGGAGATATTTCCATCAATACCTCCGTCCCAAATATTGGCATTGATTTCCTGGAGGCACTGATTCAGAGCTACACCAACGCCAAGCTCGAAGACAAACAACGATCAGCCAAACAAACCGTTGAGTTCATCGAAAATCAACTCCAACAGATCACCGATACCCTCCAAAGCGTAGAATCCCGCCTCGAAGGGGTCAAGCGCGATTTTAACTTGCTCGAAAGCAACAACCCCGCTGCCGAGTTCAACTTTCAGATGTTCAAGGAACTCGATACCCGCAAAGCCGAGCTAAGCATCCAACGCAAATACTACGAGTACCTCGAAAACTACCTCACCAACGCCGATTCTTACGCCGACATGACCAGCCCATCAGCCGTGGGTATCAACGATCCTACCCTTAACTCACTCGTGGGCGCACTCATCGAAGCACAAATCAAACAAAACACCATCTACCTCGGTATCGAAGCCCCCGATAACCCCAACGTGCGGCGCAATCGCATGGAAATCCAACGCCTCAAGGAAGCCCTCCAGGGAACGATCAAAAGCCTCAAAGAGACCAACGAAATCGGCATCCAGGAAGTCGAGAAGCGGCTCGAGACGGTCAATGTCAAGATCAGCACCTTACCTGCCGCCGAGCGCAAGTTCATTAACGTCAAGCGTTTGTATGACATCAATGAGCAAATCTATCTCCTGCTCCTCCAAAAACGCCTCGAAGCCCGCATCTCCGAAGCCTCCGCTACCCCTGGTGTCAAGGTCATTGACCCGCCGTTTCTGGAAAACAACGGCACTCCCATCAAGCCACGCCCACGGATCAACTATATCATCGCTTTGGCTTTGGGGCTGGTTTTTCCGGCACTTTTTGTTTTGGTGCGCAGCTCGCTCAACAACCGAATTTCTGATGCCGATGAGCTATCGGGTATGATGGCAGCCCCCATCCTGGGTGTGGTACAGCACGCCCCGCGCTTCAAGAACCGCAAGGAAGGTCTCGTGATTGTCCAGAAACCAAAGTCTGCCCTAGCCGAAGCCTTCCGTGGTATCCGCTCGAGCCTGGCTTTTATGCTCTCCAAATCAGAGATCAATCAAGAGGGGCAGGTGATCTTGATTACCTCCTCCATTTCAGGAGAGGGGAAGTCGTTTTGCTCGGCCAATATTTCGCTCGCCTTTGCTGCCGCCCAAAAGAAAACCATACAGATCGTGGCCGATATGCGTAAGCCACAACTCTACCTCGATACCATCCAAGAAGCGGGTGCCGAGAAGGGCTTGAGTAGCTACCTGATCGGGAAATGTACCCTAGAAGAAGTCATTCAGCCCACCGAAAAATCCTTCCTCGACATCATCAACTGCGGGCCACTCCCCCCCAACCCTGCCGAACTACTCATGTCTGCACGAATGAACGAACTGCTCCAAATCTTGCGCCAACGCTACGATTATGTCATCGTGGATACGGCCCCCGTAGGACTGGTCAGCGATGCACTCGGGGTTACGGATTGGGTCGATACCAATATTTTTATCGTCCGTCAGAAGTACACCCCCAAAGAACGGCTCCTGTACCTCAACCGCTTGCATCAAGAGAAAAAAATCACCAATGTAGGCTTGATCCTCAACGATGTTAAGCGCGAGGCTATGGGCGACTACGGAGGGTATGGCGGCTATGGAAGCTACGGTGAGAGCAGCGGTTATTACGAAGAAGACGAAGGGTCAAAGCCCTGGT
>DAISIL010000096.1:0-7908 GCA_036822015.1 Bernardetiaceae bacterium | reverse complement strand
AAATGCCCAGGTCTGATAGACGGGAGAGAGCAACAAGCCCAAAACAAAGAAGCCCACAATGAAGCGGTCCGAATACCGATCGGTTTTGTTTTGGAGTGCCTCCAAATACGCTTTGACGGCGATGGTGTTTCGCTCGTCTTTGAGTTCTAGGTCATCCAGATCAATAGCCTGGGCTGAGGTAAGTCTGTTCATAACAAAAGTTTATTCGATGGCACAGCCGTAAGCCTGCAAAGCCTGATGTCCAAAGTCGGGTGGGTTCTTCCCATCCAGATATGCCATCAAGGCCTGCTCGGCAAAATTGGTTTGCCGGTCGGTGCAGTACCGGCTGACGTTGTCGTTGCCCCGATAGAATACCTTCCCATCGGGAGTCAGGAGGGTAGCCTGCGGTGTGGCATAGATGCCGCAAGCTGTTGCGATCTGCTGGGTCGTGTCGATGACCGTCAGGATAGGGATGTTGTATTGGGCGGCAAAGTCGATCTCGGGGGGGAGCATAGTCCGAGGTCGTGAAAAGCACCGCCCTGAAATTGACCCTGTCGCCATAACGCCGCACCAACTGCCGGATATGCCCGATATTGAAGCGCGAACAAGGACAATAAGGACTAAAAAAGTGCAAGAACGTGGGTTTGTCATCCCTTGCCGAAACCGCCATAAGCACCTCCGAGTTGAGCTGATCGCCCGCAAAAACCGGTGCGTAATGCTCCGGGACAGGGGTGGGAAGCAGATACTGCCACTCTTGCCACCAAAACACGCTCGCCATACCCGAAACAAGCAATACAGCCAGGGCGTAGCCCATGTAGTTTTTGATCGCGTCCGTCTTTTGTGCGTTCATGGAGAATGATTACTACAAACGGCGCACAAAAGTTTACTCAAACTCGTTTTTTATGATATAGCCACCCGCCTGGAGGTATTTCTGTTGTTCAAAGCGTTTGAGGTCTTCCCTGACCATTTCCTGAACAAGAGCTTGAAGGTCGTATCGCGGCTGCCATCCCAGTTGTTGCTGGGCTTTGGTGGGATCACCGATCAGCAAATCGACTTCCGTAGGTCGAAAATAGCGCGGATCAACTTGCACCACAGGCTTACCCAAAGGCAGTTGGTAGCGGGGATCGGAGCAGTGATCTATCTGCCCCACTTCGTCGGTTCCCGTTCCCGAAAAAGCTAGGGTGATGCCCAGTTCGGCAAAAGCCATCCGGACAAACTCCCGCACCCGCGTCGTGATACCCGTCGCGATGACATAATCCTCGGCCTGCTCCTGCTGGAGCATCAGGTACATGGCTTCTACGTAATCTTTGGCGTGTCCCCAGTCGCGCTGGGCATCGAGATTGCCGAGGTAAAGGACATCTTGTAGCCCGAGGGCGATCTTGGCTGCTGCACGGGTAATCTTGCGCGTAACGAAGGTCTCGCCGCGTAAGGGTGATTCGTGGTTGAACAAAATGCCATTACAGGCGTACATCCCGTAAGCCTCGCGGTAGTTCACCGTGATCCAGTAGCCGTAGAGCTTCGCGACAGCGTAAGGCGAGCGGGGATAAAAAGGCGTGCGCTCGGACTGCGGCACCTCTTGTACAAGCCCGTATAGCTCGGAGGTAGAAGCCTGATAGATGCGGATTTGCTTACTCAAACCCAACAACCGAACAGCCTCCAGGATGCGCAGCGTCCCGAGGGCATCGACATTGGCCGTGTATTCGGGGTTATCAAAACTGACCTTGACATGAGACATGGCACCGAGGTTGTAGATTTCGTCGGGCTGCACCTGCTGGATGATGCGGATGATGTTCGTCGAGTCGGTCAAGTCGCCGTAGTGGAGGATGAAGGTCAGGGACTGCTCGTGCGGGTCTTGGTACAGGTGGTCGATGCGCTCGGTATTGAAGAGGGAGCTGCGCCGCTTGATGCCATGAACTTCGTAGCCTTTGCGGAGCAGAAACTCGGCCAGATACGCGCCGTCTTGTCCGGTGATGCCAGTGATGAGTGCCTTTTTCATACAACAAAGGTAATATTTTATCTGCTTATCTGCTTGATCTATCAAGTTTCAATTATTCCAATAGCTCAAATATTTTTTTGGTATCCGGGATGAGAACGATTTCGGTACGGCGGTTTTTTTTGCGTCCGGCTTCGGTGTCGTTATCGGCGATGGGATGATACTTGCTTAGTCCGGCAGCGATGATACGGGTAGGCGTTACTTTGTTTTTGACCAGCAGGCGTGCAATGACGGCCGCCCGCAGGACGCTCAAATCCCAGTTGTCCTGGTACTCAGAGCCTGGGGCAAAAGGCACAGCGTCGGTATGCCCTTCGATCTGGATCAAAAAATCTGGGTTTTTGTTGAGGACAATGGCTAGCTGCTCGAGGGCTTGCTCACCGGCGGGGTCGAGTTGGATGCTGCTTTGGTCGAAGAGGATTTTATCCGAAAGGGAGACATACACGCGCCCGTCGCGGAGTTCTACGGCGAGGTCTTTGGTGTCTAGCCCCGTGATGGCGGTTTTGATGCGCTGTTTGAGTGCCTGGTTGGCTTGCTGCTGCTGGGCGAGCAGGCGACGCAGTTGGCGGATGTTTTTTTCGCGGTCTTGGAGGGCTTTTTCTTTCTGGGTGAGTTCGTTTTCTTTTTGGCGGAGTTGGTTGGCGAGGCGGTCGAGTTGGTTGGCGAGCAGGCGGAGATCATCGCCGGCTCGCTCTCGGATGCTGTCTTTTTGTTGGGCTAGGGTGTCGATTTTGGATTTGGTTTGGAGGAGCGAATCGCGATAAGCGATTTTATCAGCCTGATAGGCGCGTAGTTGGCGTTCGAGGGTGGCTTTTTCGCGCTCCATCTGGAGGCGTTGGGTACGCTCGGTATTGTACTTTTTGGCGGGAACACAAGCGACAAGTCCACACAAAAGAATCAACCAGTAGGTCTTCATGTACGATCAAAATGATTATCTTTGCGCTTCAAATTAACAAAAATCCAATGGAATTTGCGCATATACTCAAAGATTTGCTGTATATCACCTTGCCTGCTGGGGCTGTTTTGTACGGGATGTACCTAATGGTGCGTTCGTTTGTCCTCCGCGACATGAACCGTATGGCCTTAGAGATCAAAAGCAAAAACACCGAAGCCCTGCTTCCCTTGCGCCTACAAGCCTATGAGCGGATGGCTATTTTTTTGGAGCGCGTAACACCTACCCAGCTTTTGCGCCGGTTGAGCGACGATGACCTAAACGTGATCCAGATGCAGCAAATGCTGGCCAGCGAAGTCCGGCAGGAGTTCAACCACAACCTTTCCCAACAAGTGTATATGAGCGATGAAGCCTGGGAGTTGGTGCGCTCTGCCGTCGAAGAGACCATCTCGCTCATCAACCGAGCCGCCGAAGGACTAGACCCCGACGAAAATGCCGTTCATCTTGGGCGACGCATTTTTGAACTTTCCGTTTCCCGCAACGAAGAACCCACCCATGTAGCCCTGCGTTTCCTCAAAAACGAAATTCAGCAGGTATTTTAAAAAAAATACAGTCCCCTCGCCGTCAATTTGTGCAACGGCAAGGAGGTCTGTTGGCTACTGCTATACCTCTACGACGGAGTTCATGTCGTTGGTAACGCCGTTGTTCATCAGCGCGTCTGGCTCGTCATCGTTGATCCACTGCTGACCATCCACCAGATAGCGAAAAGCGTACTTCTGCTCGGCATCCAGATCAATCGTGATCTTAAAATCGCCGTTTTTGAGGGGGGTGAGGGGATGGGCTGTTTTGTCCCATTGGTTAAAATCACCGACCAGATGAACGGTTTCGGCATCGGGAACCTGCTCTTGGCTTACACGAAAGGTAACTTTACAAACAGGTTTACTCTTCAAAAATTGCTTTTTGAGGCTCATAAAAAAATCAGTTTGACGTATTGCCTGCAAAATTAAGAGAATCTCCCCAAAACAAAGCCTTTCTGTACCGATTATTTATCTTTACCCCCAAAACCGGTGCATATGATTCGTTCTCTTCTGGCACGTCCTTTGGCGGCTTACATCGTGGGGCAGCAGCAACGCTGGATCAAGCAATCCAGCCAAATACAAAGACAAACCTTACAATCTTTGCTACAAAAAGCCCAGCACACCCAGTTTGGCAAAGATCACGGCTTTGCCGACATCAAAGACCACCGAGATTTTTGTCAGCAAGTACCCCTCCGCGACTACGAAGCCCTGCGCCCCTACATGGAACGCCTCGTCGCCGGAGCAGCTGATGTGCTTTGGCCCGGCCGACCGGCCTACTTCGCCAAAACCTCCGGCACTACCTCCGGAACGAAGTACATCCCCCTCACCCGCGACTCTCTCCCCAACCACATCGGATCGGCAAGGGACGCGCTGCTTTGCTATGTGCATCAGTCGGGAAACGCCCGTTTTTTGGATCGAAACCTTATGTTTCTTTCGGGAAGCCCCGTTTTGTCGGATACCCACGGCATACCCACGGGGCGGCTCTCTGGCATCGTCAATCACCACATCCCAGCCTATTTGCGCAGCAACCAACGCCCCAGCTACCCCACCAACTGCATCGACGACTGGGAACAAAAACTGGATCGCGTTGTGGAGGAAACCCTCACCTCGGATATGTCCCTGATCTCGGGTATCCCGCCCTGGGTACAGATGTACTTTGATCGCTTGCACCAAAAGACAGGCGGTAAGCGAATCAAAGAAATTTTTCCTAACTTTTCTGTTTTTGTCTATGGTGGTGTAAATTTTGAACCCTACCGCGCCCAAATCTTCGATTCGATAGGGGAGCGCATCCCCTCGATTGAGACCTTCCCGGCCTCCGAGGGCTTCTTTGCCTACCAAAACGACCAGGACGACCCGAGCCTACTCCTGCTCCTAAACAGCGGCATTTTCTTTGAGTTTGTGCCACCCGAAGAGCTAGAAAAACCCCAGCCGCGCCGCCTGACCATCGATCAAATCGAGCTTGACACCAACTACGCCCTTGTCATCAACAACAACGCCGGCCTCTGGGGATACCTGATCGGCGATATGGTGCGCTTTGTCTCTAAGGATCCGTACAAAATCGTCTTTGCCGGACGCACGAAGCACTTTATCTCTGCCTTCGGCGAACACGTCATCGGGCAGGAGGTCGAACGCGCCTTTGCCTATGCCATGCAGCAACACCCCGAAACGCGGGTACGGGAGTTTTCCGTGGCCCCACAGGTGAACCCACCCGCCCAGATGCTCCCCCACCACGAGTGGCTCATCGCCTTCGAGACCCTCCCCCACGATCTGAACGCCTTTGCCGCCGACCTCGATCAGCAGATGTGCGCACAAAACATCTACTACCGAGACCTCATCACAGGAAAAATCCTGCAACCGCTCCGCGTGCGACCCTTACAAGCCGACGCTTTTGCACGTTATATGAAATCATTGGGTAAGCTCGGCGGACAAAACAAAGTCCCTCGCCTCTCCGACAACCGCGACATTGCCGAGCAAGTGCTGACCTGGGCGCGGTGAGGAGGGGGTCAAAAAATATCCTCGTAGTCTTTTCTGCTCAAGACGGTATCGTAAAGTCCAATCCTTTCCCCTTCATGCTTATTGATGCCGATGTATGCCAAACTCGCATCCTCGTAACGCTTGAATTTGTAAACAGCATCATTCATCAAGGCAGAATTGAATACCCCGAGACTTACCAATAACTCAAAGTCCTTGACGGAAAGTCCGGTTACTTTTTTGAAAAGACCTGGTTCTAGCTGTGTGATTACGTCTTTTAGGCTTCGTTCTCTGTAGTCGGTCAGATACATAAAAACCGGAATGCGGGTAGCAAACTTGATGAGTTTTTCTTGGATTTGTTTTCTGAGGCTCTTGTATGCCTTTTCCTCATCCGAAAGTTCTTTTTTCTCTTTTTTGGTGAGTTCTCTATCGTTGGCTTCTTTTCTGGCTTTTTTTACATTTTCTGATTTGTTGATGATCGTTTCGATGTCCTGATTTAAATTCCTAAAACCTTCGATGTTCATTAAGGCGTTCATGGCTTCTTCGCTGGCCATCAGCCTTGCCAGGGTGTTGTTGTCCACGTTTACGAGCAAGGCACTTTCCCAACGCCGAGCCAAAAGCGTTGCCGTAGTGCCACTCATGGCAATATCCAAAATGCCCGCAGCATCTATTTGTTTCATTGAGCTACCATCGTAAGCCAACACAGGCAAGAAGTTAATAAACTCTTCTACGTTCTTTTCGGGGTTGGATTCGTTTACGTTCAGGCGGCAGGCATAATCGGCTATTTGTCGCAAGGCTCGGTTTGGGGCAAAGTCGAAGACGTAACATTCTTCTTTGAGGATTTCCTCTTTGTTGGGCGATTGGCTATCGGGGTTTTTGATGACCCAAGGCGTTTGCACACGGAAAGCCGCTTGAAAATAGGTTTCGGGGCTGGATGAGTTGCGGAGCATAAAAATACCCGTCCACGGCTTGACGGATACGCCTGTGGTGAGCTTGCCACACGAAAGCGTAATGGTTTTGGAATCCAGGGGGTTGTCGGTCATGGCCTCCAAAACAGGTGGCAAGGCATGAACACCAATACCCGCTTGTGTGCCTGCGGCTACGACTACGGTATAATCGTGGTAAAACTTGTTGTTCCGTCTTTTGAGCAAATTAGACATGGCATGGCAAGCAGCAACCGTAGGCAAAAACCAAAACGTATGGTTCAACACTTTGAGCAGGGGCGCGTGTGAAAAGGGCAAGGGCGGCTTTTTGGCACCCATTTTTAGGTTGTCCACTGTGGTTTCGCTGAAAGCACCCCGTATCAAATCCAACCACTTTTGTACTTCATCTTCGTACTTAAAAAGCGCCATAAAGTCTTCCCCTTCGGCTGAAAAAAACACGTTCAGATCAAAGCCATCAAACTCACCCAAAGCCGCAATTTGGCTAATCGCATCGGGCAGTTGGTAGGTCATCATCACCATTCGGGGCAAGGCGGCATAGGGATTTGGGCCTTGGCTTTCGTCCCATTCAGCTTTGGCTCTCTGTTCGTCTGAATACGTCCAGTTGAAAATCTGCTCTTCGATGAACTCCCCCGAAGCGATGGCACGGAAAGGCGTACCCGAGAGGTACAGGTAGTGATCGGTGGTGATCGGGATGGTCTCTTCGTCGAAGTAGTCCATGCCTTCGCCTACGGCAAACTTCTGTTCTTTTTTGTCCTCGGCCTCAAAAAGTTCTTTGGCATTCTCGCGCCAAGCCCCGTAGTGGTATTCATCAAACATCACACAATCCCAGAGGGTGGCATGTACCCATTCGTTTTTGGTTTTGATCCCGCCCGTAGTTGTGTTTTTGCCCAGGTAGTCTTGAAACGAGCCAAAACAAACGATGGGTTTTTTCGGGTCAGCGTCTTCAAAAGTCAAACCACTGCGGGAAATAAACTGCCAACCTTCAAAATCCACGTGGGTCATCAGGTCTTCATCCCAGGCACTTTGTACGGCGGGCTTGAAGGTAAGCACCAATACTTTTTTCCAACCCATTTTTTTCGCCAACTGATAGCTGGCAAAGGTTTTTCCGAAGCGCATTTTGGCGTTCCAGAGGAAGTGGGGCGTTTGATCGGGGTTTTCTTTTTTGAAACTCTTAAAGTAGGCTATGGATTTATTCACGGCTGCTTCCTGCTCCGGGCGCATCCCGAACGTAAGTGTTCGGTTGGCTTCGGTGCGTTCGCCTGTTTTGATTTCCCAAATGGCTTTGCGTAAATCGTTTAAGCTGCATTTGAACCATTCGCCCTCGGGATTGACAAAACCTTGTTGGCGTAAATGACGGTGTATGTCGTGATCGGTAAAACTGCTACCGTCCTTTTTCATCGCCGATTCTTCAAATACAATTTTGTATTTTATACCACTTGTTTTTAATTGTTCAGCTACTCGGGTCTTTGCATCACGGTCGGTATAGCCAATTTTGAGCAAAGCCTTATGCGTAGCCACACCCACCAACTCATACACATAAATGGTTGGATTGGT
>DAISIL010000095.1:0-7978 GCA_036822015.1 Bernardetiaceae bacterium | reverse complement strand
TACCGAACATGGCTTGTTCAATAGTCCCGATGACCTGGTTAAGGTTCGTGTACTTGATGCACAGGCCATCGAACGCTTGAAGCCCTATCTCAAATTTTGATACTGATGATTGAGCAAATTGCCTGGTTGATTCTTTCGCTTACGCCTTTGGCGGCTGTTGTTGCCTGGTTTGCTCTGGCGCGTCAGCGTCTTGGCCAGTCCCACAGAGAACTTCAGGAGCGCGTCGAAAACCTCGAAACCATTCTTTCTAGCCTTGATTTACCTGCCTCTACCGTCCGACAAAAAGTGCGGGAGGCCAACAAGCGTACAGCATCCTCGGCAGCGGATACCTCTCTCCAAAAGGACTTTAAGCGATTATTACACAAAACTTTGCAGCACCTAGAAGACAAACTCGATGCCCAAAGCGCATCCGAGAAGCACAAAAAATATCGTTTTTGACGGTACTTTGTGCAGCTTTATTGGGTATATCCCTAAACAAAAACACACACCTGGCGTTTTATACCGAGACTTTAAAAACGTTTGTTAATCAGCGTATATCAATTTTTTCAAGGAAAAACACATTTTTTGGATGCCAAAAGTAGCTGTTTTACGTAAAGCCGAGTTTAGTGCAGCCCATCGCTTGCACAATCCTGAATGGTCGGCATCGGAGAATGCTGAAATTTTTGATAAGTGCAACAACGCCAACTTTCATGGCCACAACTACCAACTTTTGGTGCGCGTCGTCGGAGAGATCAATCCCGAAACGGGTTATGTGATGGATATGAAAGACTTGAAAGAACTCATTGACCAGGAGGTCATTACGCCTTTTGGACATCAGAACTTAAACCAAACGGATACTTTCCGATCCCTCAACCCTACCGCCGAAAACATCGCTGTCGTCATCTGGAACCGCCTCAAAGCGCGATTGGGTGAGCAGTACGAACTCAAAATAACCCTCTATGAAACCGAAAGAAACATTGTGGAATACCCTGCCTAACGGCAAACACCTACATCTCAACGGAAACGGACATCATCACGAAAATTGCAACCACGACCACGACGAGATCGGAGACGACCATTGGAGCAGTGCTTTGGATACGCCCATGCACGAAAATGCTTTTGACCTAAGCGACGAAGAGAAAATCGACCGCATCGAAGCGAAGTTTCAGGAGATCATGGATATTTTGGGTCTTGACCTGACCGACGACAGCCTCAAAGGAACACCTCGAAGGGTAGCCAAAATGTACATTAAAGAAATTTTTGCTGGGCTAAACCCCCAAAACAAACCCGCCATTACGCTCTTTGAGAACAAATACAAATATGGTGAAATGCTGGTAGAGCGGGACATCTCCCTCTATTCCAACTGCGAACACCATTTTGTGCCTATCGTAGGGCGGGCCCACGTAGCGTACATTTCTAGTGGAAAAGTCATTGGGCTTTCCAAACTTCACCGCATCGTGGACTACTACGCCCGCCGTCCGCAAGTCCAGGAACGCCTCACGAACCAAATCGGTGTCGAACTCAAAAACATCCTCCAGACCAACGATGTTGCCGTTGTCATTGATGCCGATCATCATTGCGTAGCCTCGCGGGGTATCCAGGATACGACCAGCTCTACGGTTACGGCTTATTACGATGGAAAATTTTTGCAAGAAAACATCCGAAAGGAGTTTTTGACCTATCTCAAACTGAAAGCCTAGATTTTAACTGCTGCTATGCCTACCCGTTCGTTGGTTTGGTTTCGGAACGATCTGCGCGTTACGGACAATGAAGCCCTGGCACGTGCTGCTGCTAGCAGCGATCAGATCATCCCGCTTTTTTGTGTAGATCGCCGCTGGTTTGCGATGCAACAGCCCTTGAATCTGCCGCGAATGGGTGATTTTCGTTGGCATTTCCTGCGGGAATCCTTGCAAGATTTAGCCAAAGAGTGTCAGGATTTGCAAGGCAAACTGATTGTTCGGGTGGGTAAGCCGGAGCAGATCATCCCAGAGCTAGTCAAGGCTTGGGAGGTTGCGGCAGTCTTTACGGGTGAGGAGGTAACGGACGAAGAAACCCGTGCTGCTCAACGGGTTGCCCAGGCTCTTGATCCTTTGGGTGTTCCCTTGCATCAGTATTGGCAAAGTACGCTGGTGCATCGCGACGATTTACCCCTGGATGGCATTGAGGATTTGCCGGATGTTTTTACGCATTTTCGCAAAAAAGTAGAGAAAGGAGGGCTTATGGTACGCGACCTTTGGGCTGCCCCTACGGCCTTGCACACCCCCGAGGGCATCGCCTCTGATCCCTTGCCCGCTGATCCGATTGAGGCGATTGATGCACGGGCGGCTATTGCCTTCAAGGGTGGGAGCAAGGCAGCCTGGGCCCGCGTCGATCATTATTTTTGGGAAACCGACGCACTTTCCCGCTACAAAGAAACCCGCAACGGACTTTTGGGTGTCGACTACTCCTCCAAGCTCTCGCCCTGGCTCGCGATGGGGTGTTGCTCACCGCGTCAGGTTTGGTACGAAATCCAGGATTACCAACGCGACCGTGTCAGCAATGACTCCACTTACTGGTTGATTTTTGAACTCTTGTGGCGCGATTATTTTAAGTTTGTGGCACTCAAGTTTGGCAACAAAATCTTTCAGGAAGGAGGCATCCGAGAGGAGATACTACCGCTCCGCGACGATGTGGATTTGTTTGAGAAATGGACAAGCGGCCAGACGGGTAACCCCTTCGTGGATGCCAATATGCGCGAGCTGGCCGCGACGGGTTTTATGTCTAACCGAGGGCGGCAAAATGTGGCTAGTTTTTTGGTCAAAGACCTACGCCTAAACTGGCGTTGGGGAGCAGCTTATTTTGAGTCGCTGCTCATCGACTACGACCCGGCCAGCAACTGGGGCAACTGGTGTTACGTCGCTGGCATCGGTAATGACCCCCGCAACGACCGCTATTTCAACACCCGAGTACAAGCCGACCGCTACGACCCCAAAGGCACGTACATCAAACACTGGATTCCCGAACTCAAAGCCCTCCAGCCACCTTATGTACATTGGCCGGCCTTGATGCGCCAAGCCCAACAGCGTGAACAGCAGTTGCACCTGGGCGCAGACTATCCCTATCCGGTTGTGGAGGTGCGCTCGCCTAGCCAAAAAAAGTAGCCTTTACCACAAGATTTTGCGCAAAATGTCGTAATATGCCCCTGTTTTGAATCATCAACTGATCGCTTATGCCACGTGTGCTGATTACGGGTGCTGCCGGATTTTTGGGTTCTCACCTCTGCGACCGCTTTTTGAAGGAAGGTTATGAGGTGATCGGGATGGATAACCTCCTGACCGGATCGCTCCGCAACCTCGAACACCTCTTCCCCCGCAAGGAGTTTTCTTTTTATCATCACGACGTAAGCACCTTTGTCCATGTGCCGGGCGGGCTAGATTGTATCCTCCATTTTGCCTCGCCGGCCAGCCCGATTGATTACCTCAAGATGCCCATCCAGACGCTCAAAGTAGGCTCGCTCGGGACGCACAACCTGCTCGGTTTGGCTCGGGTCAAGAAGGCCCGCATCCTGATTGCGTCCACCTCCGAGGTTTATGGCGATCCGCTTGTACATCCCCAAACGGAGGAGTACTGGGGCAATGTCAATCCGATTGGCCCACGGGGTGTCTATGACGAAGCCAAGCGGTTTCAGGAGGCCCTCACGATGGCTTACCACAACGCTCACGGCCTCCAAACCCGTATCGTGCGTATCTTCAACACCTACGGCCCCCGTATGCGCATCAACGACGGGCGGGCTTTGCCGGCTTTCTTTTCGCAGGCCATCCGTGGCGAAGGACTGACCATCTTTGGGGATGGTTCCCAGACGCGCTCCTTTTGTTTTGTCGATGATTTGATCGAGGGTATTTATCGTTTGTTGCACTCGGACTATCATCTGCCCGTCAATATTGGCAACCCTGACGAGGTGAGCATCGGTACCTTTGCCCAGGAGGTCATTGATCTGGTCGGCAACCCTGATGCCCACACCAGCTACAAGCCTTTGCCTACGGATGACCCCCAAAAACGCCGCCCAGACATCAGCAAAGCCAAAGAAATCCTCGGCTGGGAGCCTCGGGTAAGCCGCGCCGAGGGAATGCAGCGCACCCTGGGGTACTTTCGCGACGCGCTGTTAAGTCCTTGTTAAACAAACCCAAAGCCGTATCCTCTCACGCACAAGCGGCGTATCTTTGATTGACCAAAAGCTGTTTTCTTGATGATCTATCTTCGCTTAATCGTTCTTTTTTTCTTTGTTACCATCGCCGCCGTTCAAGGGCAACTTCTCCAACCCGTCAAGTGGAGTTATGCCCTCGAGCCAAACACACCCGTAGCCATCGGCGACGAAGTTGATATAACTTTTGAGGCAACTATCGACCAGGGGTGGTATCTCTATTCCAGTGATTTTGACCCCGAATTGGGGCCACTCGTAACGACATTCACCTTTACTCCTGACCAGGCCTACGCCCTTGTTGGTGGGATCGTGCCGCTCAATCCCAAGAAAAAATACGATGACCTCTGGGAGGGCGAGTACACCTACTTTAAAGGTAAAGGTAAGTTTCGGCAGCGCATCAAGGTGCTGGCCGCCAACCCGAGCATCGCCGCCCTCATGGAGGGACAAACCTGCGCCGACGAAACAGGCAAATGTATCCCCCTCGAGGAGGAATTTGCGATACGCATACCTACCCAGGCGGCCACACCAAGGCCTGCCCCCAGCACCGAGCCAGATACGATAAAAAAAGAAAAAGAAGAGGAAGCACCAGCCCCTGTGCCTATCCCCGAGGAAGGCGAAAAAAAAAATGACCGCCCCGAAGAAGAACAAGAAACCCAAAAAGCCCAAATCCAGGTAGGCCAGACGCTACAAGCAGAGGAGCAGCGCAATGACTCCCTGTGGGGCTTCATGTTGTTGGCTTTCGTGAGTGGACTAGCCGCCTTACTTACGCCCTGTGTCTTCCCGATGATCCCGATGACGGTTTCTTTTTTTACGGGAAAAGGCAAGAACCCACGCAAGGGCATCGGCCGCGCACTCTTTTATGGGGCTTCTATCATCGCGATCTACACGGGTATTGGGCTGGTGTTTTCATCGGTTTTTGGGGCAGATGCAGCCAATATCCTTTCGACGCACTGGCTACCCAATGTGATTTTCTTTGCTGTATTTTTGATTTTTGCTATCTCTTTTTTTGGAGCTTTTGATATTGTTTTGCCCTCGGGTTTGGTCAATTCGGTGGATAAGCAAGCCGATAAGGGCGGACTGGTGGGGATATTTTTTATGGCCCTGACGCTGGCCGTGGTTTCGTTTTCGTGTACGGGGCCCATTGCGGGAACGATTCTGTTTCAGTCGGCTACGGGAGAGTTTTTGAAACCGGCTTTGGGGATGTTTTCCTTTTCGTTGGCTTTCGCGCTGCCCTTTACGCTGTTTGCGCTCTTTCCTTCCTGGCTCGATACCCTGCCCAAGTCTGGGGGATGGCTCAATACGGTCAAGGTTGTGCTGGGCTTTGTGGAACTAGCCCTGGCTTTCAAATTTTTGAGTGTCGCGGATCAGGTGTACCACTGGGGTATCCTGGATCGTCCGATCTACATTGCGATCTGGATGGCGATCTCGATTGCGATGGGATTGTACTTGTTGGGCGTGTATCGTTTGCCTCACGACAGCATAGAAGAAAAAATTGGGGTCAATCGCTTGCTGCTCGCCATCGGGACATTCATTTTTGCGATCTACTTGCTACCCGGTATGTTTGGTGCGCCGCTCAAGGCTCTTTCCGGCTATCTGCCCCCACAAAGCACCCATGATTTTGACCTGCGTCAGATGATCCGCCAGGAGCTAGGAACCATCCAGGCAGTAGCTCCCACGGAAAATCTCGATGAAACGCCCAAATATGCGGACTTCTTGCATCTGCCCCACGGGCTAAAAGGCTATTTCGATCTCGAGCAGGCCTTGCAGGCAGCCCAGCGGCTCAACAAACCCGTGTTTATTGACTTCACCGGACACGGCTGCGTCAATTGCCGAGAGATGGAGGCCAGCGTGTGGGCTGACCCCCATGTACTCCAACGGCTCCGAGAGGAATACGTCGTGGTAGCTCTCTATGTGGATGACCGTACCGAACTGCCAGAAAAAGAGTGGGTTACCTCTTCTTTTGATGGCAAAATCAAAAAAACCATCGGCAAGAAAAACGCTGATATTCAGATTACGTATTTCCAGAAAAACGCCCAGCCCTATTACGTCCTGATGGCACCTACGGGAGAAGTCTTGACTACACCCAAGGGCTATGATCTTAATCCTGAAAACTTTGTGCGTTTCCTGGATGCGGGGCTGGAGGCTTTTCAAAGTCGTTGAGCAGCACTCGGCGCGGGTATGCCCATGTGATGCCGGCGGCATCGAAGGCTTGTTTGATGCGGTAGTTCATGTCCATCCCGAGGCAGAAAGCCTTACCCGAGTCGGCCGCCCAGGCGTAGGCACGGAGCAGTACACCGGTTTCGCCTAAGTCCATGACACGCACGACGACTTTTGGCGTACCTTCGGCGATGTCGGTTTCGCTGCGACGATCCAGGCAGTCGGGGTGAGATGCTGCCTGTTGGCGCAAAATTTCTATGGCCTGGTCCAGATCGGTATCGTAGCTCACCCGCACCTCCACGAAGCGGCAAACCTCTGCTTCCGTGATCGTAGAGTTGAGGATGGTCTCCTTGCTGATGATGGAGTTCGGGATGATGACGCGGCGGCTTTCGGGGTTGCGGATCACGGTATGGCGCAGGGTGATGTCCTCGACCGTGCCGAGGTGCGTACCTACCTGGATCATATCGCCCATGCGGAAGGGCTTGAACCACACAATAAAAATGCCGCTGATGATGTTGGCAAAGGCGTTTTGGGAGGCAAAGCCAATGAAAGCCGCAAAGATACCCGCACTCGCAAAAAGCGTAACGGCGATGGAGCGCAGCGGCGGAACAGTATAGGTGATCGAAAGCCCAGCAACGGTGTAGATCAACAGGTTGAGGGCATTGCGCAAAAACTGCAAGCGCGTCGCTTCATCAAACGAATGATCGCCCTCCGACTTGAGCTTACGCAAATATCGCGCAATCAAAAACCGAGATAAGCGGGAAAGCAGCATGGCCGCCAGGAAGATCAAGACGACGACCAGCAGTACCGTAAAATCAAAATTATCAAAAATCTTTTCGAGTTGTTTGAGCATTGGATGGGTTAGGTCATCTAAGGATTGCTTTTTACGGAGGGGCGCGTAAGAAGTTGCTTAAACTTACTTAATTTTTTCGAGCTGAAAGATATGCGGGTACAGTCCGCCACTTTCGATGACCGTCTCCGTGATGATCTTGAACGTTTTGAGCTTGAGCAAGACATGGCGCAGGGCATCGGGGCGTGCAGTGAGCAGGACTACCTTGCTTTCGGGGGGCATCAGGGGAGCCAGACTGCTCAAAAACTGCTCGTATAGCCCTCGGATGCGTTGGTTCTTGCCCGATTGTATGCCGTAGGGCAAGTTGCAAACCACACGATCAACGCGCTCCTCTCCGAAGTACTCGCCCAGGTGTCGGGCATCGGCTTCGGGGTATAGCTCAATGGTGTAGCCGCTATGGGTGATGTTTTCTTGCGCTCCTTCGGCGATCTCGGGGCGTAGCTCCCCGCCGAGCAGACGCACACCCTTGGGCAGGCACTCGGCAGCTTCTAGCAAGATCGTGCCGCTCCCGCACATGGGATCGAGGAGTGTGTGTCCGGCTTGTATCTCTGCCATCTGGAGCATGGCATAGGCGATGGTGGGCTTCAAGCCGGCTTTGTGGTGAAACGGGCGTTGGCTGCCACGCTTGGAAAGCGGCTGGCGCGTGTGCTGGATACCCACAAAACCCCGTGATCCGAGCAGATCAGCGCGTATGTTGATCTGAAAATGATCCAATTCAACCGACAAGCCATAGCGTTCGATCAGGCGACTACCCATAGCGGCCTGCATGTCCATCGTGCGTAGGTCCTGGTTGCCCCAACGATCAGAGGTAA
>DAISIL010000094.1:0-8106 GCA_036822015.1 Bernardetiaceae bacterium | reverse complement strand
AACAACGGTTGGCAGACAGATACGGAATTTCAAAACGACTGTTTGGCTTTTACATTATTTCACGGCCAAAATAAGATCAGCAGCGAAGCAGGCACAAACCACTGGATTCCCTTCACGGAGCAAGAAGTGAACGCCCAGGCTCGTTTTGAAAGTCATTTTATGACGGATTTTATCAACGGCAAGATCAAGATGATGGATGAGTCCGAGCTGTTTGGTCAGGTGAGCCAACCGCCCCTAAAAAGGGAGTTTTCGGCGGCGGCCACCGCTGTTTTTGATGCCGGTCGGGAGCTTTGGAGGTATTACCACGGCCAGGCCCACGTAAACGTAAACGCCAGTTTGTACGACATCAGGGCGCACTTTCAGGGCAGAAACGACAAAGGGAGGATGAACTCAAGAAGTGATGACAAAACATACATGGCATACATCGGCACTTTGCGAGACAAGCTCAACGGTCTGGCTGACCAGATAAAACCCAAAATATATGCGTATGGGTTTTTGAAGGAGTGAAGGCAACAGACCACCTTAGCAGCGCACGCCCAGAACGGTGATATCGTCGCGTTGGTTGTCGTCTTGTTGCTGGCGATCAAGGGTGCTTTCTAGCCAAACCCGTGTGGCGGCCATGGGCTGGGCGTGTTGCTCTTGTATCCATTGGGCAAATCGCGGCGAACCAATTTTTTGTCCGCTGCCCGTGGACTGATCCACGAAGCCATCGGAGCTAAGGTAGAGCGCGTGTCCGGCTTTTAAGTGGCGTTGGTGCGTCGTAAAGAGCGTTTTGGGGGCATTGCGTCTGCCTCCCCCGACGGTGCGCCGGTCGCCTTTGATTTTTTCGAGTTCTCCGGCCTGACCGACCAGGTAGAGGGGTGCTTTTGCGCCGGCAAACTGTAGGCGGATGTTTTGGCCTTCGGTTTGGGTAAGCCGACACAGACAAACATCCATGGTGTCCTTGTTTTTGCCTTCCTCTTGGCGCAGGGCGATGCGTATTTCTTCATCCATGCGGGTCAGGATTTGTGCCGGATCGTGTATCCCCTCCAGATTGACGATTTCGTTCAGGAGCGTATAACCGATCATGGACATAAACGCGCCGGGTACGCCGTGTCCGGTACAATCGACGACGGCCAGGAAGCGGTCGTTGTTTTTTTGGGAAAACCAATAAAAATCTCCCGAGACAATATCCTTAGGGCGATAGAGGACAAAATATTCGTCGAAAGCCTGGGAGAGCCGCTCCTCTGTCGGTAGGATGGCCTGCTGTATCGTGAGGGCATAGCGTAGGCTATCGGTGATGCGGATGTTGGTATTTTTGATGATTTGGTAGGCTTTGGAGTTGTCCATCGCCACGGAGACATAAGTGCCGAGGGCTTCGAGGGTACGGAGTTGGCGTTCGCTGTAGCTGTTGGTTTGGTGGCTTTGTACGGTGAGTACGCCGATGGTCTCTTCTTGGAGCCGTAGGGGTACGTACAAGGCCGACTGTACATTGACCTGTTTGTTGTAGGTGTGGAAGTTATGGGTTTTGAGGTAGCTCTCGTAATCGTTGATGAGCAAGGATTGTCCACTTTGGAGGCAATGGATGGAGAGCAGGCGATGGTTGGAGCGTTCATCGTATCCGCGCAGCACCTGATCGGGTTGATCCGGAGTAATGCTCAAAAACTGCAAGCGTTGTTTTTCTTTTTCCTCTAATCCAATGGCCAAAATGGCGACATCCATAATGCCGTTTACGTTTTCGTGCAAGGCACGCAGGATGCTGGATACGTCCAGTCCCGCCCCGACGATTTCCTGCCCTACCTGGCTGACGATCTGCATCCGTTCGTAGGCGCGTTCGAGGCGTTGGGTCTGTGATTGGAGGGCTTCGGTGCGCTCTTGTACGAGTTGTTCGAGTTGTTGGGCTTGGCGTTGGATGCGCATAGTACGCCAACGGAAAAACAAGACAATCAGTAAGATCAAAGCCAGAACCAGCAAGACATAAAAACCCGTCTGCTGATAGAAATACGGGCGAATCTCGAAACTGATGCTATCGCCGGTTTCGTTCCAGATGCCGTCGTTGTTTTGGGCAATGACCCTAAAACGGTACTTGCCATAGGGGAGGCTGGTGTAGGTAGCCTGCCGCTCGCTGCCTGCTTCGATCCAGGTTTTGTCTAGTCCTTCGAGTTGGTAGCGAAAGCGTACCTTTTCGGGGGCCACCAAACTCAAAGCGGTATAATCAAAAATGAAACGTTTGGCATCGGAGGGAAAGCGAAGCAGTGCATTGCTCCTTTGTAGGGTCGTCCCGTCGAGGCGTACCTGTGTGATGTACACGGGCGGGGGGAGGAGGTTGCGCTGGATGTTCAGGGGGTCGATGCGGGCTACGCCGCCCAGGGTAGGAAACCAGAGCCTGCCATCGGCAGCTTTGAGCGACTGAGCCGCGCCGGTGCATTGCTCGTTGGACATGCCGTCGTAGCGGTTGTACATCAAGCCAGGAAGCCGCTCAATCTCCCCCCGATCATACCGAAAGAAGTCCTCCCGAGGGATCGAAAACACCCCCCTGCTGCTGGTGAGCCAGAAGTTGTGTTGGTCATCTTCCAGGACATCAAAGACGGCATCCTGGAGCAGTCCGTCGCGGGACGAGTAGTGCGTAATCGTATCGCCCGTCAGGCGAGAAAGTCCGGCATTGGTCGTGATCCATACGATGCCATCGGCATCGGTGTAGGTATTGAAAACGAGGTTGCTGCCCAGTCCGTCCTCGGTGGTGTAGTGCGCCGCGATCTGGTCATCTTCCAGGATCAGCAGCCCGGCATCGCTGGTCCCCACGATGACCCGCCCGTCGGTCTGCCCTTGTATCGACATGATAAAATCCGAAGGAAAACCGTTGGCGCGATTAAAATGCTTCGGGTTTTTGCCTTCGGGGTCAAGGCGGGTGATACCTCCGTTGCGCGTGCCTATCCAGATAAGCCCGTTGCGGGCGATCATGATTTTCCGGACGATGTTATCCGATAGCCCCTGTTCTCGATTAAAGAAACGGCGATCTCCCGTTTGGGGATTCAGGCGCAGGACACCGTTGGTCGTGGTTCCGATCCAGAGTTGGCCGTCGGGGGCTTGTTTCATGTCCAGGATGCGCGTCGGGGGCAGCGATAAGGCAAACGGAGTTGGGATAACGGAATCCCCCCGAATGGCCGAAATGGTACCTTCATCAATGCCAATCAAGTAAGTATCTGCTCCATAGGGTAATATGCAATCAACGACAGTGCCTTTGAGGCCGTTCTTTGCCGTAAAGTTGGTGAACTTACCTTCTTTGAGCCTGACCAGCCCCCCACGATACGTACCCACCCAGAGGCTACCCTCTCGGTCGAGTTCGATCTCCTTGATGATGCGGTGGGGCATCCCTTCTTTGGTCGAAAACTTTTCGATGCGCTGTTTGTCTGTATCGTACCTGGACAAAAAGTTATCCGTTCCTACCCAAAGCATACCCGCCCGATCCTGGAGCAGGGTATTGATGGTTTCGCCGTCAAAGGAGGGGATGGGCAGGAAAGTATCCGTATCTGGCTGCCATCGGAGCAGCCCGCGGTCGCTACCGATCCAGAAGTTTTGCTGCGCATCGGTGAAGAAAACATTGACTTTTTCCTGGGGCAGGGTCTTTGATAGCAGCTGCTGTGTTTGGGGGTCATAGCGCAGGATGCCTTGCGTAGTCCCGATCCAGAGGTGCTTTTGTCGGGGGTCTTGGGCGATGGGCAGGGTGGTTAGCCCTTGTGTTTGGGGGAGTTGTCGAAACTGTGGTTGCTGCTCGGGATCAAAGAGAAACACGCCTGCCCCCCGCGTCCCGATCCAGAGGCTTTTGCCCTTGTGTGGATAGATGGCCTGGATGCGGTAGTTGAACGCTTCTTGCTCCCCAAAAACGGCAAAGGTATCGCTTTGGTACGCGATCAGTCCGCTGCCTTCGGTGCCCATCCAGAGGGTTTGTTGGAGGGTATCCTCAAAAAAAGCAACGAAAGAGTTGGTCTTGAACTTAGGTTGGGTCTGGCTATCGAAGCGCGAGAAGCTCAGCCCATCAAAGCGCACCAGTCCATCGTAGGAACCCATCCAAAGGAAGCCCTTTTGATCTAAGTGCATGGTATTGATGATATTGGAGGGCAGTCCGTTATCGGTATTCCAGATGTCGAGGGTGAACTGATCTAGGCTTTTGTTGGGGTTAAGGGCAGGTGTCGTCTCTTGGGCTTGTATCGTTTGTTGTCCCCAACAAAAGACCCCCAAGCCAAACACGATACACCACCATCTGTGCCAAAAACTACCCATACACAAACATACAACAAACCATTCACCAAAGATAACTTTTTTTTGGTGGGTGGGGGGAATTATTTCTGTGAAAGAGATGAGGTTAGTTCGTCGTAGATACCAAAGCACTTATTTAGTAGGGTATGAAAAAAATCTTCCAGCGGCTGCCCGTCTTTGGGGCCTTGTATAAGTCCTTCCGTATCAGAAACCGTTGGAAATTCATTGTGGATGAGTTTGTTACGGATGTTATTTACTTTTTTACGGTCTTCTCCATTCCATTGCAGTAGTTTTTCTATGCTCTGGTTGAGGCATTCGGGAGAGGTCAAGAATTTAAGGTATTTTTCATGTTCAATATGTTTCCCTTTTTCGTATCCGCAACAGATGAGGAAGGCTTTTTCATAGCGTTCATGGATGGCCTGCTCTAGTTCCATGACCTTTTGGAGCATCAGTATTATGTTTTGATCTTCTCCCCCCGACGACACAGACCCGCGCTCGAGTCGTTGTAGGGCGGCTTCCAGGTCTGTTTCTTTTAGTTTAATGCCTGGTTTGAAATAAGCGAACAGATTGGGAAGCCTCCTGTCTTTGGCAAACTGCCTTAACTCTCCGTAATCTTTGAGTTTGCGGGTATTGAAGACGTAGCTGACCTTGTCTTTGCCCAGGGGGATGGGTACGCTCATGCTTGTTTCGCCCTCCAAAAAATCTGTGAGCGTTCGGAGTGTCGCCTGGGCAAAATCAACTGTGATACGTTCACTTTGGGTGTCGTGCGTTTGGATCATTTGGGCCATCTGCCAAAGGCAGCGATCGGTATGTTCGAGATAGCGGAGGCTTTTTTCGGTTTCCAGGATATGATCTCTAAAGTTGCGTCTCACCATAAACTCCTCACGTTCTTTCTGGTAGGCAGTGTCTTCTTTCAACTGCGCAATTTCTGTTGTCTTTCTTTCTTTCTCGCTTAGCTTGTTCTGAAGAAGCTGAATGGCTGTTTTGAGTTCTTGGAGAAACTCAGAGAGGTTTTCATGAGCGGCTGTTTCGAGGCGTTGCCGCTCTTCTGTTGAGATATTGGCTTTCTCGGGTAGGGTGTAGTGGCGTGTGCGTGTATAAAAGTTTTGGCAGTCGTGGCGAAGGTATTTTTGCCACAACACCGCCGGTACGTCTTTTTCCTCCAAGTCTAGCCCCTCTCTTGCGTAAAGCTGCCTGAATCCCTCCCGAATTTCGGCATTGAACAAACCCACAGGCAGGCGCGTGGGCGTATGGCAGTAGTCCTTTTCTTGGATGCTACGGAGCGGGTACGGAAAATCGAAGAGATAACCGTATGCTCGGTCAATCTCTGTGGGCGATAGACCGCCCAAAAGCTTCTTTTGTTTGCTATTATATTTGCCCTCGGCCTCTTCTTTGATGCCCCGTACCTGCCCATCTGCGTTGTGGGATCCCGGAAAGTCGCGCCGCTTCTGGAGGTACAGCCTATAAAAACTCCGCCAGGTGGTGGGAGGACGGGCAGATATGATCTTGGATAAGAAAGGATGGGTAGAGGTTTGGTCTGTGCCCAACAAGCCCAACTTAATCATAAAATGCCTTAGCTGTTCTTTGTGTTCGCCATAGAGGGCAAGCATTCTTTGGAGGTGTCGGTACTGGTCTCGGTTGGGCTTGCCGTCGTTTTTGTACTTTTTATTGGGGCGTTTGAGATAAATCATATCCTGGGCGAGCCAACTGGCCACATCGCCAGGCTTGAGTCGTGTGCGTTCGCCAGCTTTTTGGTTTTCATCGTCTTTGTTAAGGTCTTTGAGGCGTTTTTCGGTTTCTTCGCGCAAGTTGATTAGCTTACTAAGTGCGCGTGTTTTGTAGTCGGTTTGGCTGACACCGAGGAGATAATCGCGCATATCGCTGGGTAGGTTCGACCAATGAATGACTTTTTTGTATCGTTGGTCGAGCTGGGCTTGTAACTTGTCTTTCCTTTCCTGGAGTTGCTGGAGTTTTTGCG
Organism: Bernardetiaceae bacterium; assembly: GCA_036822015.1. Lineage (GTDB taxonomy): Bacteria > Bacteroidota > Bacteroidia > Cytophagales > Bernardetiaceae > DAISIL01. The sequence goes on along the minus strand of DAISIL010000094.1, from coordinate 1,892 downwards.
GCTCGTAGGGAGACTTATTGGCGATGCGCTTGCGTAGCTTCTTGGTTTGGTTTTCTCGTTCCCAATCCGAGTCGGCGATAGGCAGGAGGTCTCCACACTTGATGTCTTGTACTATTTTTTGGAAGGTGTTTTGGTACTGCCTGATTAAACTCTCGACAGGTCTGCGGATAACCCCTTTTTTTTCCAAAAAGTGATACAAAAACAAATTCGGTAACTCGTGTATGCTCAACGTGGCATCGGGGATGGCATTTTGTGCCTTAAAGCAAGGGCGATTATGTTTTGTTTGGCACTTAAAGATTTCGGGCAGTTCATCGGCTTGGGTGAGCTTGATGGCGATGGTTTTGCTTTTGATGTGGTAGCGGGGCGAGAACTGCACAATGTCGCCTGCCTTTACGGGGTTAGGGTTTACGTCTCCTTTTTCGGTGTGAGCCAGGTAAAACCGCCAACCCTCATCGCGGCTTAGCCCTTCGGCACTGATCTTGGGCAAGCGAGCAAAGCCATGGAGTTCTTTGAGCAGGAGACGGTCGCGCTCTTCGCCATCCATTTTTTTGCGGTAGGCTTGTTGGGTCAGTTTGCCTAGGCGTAGCTGAAAGCGCAGCCCCTTGAAAGCCTCCATGGTATCGAAGTAGCGCAGGGCCAGATGCGGAAAGCGGTCTTCCTTGGCATTGCGGATCAGGGTATCGTGTTGGAGCGGGTTGCCCTCCTCGTCGGTGCGCTGAAGGGCTGCTTCGGGGTTGATTTGGGGTAGCAGCCCGGCCTCCTGCTTGTCTGGCTCCGAGAGTAGCCTGAATAGCTCTTTGGGGCAACGCCGCAACTCCCCCAGGATGTCCAGCACCAAATCACCGCTCATCAGGCGTGGCTTAGGCATCCGGCAGCAGTGATGCGTACAGGCTTTGCGCGTCATCCGCTCCTTGAGGCTGCGGGTGGACTTGAGACCTACCGTTTGGCTAATCAGCGCTTCAGCCTGCCGTTTGTCCAAAAAAAGACACGTAAAAAAGACCCGTCCAAAATCGGTGAACCGGTGTGGGTCTTCGTCAAAGAGGCGATAGCTTTTTTTGGTCATGTACTGTTTATTGAGATCCTCGTGAAGTTTACGCCGGTCTCTATCTGTAAAGTTGCTGTTTTGGGGGCTAAGCTCGTAGTAACGACGGATGGCAATTTGTCGTTGGGGGCTGTTTTCTTCCCCTAAAAATTGGAGATACTCGTCCCAAAGGCGGGTCAAGGCTGCTTGCTGTTTTGTGGGGTTGGCATCTTCGTCGTGCGCTTCTGCCCGCACGTAGGTATGGCGGTAGTCCTGGTCCTGCGGGTAATAATGACTAAAAAAATTGCGCTCCATGTTGAGCCGCCTCAAAGCAGAGGTCATAAGGTGGTCGATTGCCTCTCCTGGGGTGTCGGTTTTTTCCCAGTAGCGCAAAAAAGGAAAGTGCTGGGTCAGTCCTTCGATGGCCCGTAGTTGCTGCTCGGGGTCTTTTTTGTCAGCATTTCTCAAAGCCTTAAATACCTTCGAGTCGTTGAGCAGCTTTTCTATATCTTCATCTCTCTGGGCAATATCTCCAGAACCGCCTAGCCGCTCATTGAGGATATTGATGATGATGTAGGCGTTGTGTTTGGCCAGGTTAAGAAATGTACCCCAGATAGCCTTTTTTTTGATGTCCATCGGATAGCTTGTGTTTTTTTGACCAGAAAACAAAAAATAAACATAAGTACCAAATCCTCCATTTTCTCTTTTGACGAAAAAAAACGAGCCTAAAACATCCCCTAAAGCCCTCCAAAAGACTGGTTTTTTTTAGGTAAAAAGCCCCTTAAAAACCTTAGGATAAGGATTTTAAGGGGCTATCGGTTGTGATTCCCTTGCAAATTTAGGGATTTGACAACAAGGATCTAGATTGAAC
>DAISIL010000093.1:0-8145 GCA_036822015.1 Bernardetiaceae bacterium | reverse complement strand
TTTTTTCGTTTTAAAACCTCCCCAGCAACCCTTGTGGAGGTTTTTTTGTATTTTTACTGCTACAAATTAAATAAACCTATGCCGGTTATAGAAGAACACCTCTCCAAAAGCATGGATTATGCCGCTTATCGGGCGTTAATCCAAGACCTATTGGAGCAAAATAAGTCCACAGGAACCCATCAGAGCGATGACCTGACGGCGTACAGCCGCATGAACGATCATAGGATGAACCGCTGGGATAAGACCTACACGCCCTCCGAGGCGATTGTGGCGGCTGTCGCTGGCCTATCCGATGAATGGATTTGGCTGGTCTTGACGGAGGGTTGGTGTGGCGATGCGGCACAAAATATACCGCTGCTTCACAAAATCAGTCAGTTATCCGAAGGAAAGATTATTTTTCGTCTGCTGCTACGTGACGAAAACCTGGATTTGATGGACGAATACTTGACCAACGGTGGGCGAGCTATTCCGAAGTTGATCTGCTTACGCGCCCATGATCTGAAAGAACTAGGCACCTGGGGGCCGCGTCCGGCACCCGCCCAAGCGATGGTAATGGACTTCAAGCAAAAGCCATACGGCGATTACAAGAAGTTTGCAGAGGAAGTTCACGGCTGGTATGCCCGCGATAAAGCCCAGACGTTTAACCAGGAGATACTCGAAAGTATCCGTATCTGGGAAAAGATGGCTTAATCTTGATGACGTAGGAGTTGTAAAAGCGCATCCTTGCGTTTTTCGGGACGATGTAAATGGGATTGCGGGCTTTGCAGGGAAGGTAGTACACACTCTCGATAAAATGTAAGCACTTGAAAACGAGCGATTTCAGGGTGTAGCCCTGCACGTATGAAGGCTGCCTGTAGCTGCTTATCGCGTTGGATTTGCTTGAGGGCAGTATGGTCGTAATAGACGTATTCCGCACCCCTAGACTCGGGGGTAATCAGCATCAGGACGGCCTTGCTGATTTCCTCTTCGTGCCAGCTATACTCTACTTCAATGCCCAGGCGGGCAAACAGGATTTCAAAAAGGGCAGGGTGTTCGAGTTTGGTATGCACCAGAAACCGCGTGAGTAGTTTCCCCGTGAATCCCATAAAACCAAACGAAAAATCTTGATTCCCTGCACTGCTGACGGCATCAAAAGGCAGTTGTTGGGGGATTAGCTCCGACAAAGCAGCACAAAAATCGCTGGGTATGCCCCATTCCATGAGCTTTTCGGGTGATATATCGTGTCGCGTTTGTCCGGTATAGCTAACCCCAAGGGGATAATGCACGGATGGATGAACGGGCATGTTACAAAAATTGATATTGTGTAGTTCACTCCGGGCATCCTCCAACTGAACGTAATAACGGGTAAAATAACGCAAGGCCCACGTTGTCAAATCATTGGGATAGACGGCATCGGGTACGTAAGTGAAGCCTTCAAAGACGGGTTGCTTTGCCCACCAGTCTAGCTGGCGTTCTTTTTGGAAAGCGGCAAGGGCTGCCCAGGTGTCGGGAAAATCCTCGGCATGTAGGAGCGCGTCGCCCTTAGCTGCCCAGTCTTTTTCGGCATCCGCAGCAAGGCATCCCTGCAAACGCAAGGCCTCTTGTACTTGCGCAAACTCCTGGGCGTGTAGGGGATCTCGTTGTGAGACCACACCGCGTTGGGGGCGCACAAAGGCGGCGATCCCGTTCAGGACTTGAATAGTAATATATTCATCTCTGGCTCTTTTGATTTGGATGAGCGTTTCCTCGTCGGGATAAGGGATGGTGTGGTGTAGGCTTTCGTGTTGAAGATGATTGATGACGGGTGTTTTTGCCTGGGGGATGCGTATGTTTTGCCCGATAATTGGCACTTTTTCTTGTAAGATAGGGTTTTGGTGAATCAGATCACCAACAGATACTTCAAAGCGGGCTGCAATCCGATAAAGTGTATCGTTGCGTTTGATGGTGTAGATGCGAAGGGGAGTAGGGAGTTGCAACTTCTGCCCAATATAAAGGTGTTTACGTATCAGATTGTTGGTCTTGACGAGTTCTTCAACGGAGAAACCTTGCCGTGTCGCGACCCGATATAAGCTATCCCCAGGACAAACCACATACATCATAAACAAGTTATTAAATGTAATTGAGCAGTCAAGATAAACAAAAACGATCAAATATGAAATCTCGCATCGTATTTTTTATTTCCCTAATGATTTTTCTGGGAGCCATGCTTGCCTTTTACGGGATGGGGGCTTTCGATGATCCTACGTTGCGGATGCTCCAACGAGAACCCGTATGGATTGCTGGACAGTATTTTGAAGGAAAATTAAGTGGAGAAGCCTATCAGCAGATACAAACAAAGGTGCAACAAGACTGGCAGTCGGGGCAACTCAAAGGGGATCGCTGTGTGTACTTTTTTAATAATCCAGACACAAGCCGTAGCGTGCGTGCCATCGTGGGCGTGTTGTGCCGAGATAGCCTTCAAGGCCTGCCTTCAGGCTATGCCTATCATGCGCTACCACGGACGCGGGTGGTAGAGACGATCTTGTACACAAGTCGATGGATTGCGCCTAACCCACAAGAGATATACGTACAGATGACCCGATTTGCCCAGGAAAACGACGCGCAGCTCGGGGAGGAATTACTGGAAATTCATACAGATAATGGAGAAATTATCACACAAGTAGCACTAAAAAATGGGCTTTGATATACTCAACAAAAATGATTACTTTTGAATGATTAAACCTTGCGACACTACATAATCAAACTGACTCAATTTTATTTCTGGTGGATGCTGCTCCTGGTCAGCATCTGCGTTAAGGGACAAAACACGGATTCGCTTTACATCCGTGAACAACTCGGCAAAGCAACTCGCCTGGCTTATGGTCAGCCAGATTTGGCCAAGCAACTGCTGGATCAAGCTCTAGCTTTTGCCAACCAACGCCGGTATGCCTGGGGGCAGATGGTCGTGCATCTGACGGAGGGTATCCTTGCTTTTCAATTACAAAACCTGGAAGAGAGCTATCAGCATCTCCAACTGGCCCTGCCCAAAGCCCAACAACTCAACGACCAGAAAGCCCTGGCTAGCATCTACAACAGCCTGGGGAATTATTATTTTGTGAAAGAAAACTTTGATCGCGCCCTCAAAAACTACTTGCAATCCCTCGACATCGAGAACCAAATCAACCAGGCAGATATAGCCGTGTCTTATCTCAATATCGGGATGGTCTATAAGGCGGCCGGCAATTATCCCAAAGCCATCGAAGCATACCAAGCAGCACTGACGATGCCGGCGCAGTTTCGGGATCAGGTGTCTCTGCACGCACACATCAACCTGGCCAATCTCCACCAGGAGCAGCGAGAGTACGAGTTACTGCTGTACCACGCCGATAGTGCCCTATCCTGGGCGCGAGAGCTGGCAAGCAAAGAGGGCATTGGGCGAGCGCAGTATTTTCGAGCCATTGCTTTGATGGAGCGGGGAGCGTTGTCGTATGCCAAAAATGCCATTGACTCGGCACTCTCATACCTTCCCCCAAAAAGCGATACGTATTTGTATGCCATCCACCAAAAAGCAAACCTACTCCAGCGATCCGAGCAGTACGACAAAGCCCGCGCCCTACTCGACGATCTACTGCCACTTCTGGATACCGTCTCGGAATGGCTGCCCATCAAAGTTCAGGTCTTACAAACACAAGCACGGCTTGCCCAAGCCCAAAGCCGACCCGATGAAAGTTTGCAGTACTGGGAGGCGTATAGCACCGCCAAAGACAGCCTACAAGCACGCCGCCAGCGCCAAGAACTCAACCGGCTCCTGGTACAATTCGAGACCGAACGCAAGGAAAAAGAAATCCAACGCCTGGCCCAACAGACGCGCATCCAAGACCTCGAACTGAACCAGTACTACTACCTTACGGCCGGGCTGCTCCTGCTCCTGCTCCTGACGATCATTGCGGGATGGCTTTTTTATCGCCAAAAGCAGTTATTGGCCCAACAAGAGACCCTCCAAGCCCAGTTGCGCTGGAGGCGCGCCCAGCTCAACCCGCACTTTTTTTTCAATATCCTAAGCAGTATCCATCACCTGCTCACTCAATCCAATAGCCCTCCAAGTGCTACCAAAGCCCTGCATCGCCTGGCCAAGCTCATGCGTCAGACCCTCGAAAACTCCAACCACGAGCGCATCTCTCTGGCAGAGGAGATCGAATTTTTGACAGACTACATGAACCTAGCCCAGCTCCAGACCCCCTTTGCCTACCAACTTCAACAGATTCCCGAAGACCTGGACACCGAAGACTGGCTCATCCCTCCCATGCTCCTCCAGCCTTTTGTTGAAAATGCCATTCAGCACGGACTCCAGCCTGCCCCAGAGGAGCAGCGGAAGCTATCCCTGATTTGTCAGGAAATCAACCCACATCAACTCCAAATCATCGTTCGAGATAATGGCGTGGGACGAAAAAACGCAACTACGACCACCGAACACATCTCGAGGGCTACCCAAATCACCGAAGACCGACAAAAATTGATGAAAGGGCGTTTTACTTTCCAGATCATTGATTTACAGAACGCCGACGGACAACCCGCAGGTACAGAGATTCGTTTTCAGTTGTACGGATAAGGTAACCAGAATATGCGCATATTTATCGTCGATGACAACCCACACATCCGGGAGTTTTTGCTACAAACACTCCCTCGGCTATCGCCCAGCTACCTGCCCGTGGGGACGGCCGGGAGTGTATCGGAGGCTTTATCCCTGATCCCTGTACATCAACCTGATCTCTTACTGCTCGACGTAGAACTCCCTGACGGTAAGAGCTTTGATCTGCTCCAGCAACTTGATAGTTTTACGGGACAGGTTATTTTTATCACGGCTTACGATCATTTTGCTTTGCAGGCGATCAAGTACAGCGCACTGGACTACCTCCTCAAACCCATTGATCCCGAAGAACTTCAAGCCGCCCTCCAGAAAGCCGAACAACTGCAACGCTCTGCCCCTCAAAGCCTTCCTGCACAAGTACGCACGATGCAAGAAAACCTCCAAAAAGAGACCACGCCGCTAGAAAAAAAAATCGTCCTCTTCGATCAAGAATCTGTCTATCTGGTACAGATCAAACAGCTCGTACACTGCCAAGCCGAAGGCAACTACACCCATTTTCACCTCGAAAACAAACGCCAGATACTCACCTCAAAGCCGCTCAAAGCCTATGAGCAACTCCTACCGCCGCCCTATTTTTTTAGGGCTCATCGTTCTCACCTCATCAATTTGTTGTTTTTTGATCGCCTCGAAAAAAAAGACGGCGGAACGATCTACTTACGCAATGGCAGCGTACTGCCCATTGCGGTACGCCGGCGCGATCTACTTTTGGAGGCACTTCAAGGGCTACCTTAAAATTATGATTTTTTAGCAAACCTTTTTTATGTTGATATGTTCATATATTGCTATTTTTGTAGCCAACACTGAATGCCTGGTATGCAAATCAAACATTTTTTTCCAATCCTGCAATGGCTCCCCGACTATTCCAGCGATCACTTGAAGGGAGATATTTCGGCTGGACTAACGGTGGGGATTATGCTCATCCCGCAGGGGATGGCTTATGCGATCATTGCGGGCTTGCCGCCAGTTTATGGTTTGTATGCGTCCATGATTCCGCAGGTAGTTTATGCTTTCATGGGTACATCGCGTCAGATGTCCGTTGGGCCGGTAGCCATGGATTCGTTGCTTGTAGCTGCAGGGGTATCGCTTTTTGCGGTAGCGGGTACGGAGGCTTACATCGCATTAGCGATCTTATTGGCTTTTCTGATGGGCCTGATGCAGTTGCTGTTAGGTGTTTTTCGACTGGGTTTTTTGGTGAATTTTTTATCGCGCCCCGTCATTAGTGGTTTTACTTCGGCGGCGGCCTTGATTATTGCCCTCAACCAAATGAAGCACCTTTTCGGGACAGAGATTGCCCGCAGTAGCCAGCTACACCACCTGCTGTATAATACCTTTTTGGCTGTACCTCATATCCACTGGATCACCTTCGGGATTGGCTTTGCGGGGATATTGCTCATCAAGGGCATCAAAAAAATCAACAAGACCCACAAAAAGTCTATCCCGGCAGCATTGGTGGTGGTCGTCTTTGGTATCCTGATCGTGATGGGACTGGGGCTTGATGCACAGGGTGTAAAAATCGTTCGGGATATTCCCGATGGCTTACCTGATTTTGTTTTGCCGAGCTGGGAGATAGAAAACATCCGTCAGATGCTTCCCATTGCTGTTACGCTGACCTTGATTGCTTTCATGGAGGCGATTTCGGTGGCCAAAGCCCTACAAGCCCGTCATAAGGACTACGAAATAGATGCCAACCAGGAGTTGATTGCCTTGGGGATGTCTAATATCGCCGGCTCGTTTTTTCAGTGTTACCCCACCACGGGAGGGCTATCGCGGAGTGCCGTCAATGACCAGGCGGGGGCCAAAACCGGAGTTGCCCCGCTTATCAGTGCTGCCTTGATTGGGCTTACTTTGCTTTTCTTGACTCCGCTTTTTTATTACCTGCCCAAAGCTGTCTTAGGCTCGATTATCTTGGTGGCTGTTCTGGGCTTGATCGACACGCACTACCCACGGGTGCTGTGGCGCACCCAGCGCGATGAGTTTTGGATGCTCGCCATTACTTTTGTCATTACCGGAACGGTTGGGATCAGTGAAGGGATACTTCTGGGGGTGGTTCTTTCGATTGCCGTGGTCGTGTACAGGAGTACGCGCCCACATGTAGCCATCCTGGGGCGGCTCCCCAACACGGATGAGTTTCGGAACGTAGAGCGATTCCCTGATCTGGATCAAGACCCGCATATCTTGATCTTGCGCTACGATGCCCAGCTGTATTTTGCCAACGCAGCACACTTCAAGACTACCATCCAGGAAAATATCCAAAAGAAAGGCGATCAAGTCAAGCTATTGATTATCAACGCAGAGAGTATCAACGCCATTGATTCCAGTGGGGTGAGCGTTCTCCGTGAAACCATCGCGGAGCTACGCGCCAGAGGCATAGCGGTTTATATGACGGGTGTTATTGGGCCCGTGCGCGATGTCCTGTTCCGAACTGGCCTCATGGAGGAGATCGGTGAGGATTGCTTCTTTTTGGATATTCCTTTTGCCCTGGCCGCTTTTACCCAACAACAAGCAAGGCAGTCAGCGGCCGTACAGAGTTTTTATCGAAAATCAACCACTTAATCAAGCAGACCATGGAAATCAAACAGTTTTATGATACCGGATTAGCGCACGCCTCTTATGCCGTGGTGAGCGACGGAGTGATGGCCGTCATTGATCCGGCCCGCGACCCGAAGCCCTACTACGATTTTGCTCAGGAGAAATCAGCTAAAATTGTCGCCGTCATCGAGACGCATCCCCACGCTGATTTTGTCAGTAGCCACCTGGAAATCCACCAAACCACAGGCGCACAGATATATGTGAGTCAGATGGTAGCCGCTGACTATCCCAGCATCCCGTTCGATGAGGGAGCCATGCTTACCCTCGGAAAAATTCAACTCAAAGCCCTCAACACCCCCGGGCATTCCCCCGACAGCATCAGCGTTATTCTTGTCGATGAGACCGGCAAGCAGCACGCCGTCTTTACGGGAGATACGCTTTTTGTGGGCGATGTAGGGCGGCCCGATCTCCGCGAAAAAGCCGGCAACATGACAGCCAAGCGCGAAGAACTTGCTCGAGCCATGTACCGATCCACCCGCGACAAACTGATGCTACTCGATGACGAGGTATTGGTATATCCAGCGCATGGGGCGGGCAGCCTGTGCGGAAAAAATCTTAGTCCGGATACATTTAGTACGATTGGGCGAGAAAAACGAGAAAACTACGCCCTTTCGCCCATGTCGGAGGAGCAGTTCGTGGATACACTCCTGGACGGACAACCTTTTATCCCCAAATATTTTGGCTTTGCCGTAGAGATCAACAAAAACGGTGCAAAGCAACTCGAAGAGAGCCTACGCGCTGTGCCGCGCCTGGCTGCTGATGCCATGCTTGACCCCGCCCTGGTGGTTGTGGATGCACGCCCAGCGGCAGACTTCAAAGCTGGTCATCTGCCAAAGGCAATCAACCTACAAAATGGAGGAAAATTTGAAACATGGTTGGGGTCGATTGTGGGGCCGGAAGAGAAGTTTTACTTATTGGCATCAGATGAAGAGACGCGCGAAGCGCTGATC
>DAISIL010000092.1:0-8270 GCA_036822015.1 Bernardetiaceae bacterium | reverse complement strand
GTCGGGCGACCAAAAACCGTTACCGTCGTAGAGGCAGAAGCTGTACAGCCGTTGGTGTCCGTTGTGCTGACGGTGTAGGTTCCCGTCCCGACATCAGCCAGCGGCACTTGTAGCGTAGGGCCAAAGGCAGTACCGTTGTTCCAGGAGAAGACAAACGTACCGCTCTCGCTGACGCTGGCCGTCAGGGGGTAGCTCACCCCGGCGGCTTCGGTGCAGAGGCGCAGATCTTGCGGCAGGTCGATGACCAATGCAGGGACAACGCCAAGCCGTGCCGTCGTGGAGGCCGCGCATCCGACAGAGGTAAAAGCCGTAACGGTATAGGTGCTGCTCTGCGAAGGGCTGGCTTGAATGCTTGCCGTGTTTTGTCCATCTGCCCATAGGTACGAGACAGCCCCCGAAGCGGTGAGGGTAGCCGTGCCACCTTCGCTTTGGCAGAGGGCGTTGTCGTTGGGTGTGCCGGAGTTTTCCGTGATCGTGATGGACGGGGTGGGCAGGTCTTGCACAATAACGGTTGTTTGGGTGATGCCCTGGCATCCGATGGCATCTACTGCCGTAAGGGTGTAGGTCGTCGTGCTTTGCGGGGCTTCATTGATGGTCGTGCTGGCACTACCCGTACTCCACAGGTAGGTATCTCCGCCGGTCGCCGTGAGCGTAAAGGCATCGCCAGCACAGGTAGCCGTGGGTGCGCCCCCGATGGCAGGCACAGGTAAGACATTAACGGTAACGACGGTGCTGGCCGTAGAAAGACAACCGGCATCGCTCGTACCCGTTACGCTGTAGGTGAGCGTCTGGGTGGGTGCTGCCGTGAGGGTGGCCGTGGTGTTGCCGGTATTCCAGATGTACGTTGTGGCACCGGTAGCAGAAAGCGTAAATGTCTCTCCGGCACAAATGGTCGTCGTGCCGCTCAAGCCAAGCAGCGGCAGCGCATTGACCGTAACGGTGATCGCACCCGAAGGCGGGCATCCGATGACGCTCGGATCAATGACCGTAACCTGTGTCGTTTGGGTGGGCGCAAAGGTGAGCGTGTTCCCCGTTGTGCCATCGCCCCATAGGTAGTCCACGCCGTTGCTTGCCGTTAGTGTTGTACTTGCGCCCAGGCAAATCTCGTTCGTACCGCTAACGTTTAGCGCAGGAACAACCAGTACCGTTATCGTAAGGCTGGTACTGACGGCTTCCCCCAGGACGTTGAAGCCGGTCAGGGTGTAGGTCGTCGTTGTGGTGGGATTGACGACAATAACGGTAGCCGTCTGCCCCGTACTCCACAGGTAGGTATCGGCACCGCTGGCCGTCAGCGTAACCGACTCGCCCACACATACAATACCATCGTCAGGGAACTCTCCCGAGATTTCACGAAAAGCAATGGCCGGCTCGGGCGCACGGAGGATCAAGACCGTAGCCGTAGCCGAGCGTTGGCAGCCCTGCTCGTTGGTGGCCGTAACGACATACTCGGTCGTCTGGGTGGGATTTACGGTGATGGTGGTGCCGGTTGCGCCGGTATCCCAGCTGTACGTAACGATGGAGGTCAGGTCGCCTTCCATGGGGAGGGGAGCAAAAGTGCCGCTTTGGTTGATGGCGTAGGTGTTCGTTCCCGTAGGCGTGAAGGAGACAAAGTCGTTGGTGATGCTCCAGTTTTGGGCATTGCGTCCTGGGACAGCAAAGCCGACGGTTCCGTTGGCGTTTTCGATGCCCTGCGTATGGTTGCCGCCGTCGCTGGGCATGGCCGTCGTATGGATTTCGATGCGGTTGCTGCCTTCGTAGAGCAGCACCTGGGACGTTACGCGGTTGCCGGTCGGGAAGTGATCGACATTAAAAAACTCTACGGCCAGGATACGGTTGGGGGCTGTCCCGAAGTGGCGATACCGGACAAGGTTTTGGTTGGGCTGCCCGCCGTTACCCGGGTCGAGGTCTTCCCAGGCAAAGGCAATGAAGTTGTTGGGGGTGTTGGTGCGCGGGATTTGCTGCCCCGTACAGCAGCCGTTGGGCGAGCCGCTATTGAAGGTGATAAAGCCGTTGGAACTGATAAAAAAGTTGGTGTAGGTATTCCCAAAGAACGTAAACGGAAAACTAATCGGGAGGGCGGGCGATACCTGATCGTCGTTGAGCGGCACCGCTACGGCAGGAAAGCTGACCGCCTGTGTTGTGCCGGTAGCGGAAAGCGTTACCGGATCGCCGGCGATACTGAATGCCTGCGTAGGCGAAACGCTGACTTCGGGGGCATCAAAGACGTTGATGGTCTGGAAGGTCGTCGTGATGCACCCGTTATCGCCCACGGACTGGAGGCTGTATGTTGTCGTTTGGGTGGGGGCAATGGTGAGTGAGGCACTCGTTGTGCCATCGCCCCAAAGGAGGTTATCGGCATCGGTGGTGGCGGTCAAGGTGGTGGGTTCGCCTGGGCAGATGGAGATGGTTCCCGTGATGGAGACTTCGGGCGAAGGGATGACGTTTACGGTCGTGCTGATGGAGCGTTGGCAGTTGCCGGGGCCTGTTACACGGACGGTATAAACGCTTGTTTGGGAGGGCGATACGTCGAGGCGTTCTGTGGTGGCGTTGCCTGGTGTCCAGAGGTAGTTTGTTCCGCCGGAGGCGATCAGGGTTAAGGTATCTTTGGAGCAGTTGGTGGGGTCTTCGGGGCTGATGCGTGCCGCGATGACGGACACTTGTTTTTCGTCGCTGTCTTGTTCGATGTCGTTTTGGAGTTGAAACTCAATATCGCGCACGCCGGCCGTGGCGTTGGGGCCGGCGGTGTTGTGGTAGGTGATGCTACGCAAAATCTGCTGGTACTCTTCGATGGTGGCGTTACCCGTAAGGGTCAGGACACCAGCGGCCGGATCGTAGCTTCCCGTTACACCAAAGAGCGGGTTGGGATAATCCAGGACATCTTCCCCGGCAGCAAAACCTCCCGCGATGCGGATGATACCCTGCGTAACGGGCTTTTGGTAGTAGGAGCGCATCGTAGGATCAATGACGGTGGGGCTACCTTCCCAGCAGGTGGCGCCGTTGCTGTTGATGACCCTAAAATAATCCAAAATATCGCAGTTCAGCGTCCCCGTACTGGCCGGAGAGGCTTGTACGTTGATGTCCGTTACGCCGCCGTTGAAGTTGGTAACAACCATAATGAAAACTTCGCCCGCTGCTGTGCCGGTGATGCTTACGGTTTCGTTGGCACTGGCCGAGTAGCTACAATCGGCGGGTGTTTGGTCTAGGTCATCACAAGCCGCGACGGGGTCTGTGCCGGGCGGGAAAGGGCCCCAAACGGCAAAGTCCACGTCGATGCCACTCGAGTTGCTGATCTCGAAAATGATCGTTCCGGGCTGACCAACCTCCATAAAAAACCAGGAGGGACGCGGGCGTGTACTCAGGCAGCCGTAATTGGGGCCCGTTTCGGCGGGGTTGTTGGGGGAGTCGTCGGCGGGGAAGGTGATGTCGGCTTCGGAGCAGAGCGGTTCGGCATTGGCACAACTGCCGTTGGTTTGGGCTATGGCATCAAGACCAACCAGGAGCAGGTATGCCACTAAGAGGAGAAAACGTTTCATGGAGAGCAACAGTGCCAGAGAAAATAAAAATATAGTGGGTGGAGCAGGAAAGCGTTGTTTGTTTGTCTAAACATCTAACTTACAAAACTATGAAATATTTTTTAATCTTTCGTTTCCTCTGGCAGATAGACCAGTCGGCTCAACTGCTCGGGGGCAAAGACCTCGTGCATCACCTCCAAAATATCCATTGCCGTAACGGCTTCGATCTGCGCAAAGAGTTCGGGCAGGGGTTGTAGATAGCCCTCGTCGAGTACGCTACGGGCCAGGGCAAGCATGTAGCCGAGGTTACTTTCTTCGCCCATCGCGATTTGTCCCATGAGCTGACGCTTCGCCTGGTGGAGTTGGCGCGTTCCGAGGGGCTGATCGCGGAGGCGTTGGAGTTCTTTCTGGACCAGGGCATAGGCGCGTTCCCAGGTGCGTGGCTCGGTAGCAAAGCCAATGGTTACGTTGCCCGTATCGGTGTAGGTAACGTAGTTGGCATCGACGGCATAGACCAACCCGTACTTTTCACGGAGCGTGAGGTTGAGGCGGGCGTTCATGCCTGGCCCTCCGAGAATGTTGATGAGCATCGCCAGTGGCACTTTCCCGGGATGCCCCAGAGGGTAAGCCCTGCCCCCAATGAGGCAATGCACTTGCGAGATTGCCTTGCGCTCGGTACTTGCCCGAGGCGGCAAGGCCGGCGGAGGCACACGTGAAAGCGTCGCCGTAGCCCTCGGGATATGCCCCATGTACCGCTCCACCAGACGCTTCACTTTCCCGAAGGGCATCGGGCCCACGGCCGCAAAGACCACGCGCTCCGTGTTGAGGTACTGCCGCACAAAGCGTAAAAAGTCCTCCCGCCTGAAGTGCTTTACTCGGTCGGGGTTGCCCAGGATGAGCCAACCCAGGGGATGATCGCCGTACAAAAGCGCGTCGAACGCATCGTAAATCGCCTCGGCTGGGTTGTCGCCGTACATGGCCATCTCCTCCAGGATCACGCTGCGCTCTTTGAGGATCTCCCTTTCGGGAAAAACAGAACCAAAGGTGATGTCGGTCAGGAGTTCGAGGGCATTTTCAAAGTATTGCTCCAGGACAGAGGCATGAAAAAAAATCTTCTCTTTCGTCGTGAAGGCATTCAGATCGCCGCCCACGACCTCTAAGCGGTTCAGGACATGAAAAGCCTTTCGCTTTTGGGTTCCCTTGAAAGCCATGTGTTCCCAGAAGTGAGCCAGTCCGCAGGTCTCGGGCGTTTCGTCGCGGCTGCCAATATCGAGGGCAAATCCTCCGTGGGCAATCTTAGTCGTCTGGATTTGGCGGTACAAGAGCCGGATGCCGTTTTGGGGCAAGGTATAGGTTTGGTAATCGGTCATATACTTGCAAAAGTCTGCAAAAAGCAGAAAAGAAGCACCACCTTAGGCTGTTTTCTTGATCGTCAATCGCCTTTTTTTCGTCCGATGCCCCACTTTTTGAGGGTTTCTTTGAGGTCTTCCACCTTGTCTTTGGCATCTTCGATGGGATTTTCGGGATCGAGGCGGAGACTGTCGCGGAGTTGCTGTTTGAGTGAATCAGGGCTGGTGATGGGCAAGGTAGGGCGCGTTGTGCTATCGCTGCGGGCGGTGTCTGTTTTGGGGTCGATGAGTTTTTGGAGAAACTGCTGGGCCTGGTCTCGGGCTGTGGCTTTGAGGATGCGCTGGAGGTCGGCTTGGGTGGCGGCTTTGTCTAGCCCGATGCGCGGGCTGGTGTGCGTACCGGTGATGTTGAGGTGCAGGTCGATCTGATCGGTAGATAGGGCATCGGCCCCAACGCCAAACCAGTTTTGGAGTTGCCCAGCGACGACCTGCTTGGGTAGCTTGAGGTCGAGCTTGAGATCAAGCCGTCCATCTAGCCCGCTGGTACCGGAGAGCATGGCGGGATAGTCGGCGAGGCGAAAATTGACGGGATCAAGGGTCAAGAGACCGTTTTCAAACTGCGTTTTCATCTGGACATCCTTAAACGCATTGCCGGCCAGGCTGCTGCCCAGACCCGTAAACTCCCCGAGGGCATTGACGATTTCGGGGCGGCTGCTGGCAAACTTGGCATCTTTGAGCAGAAAACTACCCAGCCCCGTGAGTGTCTCGAGGCGAGGCGAGAAGTCGGGTTGTAGCTGCCCCTTGATGCGCAACTCCGTACCGATGCGCCCGACCAGGGCTTGGGCGATGGGCGCAAAAGCCTGAACGGAGCTAAACTGCTGCACCGATTCCTGGATGCTTAGCCCGAGGATGTTTAACCCGAAGTCAAACTGGGGCTTTTTGGTGTCGCGGGGATCGTAGGTGCCATTGGTAACAAACTGACCGCCGAGGGTCTGGAATTTTAAGTTGTTGAGGGAGAGGATACCGTCTTGTAGCGTGATGATACCCGTTGCATTGCGGAGCGTGAGGTTGTCGTAGTAGATGGTGTCCATTTTGGAGGCAAACCGAAAATAGACATCTGCGGGCAAGGCAATAACTTCGGTGTTGCTGCTATCGGTGGGGGTCTCGGCTTCGGTTTCTTCGGTGAGCCATTGGTTGGCATCGAAGGAGCGGGAGTAGAGGTCAAGTGTACCGGCCAGGACTGCACCATCCTTGCCCAGCCCGTAGGCGAGGTAGTTGGTGAGCGTGCCTTTGAGTTGGAGGTCGCTGTTTCCAATGCGTCCTTTGAAGTCCTCGAGTTGCAGGAGGCGCGGCGTAAAGCGGAGGTTCATCTGGTCGATGCGCATCCCTTGTGGGAGGTCGGCGCTGGTGAAGTCGAAGTTGCGGAGTTGCATCGTTCCGGAGGTGGGTAGGGCGGCGTAGTCTTCGGCATCAATGGCGGCCATGCTGCCTTTGGTTTGGATGTCGGCCGTGAGGATACCCGTAGCCTGGATGCCCTCCTGGGGGAAGATGTGCAAGATTTTTTCTAGGTCGAGGCTACCCTGGGCGGTCAGGCTGTAGGTGGGTGCATCGGGGTTGATGATTTGCCCGCGCATCGTGAAGGGCTTTCCTTCGAGGCTAAACGAAAGAGGATCAAAGTCGATCTGGGTATCGGCCTGGTTGCCTGTCTTGTTGATCGCCTGGGCGCGTAGGTTGATCTGTTCGAGGGGGAGATCGGGGTAGTCTTTGTTGCGGACAAGTCCGTTGCGGAGCTGCATTTGTGCCGTGAAGGCAGGCATGAGGGCTTTGGCATCGTCGTAGATGCCGTCGAGTTGGAGTTGGAGTTGGAAGTCGCCTTCGAGTTGGGTGATCTCTTCGAGGGGATAAAAGCTAGGGACATCGGCCAGATCGAGTTGGGCGTTGATGTTGCCCTTGATGCGGTAGCTATCTAGCCCTTTGATGTGCATTTGTCCGCTCACGGGATGTCTGCCCATCAGGAGTTTGAAGTTTTTGATGTCTGTGATGGTCTGCTCGAGTTGTCCGGAGGTGTTTTGGATGCGCATGTCGAGGGCAATATCGCTGATGGCAGCAGGCAAGCCTGGATATTGGATACGCCCTTGATTGACTTGTAGTTGGATGTCAAAGCCGGGCATTTGCTTCTCGTTGTAGGTTCCCTTGACGATCCCCGAAAGGGTAAAGTTGCCTTCGGTTTTGAGGCCTTGGTAGTCTTTGAGGTAGCTCGGCGGGATGAGCGAGAGGAGGTTTTTGAAGGTGTTTTGGGGGGCGGCAAAGGTCAGGTCAATCTCAATGTCTTCGTTGGGCATCACAACTTGCCCGACAAACTGCAAGGGGAGTTCTCGGATGGTGCAGCGGTTTTCTTTGAAGGTGTAGGTAGCCGTCCGGTTGTCGATGTGCAGGGTCATTTGTGCCGCTACGGGTACTTGATCGAAATAATCCGTTTTGTCATAATGGACAGATAGGGCTTCAATTTGGGTCTCGGTACGCAAATCGTAGGTATCGCTTTTGATGTTGCCGCTACCGGTGTGTTGGAGGTTTTGGAGGCGTGCAGCCAGCCCGAGCGTGTAGTCGAGGTAGGTGATGTTAGTTTGCTGGATTTCCCAGTGGTCGATGTTGATTTGGAGGGGTTCGGTGGTTTCGGCCAGGGGGTCATCGTAGGCGGTGTCTGCTGGGGCGGCGTAGATGTCGTAGTTGGCGCGTCCGTCGGGAAGGATTTTAACGAAGACCTCACCCTGGCGCAAGCCCATGCCATAAATCTGTATGTCGCTGCCAAAGAGGCTCATCAAGTTGAGAGAGAGGGACAACTCTTTGGCTACCAGTAGCGTATCTTCGGCAAAGTCATCCTCCCCGACGATGCGCACCTGATCGAAGGCGACGTTTAGTTGAGGAAAGTCGCGGAAGAGCGACAGGCGGATGTCTTTGAAGTCGAGTTGGGCCGTGATCTGGTCGTTGGCCAGTTGCTTGATCTTCGCCTTGATTTGATCGCCGAACAAGAAGGGAAGCGAAAAAAGTATGCCGCCGAGCAGCAGAAAAATACCAAAAAATCCGATCAGTAGTTTTTTCATGGGTTTGGAGAATAGACCTTGACAAAGATACGCAAAAGGCAGCCTGACAATGAAAAATAATTTTGTGGCGTATGTCTGATACGTCAAATGCTAACTATAGTCTGTGGTATAGCTTGCACATTACGATTAGTTTTATGATAATTTTGTTTAATGGAGCGCAGAGAAATTTTAATAAAATTCGGACAACGAGTTAGGCAGTTGAGAAAAGAAAAAAAACTTTCACAAGAAGAACTTTCTTTTAAAGCTGACCTGCATAGAACGTATATCGGAATGATAGAACGCGCTGAAAAAAACATAACGCTAGTCAA
>DAISIL010000091.1:0-8324 GCA_036822015.1 Bernardetiaceae bacterium | reverse complement strand
GCAGGGTTGGCCGGCTGACTGATCGTTACGGCGGCTGCATTGTTGAAGGCCGCCAGGCGAATCTGAACCGGACTATCTCCATGACCTGATGTTACATCCGGGGCCGCAAACCAAAATTGGCGATCCGTTTGGGCAGAAGCCTCCGAAAAAACAGAAAAAAGTAAGCAAATACCACCAACCATACGTCCCGCCAACCGAAATAACCGTAAGTGTCCCATCGAAATATAATTTTTTTTAGAATAAACTGGATTTAATCAAGAAAAAGTGGTCAAAATCTATACAAGATCGTTCAATAATCATGCAAATATAGGGATAAGTTCTTGAGTTGAACAAAATAAATTGCCTATTTTTTTTAATAAAAAACTGATTTTTAGTGGATTAAAATATATTTATGGTAATGTTGTCATAAATGAAAAACATTACTTTTGTGTCAATTACGATAATTACTTGATTCCCTTTGAGGGAACTTCTGTTGGATTTGTGTGTTCGGGAAACTTTTCTGATTTTTGTTGGATTATGGCAAAACAAAAAGACAACAAAAAACACCTGGCCTTAGCCCTACAAGGTGGCGGTGCGCACGGGGCTTTTACCTGGGGCGTATTGGATCGTTTCCTGGAAGAAGAAGAACTGGTACTCGATGGCTTTTCGGGGACAAGCGCAGGGGCAATGAACGCCGTCTTGTTGGCTTACGGGCTGCACGCCGGCACACGGGAGTACGCCCGCGAGTTGCTGCATCGGTTCTGGAAGACGGTATCCAACTACGCCCTTTTTTCGCCCTTGCAGCCGAGCATTTTTGATCTCCTGATCGGGAAAGGCAACATGGACTTCTCCCCTGGTTTTTTGAGTAGTGAGATCACCTCGATTTTTCTTTCACCGTACCAGCTCAACCCGAACGGGACAAATCCGCTGCGCAATATCTTGTTGGATATGATCGACTTTGATGCGTTGCGGGCCTGTACGGCTACCAAGATTTTTGTTTGTGCCACCAACGTCCGGCGGGGGCGGGCGAAGGTCTTCAAGCTCGATGATATATCGGTAGAGGCTGTTTTGGCATCGGCTTGCCTGCCCTATATGTTCAAGGCCGTCGAAATCGAGGGTGAAGCCTACTGGGACGGGGGATTCATGGGTAACCCACCCATCTACCCGCTCATCGACGGGACGGACTGCTCCGACATCATGGTAGTTCAGATCAACCCTATCAATCTCCAGTCCACGCCCACCACAGCCGCCCAAATCCGCGACCGCATGAACGAGTTGAGCTTCAACTCCAGCCTCATGCTCGAGATGCGCCGCATTGCCTTCGTGGATCGTCTCTTAGAGAAAGGCGTGGACATGGGTACGGGCTTCCGAAAAATTTACCTCCATAACATCAACCCCGAAAACGACCTGGCCGAGCTGAACATTTCCAGCAAACTCAACGCCCGTTGGGAGTTTTTGGTGGATCTCCGCGACCTGGGACGAACCTACGCCGACCAGTGGCTCCACAAGCATTTTGATGCCATCGGGGTACGCTCCTCTTGCGATGTTCGGCAGGAGTTTCTCTAACGGGATGATCGCTGGTGCGAGCGCAGGCGAAACGTAAAGCGATCAAACCAATGATCGACCTCTACCTCGTGGCAAATACCATCCTTGAACTGATAGAAGTTGGTCTTGCTCGATGAAAGATGGACGGCGTAGCGATGATCGCCCGCTGGTTCTATCGGAATCAAGTCCGCCAGGCGTTGGGAAAACACCTGGTTTACGCCCCTGGGTTCCTCGAAGTAGATCGAAAGCAGGCAATGTTGAATGACCTCCTGGGGTAAGATACGCGGGCTTTTGCTGTCCTCCGTGATGCGGTAGTGCTTGCCCTGGCGGGTGATTTGGTTTTGGGAACGCAGCTTTTGGTTGAGGTGATCGGTGGAGGAGGCCTTTTGTAGCGATCCAGCCCTATACTGGCTCAATATGTGATTGTCAAACTGCATGGTCTTGAATAGCACCTGATAACTGACCGATGTTTTCATGTCGTAATGCACCGTATCGCGGGTGGTGATGCGTGTGGCACGAATTTCTCCGATGACTTTTTGTCCCGAAAAGACATCATAGACGAGTGTCTCCTCGAGGGCCGCAGGAGAGGAATCAACAAAAAGCCAAAAAGTGAGCGAACTAAGCAACAAAAAGAGCATAGCGAAGTAGGGTTTGAGAAAGAACAAAACAAAAAGAAAAGACACGTGTGTAGTGCTATGCCATTGACAAAAGAATTGCTTATTGTTAATCAAAATTACACAAACGGACTGAAAAGTAAGGGCTTTGAACAAAAAAACATATATCCTTTTGTGGGGATTGTGCTGCCTGCTCCTCTTCAACGGCACAACTTCAGGACAAACACACCGCTCACGCATCTACACCGAAGCAGATGGGCTGTTGAGTGGAAATATTTTGGAGATCGCCCAGGCCGCCGATGGAGCGATCTGGATGGCTACCCCATTGGGGGTCTCGCGCTATGACGGTGTACATTGGAAACACTTTGATAGCCAGCAATATGGACTGCCACGAAATGCCTTTCAGCAAATGGCGGTCTTGCCTGATACCAGCGTATGGGTGAGCGGCTACCGCAACGATACCCTGTGCGTGATTCGCTACAAATCCGGGCAATGGCAGCCCCTACCTCTCCCGCCCCAGACGGGTATCACCTTATCAAATTGTCATTTGACCCTTTGGCAGAAAGGTCAGGAAACACGGATTTCGGTAGCCAATCACCAGGCACACACCTACACCTCAAGCACCCAATCCTGGACATCCTATGACTTACCCACACAAGAGGTCATCGACCTAAGCCATGATCCCGAAGGTAAGTTATGGCTCTCCTGCCGAGAAGGGGTCTTTCGGCAAAGCGATCAGGGTTGGGTACCGGCCTTGCCCCAAACGTGGTATCTCCCCAACATGGATTCGCTCGTTTATCGTATATGCTTTGCGGGATCGGATACACGCCCCTACTTGCTGGCCTCCAACTGGATCGGACGGCTCCACCCCGATAGCCTCCAGGTGCTTTTCCGAGACGACTTCAACCCCCGATTTTTGCACAGCTCCTACACACACCTGAGCGTAAATCCCCGAGGAAAGATCGTCTTCAGCCGGCGTTCGCGGGCGCACGAACTCAAAGGAGATCAGGCGTATCCCATTCACTTTGAGGGAGATGATGTCTTTGGTTGGTTTGAAGACATCCTGCAAGATCAGGAGGATAACCTCTGGCTGGCCACCAATCGAGGGTGTATCAAGGTCAGCCCCTTGTATCTGGAGAGTTACGATCATCGCAACGGACTACCCGAGCGGGAGGTCAGTGCGATTCTTACGGATGGTGATCGGTTCTTTTTGGGTGGTAACAAAAGTGCTGCTCGGTGGCAAGCGGGGCGTTTTGTGGCTTTGTCGGTGCCTGATCTTCCACCGGCCCAAAATACCCGCATCCTCAATATCCTCAAAGATAGCCTCGGCACAACTTACTGGGTCGCCAACTACGCTGGATTGGGCATTCTGCCCCGCGATGCTTCGGACATCCGCTGGCTTTCGCCCGAAGTATTGGGGATACCGTATGTGGAGGAAGCCTTCTTTTTTCGCGGTCAGCTTTATTTGACGAATGGCCAGTTTATTTATCGCTACGAGGGTGAGCGTAAGGCAACTTTTGTTCATCGGGCATCGTCCCGTATCCGTAAAGTCGTCGCCTTGGGGCAGGATAGCCTGTGCCTGATCGCAGATAACCTATTGCGCTTCGACGGAGAAACATCCCACTTGCTTTATCCCCTGGCGAGCGGTTACCGCATGGCAATTTATGGCGCGTGTCGTTGGCGCGGGCGTATTTTGGTGGCTACTTTGCAGGGCTTGCAAGAGGTCAAGGACGGCCGTATTATCCCGACTCGTGTGGCCGGACGATCCATTGAGCAGGCTGTTTTTGCCCTACTGGCCGATAAGTCCGGTGGTCTCTGGGTAGGGACTTCTAACGGCACGTTTCATCTCCAGGATCAACAGTGGCAATACTACGACCGCCTCAACGGCTTAATTGGTACCGAAAGCAACCGCAATGCACTCACCGAAGATGAACAAGGCCGCATCTGGATCGGGACAGACAAGGGGGTATCCCTTTACGATCCCCGGCAAGTACGCATCCCCGAACACCAGCCGCGTCTATCCTTACCAGACATCCAGACCAACAAGGGGAATGTGTTCTCGGGGCAGGCCCCTCTCGTCTTGCCAGCCGACGAGAACACCCTCGATATTGCCTTTGTCGGCATTTCTTTCCTGGATGAGCGGGCGATCAACTACCGCTATCGCCTCCTGGGGCAGCACCAGTATTGGCAATACCTGCCCAATAACGCCCAAACCAACGCCCGTTATATCAACCTTGCCCCAGGAAATTATCGCTTTGAAGTACAGACCAGAATACAAGGCCGGCCCTGGACGGCTTCGGTCTATTCGGCTCCCCTGACCATCGAAAGCCCGTGGTACCAAAGCCCGATCTTTTATTTGGGCTTGATGTTGGCTTTGGTTGCGCTCGGCTTTTTGGTCAATGCCTGGATCACGAAAGAAAAAAATCAACAGTACCTAGAACGAAAAGTACAAGAAAAAACCCAACAGATCATGGACTCCCAGGAGGAGCTACGGATCGCCAACCAGGAGCTAGACCGTTTTGTCTCCAATGTCTCCCACGACCTCAAGGCACCCCTCAACTCCCTTCAGGGGTTGGTGGAGTTGATCGAACTAGCACCCTCGGAGCAGGAGCGCAAGCAATTTCTCGAACTCATCAAGAAGAACACCCAACGCCTGCGGGATTTCCTCGATGAGCTAATCGCTTATGCCCGCAACCAGCGCACGGCCCGGCAGCGCGTCCCGATCCGTTGGGCCGAGCAACTCAATGCCTGCATCAGCACCCTGCGCTATGGCCCCGAGGCACAAGCGGTGGACATCCAGCAGCAGGTGGAGGAGAGGGGCGTTTTTATCTCCGACATAGAGCGCATCAATATCATCATCAACAACTTGCTTTCCAATGCTATTCGTTATCGTCGCCGCGATGTCCCGTCCTGGATACGCATTACCCTCGTATCCGATGCACGCCAGGCCGTCCTGACGGTTGCCGATAACGGCATCGGTATTGCCCCCGAAAAACTACCCCACATTTTTGAGATGTTCGAGAAGGGAGGACAACAAAGAGCGGGCAGCTCGGGGCTAGGCTTGTATATCGTGCAAGAGACACTCCAACGCCTCGGGGGAAGTGTCAGTGTGGAGTCGAAGGTAGGGGAGGGAACGCGCTTTCGTGTCGTGATCCCGAGCGACCAGCAGACGGACTAGTCCGGCAGGGCAAAGCGATCGAGCAAGGCCTCATCTTCTGCACTCATCAGAGATTTGAGCCAGATCAGTTCCTGATCGAAGGTATCATAGCCCAGGACGACCTTGCGGTTGGGGTCAAAGACCATAATGCTATCATCTTGTCGCCACAACCGAACACCCGCTGCCCGCAGGCTGTCCAGGAGTTCTTCCCGAAGCACAAAAAAGTTGGATACTAGATCGGTGAAGTCGCGGTTGATGAGCGTATAGGCTTTCCGCAGCACCAAATCGTTCATCAAGCCTTCATAAACCTCTGGTTCATGGAGGGAAGCGTAGCGCAAGTACCAGGCCATGAAGAGCCTAAACTCGTAGTAGGCGTGTAGGGTTGAGAGGGTGTTGCCCAAAAACTTTTTCATCCAGCAGCCCGACTGCTGACAAAATGTTTGGTAATATGGATACAGCGATAAGTCGGCTTTGGTGCCATAGTAGTAAGCCCCAAACTCCTCCAGGATGCCGTAGAAGCCATTTACCTGTGAGCCAACCCTGGAGCTATCCCCGATGTAGGTATGATAACGAAAGATACGCGCTTGCACCTCCACGGGGACGATCGCATTGAGTGCCACAGAATTAAAAACAAACCTTCGGCGCGTTCGCAGATCCTGCCCGGGCTTGATGTAGTAGTTTTCGTGCCAGAAGCCGCCCTGTTGGTAGTTGTACCAATGAAGCGACTCGTGTACCAGGGTATTGAAGGCATCCAGGGCATCTTGTTGTGTGCCACCTTCGGCAAAACGCCCAAAAAAAGCCGTATCCGGCACGGCAGCCAGCAGGGGTAGTGCCTCTGGCATATAGTGTCTTGCCAAATAAAAGTAAAACGAACGTCGCTCCTGGAGAGTCTCATATTGTGCCTGCACCAAAAGCGGACAGAGCAAGCCTCCGTACAACCACACAAGCAGTAGTTTAGGCATGGGATGTCAAGTAATGGATATGTCAATTTTACTTAAACCTACCGTGAGGGTGGGATGTTAGTTGCCCATCAGTGCATAGGCAAAAATCCCGAGGCATCCCAGTACCCATAGTCCCGCCATTAAGTAATCGCTTGCAGCGGGACGATAGCTGGCAAGGGCTTGCGGATCGAGGAGCCGGCGGGCAAACAGCCGGTTGTGTATGCTCACGGAGAGGAGCAGGTACAAGACCAAAAACAGCAGTCCGTAGAGGGTGATGTCCGTTGTGTTGAAGCCTACCGCTGTGAGCGTCTCCTGGGTAGGCAGCAAAATCAGTAGGGCCGCCGCTGGATAGACGGGCAGCAGCACCATGAGGGTAGCACCACCGGCCATACCGATATGGCGTTGGAGCAAATAAAAAATCCGTTTGTAGATCGCTAACATGAGGGCAGGATAGATGGGTTTATTCTTTTTTTGTGGTTTCAAGGACGCTTTGTTGTTGGAGGTATGTACGGATAAGCTGGCGCATCTGTGGCAGGGAGCAGTTGAGGTGGAGTTCTCCCTGAAAGACCAGCGATAGCTGTCCGGTCTCTTCGGAGGCGATGAGTAGGATGGCTTCGGTGTGTTCGCTCATCCCGAGGGCGGCTCGGTGGCGCATCCCGAGGGCGGCCGGTACGTTATCGCTGTTGGAGATCGGCAGACGGCAGCGGGCAGCTTTGATGCGTTCCTGGCAAATGATGACGGCCCCATCGTGCAGGGGATTCTTGCCGTAGAAGATAGAGAGCAGTAAGCGTTTGGATACCAGGGCATCTATCCGATCACCGGTCTCGGCGTAGTCGTCCAGGGCATCCTCGGGGGAGAAGACAATCAGGGCCCCGATGCGCTCAATACTCATGGCCTGCAAGGCTTCCAGCATCTGGTCGATGGTTGGTTGGGAGACTTTTTGCTCGTTGCCGAACCGCTTCAGGATCAGGTTGGGGAGTTCTTGTAGGCTCGATGCCCGCCCCAACACAGACAAAAACCGACGAATCTCTTGCTGAAACAAAATGAACACGGCCAGCTTCCCGACCCCCATGAACTGCCCCAAAATACCGGAAAGCAACTGCATCCGAGTCGCTTGTACGATCTGATAAACCACAAAAAGCGTTAAAAATCCAAAGAAAACCCGTAAGGCAATCGTCCCGCGTAGGAGTTGATAGAGATAGTACAGCAAGGCAGCCACCAGCAATATATCCACGATGTCCACCCAACCGATGGGCAAAAAACCAATTTTAAAAAGGAGGAAGTGATGCACAATAACTTTGGGAAGGTCTGATATTTTTCTCTTCTTTGTTGTTACGCTAGGAGCGATTAAATCGCTCAATAAATTTAGGTATTTTAGCTTTTTTGAGAATTTTAGCACGATGGCGAAAAAGTACTACGTAGTCTGGTCAGGTAAAAATCCTGGAATTTATGACAGTTGGGCCGCTTGCCAGGCCCAGATCAAGGGACAAAAAGGCGCACGGTTTAAGTCTTTCAAAAGCCTGACGGAGGCACAGGCCGCCTGGGCAGGCGAGCAGGTGGAGGCACCTTCAGCCCAATCACATATCGTGCTGCCGAGCTGGTCGGTGGATGCGGCATGTAGCGGCAACCCAGGCCGGATGGAGTACCAGGGCGTAGATACCCAAACCAAGCAGCGGATATTTCATTTGGGCCCCCTCGAGGAAGGCACCAACAACATCGGTGAGTTTTTGGCGATCGTTCATGCCCTGGCCTTGCTGCAACGCACCCAAAACCCCCTGCCCATCTACACCGATTCCCAGACAGCCATGGCCTGGGTGCGCAACAAAAAAGCCAAAACCCAACTCAAGCCCTCGACACGCAATGCTTATCTCTTTGAACTCATCGCCCGTGCCGAGCGGTGGCTTCATGCCCACACCTTTGATAACCCCATCCTGAAATGGAACACCCGCAGTTGGGGCGAAATTCCGGCCGACTTCGGGCGCAAAAAATAGATAAACTAACGCGAAAACAACCGACGAAACCAGGGCTTTGACCCTTCGTCTTCTTCGTAATAACCGCTGCTCTCACCGTAGCCGCCATAGCCTCCGT
>DAISIL010000090.1:0-8447 GCA_036822015.1 Bernardetiaceae bacterium | reverse complement strand
GAACGAATTGGGCTACTCGACAGCCTTCGTGAATTGGACTTATCCAAGAACAGCATCGGCGGTATCCTTCCACCGCGCCTCCTGAGCCGTCCCAACTTACGGCTTGTCCGCCTCGACCAAAACAAAATCTCGGGGAGCTTACCCGCTAGTGTGCTGCTGGCCGATAGCACGGCCATCTTTTCTTTTGCCCAAAATGAGATCGACGGGCTACCGCTTTTTGTCGCCTCGGATACGCCTCGTCTCGCGCTCCTTGACCTGACCAACAACCGCCTGACGTTTGATGACTTCCGCTTCCAGACTTTCTTTGCTGCTCTGCGCTACGTTCCCCAGCAAGATTTCGGAACGCCCCAGGTTGTCGTTCGTGTAGTGGGGGGAAACGCAAGCCTGAATTGCTCCCTGCAAGAAGACCAAACCCGCTACCAGTGGCTCAAAGACGGCAGTCCCATCGCAGGAGCTACCCAGCCCACGCTAGACCTCCGTAATCTGTCCGTCAGCGACGAGGGTTTTTATGTATGCCAACAGACTCACCCCCAGGTACCTGTCCTGGTCTTGCAGCAAGCGTCCATCCGGCTCCGGATTGATAACAGTGCCGAACGCCAGTCCGACTCCCTGGCCCTGCTCGACTTCTACGCAGCCACCAATGGCCCCAACTGGATCAACAACACCAACTGGATCAGCGAGTTACCCCTCGAATCCTGGCAGGGCATCACCATCACGGATCGCCGCGTAACCCGCATCAACCTCAACAACAACCAGCTCAAGGGCAGCATCCCCGCCTCCTTCGGCAACCTGACCGCCCTCCAAGACCTCCAACTCACCAACAACCAAATCGCGGCTCTGCCCCTGAGCATCGGCAGCTTGCAAGCCCTCCAAAGCCTGTCCATCAACCGCAACCGCCTCACCCAAATACCACCTACCCTCGGCAACCTCGGGCAGTTGCGTACCCTGGATGCCTCCCAAAACCAAATCGCGGCCGTGCCGTGGCTGCTCTCTTCTACCTTGCCCGCCCTGGAGGTCGTTGTCCTGACCGATAACGAGATTCAAGAAATCGCTGACCTGACGACGCACCCCAGCCTGCGCTCGCTCTTCTTGAGCCGCAATCGCCTGGACTTCGTACAGGTGGAGCGCAACCTATCCCCGAATTGGGAACGCTACAACTACTCCCCCCAAAAAAGCATCGGTACAGCCGCCCAAATCGTCATCCGTGAAGGGGAAAATACCCGCCTCGATGCCGTCCTCCAAAACACCGCTTACCAGTATCGCTGGCTCCGCAATGGCGACCCCCTGCCCAACGACACCACCCCAAGCCTTGTGCGTAATCCGGCCACAGCAGCCGACGAAGGGGTGTACAGTTGTCAGATACGCTACGCGCTTATCCCCGATCTGGTCTTGACCCAGGAGCCGCTGGAGCTTATCGTGAATACGCCCGAAGAAATCCGGCAGGACTCCCTGGCTTTGGTGGCTTTTTATGCGGCCATGTCGGGGGATAACTGGACAAACCGCACGCACTGGCTCTCTGATCGTCCGCTATCGCAATGGTGGGGCGTAGGCACAGAAGCCGGACGTGTCGTGCGCCTGCATCTCCCCAACAACGGATTGGATGGCGTGCTGCCTCCCGAAATTGGCAACTGGACAAACCTCCAAAGCCTTGATTTGAGCCAAAACATCCTACGGCAGTTCTTGCCCAACACCCTCAACCAGTGGAGAGAAGTTCGTAGCATACGCCTGTCCCAAACCCGCGATCCTCAAAGCCCAAACGACGAGCAGGCGGGCTTGCGCGGCCCCATTCCGAGTGTGTTTCGGTTTATGCCTAAGCTACAATTCCTCGATTTGAGCGGCAATCGCTTTTCGGATTTGCAAAACCTCATCGACCTACCCGCCCTCCAACACCTGAACCTTTCAGACAACGACTTCTTGGCGACGGCTAGCCTGGATGCCCTTTCCGAGCTACCCCAGCTGCGCTACCTCAACGTCCGCCAAAACAACTTTGGCAGCCTGCCCACCTTCGCCCAACTCGATACGCTGATCGTGGATAACAACCGCTTGGTCTTTGTGCATCTACTCCCCAATCGCTTCATTGCCCAGTTTAGCTATGCCCCCCAGGCTCGCACCACCGAGCGACGGGTTTTTGCCCGCCAGCCCGGCGATGGTATCGGATTGAATGCCCTGCTAACCAGCGAACAGAACCAATACCGCTGGCAACAAAACGGCCAGACCCGCCCCGAAACCGAGGGTGAACTCTTCTTGCGTCGCCTCCAAAAAAGCGATGAGGGCGTGTACCGCTGCTTCATCACCAACCCCGACTTACCCGATCTGACCTTAGAGACAGGAGATTTTGTTGTCTTTGTGGTCTCCGATGAAGACATCACCAAAGAGCGCAACGCCCTACGGGCCATTTATGCCGCCCTGGATGGCCCCAACTGGAGTGCCAACACGTTTTGGGAGCAGACCGATGATTTCTCCCGTTGGTTTGGCGTTCGGCTCAACGAAGGTGGGCGCGTGCGTGAGCTACGCCTGGCCAACAACCGCCTGCGCGGGGCGATTCCGGTGGAGATTCAAGACCTCGAAGCCCTAGAGGTTTTGCAGCTCTCCAACAGCCAGATCACGGGCATTCCCGCCGAAGCCCTCCGCCGCTTGTCCGTCTTGCGGGAACTGTACCTGGATGGCTGCCAACTCACTAGCCTGCCTGCCTTGACGGGCTTTCCGGCCCTCGAGCGGCTAGATGTACAAAACAACGCCCTTGTTTTCAAGGATTTGCTACCCAATGTGGGCGCGGCAAGTGATTTTCGGTATGCTCCCCAGGATAGCCTGGGTAGCGTCCAGATCGTGGTGGCCACCGAAGGGGAGGGCGTGCTACTGAATACCGATCCTATCCTGCCCGAGACAACGAGCTTTGCCTGGCACAAAGACGATCAGCGCATCACGGGTGCGGACAAGTCCGCCCTGAGCATCCGACGTGCTTTTGCAGAAGATATTGGGCGATACAACGCCATCCAAATACATCGGCTCTTGCCCGAACTTTCGCTGGTGCAGCAACCTATCTTCCTTGATGTCCGTCCTGTGGTTACGTCGCTTCCTCCCGAAGAAGACCCGCTGCGGGTATATCCCAATCCGGTTACCGATGGCTGTTTTCGGGTAGAAGTACCGCTATCGTCGGGGAAAGTACTTGACTTGGCTTTCTATGATGCACTCGGGCGGCATATCCCCTTGCATATAGAGGGACAAACGGTGTGCCTGCCCGCTGATTTGGTAGGCGGTTGGTACATCTTGACAATCAGGACAGCAAACCATCAGTGGCGACAAAAAGTGTTGTTTTTCCGCTAAACGTAAGAAATCTGGTAATTTTTCTTTAATTTCACTTCATTAACGGATTTGCGTTTGTCCGAACGATTTAAATCTGTTTTTTTTGTGTCTTATGACTCAAACTATCTTATCTCCTCTCTTCTCTTCTTAACCCCAATTTTATGCCCATTCGCATTATCATCAGTGGAGGTGGCACAGGTGGACATATCTACCCAGGTATTGCTATTGCCGAAGAACTTCAGCAACGCGACCCGCGCAATAAAATTCTCTTCGTGGGCGCACAAGGCAAAATGGAGATGGAGCGCGTACCCAAAGCAGGCTTCAAAATCATCGGCTTACCGATTCGTGGGTTAGAGCGTCGCCTGGCGATGAACAACTTTAAACTTCCTTTTCTGCTCGCCGAAAGCCTCTGGAAATCTCGACAGATCATCAACACCTTTCGCCCAGATGTCGTGTTGGGGACGGGAGGCTATGCCAGTGCAGCCATTGGCTGGGTGGCCGCCCGCAAAAATATTCCGTTGGTGTTGCAGGAACAAAACAACTACGCCGGACTGACCAACCGATGGCTCGCCAGTAGTGCCAAGCACATCTGCGTAGCCTATCCCCACATGGAAAACCACTTCCCAAAAGAAAAAATACAGCTTACGGGTAACCCCTTGCGCAAAAATTTAAAACTTCAAAGTACGGATCAAGTAGCGGCTTATGAACATTTTGGCTTCGATCCCAACAAGAAAACGATCCTGGTCATGGGCGGCAGCGGTGGTGCCCGCACCATCAATCGCGCCCTAGCCCTGGGTATCGAGCGGATATTGGAGGCAGGCTATCAAGTGATCTGGCAGACGGGCAGCTACTACCAAAAATGGGTAAACTCACGCATCATGGGCATCCAGGACCCGGGGCTGTATGTGCAGGCGTTCATTGAAGAAATGGACAAAGCGTATGCCTGCGCCGATATGGTCGTCTGTCGGGCGGGCGCCTTGACGGTCTCCGAAATCAGCCTGCTGGGGCTGCCGGCAATCCTTATTCCCTCTCCCCATGTGACGGACGACCACCAAACCAAAAACGCCACCGGACTAGCCCAAGCCGAGGCAGCCTTGATGATCCGCGATGAAGAAGCAGCCGAATCGCTCACCCGTCATATCCTTGCCCTGGCCCAGGACACAGAAAAGCAGGAAAAGTTTCGACAAAACATTCTGAAATTTGCCTACCCGAATGCACGAACAGATATTGCTGATCTGCTCGAACATCTGGCAACAAAAAAAAAGCCAGCCCCTGAATTTGCTTAGCCTATCAGCCCCCGTATGCACTACCGCTTATTGATCCTGTGTTGCTTTTTTTTTCCAAAACTTTATGGGCAAGTCCCGACACCGGAGGGTTTTTTGGGGTATCCCCTGGGAAGCCGGTTTACGTTTCATGATCGTATCGTAGCTTACTGCGATGCCCTCGATGCAGCCAGCCCGAAGGTAAAATCTTTTCGGTACGGACAAAGCGTAGAGGGGCGGCCTCTGGCGGGGGTCTTTGTGTCCAGCCCCGAAAACCTCGCCCGACTAGACCAGCTTCGTCAGGCGCATCTATCCAGCTTAGGCTTAGCAAACCAGACACAAGAAAATCCACCGCTTATCCTTTGGCTGGGCTATAACATCCACGGCGACGAGGCCTCGGCATCCGAAGCGGCCCTGATGACCTTACATCATCTGACCACGGACACTGCTGCCGAGCGGTGGCTCCGGGAAACGATCGTCGTTTTGTTGCCTTGCCTCAACCCCGACGGTCGGGCGCGTTATGTGCAACATTTTACGCAGTGGCAGAGCGCACTCCTAAACACCGACATCCAGTCGGCCGAACACCGTCCGGCTTTCCAGCCCGGGCGATTCAACCATTATCTCTTTGATCTTAACCGAGATTGGCTGTGGCAAGTGCAGCCCGAGAGCCGGGCCCGTGCTGCCCTATACCAGCAATGGATGCCCCATGTGGCCGTGGATTTCCATGAGATGGATCATCAGTCGTCTTATTTTTTTCCACCTTCGGCCGAGCCCATTCACGCGGCCGTTACGGCATGGCAGTTGGCGTTTCAAGATAGCGTAAGCAAAAATCACATCCGCTACTTCGACCAAAGGGGCTGGCGATACTACACCCGTCAGGTATTTGATCTTTTTTATCCGAGCTATGGCGATAGCTGGACGACACTCAAAGGAGCCATCGGGATGACCTACGAGCAGGGCGGCGGACGAAAAGCCGGCATAGCCCTACAACTCGACAACGGCAGCCTACTCACCCTCTCCGATCGCCTACTCCACCACCACACGACGGCCGTCTCCACACTTGAAGCGGCTCATAGGCATCGGTCATCTCTCCAAACCCAACTCCAACGCTACTTCAAGCAGCCCCCACAGCTACCGGGCAAGTACCGAAGTTTTGTTGTCTCGGGAGAGAACCCCACGGGAAAGCTCCTCCGTTTTCAGGCCTTGCTCCAACGGGAGGGCATCTTGTTTGGGCATCCCCGGGTACCCCAAAAAAGCATACGCGGCTTTGCCTACCAAAATGCTTCACAAGAAACCTTTGACCTTCAAGCAGGCGATTGGCTCATCACCTGCGATCAGCCCCAGGGGCGGCTCGTCAGTGTTTTGTTTGAACCCGAGCCTACCCTCAACGACTCCCTGACCTACGACCTAACCGCCTGGGCTTTGCCTTATGCCCTAGGCTTGAAAGCATACGCTACTACGGCTGCCCTATCCGTAAGCCCCGATACCGTAGCGATACCTAGCCCAAAGCGGCTTCCCGATCCTTATGCGTACCTGCTGCCCTGGCGCACCCTCGAAGATGCCCGTACTTTGGTGGCTTTGCTCAAAGACGGCTGGCAGGTACGCATGGCACACCGTCCGTTTGTGCATCAGGGACAAGCCTGGGAGTCCGGTACGCTGGTGGTCTTTAAGGGGGAGCAAAGTACGGCAAGGCAGGCGCAGTTTGCCTCATTTATTGCACCACACCTGGCGGAATCTTACGGACATACCCCCATCGCAACGGCCATCAACGCTTCGGGCAACGACCTGGGCGACCAGACGTACAAACCCCTACGCCTGCCACGGGTGGGTATCCTTGTCGGCGAAGGCATAGAGATTCCGAGGATCGGGGAGTTGTGGTATTTGTTGGAGCAAGAACTGTCCCTTCCCGTATCGCTGCTCTTCAAAGACAACATCAAAGACATCAGCCTCTCCGCTTACGATGTACTCCTGTTGCCTTCGGGGGACTATGCAGATGTTGCTTCGTCGCTGTACGACTACTTTTCGCATCCCAACAGCAAAATCATTACCTTTGGCAAAAGTTTGGGAACTTTTGAGCGGTTGCCTGGGCTAGACCTTGTCCGTCTGGACTTGTCCCGTTCGGCGGCAACTTTTGCGCAAACAAAACGTTCAAAGTTGAGTGCGCGTACTGCCGGCAGTATCGTAGCCATACACTTAGACCCTACGCATCCTTTATCCTTTGGCTACGGGTCGCGGTACTTCTCGCTCAAACACGAGTCGTTGCTCTACCAGCGGTTTTTGCCCGAGACGAACCACTGGAACGTGGGTAGCTACGCCTCCGTACAAAGTGGCTTTATGGGGCAGCAGTTACGGGCAGCTCTCCCCGGGGCAACAGCACTTTCGGTGGGACAAATCAAAGCTGGAAAATTGATTTACTTTGCTGACTCACCGGCATTTAGAGGATTTTGGGATCATGGCAAACTACTCCTGGCTAATGCTATTTTTTTTTAAAAAAACAAGCTGTTTTCTACGTATATGAACTACCAAAAAATCATTGAAAAAGTCCCTCCCTTGGGGCTGTACAATTCCTTTGATGGCCGCTACTTCAACGACGAGTATTATCTGTTGAGTAAGTTTGGGCAGCGCATCATTGAGCTAAACCTGTATGAGTTTTTTCCGAAAAACCATCAAACCCATCTGAACCGATTTCTGCAAGCCCTAGAAAAAAATGGCTTTGCTCCCCAGATGTACAAAAAGGTTAATTCCGTCAATGCCAAGAAAATGCAGCACGGCATTGATTGGTATCTGTTTCTGGATCAGGAGCGCATCAT
Organism: Bernardetiaceae bacterium; assembly: GCA_036822015.1. Classification (GTDB taxonomy): domain Bacteria; phylum Bacteroidota; class Bacteroidia; order Cytophagales; family Bernardetiaceae; genus DAISIL01. The sequence goes on along the minus strand of DAISIL010000090.1, from coordinate 1,072 downwards.
CATCAATATTGAGCAGGAAAATATCAAAGACCTGGAAAACATCACCTTTAGGCTCTCCTCCCTGATCGCCGTAGAGGAAATCGGACACGGGCGACTGATGGAGGTGGCCGAACTGGCCAAAGACTGCCAACAAAAAATCGAAGAGCAAGAAGATCGTTACATCCACGTGGTGGGTTCGCACCGAGGATCGCTTTCGATGCGCCCCCACAAGATCACCGAACCCAATATCCCTGACCTGCCCCTCTACTACGGCGATAAGTTAGAGACCAAACACCGGTATTTTGTTGAGGCACTGAACGCCGAAAATCGGGCGGGCTTGTTTATTTTTCATGGCGTAACGGGGAGCGGCAAAACGAACTATATCCGCTACTTGATCCACTGTACGCGCCAGGAACTTACGTACATCTTCTATCCGATCAGTCTCCTGCGCGACATCACCAACCCGGACTTGATTACCTTCCTCTCCGACTACCAGGATGCCGTTCTGATTATTGAGGAATCCGAGGACTCGGTACAAGACCGCGACCGTTTTGAAGCAGACAAAGCCTCTATCGCCAACCTACTCAATGTCTCCGATGGCTTGCTCTCCGATGTCTTGAACTTGAAGATCATCTGTACCTTCAATACCGACATCCGCAACCTGGACAAAGCCCTCCTGCGTGAGGGGCGTTTGTTGGGTATCCATCGCTTTGACCGCATCTCGGCTGACCAGGCGAACCAAATTGCAACCCGAAACAAACTCGACAAACAGTTTGATAAACCAGTAACACTTGCCGAAATTTTCAACCAATCGCTCAACGAAGACCTGACAGACTTTGCAGAAAGCAAGCACCTCGGTTTTCACCGCAAATCTTAATTCACTCATGGAAACAACCGCTTCACCCGTACATATCTATATGGAGGCCAACCCCAACCCGGCCGCCCTCAAGTTTGTCTTCAATACGATGCTCCTGACGGAGGGACGTGTCATGGATGTTCCCTCGCGTGCCGAAGCAACTGGTATCCCGATTGCAGAGGCGATTTTTGATGCCTTTCCGGCGGTAGAGCGGGTGTTTTTTGCCCAAAACTTCAT
>DAISIL010000089.1:0-8665 GCA_036822015.1 Bernardetiaceae bacterium | reverse complement strand
GCCCGCCCTTTTGGCGGTAGTTGAGGATACGTTGGGCTAGGGGTTCGGGAACGCCAAGGGTCTGCCAGTCCTGGAGCGTGGCCGTGTTGGGGTCAAAGGCAAAGTAGCTCGGGACAGCCGCTGCTGTTGTGGGCATATCTTGGAGCAGAGCAAATAGGCTATCGAGTTGGGCGGCATCACGGGCCGTTGTGGGGGTAGGGCGACGAAGGCTTGCCCAGGCGAGGCTCAAAGCCACCAAACCAAACAGGAGAGCAAGCAGCAGGAAAAAACCCCTCGTTTCACGTTCCGAAAACCCAAAGAGGTCTTGGAGTAGCTCACGTAAGGCGTGCATACGGCTACGGATGTACGTAAAAAGAAGTTGATTAGCGTAGGGGAGTCCCGAAGATCAATACCAAAGATAATTATTTTTGGTCGTAAATCAAGATTCGTGATGGGGCTTTGCTTAAAAAATTTTAAACTTTTTCCCGATTCGATCTAGGACTCGCAAAATAGCAAAGAGATTAGTGATGACCCAGTCGATGATCTTGCGCCGAAAATAAAAACTCAAGCCAGCGATACCAAAACTACGCAACCACTGCCAATTTTCGATGGGGTCTTGAAGTTGTGTCCAGAGCAGGTCGCCTTGCGTGTAGAGATCAGTGACAAGGTTGTAATTGATCCCCAAAAAAACAGGGACACTAAACAATGCTCTCCAAAAATCCCAACTCAAAGCGATGGCCAGCAGTTCGTTATCGAGGCGTTCTTGGTGGCTTTGGTGGGTAGCTTCGTAATCGGTAAGCCAGGCATCCCGTAAGGTGGGATCAGTGGGCGTATTCGGGTGTGGAAAAAAATGCAGTGCATCGCCATCCATTTGGATGAGGGTGCGGAAGTGTACCTCTCGCGTCGGGAAGGGGGTACGCACCTCGTAAGCACCTCTTCGGATGATCTGCCGTAAGAATGGAAAAATACGCCATGCTCCGGGCAATAATCGAAAGAAATATAGGATTTTTTGGTACGTATCGGATAGATATTCTCTCCAGATGGCTGGCCGACGCAATAGTTCAAGATATGGCATCCATGATCTACGCACGGCTTTTGTTTTCCTGTTTGCCCTTAAAGACTTTGTTGATCGCCCCACCGGCGAGGCTGTAAATGGTCTCGAAGAGGTATTTCCAGACCGACATGGAGGTTGTGAAGGCCTTGTGGTGCATCTCCATGAGCATCTTTTGTTCTTTTTCCGAAAACTTCAAGTAAGCGGGTGTGATGTAGGAGGTCATGTCGCCATCAACCTGGATGACGGTCTGCATCAAGATTTGTTGTGTCCCGATTTCGTAGGCTTTTCTGACGTGGGTGAGTTCCTGAACGTCAATTTCTAAATCGGGGATTTTATTGAGTTGCTCTAAGGGGAAGTCGTTGTTCCAATCCTGTTCGGTGGCTTCTGTGGGAGCGTTTTCTTTCAAAACACGAAAGACTTCAAGAACATTTTCGGTGTGGCTCGTGATGCGGTAAAGCATCTTGAGATGCGCCCGCCAGTTGCGTTTTTCTTCCTCTTCTAGCGTCTTCTGGATCAAGTCCTCACAGGCTTTTTTTTGCGCTCTGGCAGTCTGATAAAGTTCTACGAAGGATTTTTGTCCGCCATAAGGCATCTGAAAAGTTAAGTTGCCTTTTTGGAGGTCTCTATTGATTTGGGTGAGGGCATGGCGGTAATCTTCGGCCAGCTCATGGAACATGTGTCGATTGGATCGGGGTTCACTCCCGAGCAGTCCCTCGTTGAGGATCGTATTGACCTCAAGGCGTGTCAGATCGCTGACCAGACGTTTGATGTTGATCGCCATAGCTACTCTATATCGCTGGCCTTGATGCCCTTAAAGAGTTCGATCAAGGAAAAGATGGCTTCGATATTGGAAGCGATAATTTCGGTGCCTTTATCTTCTTTGCGTTCATGGAACTCCCTGAGCCATTGGTACTTATCGTAGATGAGTTCGGTACTGATCTGGGACGTTACGTCGCCGCCGATAAGGTTGAAGCGGCTGTAAAGTACCTTTACATCATCGTTTGAACGCATCTGCACATTTCCCTGGCTATCTACGTCCATCTCCCCAACGATCGTCTTGATTTCAAGGGTAGTCAAGGCCGTGATGCGATCTTCGATGTTGCGAATAAAATCCATGAATCCGTTGTTGGATTCACGAATAGCGGGTTTGTTATCTTCCATAAAGCACAAAAAGTTTAGACAAATTCTCATCAAAAGTAAATCTTTTTGAGGCTTTTGCCAAAAAAACACTAAATTTATTTTTGAAAAATCTCTGCGCTCCCTGGTTGTTCAATCATCCAAACAAACAAACCATGTCTGTCCCTGCCATATCCGTCTTGATGGCGACCTACAACACCCCCTTATCGCTGGTACAACGCGCCGTAAAATCGGTTTTGTCCCAGGATATCCAGGACTTTGAGCTACTGGTCATTGATGATGGTAGCCAGATAACCAATTCCTGTGCCTTGCTGCGTTATTTGTCCGCTCATGAGGATCAAGTAAGCTACTTACGCCACCAAAACACCGGCCAAGCAGCTGCCATCAACGGTGCGATCCCCTACTGCCGAGGGCAGTATGTTACCATTATTGATGCCGACGATGCCTACAAACCCAACCACCTTTCGGCTTGCCTGCGTGCCATTGAGGGCGCGGATTTGATCGCTTCTACGACGGAAATCATCGCTGAAAAGGAAACCGATTATTATGTCCCCGACCGACACGACCCCCGTCGTCTGGTGCATATTGATGACTGTATTGCGTTTGCGACGCTTTTTGGAAAAAAAGAAATTTTTGTTGAAACACGCTTCAAAAATATGTATGCTGCGGATGCGCATTTTTACGAACGTGTCTCAAAGCGATACAAAGTAAAAAAGTTAAATTTGCGGACATACATCTACTATCGCAACATCCCCAACAGCATCTGCCGACAAGTTCAGGCACAGCACACACGATGAAACACCTAGAAAAAACCATTCACTTTTTGGAAGCTCTCAATGAGTGGATCGGACGCGGCGTAGCCTGGCTCACAACGCTACTGGTGCTTTTGTTTTGTGCCGATGTCTTTGCTCGCAACGTCCTTCGTTTTTCATCGGCAGCTATTTTTGAGCTAGAATGGCATATTTTCGCGCTTATCTTTTTGCTGGGAGCCGGCTACACCCTCAAGCACGATCAGCACGTGCGCGTGGATGTCTTTTATGGGCAGTTTTCGCCACGCCTAAAAGCCTGGATAAATTTGTTAGGTACGTTGTTTTTTTTGTTGCCTTTTTGTGGGTTGCTGATCTATTACGGGACACAAATGGCACAAACAGCTTACCAAATCAACGAAGGCTCGGGTGATCCGGGCGGCTTACCGGCGCGCTATCTCATCAAGTCTGCTATTCCGTTAGGCATGTTTTTTTTGTCCTTGCAAGGCATTGCTCTTTTGTTACGTTCGCTAAAAACTTTGCTTAGCCCATGACCGAACTACTCCCTGCCTTGTTGTTTTTGTCTGTTTTTATCTTGATCCTCCTGGGCTATCCTGTTGCCTTTACGCTGGGCGGGCTGGCGGTCATTTTTGGGGTCTTCACTTCGGGGCCGGAGTTGTTTTATCTCTTGCCGCTGCGCATCAACGGGACGATGCAAAACTTTATCCTGATCGCTGTGCCGCTTTTTGTGTATATGGGCGTGATGCTGGAAAAGTCTGGGCTAGCCGAGCGGCTCCTAGAAACGATGGCTTTTTTGTTGGCCAGCGTACGGGGCGGGCTGGCTTTATCGGTGATCGTCGTCGGGACGCTGCTGGCCGCCTCAACGGGCATCGTAGGAGCGACGGTCGTTACGATGGGGCTTTTGAGCTTACCCACGATGCTCAAACGCGGCTACTCCCCCGCCCTGGCTACGGGTACGATTGCTTCGGCAGGCACCCTGGGACAGATCATCCCGCCGAGCATCGTTCTGGTGCTGCTCGGGAGTGTCCTGAACGTTTCGGTAGGTGATCTCTTTACGGCGGCCCTCGTGCCTGGGCTGGTGCTGGTGGCCGGCTATGCAATTTTTGTCATCTTAAAGGCGACCTTAGACCCCCGAAGCGCACCTTCGTTGAGCCAGTCAGAGATAGATATGTTTCGAGCCAAAAATCTCTTTCGGGAGATCGTAGGGGCTTTTGTCTTGCCGCTACTCCTGATCCTGACCGTGCTGGGATCCATCTTTGCGGGGCTGGCCTCACCCACCGAAGCTGCCGGCGTGGGAGCTTTTGGGGCAACGCTCCTGACAATTTTCCAGGGACGGTTTAGCCTACGGGTACTCGAGGAGGTGATGCGCCAAACGACCCTCCTGACCTGTATGGTCTTTGTGATCTTGATCGGTGCTACGGCTTTTGGTTTGGTGTTCAGAGACTTAGGCGGAGATGAGTACTTGGTCAATCTAATCGAATCTGCGAACCTGGACACTTATACCTTTCTGGCATTGGTGATGTTGATTATCTTTGTGGCGGGTTTCTTCATTGATTTCATCGAAATCACGTTTATTATCGTCCCCATCATCGCGCCGCTCTTTCAGAAGATGGGCATTGATTTGGTCTGGGTAGGCATCCTGATTGCCCTCAACTTACAGACCTCTTTCCTGACCCCACCGTTTGGTTTTTCGTTGTTTTATCTCAAAGGCGTAGCCCCGCCGGAGGTCAAGACGGCGCATCTCTATCGGGGAATTGTTCCGTTTATCTTGATTCAGTTGGCGGTCTTGATTGCCGTGATCGCCTTTCCCGAAATCGTGCTGTGGTTACCCGAATATTTGAAGCAGTAATGCTCAAAGCACACGGCGCGGCGCGGCTTTATACCTCCTGATGTAGTTCCTGATAAATATCCTCCCATCCTTTGCGCTTCTTGATGATGATTTCGATGTACTCTTGCCAGGCGGGCAAGTCTTTTTGGGGGTCTTTGACGAGGGCATAAGGCAGACCCGAGACCCAATCTTTGGCTTGTAGATCGCCCGTCCCAAAATAAGCCGCCATCGACAAGCCGCTGTTAAGGACAGAAATGATCTCTGCCGTACTTAGCGTACTCGAGGGTTGTTTGAGTTTGTGCCGTCCATCGAGGGTTTTACCTTCGCGCAACTCCCTGAAAATGGTTACGATGCGTTCGATGTCCATTTCGGAGGGATCTTGGGCAGGGATTTGGAGGGCGGCTTTTTGTTGATGGACGCGCATCTGGACGATCTCAACCTCACGTTCGAGGCTTTCTGGGAGCGGCATCCTGACGGCATTAAATCGGCGTTTGAGTGCCGAGGAAAGTTCGTGAACGCCTTTGTCGCGGGCGTTGGCTGTTGCGATGAGGTTGAAGCCGCGCTGGGCCGTGATGCTCATTTGTAGCTCGGGGACGGGCAAGATTTTTTCGGAGAGGATGGAGATGAGCGTATCCTGGATTTCGGAGGGCATCCTGGTAAGTTCTTCAATACGAACAATTTTTCCGGCTTGCATCCCACGCATGAGCGGGCTAGGGACAAGGGCGGCTTCGGTGGGCCCTTCGGAAAGCAAACGGGCGTAGTTCCAGTTGTAGCGGATGTTTTCTTCGGTCGTGCCGGCGGTTCCCTGGATGAGCAGCGTGGAGTCTCCGCTGATGGCCGCCGTGAGATGTTCGGCAAGCCAGCTTTTGGCCGTCCCCGGGACACCGATCAGGAGCAGGGCGCGGTCGGTGATGAGCGTCGCGATGGCGAGTTCAATCAAGCGCACATCGCCGATGTACTTGCTCGATAGCTGCAAACCCGAGGGGCGTTTATCCCCCATAATATACGCCCGCACAGCCCGAGGCGAAAGCCGCCAGGCCTGGGGACGTGGGTCGGTGTCCTCGGCGGCAAGGGCAGATAGCTCTTCGGCAAAGGCGATTTCGGCGGGGGTCTGTAAGGCGGCTTCCATGGGGATAAACTTCTTTTTGAGAAAACGAACTTAGATAAATTAAAGGGCTTTTCAAAAAAAAATCGCAGACCGTACATAGCTTACGGTCTCAATTCCGTAATTTGCCTCAAATACTGATTAACCTCACCAACCGCTGTCTTGATTATGTCTGACGAAAGAAAGAAAAAAATGGAGGCCCTCAACGTAACCCTGGCCAAACTCGATAAGACCTACGGCAAGGGAACCGTTATGCGCCTAACCGATGACAACATACAAAGCGTCCCCGTCATCCCGACCGGATCGCTGGGGCTGGACATCGCCCTCGGCATCGGAGGGCTACCCCGTGGGCGTGTCGTCGAAATCTACGGCCCCGAATCTTCGGGCAAAACCACGCTCACCCTCCACGCCATCGCCGAAGCACAGAAGCTAGGCGGCATCGCCGCTTTTGTTGATGCCGAACACGCCTTTGATCGCGCCTACGCCGAAGCTCTTGGTATCGACCTACAAAACCTTCTGATCTCTCAACCCGATAGCGGCGAACAGGCCCTGGAGATCACAGAAAACCTCATCCGCTCTACGGCCATTGATATTATCGTCGTTGATTCGGTGGCCGCCCTTGTCCCGAAAGCCGAACTCGAAGGCGATATGGGCGATAGTAAGATGGGCTTGCAGGCCCGCTTGATGTCCCAGGCACTGCGCAAGCTAACGGGGGTCATCAGCAAAACCAGTTGCTGCTGTATCTTCATCAACCAGCTCCGCGAAAAAATCGGGGTCATGTTTGGTAACCCCGAAACAACCACGGGCGGCAATGCCTTAAAGTTTTATTCCTCCATCCGGCTCGATATTCGACGCATCGGGGCGATCAAGGAACGCGACGAAGTAACAGGCAACCGCACCCGCGTCAAGGTACAGAAAAACAAACTTGCCCCGCCGTTCCGTCAGGTAGAGTTCGATATTCTCTACGGCAAGGGTATCTCCAAAGCCGGTGAAATCCTCGACATCGCCGTTGATGAAGACATCATCAAGAAGTCCGGTTCCTGGTACGCCTACGACGATGCCAAAATTGGACAAGGGCGCGATTTTGTCCGTAACTACATCGAAGAAAACACCGACCTGATGAACGAACTCGAAGCCAAAATTCGGGAAATCCACAGCAAAAAACCCAAAGACAAAAACGCCCCCGTCTCTACCGACGATCCGGCCGACCTGTTGGAGGAATAGCCCCTACGAGAACCAACATTTCTTCGAGAAGTGTTGGTTCTGTTTTTAAGTAGAAGATTTGTGTGTTTCTTGGCTAAATTGTATCTTTGATCTCCATGTCTGTTTGTAACAGATCAAGTCTGGTGAGTGGAGTGGTAAACACAAAGGAAATTTGAGAACAGAGGAAGTGGGGTTATGTGCTTCGTATTTGATACCAGACCAAAAAGGAAAATGAAACAACAAATAGTAAAAAACAAAAGTAATGAGTAAAAAAAAAATACAATCATTTGAAATTATTGGACTTTTCGGGACTGATGATATTAAGATTTCGTTTAAAGACCCAGTGAAAATTCTAATTGGTGAAAATGGGTTAGGTAAAACTCAAGTGTTGAATTTATTCTATTTTACATTGACTAAGAATTTTTTCAGACTAAGCGAATACAATTTTAAAAGTCTTGCGATTACGTTTTCTAATAATAAGAAAATTGAAATTTCCAAAGATCAAGTTGATGAACTTTTAGAGGAAATTTATAAGTATCCAATGATTAAGGAACTTATAAATGAAATAGGGTTTTCTCAATTTGAAATGTTAAGAAACAAATTCCTAAAAGATAGAAAAAATTGGCATAGGTTAGAAGATGATATTAATCTTGTGATGTCAAACACTCGAATTGGAAGGAAATTTTCAACTCATCACATATATAGAATTTTTGAGAGATTAGGAACAAATGAAGATGGAAAGCATTATCATTTTGAGAAGTGTAAAAAAGATATTTCTAACGAACTCAAAGGCATAGAAATTTTGTATTTCCCTACTTATAGAAGAGTGGAAGAAGATTTATATAATCTAGGTTATGACGAAGATGAATTAAAAATTGAACAGGACAACAACCTTATTCAGTTTGGAATGGGTGATGTAAAAAGAAGATTTAATTATATTCAAAACACTATTGACAAACTATTAAAAGAAGGACTTGCGCAATTTACTAAAGACATTCTTAATGTTGTAATTGATGACTCTGAACCTTCAGAAAACATTTTAGATAAAATTAATGAAGGTGATATTGAAATAATTTTATCAAGGGTAGGAAACTTACTGCCTGATAATCAAAAAGAAGCAGTAAAAAATATAGTTGCTAATAAACAATTAAAGAACCCATTATCAGCATATCTTCTTCAAAAATTAATAGACATTTATGAAAAACAGAAAGAGCTAGATAATTCGGTTAAAATATTTAGAGATGCTTGTAATAAGTACCTAATAAACAAAAGCGTTTTTTATGATGAAAGCGCAATTGAAATATACATTAAATCTACTCGAACTAATGACAAAATCGACTTAAAGCATTTGTCGTCAGGAGAAAAACAGATAGTTTCTATGCTTTCAAATGTTTATTTATCTGAAACGGATAAAAGATTTTTGATTTTATTTGATGAGCCTGAACTCTCATTAAGTATGATGTGGCAAAAGCAACTCTTGCCTGATATACTAAACTCAAATAAATGTGATTTCCTTTTAGCTGTCACGCATTCACCTTTCATTTTTGATAATGAATTAGATTCATTTGCAGTTGGAATGAATGAATACGTTA
>DAISIL010000088.1:8623-8726 GCA_036822015.1 Bernardetiaceae bacterium | reverse complement strand
TAGCTCAAATGACGTAACGAAGTGAAACAGGCAGAACGAACTAGGGGAAAAGACACAGGCGGAAGCCGTTGTTGTAGTAACGGCTGTCGGGGTCGTTGCTGCC
>DAISIL010000088.1:7707-8613 GCA_036822015.1 Bernardetiaceae bacterium | reverse complement strand
ATCGCCGTTCCACGACCCACCGCGCAACACACCGCGCAACACACGGCCCAGACCATCAGCAGGGCCGGCAGGATCGACAACCAAGCCCTGCTTCGCGCACTCGGCGTAATAATCCGAACTCCACCTGTCCTGGCACCACTCCCATACATTCCCGCTCATATCGTAGAGGCCCCAGGCGTTGGGTTTTTTCAAGCCTACGGGCTTGGTCTCCCTGTGGGCGTTGTCTTCGTACCAACCTACTTCGTGCAAGTGATCGCTGCCGGCGTAGGTGTACGGCTCACCCGCCCTAGCGGCATACTCCCATTGGGCTTCGGTGGGCAAGGCAAAGTTTTTTCCGGTCATCTCGCCTAGCCTCCCCAGGAATGCCCGGGCATCGTCCCAGCTTACCTCCTCTACGGGGCGGTGCGGGCTGCCGGCAAAGTAGGAGGGGTTATGTCCCGTAACGGCTAGGTAAAGCTCTTGGGTAGCCAAAAACTGAGAAAGCCAGAAGCCACTCAAGCGCACGCGGTGGAGGGGCTTTTCATCATCCTCCTCCTCGCCGCCCATCATAAACTCCCCTTCGGGTATCCAGACAAAAGGAAAGTGAGGCAGGTCGGGGTGAAGATCAGAGAGGGTAAAAGGCTGCATGGGTACAAAAATAGAAAAGATCAGCCAAAGTGCTTGCAAAACTGCCCCGCAGGTGTTATGTTAGAGCAAAAAAAACAACACATCCCCTCATGTCCCTGCGCATTTATCCCAAAAACGACAACGAAGCTGCCTTCCTCAAAGCCCTCCTCGATAGAATGCAGATCGTGTATGAAGAAAACAGCCTTGATACAGACGCGCTCTACCAAGGGCTAAACCTGGATGAGCTGCTCAATATGCTCACCCCATGAATAGAAATTGCGTTTTAGATACCAATATTCC
>DAISIL010000088.1:0-7697 GCA_036822015.1 Bernardetiaceae bacterium | reverse complement strand
GGCTAAACCTGGATGAGCTGCCCAGGACTATACCCTACGAAGACTTATCCGATGAGCCTTTGGTGATCTCCTCCCCCAACGCACAAGCATTAGACGAGGCACTAGAACAGCACGGCGCCGCGTGGGCCCAAGATGAGAGCGAAACATTGGATGAACTACTCAATATGCTCACCCCATGAATAGAAATTGCGTTTTAGATACCAATATTCCATTGATGATGATTACTTTAAAAAGAATTTTTTAAGTGATCCTTCAAAAGTATTCTATTTTAGCTTTGTCAGTATCGGTGAAAGTGAGATGTTATGCCTGACTTTTGTATTTTTCGGCCATGATCGCACACACCACCGCGCACCTCCTGATGGTACGGCCCGCACAGTTTGGCCCCAACCCTCAGACCGCAGAAAGCAACGCCTTTCAAGCGGAGACCGTCCATAGCTCCCCCAACTACATCCAGGAACAAGCCCTGGCAGAGTTTGATGGCTTTGTTGCCCTCCTGCGGCAGCACGGCGTAACGGTAAACCTCATCCAGGATACCCCCGAACCCGAAAAACCCGATGCCATCTTCCCCAACAACTGGCTATCCCTGCACCACAACGGAGACGTAATCTTGTATCCACTCGAAGCACCCAACCGCCGACACGAACGCCGCAGCGGCATCCTCGAACTGCTCGAGCGCGAGTACAGGATCACGGCCCAGCACGACCTGACGCACTGGGAAGAAGAAGGTGTTTTTCTGGAAAGTACCGGCAGCATGATCTTTGACCACCCCCACAAGATCGGCTATGCGGCACTCTCCTCACGTACACAAAGCCCTGCAATTCAAGATTTTGAAAAGAAAAGCGGCTACCGTATCTTGTCCTTTGATGCCCAGGATGAAAGCGGACAAGCAATCTATCATACCAACGTCCTGATGTGCCTCGGGCAAGATTTTGTCGTTATTTGCAAAGAAGCCATCCCCGATCCGGCACACTGGCAGCGGCTAGAAAAAGCCTTCACCGATACCCAAAAGGACATCCTCGACATCACGATGGCCCAGCTCTACGCCTTTGCCGGCAATATGCTCGAGATCACGAATGCCCAGCAAGAGCGGCTGTTGGTGATCTCGGAGCAGGCCTACCAGTCGCTGGATGAGCAGCAACGCGGGTTCTTGCAGGCGCGTTGTCGCTTGCTCACACCGCCCCTCTACACCATCGAACGCTACGGCGGCGGTAGTGCGCGGTGTATGCTTGCCGAGGTCTTTTTGCCACCTAAGCCCCTGCGTTTGATTTGATTTTTTCCGATGCTTGCTCTGTGAGCCAGGCTTGGGCAGCAGCTACATCCCGGAAGTAATGCACCTTGCTTTTTTCGGAACTTTGCCGTACCTGATGTGCCGTTTTGTTGCTCGCAATACGGGCATACAGCCGCTGGGAGGGGACAATAGCAAAAAATAAAAGCGCGTCGCTAGCAGCCTCCATAGCCGGAAACCAGTGTGTTACCAACCAACCCTGGGCTTCGGGGGGAACCTGCTTGAGGCGTACCTGATCGACGAGAAAGTAGCGCACGCCCTCTGCCCTGGCGTATTCCAGACAGGCTTCGAGTGCTGATTGGTAGGTGTTCATATCAACCTCCCCATTCCAGTCCAGGACGAGACACGCCCGATCAGGAAGGTAGGTGATGGTTACGTTTTGGTGGTCATAAACGGTGTGTGTTTGTAACATGGGTAGTGCATGGTGTTTGTGTAAGTGTCTGGTAGTTAGTAGATAGCACTAGATAAATGCCTGAATTGCGGCTACGATCTGCTTGGCTCCCTCTCCGTAGAGCATCGTCTGGTGGTTGCCATCCACGACGAGGTATTGGCAGTCGGATAGGGCTTGGACGGTCTCCTGGGCGAGGTCTTGGGGGACAAGCGGCGGCGCACCTGCGGCTCCATATCCGCCGAGGGCATTGATGAACAAGGTAGGCTGTTTGATTTTTCGGATCAACGCCAACCACTCCACCTCCAGCGGGTCTTTGAGTGCCTGCTCGATGTGTGCCGCATGAGCTCGGGGAGCTACCCCACCATCGGGGAGGTCTTTTACGTCGGCACGGTAGTAACTGGTCATTTGATCGTCCCAGGCATCTTCCAAAAAAGGCAAGGACTTAATTTGCGCCAAATATTGATCGAAAGAGTTGTATTTTTGGCTTAATCGGCTCAAGGTAGGCCCGAGCAGCTTCGGTGTATCGGGGTGCAGACGTGCAGCAGCATCCATGAGGATCAGCTTTTCGACCCGTTCGGGATGATGGGCCGCCAAAAAAATCGTGAGGAAAGCCCCAAACGAATGCCCCCCCAGGATGACCCGCCCCAGCCCAAGTTCATCCATGACGGCCACGACATCCGCGACATGATCGCGCATCTGATAACCCGTCTCGGGCTTGTCGCTTTTGCCGCGCCCCCGCAAGTCCAGGGAGATTACGCGGTGATGTTGGGTAAGTCCTGCCGCCATTAGTCCGTCGAAGGCGTGTGCATTGGCCGTCAGCCCGTGGGTAAGAAGTAGGGGCATTCCCTCTCCACCAAAGTCAAGGTAATTGATCTTCAATCCGCTCGGAATCTGTACTGTCGTTTCGTGCATCATCAAAAAAATGTTTGGTTATGACAAGATACACCGATAAAACGTTCTACACAAAAGATCGTTTGTGCGTTCACCCCAAAAAACTCACCGTTGGCATGGCTTTTCTAGTCCTCAAAAAACACCCGCCTGACCCTCGCCCCGATGTTGGTCAGGAGTTCGTAGGGGATTGTCCCGATGGCTGCCGCCGCCTCTACCCACGACCCAAAAACGGTTACTTCGTCGCCCTCCCTTGCTTCGGGGATGTCCGTGATGTCGAGCATACACATATCCATACAGACGTTGCCCACCACGGGGGCGGCTTTTCCGCGCACATACATCCGCCCCACACCCCGACTAAAATGCCTCGGATAACCGTCAGCATAACCAATCGCGACCGTGGCCGTGCGCATACCCGTTGCGGATGCACGGCCGGCGCGTCCATAGCCGATGCTTTGGTGAGCAGATAAGGTTTTAATTTGTGAAATTGTCGTTTTGAGCGTACTGATGGGCAGCAAGGCTTCGGGTAAGCGCGTAGAAGTGGCGATACCATAAAGACCGATACCTAAGCGCACCATCTCGAAGGCATACTCGGGAAAGCGTTCGATGCCAGCCGAGTTGAGGATATGGCGCAAGGGAGGGCTTGGTAGCCAGGCGGCAATTTTTTGGTAATTTTCTTGAAAATGAGCTACTTGCTGCCTGGTGAAGTCATCCTCTTCGGGCATATCCGCAGCCGATAGATGCGTAAAAATACTAGCCACCGGGAAGGGGTACTCCCGCAAAAGCCGTTCTAGCTCGGGAAGATCATCCGAAGTCAGGCCCAGGCGGCGCATCCCCGTATCGAGTTTGAGATGAGCCGAGGGAGGAATCGTTATTTGTTGCGTATTCAGAAATCGAATCCATGCTTTGCATAAACGCAAGCTATACAACTCTGGCTCGAGGTCATAGCGCAGCAGCAGCGGAAAGCTCTCTGGCGTGGGGTTAAGTACCAGAATGGGCAGGCGAATGCCCTCTTGGCGCAGCGTTACGCCCTCGTCCACGTAGGCTACCCCGAGGTAGTCCACGTGCTGGTGCTCAAGCAAACGAGCGACTTCACGGTTGCCGCTCCCATAGGCAAAAGCCTTGACCATCACGAGTAAGCGCGTATGGGCAGGTAGCCAGCGGCGATATACGTTTAGGTTGTGGCGCAGCGCGGTTAGGTTGATTTCTAGGCGTGTTCCGTGAATTTTCTCCTCGAGCCGTTGCACCACTCGTTCAAAGCCAAAAGCACGCGCACCTTTCACCAACACGGCTTTGCGTTGAAGAAGTGCCATCGCAGGCGGTGTATCAAGGTATGTCAGAAGGCTTTGGGTGTCTTCAAAAAAAAGACTTTCTGTTTCGCTCGGGAAACTGCTTTTTCCTACATAAATGATTGTTGAAATGTTTTTTTGATTACACAGGGCTTTGACCTGGGCGTAGCGCGTCTCGGGTGATAGCCCAGTTTGGGGAATATCAGACAGGATGGCCACTTTATCGGCATGGGGGGCGTGCGTTTGTAGAAAATCCAGGGCGACGGCAAGCCCAGCCAAATCGTTGTTGTAGGTATCATCGACGAGGATGCCTTGCTGAATGCCCCGCTTGATGCTCAAGCGCATCGGAACACCCGAAAGCTGTTGAAGTCGCTGCTGGATGTGTTCCTGGCTTAGCCCTAGCGTATGCAAGACAACAGCCACGGTAGCAGCGTTTTCCATCGAAGGAAAATCATCGAAAGGCACATTAAACAACAGATTTTCAGATTGATAACGAATTTGAATACCTCCGTTTTTGGGGGGGCATATCCAGTGCCAAGCCCCCGTAGCGTTGGGTAAGGCCGCCGTGATTTCGGGATAAGCAGCTGGATAAATCACCAGCGGGCAATCACGAAAAAGCAGGGCTTTCTCGCGGGCTTTCTCGGCACGGCTTTCAAAACCCTCATCATGTGCCGAGCCAAGATTAGTGAACACACCGATACTCGGAGCGATGATGGGCGCCAAACGCGCCATCTCGCCCCGCTCCGAAATACCCGCCTCAAAAATCCCCAGCTCATGGCGGGCATTCAGGATGCGTACAGAAAGTGGTACACCGATTTGGGAATTAAAACTTTTTGGACTTTTTGCAATAATAAAGTTTTCTTTGAGCGTTTCAAAAAGCCACTCTTTGATGATGGTCTTGCCGTTGCTGCCCGTAATGGCAATGACAGGCAAGCGAAATTGAGACCGGTGATGAGATGCCAGAGCTTGCAAGGTCGCGATCACGTCCGGTACGGCATAAAAAAAACATCCTGCGGTAGTGGCTTCAAAGCCTCTCTCTACGACAAAATGCCTCACGCCAGCTTCAACCAGCTGGGGGATAAATTGATGCCCGTCGTGCTGCTTGCCTCGGATGGCAAAAAAAAGCGTCTGCTCGGGTAGAGAAAGATCACGACTATCTGTGAGCCACTGCAAATGCGTAGGGATACCGACTATGCTTTCAATCATTCACTCAATTTTGCCGCAAGGTGTACATCACAAAAACCGAGAACATAACAATTACTGCCAGGATAGCCAAAATTTTGATAACGCTAGCGTTGGTTTCTGTTTGGTGAGAGAGTTGCCCTTGAATTTGGGCTGCCTGCTGTTGGTTTTGGAGTTGCTGCTGGAGTTGCTGTTGTTGCTGGCTACTTTTGAGGATTTTGAGTTCGGTACGGGCATCGTTGAGTTCGATCTTGGTACGGTTGAGTTCGGTACGGGTCATCGAAGACTCGGAGAGCGATTTGTTGAGTTGCTGCTGGAGTTGCTTTTCGCTGCGCTCGGCTACCTGATAGGCCTCTTTGAGTTGATCCAGGACTTCTTGTTGTTTTTGGTAGGCTTTTCTGCTGTCTCGGAGTTCGTCCTGGGCTTCTTTGATTTGTTGTTGCAAATCCTTCAATAGCTCATTGAGTTCTTTGTTTCGTTCAGCGACCTCTTTGGATTCTCTGGCTCGGTCGTCGATGATACCGTGTAAGCGTTGTTTGTCGTCTCGGAGTTCGCTGATTTGTCGGCGGAGGGCATCAATGTTTCCTTCCTTGGCATCAATTTGTATGCCTTTGTTGTCGAGCTGGGATTGGGCTTTGGCTAAGGATTCCTGCATTTTTTTGAGTTCTTCTTCCTGGGCAGCCAGTTTTTTTTCTTGCTCCTGAATCGTCTGGAGGTGTTCTTCGGATTTCTTGCGGATGTCCTTGATAAGAAACTCGTGTTCTTGTGCTTTTTCTTTTTGTACGTTGGCTTCACCTGAAGCAAACAAATAAGCCACTCCCGCGATCAAGAGCAGCAGCGCACCAAACACTTTGAGTAAAGCCGTAGGACTTTGTTGAATAACCTTGAGGTTCATTAGCAGAAGCAAATTATTGATTCATCAAAAATAATGAATGCCCCAAAAAAAACCTAATGCCATCCACAAAAAATGAAAAAAAATACCTACTTTCGTTCCCATGTTGCACCTCAAACTTCCCACGGATCCACGCTGGGCCGATGTTGCCCAGAAAAGCCTCGAGTTTATCCTCTCCGATCACGCTTATTGTGAACAAAAAGCAGCCTCCACCTGTATTTCGCTCATTGTACAGTATTCGGATTTGGATGAACTTGTCGATACCCTTACGCCCGTTGTGGCCGAGGAATGGAACCACTTTGAGTTGGTATTGGAGCAGTTACGCCAGCGCAAACTCATGCTCGGCAAGCCGCGAAAGGATATGTATGTGGTACGGCTGCGCGAGTTTATGATCAAAGGCGGAGACCGCATCGATAAACTCCGCGACCAACTGTTGAGCTGCGCCTTGATCGAAGCCCGCAGTTGTGAGCGTTTTAAGTTGCTTTCCGAGCAACTCGATGATCCGGCTTTATGCCGGTTTTATTACGAGTTCATGATCTCGGAAGCACGCCACTACACCAACTTCATCTCCTTAGCCAGGCGGTATTGTGGACGAGCAGAAACCGATCTGCGCTGGCAGGCTTTCCTGGACTACGAAGCCCAAATCTTGGCTACCATGGAACTTCGGGGCGACCGTATGCACTAACTATCCTTTTATTGATTGCCCATGATGATTCGATTTTTTATAGGACTATTGGTTATTTCGTTTATTCATACTGTACAAAGTTATGCACAAGACGATAATGCCACAGAAACACTTTTTCTCAATGCCCGAAAGCATTTTACCCAAAAGCAGTACAACGAAGCCTTAAAGTTCCTTCAAGAAGCCAGTGAGTTATCGCCTGAAAAGTCGGCTGTTTGGTTAATGCTCGGCAAAACACAAGAGCAGTTGGGCCGTGATCGTGAGGCCCAGATCAGTTTTGGCATTGCGGCTAGCACACTCCAAACCGAACTCGAGCAGTCCGAAGACCACAAAAACCGTCGTGCCATCCTCTTGCGTATCCTCCAAACCTACGATCAGCTGGAAACGCTCCCCAAAGAGACCTTGGGTTATATCAAAGAGATCAGGAAGATAGATAAAGATATTTCGCCCAAACTTGCTCTGCTTGAGGTCAAGGCACATTTTCAAGCCAATAATTTTGACAAGGCTATCCAACTCGGAGAACCACTCCTCCAACAACACAAAGACCGCCTCGATGTCGATCAGTTGCGCTACCTTATCATTGAAGCGGCGGCGGCCAAGGCAGATTTTGTTACGGTGGGTAAGCATTACAAAGAAATCAAAAACGAAAAATACTTACAAAAACTACAATATATTTCTCCTGACCATTGGTACGCCCTCGGCTATGCTTATTTTTTCTTTTATGAGTGGACACAAGGACATCAGTTTCTCGAGCGCGCCTTGCAGGTCAATCCCGAGTACACCAAAGCCCGCGTCCTGTTCAATAACCTACTCCAACAGGAAGAGGAACGAAAAGAAGCAATCAGTCATTCGCACAAACGAATCATTGAACTTGACGAACGTGTCCACGATGCCAAGTATTTTGGTGACTTATCCCGCTTGTATCTCCTCGAAAACAACTACCGAGCAGCCGTTCGGGCGGCCGATTCTTGCCTAGCTATCGCTCCCGAATCTTTTGAGGTCTTGTATCTGAAGGGCATTGCGTATTACAAAAACAAAGAAAATGATGAAGCCATTGCAACTTTTGAAGAGTTGATACAACATACAGC
>DAISIL010000087.1:0-8768 GCA_036822015.1 Bernardetiaceae bacterium | reverse complement strand
AACCCGCCGACCAGGCTGGTTCTTCTTTGGATATAGCCGGATGGCGTTGGGAACACCCACCGGCAGTGGACGATGACTCACCCGAAGTAGGTGAGATGGCTTTTGATATTATCCTCGATAGCTATGGCGAGGTGATCTTCATCAAGATCGACAAGCGGTATGGTATCTCGCTCGGCTTAGCCAATCGCTACAAAAAAGCCATTGAGCAGCTCGTGTTTCATCCGGTAGGTAGCGTTCGTCCTATGCAAAATACAAAAGGTGTGATTAGAATTTATCTGAAAAGAAAATGAAGCGAAAAAACGCCATCATTGGATCAGGGATTGCAGGAATTGCACTTTCCATTCGTCTGGCTCTACGGGGAGAAGCCGTTACAGTATTTGAGTCCAACACTACGGCCGGCGGCAAAATTGCGCAAATGCAATGGGAGGGTTTTCGTTTTGATATGGGTCCCTCACTCTTTACGCTGCCCGAGCTGGTGGAGGAACTGTTTGTGGAGGCAGGAGCTACACCGACCTTGCCCTACTCCCAACTCGAACGCATCACGCAGTATTTTTGGGAGGATGGTACGCAGCTTTACGCTTATGCCGAACCCGATCATTTCGTAGAAGAACTCGCCCAAAAGCTCAATGAAGATGCTCATGCACTACGGATATTCCTCCGCCAAAGTGCCGAACTCTACGACCTCACTGCCGATCTGTTTTTGCACCGCTCCTTGCACAAGGCCAGCACATACCTCAATGCCAAAGCCTTACGCGGTATCTTGAACGTCCACAAGCTGGATGCCTTCCGCACCATGCACCGTGCCAATGCCCGCCGCTTCCGCAACCCCAAAACGGTACAGCTCTTCGATCGCTACGCCACCTACAACGGATCAGACCCCTACCAAGCACCAGCTACGCTCAATATCATCGCTCACCTTGAACATAACCTGGGGGCCTTCTTTCCCGATCAGGGAATGTACGCCATCGTCCGAAGTTTGCAGGGGTTAGCCGAGAGCCTGGGCGTGGACTTTCAGTTTGGGCAAGCCGTTGATGAAATTTTGCTACATCCAGGAAGCCGACAAGTAAGCGGCCTTCGATTGGGCAAAGAACGCCTTTCCTTCGATCGGGTGATCTCCAACATGGACATCGTCAATACCTATCAAAAATTACTACCCGATGCTGCACACCCCAAACATCTCCTTCGACAGCCTAAATCTAGTTCAGGATTGATCTTTTATTGGGCCATACGCGGGACTTTCCCCGAGCTAGACCTACACAATATCTTCTTTGCCCAAGACTACGCCCAGGAGTTTGGACAACTGTTCCGCGAAAACGGCATCAGCGATGACCCCACAGTCTATCTCTTTGTGAGCCAAAAACACTGCCCACAGGATGCTCCCAAAGGACACGAAAACTGGTTTGTGATGATAAACACCCCCCCCGACACCGGACAAGACTGGGAAAAACTCCGAGACCGCGCCCGCCAGTCCATCCTCCAGAAGCTCAAAAAACGCCTCGATTGTAGCGATCTCGAAACGCGCATTTTACACGAAGAAGTTCTTGACCCACAGGGAATTGCCCATCGAACATCCTCCTTAGGTGGATCGCTGTACGGCAATAGCAGCAACAATCCCTTTGCAGCTTTTCTGCGCCATCCCAACTTCTCATCGCGTTACCCAGGGCTGTTTTTTTGTGGGGGAAGTGTGCACCCAGGCGGAGGCATCCCGCTCTGTTTGCTCTCGGCTAAGATCACGGCAGAACTGATGGGGTGATCCGAGTTATTATGTCTTTATTTTTTCTACTGATCTAGCCAATTCAATGCTTCTTGGATCATTCCGTTATACCAATCTTTTTCATTATCCGTAAAAATTGCTAACTCATTGGAACGTGCAAAAAAACGTTGTACGTGCCTTGGTTCAGGAAGGTAGCTCGCTTTATGTGAATCTTCAAGCATTTTGAGAAAAACACGTAATGGAAGTGGAACTATGGTGGATTTTCCACCGTAATAGCTAATATTCATTTTATGCAAGGCATAAAAATGAGCAATGCAGGCTTCATTTATGTTGGGCGCAATAAATAAACAATAAGCAGGTTTGTTGGTTTCCCGTTTTAGATTGGCAAGATGTCTGGTTACAGGTTCTCCCTCTGTTTCGTATTGTCGTTGTCCACCTTGCATAGTTACTTCTACAGTCAGTCCAAAATCATCATAATCACAAACAATATCTGCCATATTTCCTTGTGCTGTGGACATTGGATTTCCAAAATCGTCAAACTTTAAATTGGCTTTGATACTTCCTCCATCTAGCATTGTCATTGATCTCCAGGTATTCCATTCGAGCATTAAAGGAGCATCGTAAAGCGCGTTATCAAGTATTTGGTTAAAGATTGAGTTTATTTCATCAAATAGACGATAATCTTTGATTGCGATTACCTGCTCAGTAAGAATTTGCTCTTTGCGTTTTTCTAATTCGTCTGCAAAAATATCTTTGAGTTGTTGTAAATTTATGTCATCACTGATTTGAATTTCAGGGAAAGCTGAGTTAATTTTTTGTTCAAGCAATTCACGATTATCAAAAAGTAAAGTCGGACTTTCTGAATCACCAAGATAGTCTATGTATTGTTTCTCATTATGAACAAAAACAGGTTCTTTGTTTGTGTGCTCCAAGAAATAATCTACCTCCTGGATTTTTTCGGGTATTATTGAAATACACTTTCCCCTATGGGAAATATTCACCAATCCTGTTGCTCGTAAGTAGCGAACACAAGCATCAGCATAATCTCGCATATTGCTTGCTTTTGTTTTCAAGAATTTTGAAATTGACTTATCATGGGTTTCTCTTGTTTTTGTGTTTCCTGCAATGATGTCGTCTTGATATATTTCCCGCAGTTCTTTATCTAAATATTCTTTTCGGAATTTTTTATAGTTGCCTTCGTTTTGGGCTTTTGTCGTCCTAAATTTATTTATCTTTTCAGTAATTTCATCAAACTTTCTATAATCAACCAGTTGCAAACCAAAAAACATCAATTCGTCAAATTTTAATGAGCCAAAATGACGAACTAAACGAAACAGTTCCAAATAAGGTTTAACCCAAAACTCTGCTGATTTTTCCGATGGTTTATGGTATGGAGAAGGAACTTGGAATTTTAGAAGTTGTCTTAAAAATATTTCATCCTTACGTTTTGCATTTACTAATTCTGTTCCTGCGGGGGTTAATCCTATCTTTGGTGAAAGAACAACAAGACCCAAAGCTTTTGGCGCTCGGTTGATTCTATCTCTGGCACTAAATGCAGGATCTTTTGCTCCTTGTCCATTGAAAAAGTTTTTCTCTTTCAATAGCTCCATAAAATCCTGTTGTGTTTTAGTATTCCATTCTTGTCCTGCAAAATAAGTATTCAATAACTCAATTTCCGGTATCATTTTAGCCGGAGTTCTTGGAGATGTTGTAACAAAAATTATTTTGCTGTTAATTCTAGCCATGAGAAGTAAGTTTTTCTTTTAATATCAGTTTAGGTTCTCGTCTCAATACTTCGTTGCCATAGTTGGAAATAAGTATGTGGCTTGCCTTTGCCTTAAATCTATTCCTGATATTTACGGCATATGATTTACCATATTCGTCCACAATCATGTCTCTATACAGTTTCTCCGTTAATGATGTCCGACCAATGACCATCAATGCTTTACAAGTTAATGCTTTGTAAGCATTAGCTAACTCTATGTGGCTTTCTTCGTTAAAACCATCTTTGTATTCCACATTTCCATAGTCCGAAAATATGCAGTCGTAGGGCGGATCTAAAAACATGAAGTCATTTTCATTTGTCATTTCAAAAATAGGCTTATAATCTAAATTGTATATTTCTGTGTTAGCAAGTAATTGGCTATGGGATTTTGTTACCAGTGATGTATTGAAGTTTTTATAGCGACCATAAGGAACATTAAACTCACCCTTTGAGTTGTAGCGTATCATTCCTGAATAGGCAGTTTTGTTGATGAAGAAATACAACAAAGCATCAGAGTATTTTTTTTCTGCTAGGCCATTGAACATATCTCTGATTTGATAGTAAAGTGTTTCGTTGTCGTCAGCAACTCTTTCCGTTGGCATTTTAGCTTTTAACTCGTCAAATCTTCTGCGATTGGTTTTGTAAGTTTTCTCAATTTCCAGAAGCTCTTTTTTCAAATTTTCAAAGTCTGACTTCACTCCTTCGTAGAATCCCATCAACTTTGTATTGATGTCATTGATAATTGCTTTTTTGGGTTCCAAGTGAAAAAACAATGCTCCACCTCCAAAAAATGGCTCAACATATCTGCCATTGAAATCTGGAATATGTCTTTCTATATAAGAAATTTCTTTGGATTTTCCGCCCCTATATTTGACTAATGGCTTCATATCTTTGTCTTCTTGAATACTACTAATTAGTAAAAATACAAAATACCCATCAAATATCCAAACAAAACCCTAGTACTCACCCCACCGGCACAAAAAACAAGCCCAGCACTAGCCCCACCAGTCCTAGCGCAGTTATCCAAAGCCACCACATGGGCGGATGAGCGGAGGTTCCCTCACGTAGGAAGGCATAAAAGGGCATCTTGAGGTAATAAAAAAGCCCTACCACCGAACTCAACACCCCCACCAGCAACAGAACGATCATGGGCGGATCATCAGCAAAGCGTTCGTAGAACACCGCAAAAAGCCAAAATTTGGCAGTTAAGCCGGCCGTGGGAGGTAAACCCGCCAAGCCCAGCATCAAGATCACCAAGCCCACACCCAGGAGAGGGTACATGCGTCCCCAGCCCGAAAAAGCCGATAGCTGATCCGTCCCTTGACCGCATTCTATGTGTTGGATGAGCGCGAAGACACCGAAGTTGAGGAGCAGAAAGACCCACAAATAGAACAGCAACATCCCTTCGTTCTCAGCCAAAACGGCCATCAACAAAAAACCCGTATGCGAGACCGATGAGTAAGCCATCAAGCGCTTGCTACCCGTCTGCCAAAGAGCCGCCGTGTTGCCGACCACCAAAGCCAGCCCCGACAAGATAGCCACCCAATACAAGAGCGGTTCCCAGCTATCGTAGAGCGCGTAAAAGCGAACAAACACCAACAGACCGCCTGCTTTGCTGGCCACCGAAAGGAAACCCGCCACGCTAGCTGCGCTACCCTCATAGACATCCGGGGCCCAAAAGTGAAACGGCGGAGCAGAGAGCTTGAAGAGCAAGCCCACCTGTACCAACACCACCGCCAAAAAAGCCATGCGACTATACTGGATACCAGCTAAGTCGTTGAACAGCAAAGAACCAGAAAGCCCATAGAGCCACGAGAAACCGTAGAGCATCAAGGCACTACTCACCATCCCGAAGAGCAAATATTTGAGCGAAGCCTCCGCCGCCTGATCCCGAAACCGAAAATGAACCAGCACATAACCACCAATGGCAACCATCTCCAGGGCCACAAACACCAGGATCAACTCCCGAGCCATCGCCAGAATACCCAAAGCCAAAAGCGTCGCCGAAAGCACAAACACAAACTCACCAAAACCAAGCTCCCCCACAAACAAACCTTCATCCGCCCATGCCAAGACCAGCGTAAGTAACGTCGATACCACAAACACCTGCTGAAAGCCCAAAGCCAGCGTATCCCGCTCGAGTACGCCACCAAAAGCCTTACCCATATCGGGATAAAACAGCAACAACCCATACGCCGAAACCCCCAAAAGAGCTACCCCGAATGCCATCCGCCGTCGCTTGAAGCTACCAAAGACCTCAAGCAGGAGTAGCAAGACCAGCCATCCGGTAAGGAAGAGTTCTGGCAGCAGGGCCGCCCCCAGCCCTGTCAGGCGTTCGGAGAGCTGATCGAGCATAGGCTAGAGGGGGAGATTACCGTGCTTCTTTGCGGGCAAAACTTTGACTTTGTTTTCGAGCATCGCAAAGGCACGGATGAGTTTGGGGCGCGTCTCTTCGGGTAAAATGACCTCGTCGATATAACCACGATGAGCAGCACGATAGGGATTGGCGAACTTCTGGGTATATTCGGCTACTTTTTCGTCGAGCTTAGCTGCGGGGTCTTCGGCCTGACTGATTTCCTTGCGGAAAATGATCTCGGCAGCTCCCTTAGCTCCCATAACGGCGATCTCTGCCGTAGGCCAGGCAAAGTTCATGTCTGCTCCGATGTGCTTGGAGTTCATCACATCGTAAGCCCCTCCGTAGGCTTTGCGCGTAATGACCGTGATGCGTGGTACGGTGGCTTCGCAAAAGGCATAGAGCAACTTAGCCCCGTTGCTGATGATGCCGTTCCACTCCTGATCCGTGCCAGGCAAAAAGCCAGGGACATCCACAAAAACGAGTAGCGGGATATTGAACGCATCACAGAAACGCACAAAGCGGGCCGCCTTTCGGCTCGAGTTGATGTCCAGGACACCAGCCAAAACCGCCGGTTGGTTGGCAACAATACCAATGCTGCGTCCCGCCAACCGCGCAAAACCCACTACGATATTATCGGCAAAATCACGGTGTACCTCCATGAAGCTGTCCGTATCCACGGTCAGTTGGATGACCTCTTTGATGTCGTAGGGCTGGTTCGGGTTTTCGGGGATGATCTGGTTGAGTGCCGGCACGCGCTCATCTTCCTTGCTGATGTAGGGCTGCAAGGGCGTTTCCTCTTCGCAGTTTTGGGGGATGTAGCTCAAAAGACGCTTGATGTTCGTCAGACACAAGACTTCGTTTTTGGCCGAAAAGTGCGATACGCCACTCTTGGCACCGTGAGCGGAAGCCCCACCGAGTTCTTCGGAGGTAACCTCCTCATGCGTAACCGTCTTGACGACATTGGGCCCCGTAACGAACATATACGAAGTATCCTCCACCATCATGATAAAATCCGTGATGGCGGGCGAGTACACCGCCCCCCCCGCACAAGGGCCCAGGATGGCAGAGATTTGCGGAATCACACCCGAAGCCAGGGTATTGCGATAAAAGATGTCGGCATAGCCGGCCAGAGAAACGACTCCCTCCTGGATACGGGCCCCGCCCGAGTCATTTAGTCCAATCACCGGTGCGCCATTCTGCAAAGCCAGATCCATGATCTTACAGACCTTCTCGGCATGTGCCTCCGAAAGCGACCCACCAAACACGGTGAAGTCTTGCGAAAATACATACACAAGCCGTCCGTTGATGGTTCCGTAGCCTGTTACGACGCTATCGCCGAGGTAGTATTGCTGATCCAATCCGAAGTCCTTACAGCGGTGCATCACAAACTTGCCAATTTCCTCGAAAGAACCCTCATCAAGCAGGAGTTCGATGCGCTCTCGGGCGGTCAATTTGCCTTTTTGGTGCTGTTGTTCGATGCGCTGGATTCCCCCCCCCAGGAGGGCTTCTTGATTTTTATTTTGTAGGGTCTGTAGCTGTGTTTCTTTCACGGTGTTTTGTTTGTTTGGTAACCAAGTAAACGAACAAGACCTATAAAGTTTTTGACACCTTATAGGTCTTAGGTCTTTTCCTACTGCCGTACTACCTTACGCACCCACATACCGGTAGGTGTTTCGATGCGCAGGAGATAAGTACCCGCTGGATAGCCGCCGATATGGAAACGAAGTGCATCCGTGGCTGCCTCGAAGGTACGGCTTTCCAAGCGCTGCCCCAGGACATCAAATATCGACAAGGTGCCGGCTTCTCGGGTCGGGAGACGCACCTCAAACGCACCGTCGGTGGGGTTGGGGTAGAGTTGTAGGCTAAGTTCGTCTGCTTCCGTGCCGGTGGGCAGGCCACCTTCGTTGCGGCGGAAGAAACGGAAACCGTTCGTGAATACCGTACAGCCCGTCTGGTAGGTAACAAAAGCGAGGTAGGTTCCCTCTTCGCTGGGCGTGATGGTCTGTTGGTTGGCTAGTGGCGTTGTCTCCTCGCCATTAAAGAACCAGCGAATCGTCTGGATGGGGTCATTGGCCGGAATGACAATCGCCAACTGCTCATCGCCTACGCGCTCAAGGCGTGCTGGAGGAGCCGGCAAGCCAGTTATGGTCAAGGCATCGCTCGTGATCTCTGTTCCACAGGCACCATCCAGGGTTACGCTGACGGCATAGCGTCCGGGTGCGCCCGTCGTGATGCTCGGTACGTCGGTGCTACGCAGCAATCGCCCATCCAGGAACCAACGGTAACGCGCCCCTGCAATCGGCGTAGCCGATAAGGTCGTTTGTTCGTTCAGGCAAAGCTCGGTTTGGGTAGCCGTTAAGGCAAGAGCGGGAACGTTGGCGGCTTTATCCACTGTTACGTTCACGGCCACAGACTGGGCCGGGCATCCATCCAGAGAAACAATCGCTCGATAAACACCTGATTCAGTAACGGTCAGGTTTGGTGTTGTGATGCCGCGGTTTACCCCGTCGCGTGTCCAGCCATAGATGGCTCCAGCTATCTCTTGTACCCCAATTTCACCTGCCTCACAGAAGCGCACATTATCGGGAACCGTCAGGCGTACCGTCGGGAGGAAATTCAGGATGACACGAAGCGGCTCGGAGGTGGTGGCGCAGCCGTTGCGCGTTATCGTTACGCGGTACTCGCCACCTTGCGTTCCCGTGATGGTACGTCCTGTTCCGATGGCGTTGCCGTTCACCGTCCAGGCATAGGTAGCCCCCGAAACTTCGGCAGCCGTTAAGGTAACGGCCTCTTCACAGATGCGAAGCAGATCGCGCCCGGCGGCTTCTTCTATGGCAGCCATCGGCAAAGCCTCAAAACGCACCGGCACCGCCAGGCGTGGCTTGCTTTCATAGACTACCCCAACGGCGGTTACGTAATACGTGTAGCTGCCG
>DAISIL010000086.1:0-8787 GCA_036822015.1 Bernardetiaceae bacterium | reverse complement strand
GAAATCATACGAGAAATAAATCAGCAGCTATCTAAATGAAAAAATTAAACACTAAAAAACCCCGCAGGTATGATTACCTCCGGGGTTAGTAGTTAAAAACAGCAAAAACGGTGACTTACTGCTGCTTTACAAATTTGCGGCGTGTGATGTGTTCTCCATCGGTGATGGAGAGGATGTAGGAGCCAGCAGGTAAGGCTTGTACGTTTACCGAAGTGCTATTGCCACTCACGGGCCGCTCCAGCACTACCTTGCCGAGCATATCGTAGATGCGCAAATCTCCCGTTTGGTAATCGGAGCGGACATGAAGAACCGTTTGTGTAGGTACGGGATAGAGTACCAGTTCGCGCATGACACCAATTTCATCATAGACCAAATCCTCATTTCCAGTGCCGATCTGTGGGGCGCGTGCCGTTTGTCCATGGTCAATCTCCAAGCCATAAGCCACTGCACTCACGCCAGTGATATTGACCGTGTAGTCTTCCACTTCGCCATAAGCAAAGGTTTCGCAGGGTGTGGGGCTAGCATCGTACTTCATCGAAACACGCATACGGGTTGTGCCGAGGGCGGCTGTTGTCGGGACGGTGAAAGATCCGCTGATGTTGGTGCTGGTCGTGCGGGCGCGGTTATAGATCAGTTCGCCGGCATCATCAAAATCGCCGTCCTGGTTGTAGTCGATCCAGACGCGGTAAGCCGTGCGGTAGCTTCCCTGGCGGCCCACGCCAATCGAAAGCGAATACGCACTGCCGCGTTGGAGGGTCGTGCTGAGGTTGGTGAAATTGGCATAACCACCGTTGCGGCCCGAGGTGTTGTTGATGCTCCCGAGAGTGAAGCTATTGATCCAGAGATAAGCATCGTTGTTGGCACTGGATGCGCAGTAGCTCACCGTTGCCGCTGCCGTGGTTACGAAAGCTGAAGCCGAGTAGCTGCCAGCCGTTCCGCTGCATACAGCACGGACTTGGTACTCATACGTAGTCGCGGGTGAGGCACCGGTAAGACTCAAAGACGTACCTGATTGTCCCGTGAAGTCGATCCAGGCAGTCGATCCCGACGGACGCAGACGGACATCGTAGCTGCTCACACCCGTTACCCCGCCCCAGTTGAGCGTAAAAGTTGTTGTCGTGATGGCAGAGGCAAACAATCCCGAAGGCGTGCCACAGGAGGGAGCCGCCGCAGCCGTAATGCTTACGGTATAATCTTCTACTTCTCCGTAAGCAAATGACTCACAGGAAGTTTGCGCTCCGTTGTATTTCATCGAAACCCGCATACGGGTTGTGGTGCCAGCGGTTCCGTTGGGGATATTCAACGAACCATTAACGGTGGTGTTGCTCAAACTACCCGCATCAAAAACCAACTCACCGGCATCCTCAAAGTCGCCATCTTCATTGAAGTCGATCCAAATTTTCCAGTACTCGTTGTAAGACGAAGAAGCAAAGCCTGGCGTTAGGCTCACGCTGTAGTTTTGTCCTGCCTCGAGGCTCACAGTTTGCGCGGTGAAGTCGGTGTAGCTGGCTCCTCCGGAGGTGTTGCTGAAATTACCGATGCTTACACCGGCGATCCATTCGTAGCTAGCGTCGTTGCCTCGCGAGGTGCAGTAGGTGGGCGTTCCACCGCCGCCGTTGCTTGTCGCGAAGCTAGCCCGCGCCCCACCGGCAGCAAACAAAGCCCGCATCCGTGTTTTTTGTCCTTGCGAAAACATGTTCATACAGTTGTCATTGACGTAGTCCATGTAGTTCATGAACATATCGCTGGAACCACAAGAGGAAGACGGATAGCTGGGACAGCCGTAGTTGGGCGCACCTGCCGTAGGTGTATCGCTCACAAAGTCATCGACAGAACAACCACCATCGCCCCAGATGTGGCGTAGATTGAGCCAGTGTCCGACTTCATGCGTCGTCGTGCGCCCCTTATCGAAGGGAGCCGACAAATAAAAGTTGCTACCATAATCAGAGCTACCAAAATACTGTGGCGACATTACGACACCATCCGTAGCCGCTGCTCCGCCCGGAAACTGGGCATAACCCAAAATACCACCGCCGATGTTACAAACCCACATATTGAGGTACTGATCGGTGGGCCAGGCATTTACACCACCGCTGGAGGCAAACTTCATTTCGTTGTTGGTTCCCCAGCTAGTTCGGGTGCTGGATTTGCGCGTTACGCCGTTGGTGGCATTGCCGTTGGGGTCGGTCGTTGCCAGGGCAAACTCTACTTCAATATCGGCAGCCAAACCCGCAAACTCGGCAGGGGTGTTGGAGGCATCGCTGTTGAGGCGACGAAAATCCGCATTAAGGACATCAATCTGCGACTGAATTTGAGCCAAAGAAATATTTTCCTGACTTGTTCGGTAAATGATATGAACAACGACAGGAATCGTAATCACCTGTCCCTCTGTGCGTTGTGTACGGCTGCGCGCAATAAACTCGTTGGTATGCTCTTCGATGGCAGCCATACGCTGGGCATATTGAGGGTCTTGGGCTTTGAGGTACTCGAGGTGTTCCATCGCGTGGCAGTTGCGGTGGTGGGTGTGTTGGGCCTGCGCACTCATGCCGAGTCCCAGGGCAAGGAGCAGTAACCCAAACAACGGAGTAAAATAGTTCATCTTCATAAATTGAGTAGGAAATAGTAAAGTGGATAAAATTAGAAGTGCGGCAAAGGTAGAAGCATCCCAAAGACAAAACAAAATTTGGATAAAGGCAAAGC
Source organism: Bernardetiaceae bacterium (assembly GCA_036822015.1). GTDB lineage: Bacteria > Bacteroidota > Bacteroidia > Cytophagales > Bernardetiaceae > DAISIL01. The sequence goes on along the minus strand of DAISIL010000086.1, from coordinate 6,087 downwards.
GATCAAGAAGAGCAGGCTTTCAGCCCCGTAAAACCAAATTTTATTTGTTAAACATCCGATTAAAAGTCTTTTTTAGAATTTTTCTGAAAATAAATCTCGTCTGTACGCAATATTTTTTGGTTGCATAGAATTTTTTTTAATAAAAATTAAAAAATAAATAACTACCCCATTTGTTACTTTTCTTAACGTTGTTGCAACAACATTGCGGATTTTTTCGCCAAAAACACTTCTTTTATCGACAAAAGATCATTTTAGCCAGACAAATTACTTTTCGACAAAATATTTACTTTTGCACTTTATCACTTTACCCAGAAAAGATAATACTATGCGAAGATGGAAAACCTTAATTTCAGCGTTCTTGCTTATTTTCTTACTTAGCTGCAACGAAACAGAGACAGACACGCCCATTCCCGTTTCGGATGACTGCCAAAGCATCGCCACCACAGCACAAGCCGCACAAGACCAACTCCAAGGAGGGGACTGGATTTGGCAATATACACTCATCCAGACCCGCGAGGGCGAACAGCGCCAAACGCCCGAGCAGCGTGGCATCGAAGAACGCCTCCGGTTCCTGACCGACGGCACGGGGCAATATCTGGAAGAGCGACAGGTGATCCGTAGTTTTACTTACCGAGTTCAGGAAGAGGCTGAAGGTGTTGTGCTGGTGCAGTCTGATACGAATGGATCACTGCGTTTTTTGGTGGAGGTCTGCCCCGAATCTCTGTTGCTCAAAGATTTGTCAAGCTCCTTGATGAGCCAGGCACACTACGCCCGTTAGTTAGACGCAATCTACATCAATGACCACCTGCACCTGACGGAAGTCCTTTTGTTCTCCCAACCATTGCACACAGTCGTTGATAAAGGTCTTGGTCGCTTTGAGTGATCCTCCCTTGCGTTCGAGTTTGATTAGGATGTCGAACAAATAACGGTTGCGGATGCGTTCGATCAAGGGTGCTTCGGGGCCCAACAGCCGGCTGCGGGTGAGCTGGGGCAGCAACACCTGGGCCAAGGCCTGGGCTGCGGCCCGAGATCGGGCTTGCTCTTCGTGTTTGGTGGTGATTTTGATAAGGCGAGAGAAGGGCGGATAAAAGTGCAGCTCTCGTTCTCGGATTTCTTGCTGATAAAAAGCAAAGTAGTTGTAAGATTTTATTTTTTGAAAAATATCTTGCTCTGGTTGATAGGTTTGGATCAAGACTTTCCCCTGATGGCTATGCCTTCCGGCACGGCCGCTGACCTGGGTGATGAGCTGGAACGTCCGTTCAAAGGCCCTGAAATCGGGGAAATGCAGCATCCGATCCGCATCAAAAACACCCACCAGATTGACGCGCTCAAAATCCAGTCCTTTGCTGACCATCTGTGTCCCGACGAGAATGTCGATTTCGTGCTGCTCAAAAGCGCGGATGAGCCGCTCATAGGCGGTGCGCGTGCGGGTGGTGTCCCTGTCCATACGCGCTACGCGGGCCTGGGGAAAGATCAGTTGGAGGTCATCTTCGAGCTTCTCCGTCCCGAAGCGCATACTTCGGATTTTGGTGCTGCCACAGGCGGCGCAAGCAGGCGGTGAGGCTTGATGGTGTCCGCAATAATGACATCTAATCTCCTTACTATGAAGGTGATAGGTTAGACTTACGGCACAATTTGGACATTTGGGTATCCAGCCGCAGGACTCGCAAGTTAGGAAAGGGGCGTAGCCTCTTCGGTTCTGAAACAGGATCACTTGCTCGTTTTTTTGGAGTGCCTCTTCGATCTCGCGGATGAGCGGCCCACTAAACTCGGCCTTCATCTCGGCTTTAGCTGTCCGCAAATCCACCGGAACGATAGCCGGCAAGGGGAAATCCCCAAAACGTTGCTTGAGTTCAACCAAACCGTACACGCCCTCCTGGCTCAAAAAGTAACTCTCCACCGCAGGAGTAGCTGACCCCAAGACCACCTTTGTCCCTTGCAGTTGCCCCAGTACCAGGCTCAAATCACGGGCGTTGTAGCGCGGCGATGGATCGTACTGCTTGTAAGAGGCATCGTGTTCCTCATCGACGATGATTAACCCTAAATTTTTGAAAGGTAAAAAAATCGCTGACCGCACACCAGCCACAAAGCTCACCTGCCCCTCGGCTACACTACGCCAGACCTCCACCCGTTCGTTATCCGAAAAACTAGAGTGATACACCCCCATCGTCTTACCAAAGACCCGTTGCAGCCGTGCCACAATTTGCGTCGTTAGGGCAATCTCGGGCAACAAAAACAAGACCTCCATCCCGTTGGCGAGGGCCTCCTGAATCAGTTGGATATACACCTCTGTCTTGCCGCTGCCCGTGATGCCATGTAGCAAGACAGCGGACTTTCCCGAGTGAAAATGTTGAAAAGCCTGCTGTACTGCTTCTTTTTGGTAATCAGATAGTTGTATTTTTGGAAGTGATGTAGCCATCGCCTCCACCGGAAACCGAGGTTTGATCTCTTCAAAGGCCTCCAGGATGCCAGCATCCAGCAGACTTTTGAGCGATCCGGACGAGAGGGGCTTTCCCTTGGACGGCTGCAAGAGGTCTTTTTTTTCTACGCCTTCGGGAGAGTTGATGGCTCGGTACTGCAACAAAATTTGGACTTGTTTTTCTTTGCGGGGCTGATCTTCGAGGTTTTGGAGGAGTGCTTGGAAGTCTTCGGGGCTTCGGTAGGGAGCAGCCAGGCGGATTTTTTTGATGTATGATGGCTTGTATTTTTCTTTGACTTCATCAAAAATCAAAATAACTTCTTTGCTCAACAAAGATTTGATGACTGGATATACTTTTTGTCCTTGCAGGAGTTTCTCCATGGCTTCATAGCTCAAAAAGTCATGGCTTTGCAAAGCCGTAACTACCGCCTGCTCGGCAGGTGAGAAGTCAAGCCCGCTTTCCTGGTCTGGGTCGAAGAGTGGATGGCGTTGGATTTGGCTCTGGCTGCTCATCTTGAGTCCGTTGGGTAGGGCTGCGTTCATCACATCTCCGATGGGTGCCAGGTAGTAGTCGGCTGTCCATTGCCAAAACTGGATATGCCGCGTCGTGATGAGAGGCGTTTCATCGAGCAGGTCGAGGACGTACTTGGTGGTGTAGTCCTCGGGTGGCGTTTGGTGGAGGCGCACGACGACGGCCGTCAGGAGGCGTTTGTTGCCAAAAGGCACCAATACCCGACAGCCCACCTGAACGAAGTCATTGAGTTCGAAGGGCAGGCGATACGTGAAGTAGCGCATCACGGGTACGGGCAAGATCACCTCAACAAAATAAGTGGCGCGTTCCTGATGGGTGGGGGTTTGGCGTTCGAGCATCCGACAAAATTACAAATCATGGACAAAATATAAAAAACTTGCCAAAGAAATCGTAGTTTTGTACCTATGGAAGATTACCAAAAGCTACAAGCGGCCCTCGAGCGGATGCGTCAAGAGATACAGCAGGTCATCGTTGGACAAACGACGACACTTGATCTGCTGATGGTGGCTTTGCTCTCCGGTGGGCATGTGCTGCTGGAGGGGCTGCCGGGCATCGCCAAAACCCTCACGGCTAAGCTGATGGCCCGCACACTAGACGTGCCGTTTTCCAGGATACAGTTTACGCCCGATTTGATGCCCTCCGACGTACTGGGGACATCGGTCTTTCATGCCCCAACCGCTGATTTTGTCTTTAAGCGTGGGCCGATTTTTGCTAACATCGTCTTGATTGATGAAATCAACCGCGCTCCTGCCAAAACACAGTCGGCACTCTTTGAAGTCATGGAGGAGCGACAGATCACGATGGATGGCACAAGGTATCTCCTGCCGCCGCCGTTTTTGGTGTTGGCTACCCAAAATCCCATCGAGCAAGAAGGCACTTACCGCCTGCCCGAAGCCCAGCTTGACCGCTTTTTGTTCAGGATCAAATTACCCTACCCTACGCTGGCAGAGGAAGAGCAGATTTTGCGGCGATTTGCCCAGTCGCTGACCCCTGATCTGTCCTCGGTTCACCCCATCCTGACAGCCGAAGCCATAGCCGACTACCAAGAAGTCATTCAGGGCGTGCGCATCGAAGACGCGCTCTTTGCTTATATCGCCCAAATCGTTACGGCTACCCGCGAACACGGCGGCATCTACCTCGGGGCCTCCCCTCGCGCCTCCCTGGCCATCATGCGCACGGCCAAGGCCTGGGCGGCACTCAACGGGCGCGACTTCATCACCCCCGACGACGTGCAGTACGTCGCCTTTCCTGTCCTTAATCATCGGCTCATCCTTTCGCCCGAGCGCGAGATGGACGGCACAAGCCCCGAAACCATCATCCAAGAAATCCTACAACACATAGAAGTACCTCGATAATCCCTTGATAACCATGATACACCCACAATACGATGTCATCGTCGTTGGTGGCGGACACGCAGGCGCGGAGGCCGCCTATGCCGCCGCCAAGCTCGGCTCCCAAACCCTGCTTATCACGATGAACCTCCAGACCATCGGGCAGATGAGCTGCAACCCAGCCATGGGGGGAGTAGCCAAAGGGCAGATCGTCCGAGAAATTGATGCCCTGGGCGGCATGTCGGGGATCATCTCCGACAAAACCATGATCCAGTTTAGGATGCTCAACCGCTCCAAAGGACCCGCCATGTGGAGTCCGCGCTGCCAAAGCGACCGGATGCGCTTTGCCGAAGCCTGGCGACTAGCCCTCGAGCAGACACCCAACCTGGACTTCTGGCAAGAAATGGTTGGCGAGCTACTCGTCAAAGACGGACGAGTAACGGGTGTGCGTACACAGTTAGGCGTAAACTTCTATGCCAAAACCGTCATCCTCACCAACGGTACTTTCCTCAACGGGCTGATCCACATCGGCGATAAAAACTTTGGTGGTGGCCGGGTCGGTGAAAAGGCAGCCACCGGACTGACGGCCCAACTCGTCGGGCTGGGCTTTGCTGCCGGACGCATGAAAACAGGTACGCCCCCTCGCGTCGATGGCCGCACCATCAACTACGCCATCCTCGAAGAGCAACCCGGCGACGAAAACCCCGCCAAGTTTTCGTTTTCGGATCAGACCCAACCGCTCACCCAACAGCGGCCCTGCCATATCACCTACACCAACCCGCAGGTACACGACATCCTCCGAACGGGATTCGATCGCTCGCCCATGTTCAACGGGCGCATCCAGGGCATCGGCCCCCGCTACTGCCCCTCGATTGAAGACAAAATTGATCGCTTCGCCGAACGCGACCGCCACCAGATCTTCGTCGAACCCGAAGGATGGGATACCATTGAAGTCTATGTCAATGGCTTTTCCTCATCGCTACCCGACGACGTGCAGTACAAAGCCCTCCGCAAAATTCCTGGCTTTGAAAACGCTAAGATGTTTCGCCCAGGCTATGCCATTGAGTACGACTACTTCTATCCGACCCAACTCAAGGATACCCTCGAAACAAAACTGATCCAGAACCTCTTCTTTGCCGGACAGATCAACGGCACCACTGGCTACGAAGAAGCCGCCTGCCAAGGACTCATGGCCGGCATCAATGCCCACCAAAACGCCCACGAAAAAGACCCCTTCAGGCTCTCCCGCGATGAAGCATACATCGGTGTCTTGATCGACGACCTGATCCACAAAGGCACCGAAGAACCCTACCGGATGTTCACCTCGAGAGCCGAATACCGCATCCTCCTCCGACAAGACAACGCAGACCTACGCCTGACTGAAAAAGGACACGCCCTCGGACTAGCCGACCAAGCACGCCTGAACCGTGTCCAGGAGAAAAAAAGCCATCTCAAAGCCATCGAAAAGACGCTTTCCCAGATCAGCGTAGCCCCAGAAGAAGCCAACGGCTACCTCCAAAGCCGAGACGCGGCCCTGCTCAAACAGAAAGTTAAGATCGTTGATTTGCTCCGCCGACCAGGCTTTGGAATCGACGACCTCAAAAAAATGAGTGCCACCACAGCCGAGCAACTCATCGCCTACGACACCGAAACCCTCGAAGCAGCCGAGATCGCGATCAAATACGCCGCCTACATCGACAAGGAACGCCTCCTTGTCGAGAAGATGCACAAACTCGAACATGTCAAGATAAAACCCCAGTTTGACTTTACCCAGATCAAAGCCCTCTCCAACGAAGCCCGCAACA
>DAISIL010000085.1:0-9377 GCA_036822015.1 Bernardetiaceae bacterium | reverse complement strand
GTGGGACAACTGCACAAAAACGCCGTCCTGGAGGCTTACCAAACGCAGGAGGTTGTGGAGGTGCGTTATTCGCTATCTATTCAGGGGGAAGATCGGCATTTCAGGTCGCGTACCGTAACTTTTGGACAAGATAAGACGGTTACGGTGATTACGGACATCAGCCAATCGGTGTACAGCCGCCAAAAAATCGAAGCCCAAAACAAGCAACTCACCCATTTTACCCACATCGTTTCGCACAACCTTCGCTCCAGCGTCTCGAATATGCAGGGGCTACTGGGCGTACTGGAAGCCGAGGAGCCGGATATTTTCCAAAACACCTACATTCAACTCTTTGCTCAGGTAGCCCACAAACTCAACGAGACTATCCAACACCTCAACCAGGTGCTGGACATTAACTTTCAGGTGTCGGCACAAGAAAAAACAACGGTATATCTGCATCAGATGGTTACGGATACGATGTTGAGTATTAGCTTTCTGGCCAAAGAAGCCCAGGTAGAACTCATCAATCAAGTTCCCGAAGATGTACAAGTGTTCGTCGTGCCGGCCTACATGGAAAGTATCATCTTAAACTTCCTGACCAACGGCATCAAGTACCGCTCCAAACGCAAAAAATCCTACGTGAGCGTCTCTGCTACCGAAGATCAGGCCCATGTGTACATCAAAGTCGAGGACAATGGACTGGGCATTGATCTAAAAACTCACGGCGAGAAAGTTTTTGGGATGTACAAGACCTTCCATGAGCATCCGGAGGCAAAGGGTATCGGGTTGTTCTTGACCAAAAGTCAGGTAGATGCCATGGGAGGACACATCGACGTACAAAGTACCGTCAATCTCGGAACGATTTTTACGGTACGTTTACCCAAAAAGTAGCCGGTACATGACAAGATTCCTGGGTGTTTTGGCGGGATTATCCATAGTACCCGTATTTCTGTTTTGGGTGTATCTCCTGACCCCAGCTATATGGCCGGATACTCCAAAAGTGATCCTACCTGTTTTGGTGATGGGCGTTTGGGTATTAGCGGCAGGAGGTTATCTTCTCCAAACACGATCACAGGTAAAAACAGCGCGCGGTGATGCCCTACACATTCTGGATGCCGAGCTGATGCAAAAGCCTCTGCAAAAAAAGAACTTACTTATGCAAATATGCGGTTACACAAACTACGTACTAACTAGCCTCATGTCAGGCGCAATTATGTACGCGGCATGGAGAGATTTTGTGGCTGGGCCTCCATCGCTTTCCAATAAGATTTCTCTTGCGGTGGCCGTGGTGGTTGCGCTGCTCTTTTGGATCGTTCATATTAGTTACGTTTATCGGACAATACGCAGATAGCTACAGGACGACAAGCGCATGGAGCGCGGTAATATTTTACAAAAGCGAATAAAAAAGGCTTTTTTACTTTGTACTACAAAGTTATCTGAAAAGTTATTTTTTTTCTGCTGCTTACTGAACTTCGTAACTCTCCCTGATCCCTGCTGGTATTTCGTTGGGATAAAGGCAAAGCGGGTAAAATCTTTTACTTTGAATTACAAAGTTATCTGGAAATGTGAATTTCCATTTTTCTTAGAAGATTTCGTGAAATTGATTGAAAAATATTACATTATTTTCGTACCTTAAAAAACCAAAATGAAAAGCACATTAAAGTTTCTCGCCTTGGGTATATTTCTGTTCCTTTTTGTTGGCTGCGACGAGGAGGAACCCAAACCAAAAAGCACCTCTATCAACAAGATTTTGCCTCTGGGCGTACTGAAGCAGTAAGCCTCAACAATAATTATCCAAAGCCGCCAAAAACCGCTCAAACTGCTGGGTGTGCATCAGATGCACACGCGCAAAAGACACACCAGCAGCCGAATAGCGTTGATAGTCTTCGGCAGAACACGCTGCCAGGATACGCATGAACTGGACAAGACTCGCATAATCGCCGGGTGGACAGACCCATCCACATCCGCTCTCCTCTACGATCCGGCCCGCCTCCCCGCCGCCAAGCAGCAATATGGGTAGTCCTGCTCCCATCGCTTCATAAACTTTTGAAGGCACAGTACCCAAAATGTGCTGCCCCTGAACAACCAGAGCCGCGTCATAAGTGCTTAGTATTTTCGTTAGGCGAAATTGAGAAACGGGTTTATGCCAACGCACCCAGGGGGCTAATTGGTGGGTTTGGATGAAGGCTTGAATGGCTCTTCGCTGCGGGCCATCTCCATAGATGTCTAAGGTTTGTCCAATGTTCGTCCAGTCCAGCCCAGCAATCAAAGCCAGTAGATTCTGTGCCTCTCCCAGCGTGCCGGCATAGACCCAACGTAGCGGCATCTGGGGCTTTTTTTGCTTTGGATCAGCTAATTGACTGCTTACCAAACCATTACGATAAAGAACCGATGAGACATTGGGTACTTGATCGCGTAGATAATCCAGGATTTCTTCGGATTGTCCGGTGAGTATATCTGCCGTAGCATACGCTTTCTTTTCGATCCAGATCAGGGTTTTGTACAAATATCCTGTCCGTAACTTTCCCATATCGAGCAAAGCCCGAGGGTGCAAATCAGAGAGATTGAGAATCAGACGGGCGCCCCAAAGACGCGCCAATAAAATGCCCACCCAGGGCAGAGGCCAGGGCGGCACTTGCACCCATACCACATCAGGGCGTAGGCTCCACAAGCGCACAGCAGCCAACAAAAAAGCGGCACTCATCGTGAGCGTACTCCACAAACGCACCCCCAAACGTCCCGAACGCGAGGGCCAGTAGCGCACCCGCCAGAGCGAAACCGCACCCGCTTGCCTCCGCTCCCAAATCTTCCAGCGATCCTCCGCCCGAAACTTACCCGAAGGATAGCTGGGCAGCACCGTCAGGACACGCACTCGGTGTCCCGCCGCAGATAGGCTTTCGGCCAGCCGCTGCACCCGATGCGCACACGCACCAATATCCGGTGGGTAGCTAGGTGTTAGGAGTAGTATTTTCATCCGAAACTTTTAGTTTCCAACGACGGTGCGACCAGAGCCAATCTGATGGATGCTCTACGATTGTTTTTTCAGTAATTTGAGCAAAGTTTTCAAGAAGCTGTAAATCTTCTTTTTTTTGATAGGGTGGCAAAGCCAATGCCGTAAGGGTGATTTGGTAATGTCCGCGCTTGAGCCGCTGCATTCCCGCAAAAACAACCGGTGCTTGCATCATCTTTGCCAGGCGTTCGGCGCCTGTGATGAAGGCCGTTGGTTGGTTCAAAAAGGTATGCCAAACCTTATCTTCGCGTGGACGCGGCGTTTGATCGGCTACCAAAGCATAGATACGCTTGCTTTGCCGTTGCTTCACGATCAGCCGTCCCAAATCGCTGCGCTTAACGGGATCGGCTCCGAAGCGACCTCGGATGTAGCGCATCAGTTTTTCGGATGAGGGATTGCTTAGCTCTTGATAAACACCGTGTAAGGGAACCGTAGCTTGTATTTTTCCGCTAAGGAGCATCCATTCCCAGTTGCACTGATGCGCTGTCATTATCAGGAGCGTATCGTGATCTTTCATCAAATCGTTTACCAATTCGGGATTGGGATAATGAACCCGCGCCCTAAAATCAGCCTCGCTCATCCGTATTGCCTTGATGGTTTCCACGATCACATCAGAGAGGTTGCGGTAAAACGCTCGGCGGATGCGGGCCAGTTCTTCGGGGGACTTATCGGGAAAGCTGCGTTGGAGATTTTGGGTAATGACGTTTTTGCGATAAGCAATCAAATCACCGGCTACCCATGCAAGCACATCCGATACAGCATACCAAAACCAAAAAGGTAAACGCGACAAAAGCGATAATATACCCAACATGCCTTCTACGTTTATTGAATGGGTGAAAGACGAATACCTATCACTAAAATATCATCCAGTTGTGCCTCTTTATCCATCCAATCTACCAAAAACTGATGTAAGAATGAAGCCTGCTCATCCATGGTTTTTTTGTATTGCTGGTAAAGCAAGTGCCGAAATGGTTTGGAGAGCAACTTTTTGTTGTTTATCCCACCGATCTGATCGGGAAAACCATCCGAGTACAGGTAAAATGTAGTAGGGCGGTCTAGTTCGATGCGATGGGTTTGGTAGCTGCGGGTATCCTGGTTGCGCTGCCACCCTCCGATGTCGTAGCGACTTCCCTTCAAAAATACAGGGTTGCCCGACTGAATCAGCAATATCCCTTGTTTCGATCCCGCAAACTCCATATACCCCTCTTTTTTGCGAATGCGGCACAAAGAAATAGCCATGCCATCCTGGTTTTGGGTCGTCTCCTGGCGCAAGGCTCTCCTGACCCCCTGGTGCAGACGCATCAGGATTTGGCTGGGTTCGGCATTTTCTTCGTCGATGCTCTGATGAAGCAAGTCGTTGGCAATCATGGACATAAAGGCACCTGGCACACCGTGTCCGGTGCAATCAACGGCTGCTATAAAAACATCATCTCCCTTTTGCTTAAAGAAATAAAAATCACCGCTGACCCCATCGCGTGGGCGAAAGAACACAAAGGCTTCTACAAAAGTCCGCTTGATTTCTTCGATGTCGGGTAACATCGCCCGCTGAATCCGTTGGGCATATTGGATGCTAGATGTGATGGACTGGTTCTTTTTTTCGATGTCCTCCTTTTGAATATTGACTGTTTCAAAGGCCGCATTCAATTCCTCGTTGAGCTGGTTGAGTTCCTGGTTGGCTTCTTTGAGTGCATAGGTTCGCTCCTGGACTTTTCGCTCGAGGGTCTCTGCGGATTTGCGTTCTACCTCGAGGGCCTTCCCGATGGCGGACTCCCGCTCCCGCTGAATGACGCGGTACTGATCGCTCAAAGCCAATGCAATAAGTACCACTTCAAAAACAGAACCAATTTCTACACCATGCGTTGTCCAAAAATTGACAGGTAACGTCCCCGAAATCTGGAGGGTATAGGTCAAGCCACCGATGATATAGATTGTCCAGGCAAAGACATAAAAGCGGGCATACTGATTGCCTTTGCGCCAGGCCCATACGCCCGTCGTAATCAGGACGATTGTTTGGAGAGAGACGAGCTTACCCGTCGCCTGCGACCAGATGTCGGTCAAGACAAGCACCTCGGCCACCAACACCAAAACAATCATGCCCTGTAAGACACGGTGCATCAGCGGCACAAAATGCTGCGTACGCAAGAAGACCTGTGCAAAAAGTGCCGTAAACAAGACCGTCAGTCCGGCCGACACCCGGGCTACCAAGCCGTTGAGCATTGGGTAATCTCCGTACAAATACTTAAAACCATAACCACTTAACGCCAAAACAGTCAGGAGAATAGACATGATAGAGGCAATGTAATAGATGTAGCTGCGCTCTCGAAGCACATAAAAAACGAAGGCATTGAAGAGCATCATCACCAGCATCACCCCAAAGTAAATACCATAAGCGATGTGATGGTTCTGGACATGGGTTTTGAAGTTGGAGGGGGTACGCAAATACATCGGGATAATCATGGGACTATCAGTACGGCAGCGAATCAGGAACTCTATTTTTGTTCCCAGAGGCAAAAACAACTCCTCGGCTGGTGTTACGTGGTCGATCTGACGGCTCGAAAAAGGGTAGCCATTTCCCAGGGTCAGGTGTTCCCAGTGCGTTGATCCCTCCGGGCGCATATAAACATCCACCCAACGCAAAAAAGCTGTGTTAAAGTGCAAAATCCATCTTGGATCATTGCTTTGATTGACTACAACAAAATTTATCCATATTTCGGTGGCACTATATCCAAAATTATAACCTTTTTCGGGGGGCGGCAAAAAGCGATCCAATTGCTGTAATACTTCGCTTAGTTGCATAGGCGCATTAGAAGCGTCCAGATACCGTGTTTCTGCTTCCACTAAAACGGACGATCCTTCCATCAAGGGGAGGGAAGGGATTTCTTTTTGCCCGTATGTGGACAGAGGCAAGAGAAACAACAAAGAAAAATACCAAAGGTATTTGTTCACCGAAATATCGGATTAAGTGTGCGTTTATTTGGGCAAGATAAGAAAAAAATGGGAGCCAAAAGCATCGTTGAGTTGGGTTGGATGTCATTCAGAACACCAAAGCTACCATTGAGAACATTGTAAGGGATAGGTATGGTTGCAAATGAAAAAATGGATAATTTTACTCGGTATTCATTCAGAAGTTTGAGCCACATCAAACACCTCGACTGTTTTGCGGTCGAGGTGTTTTTTTATCCTTGCAAAGCCCCTGCGATGGTCGCTGTCATCAGACAGGCTAGGGTAGCTGCCAGAAGTGCGGGCATCCCCAGGCGGGATAAGTTGGCTTGTTGGTTGGGGGCCATCGCGCCGATACCTCCGATCTGGATAGCGATAGAAGAAAAGTTAGAAAATCCGCAGAGGGCGTATGTTGTGATAAGCAGGGCTTTATCTGAAAGCAGATACTTGATCTCGGCTAGGTTGGAGTAAGCTACAAACTCGTTGAGGGCGGTTTTTTGTCCCAAAAGACTTCCCACCAGGAGTGTCTCCTCCCAATCTATGCCGATGGCATAGGCGATGGGTCTAAAAATCTGCCCCAGCAGGTACTCCAAAGAAAGCTGCCCAAACTTACCGTCGGTAGATTGGGATACCAGCGCGTTGAGGTCGCCGAGCGTACCCAACCAGCCGAGCAGGTGGTTGAGCATCGCGATCAAGGCCAGAAAAGCCAGGAGCATTGCCCCCACATTGAGGGCCAGGCGCAAGCCTTCGGCGGCTCCGGTGGAGAGGGCATCCAGTAGGTTTACGCCGATATTTTCTTTACTCACTTTGAGTTCACGGTCGATTTGATCGTGATTGGTTTCAGGAATTAAAATCTTTGCCATCACGATACTGGCCGGGGCATTCATCAAGGAGGCCGTCAGGAGATGCGCGGCATAAGCAGCTTCTACTTCGGGGTCGTTGTTGCCCAGGAAGGACACATAAGCTCCCAGGACACTGCCCGCAATCGTTGCCATGCCACCCGTCATGAGGCACATGATCTCGGATTGGGTCATCTTCGAGACAAAAGGGCGCACCAAAATCGGTGCTTCTGTCTGTCCGAGCAAAACATTGCCGGCCGTTGAGAGGCTCTCCGCCCCCGAGAGGCGCATCGTCCGAGCCATCACCCAGGCCAGCACATAGACGATCTTTTGTAAAATCCCCAAATAGTACAAAGCCGCCGACACCGTAGAAACAAAAACAATCGTAGGCAAGACCCGAAACGCTACAATCACACCAAAGTTTTCTACCTCAATCAGAGGGCCAAACAAGAAGCCAGCCCCAGCCATCGTGAAGTTGATGAACGTAACAAAGCCTTCGCTCAGACCGCGAAAACCCCGCGTAACCGGTGGAACGTGCATCAACAGTAAAGCAAAACTTAGCTGCAAGCTCAAGCCAATACCTACCACGCGCCAATCTATATCGCGACGACTTCTCGAAAAAGCAATGGCGATACCCAGCAAAACCAGCATCCCCATCAAAGCCCGTACATAATCCATCGGGCCAAGATAGAAAAAATGTAAATATGTCCTTCGAGAAACCTTAAAAAAGAAATATTTACTTTGCATTACAAAGTTATCTGATTTAAAGATTGAAAGTTAGACGAACGATTGTTTTTTTGGTCAAATGTTAGCTTTGCGTTCCATTCACGTAGCTTTCATTTTTTTTCAAACAAAAAAAACTTAAGTTGCGTATCTTTTAATGGAAATCATGCTTGCTTTATTTTGACACATTGGCGATCTATCCTCTTGGTCTTTGTCTTTTATTTGACGATCGAGGTAACCACTGCTACTCCCATCGACAGCCTCCGTTTACAACTTCGGCAGGCTCAGGTAGATACCGTCCGGGCTGATTTGTTGTACAGTTTGAGTATGGCTTTTATTTTTACCCATCCAGATAGTGCAGCGTATTATGCCGAGACTTTGGCACAACTGGTCGAGGGCATCCCCTACACTACCGGAAAGCGTAAAGCCCACAACATCAAAGGAGCCTTGGCGTATCAGGATGGAAAATATACGCTTGCCGAGGAACATTGGCGGGAAATGCTGCGCCTGGCACATAAGTAACAAAACACGGAACGTATCGCTGGTGCCCACAACAACTTAGCACTCGCGCTGGAACGCCAGTCCCGAGAAGATTCGGCACTTTGGCATTATCACCAAGCCTTGAGCCTTTGGGGAAGCGACAACCGCCTCCGCTATGCAACCGTGATGAATAATATAGGATTGATTTATGAAAGACAAGCCGAGCTAGAAAACGCATACCATTATTCTTCTCAAGCAATGCACGTTTGGGATTCGCTGCAACATCCTTCTCGTTCTAAGGCGTACCTCAACGTAGGAAAAGTGTCCTACCAAATGGGAGATACTGCGGCGGCCTATGCCTTGTAGTAAGCGTGCGATCCAACTGAACAAAGTAAAAGAGGATTGGTGGGGTTTGAGCCTTGCGTATGTCAATTTGGGAGGGTTATATGCCAGTCAAGGACAGGCGGACTCGGCGCGTTGGTCTTATGAACAAGCGCTTAACCTGGCCGATAAGATCAACAACGATCCCCTTCGATTGGAGGCACTGTACGGGCTAGCTCTTCTGGCACACAAATACGCGAATTATCGCCAGGCCCTCGAAGATGGAAAGGAGGCCTTAGAAATAGCCGAGCGTATCGACGATCCGGCCCAGCTCGTTGGTATTCTGGACATACTGCATCGGTCTGCACAGGCTTTGGGTTACCACGTGCGGGCTTATAAGTATCTGTTGCAGTACACGAAAGCTAAGGAGCGCGCCTTCAATCAACAAAAAAGTCAAACCATTGCAAAAATTGAACAAAAAGCAGCACTCACTTCTCTCAAGTTACAGCAAGAACTCCAACAACAAAAGCTAGAGAGTACGTTTAAGATCGAACTAAGCCGTCAAAGACAAATACAGTATATGACTGCCATTGGTTCGGTCATTTTGTTGGTCGTTCTCCTCATTCTTTATCGCAGCTATCACCTCATTCGCATACGTGAGCAAGCGATCACACACCTGAACCAAACCCTTGAACAGCAGGTTACCGAGCGCGTTGGTCAGCTGCAAGACTACGCCTACATGAACGCACATAAGGTACGCGGCCCACTGGCACGCATCCAGGGGCTGGCTTTACTTTTTGCTACACCGAATGCCCTCAACGAAACAGAGAAAAAAGAGATGGCCGGACAGATTTTGAAGGAAGCCAACGCACTAGATGAAATCATACGAGAAATAAATCAGCAGCTATCTAATTGAAATTATTGAAAATTATGTATTGATGACAATTTCCGATCTTTGACAACCTACTCGGATTCTTTCGTATGGCGGCTGGTTGTGTATTGATGACAATTTCCGATCTTTGACAACTTGGGTACTGATCTTCATATACCTGAGCGTGTTGTGTATTGATGACAATTTCCGATGT
>DAISIL010000084.1:224-9445 GCA_036822015.1 Bernardetiaceae bacterium | reverse complement strand
TCAAAGTCTTTCGGCAGGAGATCGCCAAAAACCTGGGCTTGTACGGTGAACTCCATCGCTTTATTCCTGTTTTGGCTGTCTTGCAAGGCGCAAAGATCACGGAGCAAAACGTTCGTCATCATGCCCGCATACACGGCAGTTCTAAGTACGGTCTGGGGCGCACCTCGAAGGTGATTAGTGATTTGATCTTGATGTTGTTTTTTCAGAAGTATTTCCGTCGTCCGATCCATCTTTTTGCGCCGCCGGGTTTGTTGGCTTTGGTTTCGGGGAGTTTGATTAGCTTTTACTTTTTGATTTTGAAGGTCTTTGGGCAGGACATCTGGGGTCGTCCTCTGCTGCTCCTGGGTGTGATCCTGATTTTGGGGGGGCTTCAGTTGCTGACCTTCGGGGTGATAGCCGAGGTGATGATGCGCACGTATTACGAATCGCAAAACAAGAAACCGTATCGAATCAAAGAAGTCTTCATCGGCAAAGCCCGGGCGTAAGGCCCTCCTGACGGCTCTCAAGGTCATCGGCTCGCTGCTGCTGATCTACTGGGTGTTCCGTAACATTGACCTTTCGGAGGCCTGGCAGCTTTTTGTGCGTTTGCCTGTCTGGGTATCGCTGGTGGCTTTGCTGCTTTACAACGTGTCGCAGTGGGTATCGGTCTGGCGGGTGGGTTTGTTTTATCGGTTGCTGGGCCTTGATTTGAGCTGGGGCTGGCAGATGCGGCTTTACTACGTGGGGATGTTTTATAGTTTGTTCATCCCGGGTGGCATCGGCGGCGATGCCTACAAGATTTATCACCTTCGCAAAAAAGGAACGGTACGGACAAAATCCCTGGTGGGGGTCTCTTTGGCGGATCGGCTCAACGGCTTGGTCGCTATTTTGTTGGCTTTGGGTGTTTTGTTTGGCTATACGTCGCTTCCGTATCTGTGGTGGGCTATTGTGGGTTTGGTTTTGGGGGCGGGTCTGGTGAGTTTTGGGGTATGGCGTTGGTTTGGGGTAGCTTATGCGGCCTGGTGGCCGGCGTTGGGTTTGTCTGTGTTGGTGCAAGGCTGCCAGCTTTTGTGTGTGGGAGTGCTGCTGTACGGCTGGGAGGTTGCGCCGGCGGAGTTGCCCTTGTATGGCTTTGTTTTTTTGTTATCTTCGCTGGCTTCTGTTGTCCCGATTACGTTGGGTGGCGTAGGGGCGCGTGAGTTTACGTTTCTTTCGATGTCGGGTTTGTTGGGCATTGATGCGGGTGTATCGGTAACGCTGGCTTTGTTGTTTTTTTTGATCGTGGCTGGTAGTGCGCTCCTTGGAGGGGTGCTGCGGGTCTAAATTTCATTACCGGATATGCCCGTGAAAAGAAACGTTGTTTTGTTTTTGCTGTTGTTTTGGTTTTCGGCTTGTGGCAGCACTAATCCAGTACTGCTCCAATACGGGCGGCATTACCAGAAGCACCGCGATTATGCGAGCCTCTCAAAGGTGGTCGAGTTGTTGCCGCTCAACAGCAGCAAATCTTTGGTCATAAGATACCTGGGCGATCCGATAGACTTTGGCTTTGATTATCGCTATCTCCTGGACTCCATGGGTGTAGATGGCTGTGTGATAGGCGCCGTCTTTCACTTCAACGATCGGGATGCCGTGGATCAGAAATGGCTCGATCAGATTTGTGAATAAAAGTCCCGAGGGCGGCTCCCTCACCCCCAGGCATCTCTCAGGCATGCCTCCAGCCCCGCTACGGGTTGTGGCACAAAGGGTTCGCCGATAAGCTGGCTGTAGAGTTCCTGGTAGCGCGATGAAATATCGGATAGGACCAGGTCGGTCATGGGTGGGATCGTCTGCCCGTCTTTTCCCTGAAAGCCGTTTTGCATCAGCCATTCCCGCACAAACTCTTTGGAGAGTTGCTTTTGGGGCAGCCCTTGCGCTTGGCGTTCGGTGAAGCCATCGGCATAAAAATAACGGGACGAGTCGGGCGTATGAATTTCGTCCATGAGCAGGATGTCATCTCCCTGAAAGCCAAACTCGTATTTGGTATCGACGAGGATCAAGCCGCGCTGGTGCGCCATCTCTGTGCCTCTCTCGAAGAGCTTCAAAGCGACATGGTGGAGGTACTGCCACTGCTCTGGGGTCAGGATGCCCTGGTTGAGGATCTGCTCGGCGGTGGTATCCTCGTCGTGTCCGGTGTCGGCTTTGGTGGCTGGGGTCAGGATGGGGCTGGGTAGGGGGTCGTTTTGTTGGAGGCCATCGGGTAGGGGGATGCCACACAAGACGCGCTGCCCGCTTTGGTAGGTGCGCCAGGCGTGTCCGGCTAGGTAGCCGCGCACCACAAACTCAATCGGGATGGGTTGGCACTGCTTGCCGATGCTGAGGTTGGGATGGGGCATCTGCTCCCACCAGTTGGGGATGATGTCCCGGGTGTGTTGGAGGAAATGCGCTGCAATGCGGTTGAGGATCTGCCCTTTGTAGGGGATAGGGCGGGGCAAGATGACATCAAAAGCCGAAATGCGATCCGTTGCCACGAGCGCAATCTTGTCCTTGTACCGATAGACATCCCGTACCTTGCCGCGATAGAGCGGATAGGCAAAATGGGTCTCGAAGAGTGTTTCCATACCCGCAAAGGTACAACGAAAGCCACGAAACTGTTTTGCTTTCCGAAAAAGTTGTACTTTTGTATTTTCAAAAAAAGATCAACCTGTTTTTTATGAATTTTTTCCAAAAACTGTTTGGCGGTAGTTCCCACAAAAATTATGCATCCGTGGACTTGGGTGGCCTTAGCCCTGAAGAAAAGAAAAAAAAGTTGAGCGAGGTCTCTGCCCAAACGGGTATCCCTGTGTTTGAGCCGCGCCCGATCCATAAGGCATACAGCAAGTCGTACAATATGTCCACGACCGAAGCCTCCGATACCGAAGATGAACTGGTACAGCACTATGCCGAGTTCATTTATGCGACCAAAGGCCGTCCCCGCATCGCCTGCCTACCTGCTGGATACTTTGCGCCTAACGACCCCGTGGTCGTCATTGATGAAAAAATGATCCTGGACGAGCTGCCCAACAAGGACGACTTCAAAGGTATTATCGGTATTCACTCCGAACGCGGAACGATCCTCTTCAAACAGTACGACGATCAGGGGGTTCATTACATTCGGGATGAAAAAAAGCAAGTGATCCAGGTCAAGCTCCTGGAGCCAGGCGAAACTGCACCCACCGAAAGCCGAAAAAAAGGCTACATCGAACCCGGACACGAAGCCCTCAAGCGCGAGCGCAACCGCAAACGCATCGCCCGCAAAACCCGTAGAAACAACAACCGCCGAAATAAGTAAACAATAAAACTGCATGGATGTACTATTGGGTTTGCAATGGGGTGATGAAGGAAAAGGCAAAGTAGTCGATTTTTTGGCACCACGCTACGAGACCGTTGCCCGATTTCAGGGCGGCCCCAATGCCGGGCATACCCTCGTGATCGGGGAACGCAAGCACGTCTTGCATCAAATTCCGTCGGGTATCTTTCATCCCCAAATCCAAAACCTGATCGGGAATGGCATGGTACTCGATCTGATCGCCCTCCACAAAGAAATCACGGCTCTCCAAGACCTCGGGCTTTCGGTGCGCGATAACCTCACGCTTTCCCGAAAGGCGCATTTGATCCTGCCTACCCATCGCCTCCTTGATCGGGTACTG
This sequence comes from Bernardetiaceae bacterium, assembly GCA_036822015.1. Taxonomy (GTDB): domain Bacteria; phylum Bacteroidota; class Bacteroidia; order Cytophagales; family Bernardetiaceae; genus DAISIL01. Next base: position 5,801 of record DAISIL010000084.1, on the reverse strand, counting down.
GAGCAGGACAAAGGCGCGGACAAAATCGGATCGACGCTCAAAGGCATCGGCCCTGCCTACCAGGACAAGTACGGACGCACAGGACTGCGGGTAGGTGATCTGTCCAGTCCCGATTTTGCGAACCTCTATCAGGCACTCAAAGACAAGCACCTGGCCATCGTATCGCGGCTCTATCCCGAGATGGATACCAGTGATTTTCCTCTGGCCGAGCAAGAAGCGGACTTCTGGAAAGCCGTCCGTTTTTTTGTGGATTTTCCGATGGCAGATACCGAGTACCTCTTGCAGGAAGCCGTTGCCCTCAACCAAAAAATCCTTGCCGAAGGCGCACAGGGGACGCTCCTGGATGTAGATTTTGGTTCTTTTCCCTTCGTAACCAGTTCTAGCACCTCTGTTGCGGGCGCGTGTACCGGACTCGGGATGCCCCCTCGCCAGATCGAAGAGGTCTTTGGTATCTTCAAAGCCTACTGTACCCGCGTGGGCAGTGGCCCCTTCCCGACCGAACTACACGACCAGACGGGGGAGCGGCTCCGCGCCGCCGGACACGAGTTTGGGGCCACCACCGGACGACCCCGCCGCTGCGGATGGCTCGACCTGCCGGCCCTCAAATACGCCATCTGGCTCAATGGCGTTACCCAGCTTTTTATGATGAAAATTGATGTCCTGACCGGATTCGATACCATCCAGGTATGTACCCACTATCGCTACCCCGACGGACGCTACACCGATCAAGTACCCTTTGATCTCTCCGATCCCGAGATCGAACCGCTCTACAAAACCTTCAAGGGCTGGAAAAGCCTGCCCCAACACATCGACAGTATCGAAGACCTCCCCTTTGAGGTCATCCAATACATCAACTTCCTCGAGGAGCAACTCCGCGTACCGATTGTGGGCATCTCTTATGGCCCCGAGCGAGAAGCCACCCTGCTCCGCCATCAACCCTAAACCCTCATGGCACACACCACCGACCGTAAGTTTGCTACCCTTGCCGTTCATGCCGGCGTTACGCCTGACCCCACGACGGGCGCGATCATGACCCCCATCTATCAGACCTCTACTTACGTACAAGCCTCACCGGGCAAGCACAAAGGCTACGAGTATGCCCGCACCCAAAACCCCACCCGTCATGCCCTCGAGGCCAGCCTGGCAGCCTTGGAGGGCGGCAAATACGGACTTACTTTTGGCTCCGGTATGGCTGCCATTGATGCGATCTTGAAGCTACTCAAGCCAGGGGATGAAGTCATCGCAACGGACGACCTCTACGGCGGAACGTATCGTATCTTCACCAAAGTCTTTGCTGATTTTGGGATTATCTTTAAGTTTGTGGGGATGCAAGACCTTGCCCAGGTAGAAGCCGCCGTTACGGAGGATACCCGCCTGATATGGGCCGAGACACCCACCAACCCCCTGATGAAGGTCATCGACATCGCCGCCCTCTCCAAGATCGCCAAAGCTGCCGGGGCATACCTGGCCGTCGATAACACCTTCGCGACACCTTACCTCCAGCAGCCCTTATCCCTCGGTGCCGATTTGGTGATGCACTCGGTAACCAAATATCTCGGTGGACACTCCGATACCGTCATGGGAGCCATCATCACGAGCGACGACGCGACGGCCCAGCAGCTCTTCTTCCTCCAAAACGCCTGCGGTGCTGTGCCGGGACCCCAGGATTGCTTCCTGGTCTTGCGTGGCATCAAGACGCTGCACCTGCGGATGCAAGCCCACTGTCAGAACGCCCGACGCATCACGGACTATCTCCGTAACCATCCCCGCATCGACCGCCTCTATCATCCCAGCCTCCCCGATCACGAAGGACACGCCATCGCCGCCAAGCAGATGCGCGACTTTGGGGGGATGCTCTCCTTTACCCTCAAAGGCGACCGCCTCGAGGATACCGTAGCCGTCCTGGAACGCTTTCGACTCTTTGCCCTGGCCGAGTCTCTGGGAGGGGTAGAATCCCTGGCCGGACACCCTGCCTCCATGACTCATGCCAGCATCCCCCGAGAAGCCCGCCAAAAAGTGGGGCTGACCGATTCCCTGATCCGCCTGAGCGTAGGCATCGAAGATGTCGATGATCTGATCGCTGACCTGGAGCAGGCCCTGGGCTAGAGCATCTCCGTAGCGTATGCGTAGGTGATCGTCGCCTGTCCTCGGGTGGGCGACGATAAAAAAATGTCTTTGCAAATGGCTTCACGTACCAAAACATACGATCATCAAAAACTACTGGGGCAAGTTTATACCCCTCGCTTTGTGGTAGAAAAAATACTAGCCGATGTTGGTTTTGATGAGCCAAATGCTTTGGGAAAAACAATCCTGGATCCCTCTTGTGGCGATGGACGTTTCTTGACGGTAGTAGCCGAAAAAATCATTGAGCGTTCCCCCCGCGAAAAGCTACAAGAAAACTTACAAAATATTTATGGCTGGGACATAGACGAGCAGGCCGTCGCGTGTTGTCTCAAAAATCTAAATGAACGGATAAAGCCTTTGGGGATAAGCGTAAATTGGCGTATTCAGGTCTGTAATTCATTGCAAAAAATCCTTGAAACCGATACCCAAAAGTTTGATTTTATCGTAGGCAATCCCCCCTACATCCGGATACAACACCTGGAAGAAACAGAGCGCGTTTTTGTACAGCGTCTTTACAAATTTTGCAAAAGCGGTGGGACGGATGCCTACATGGCTTTTTATGAATTGTGTAATTTTTTGTTGGACAAAAACGGCATCTGTGGACTGATTACACCGAATACATTTTTTTATAGCGAAACAGCAAAATTTATGCGGGCTTATTTTGCCCATAGTCAGCACTTGATAAAAATCACAAACTATGGCGATATTCAGCTATTCGATAAGGCGACGACTTACAGTGCCATCACCATTTTTGGGAAACAGCCCCGCGAAAACTTTATCTTTGAGCAAGCCCAAACAGAAATGGAATTTGAAAATAGGCAGATAAGTTTTAGGGAAATAAAAGACCAAAAAATTTGGCGACTTTCTGTGAACCAAAACCTGCAAGACCTTACAGGCTTAGTAAAATTGAAAGAAATTTGTGATATTCATGTAGGTATTACGACGCTTTGCGATAAAGCCTATATTTTTTCGGTACAAGCACTTGCCCATGAACCCGACCTGGTCTTGGCACAAACGCACTTCAAAGGTTTGATAAAGCTAGAAAAAGCCATCTTAAAGCCGATCATTAAAGCCTCTAAACTCAAAAGCAGCACAGACAAAATTAGCCAGTATATCCTATTTCCCTACCAAAAAATGAAGGGAAAGCATAAAATCATCCCCGAAGAAACCCTAAAAGAACAATTCCCACGGGCTTATGACTATCTTTTGAGCGTAAGAGGTGAGCTAGACAAACGAGACAACGGGAAAGCCAATAAGGTGGCCTGGTATGCCTTTGGGAGAAGTCAAGGCTTGGATACAAGTTTTGGTAAGAAAATTTTGTTTTCTCCCATGAACAACAAACCCAATTTTGTTTTGGTGGAAAATGAAGCCTGTACGTTTTATTCAGGGTATTGCATAAAGTATGCAGGAGATTATAATTTTTTGTTGTCCCAACTCAACTCACAGCGATTGGCTGATTTTATTGCGGTTTCTAGTCGTGATTTTCGGGGTGGATGGAAAGCCTACAACAAAAAAGTCTTGGGAGAATTTATGATCGTAAAGCCGATGCAAAAAAAACGCTAACCTGATGGATGTAATGACAACCTTTGTGCATATAAACTTTGCCCTCCCCCTAAAAAAATATTATCCGCCATTTCTTGCCCAAGTCCGAAAGAAGGCTTATTTTTATTGCAAACACAAAAAGACAAGTAACAAATGAAATATAGCAACATACGCGAAGAAGAACTAAAAAATAAAGTCGGGGCAGACTGGTTTACGCCATTTGATACCACCGAAATTTTGGGAAATATCGACTTTACCGTTTTTCCAAAACAAGATCATTTGTTTGGAAGAACGCCCCTCTTGTGGGCAGAAGCCAAAACGGGTGATTTTGACATCCCGACGATGTTTGTCCAACTGATCCTGACTATCGGTAAAGCGCGAACCTTTGATAAAACCCTGCCTCCTGCTTTTTTGGGAGCTTTCGATTTTAAAAAGATTGCCTTTGTGCCTTACATCGACGTACAGGATATTTTTTACCTCAACGATTTTAATTGGAACGTAACCCCCAGCAACCACGAAACCAAAGAGTTTCGGCTCATCAAAGAGCGAATCGAGCAGACACTCAAAAAAAATACCTATGTTTTTGATTATCAAAAAGACGAAAAAGAACTCAAAAATTTTATTAAAAACAACATCGCCAATGCCACAACGACCAGTAAAATAAAAATTGACAAAAACAACTTTATTGCTATCTACTTGCGTTGGATGGAGACGGTTAAGCCTGTCATTGACGTAAACTGGGACGACCTCAAGAAAGCCAACATTTTTGATAGCGATTTCTATTTGGCGGATCTTTTTGTGGATGACCAGGATACGCCCAGTATCGCCGATGATACGAGCATCAGGGATAACTTGTTTGTCGTTTTTCAAAATCAAGGCTACAAAATTGCCAAAGAAAACATCAAACAAATGTTTGATGCAGCGATCCAGATCAAAAACAAAGAAATCTATTCCCAGTTTTGGAAGCTCTACAAGCGCCCACCCCTGGCAGCCTTTCAAGATTACATCATCGAGCGAAGAGATTTACTCGTTCCGCAGGACATCAGGGAACGTAAGGGCGCATTTTTTACCCCGCGTATTTGGGTCGAACGCTCCCAAAAATACCTCACCGATTATTTGGGCGAAAACTGGCAAGAAGAATACTACATCTGGGATTGTGCCGCAGGAACGGGCAATCTCCTGGCCGGACTGACCAACAAATACAACATTTACGCCAGCACACTCGATATGGCAGACGTAAACGTCATGCACGAACGCATAGACCACGGGGCCAACCTTCTAAAAAATCACGTCTTTCAGTTTGATTTTTTGAATGATGACTTCACCAAACTCCCCCAAAGCCTGCAAGACATCATCAACGACCCCGAAAAACGTAAAAAATTAGTCATTTATATCAATCCGCCCTATGCGGAGGCAACAACAGCCAAAACTGTTACGGGAACAGGTGAAAACAAAGCAGGGGTAACGACGAACTTCAAAATCAACGACTACTTCAAGCCCAAAATAGGAACAGCCACCAACGAAATATTTGCTTTGTTTATGGCAAATATCTATGAAAAATTACAAGGCTGCATTTTAGGGCAGTTCTCAAAACTAAAATTTGTCAATGGCTCGAACTTCAAAAAGTTCAAAGACTTCTTTTTGGCCCAATACGTGAGCGGCTTTATCGTGCCTGCTGAAACTTTCGATAACGTAAAAGGTAAATTTCCCATTGGCTTTACGCTATGGGATACCTCAAACAAATCAAAAATAGATACCATATCAACCGATGTTTATGACAAAAACGGCAATTATTCAGGAGTTAAAAACTTTTATGGTAATTTGCCAAAAAGTATAAATAAGTGGTTTGTAAAATATCAATCTGATTCAAACCATTATGTCGGCTTGCTATCAAATTATCCACCTGATTTT
>DAISIL010000084.1:0-214 GCA_036822015.1 Bernardetiaceae bacterium | reverse complement strand
CAAAATCAGGCAAAAGTATTTATTAAAATTAAACCTATGGCTCGCGGTGGAGCAATAAGAATTGTTGCGGAAAATCTGATACCTGTTTCGATGTATTTTACCGCCCGTCATTGCTTTGATGCCACCTGGCTCAACGACCGAGATCAATTTTTACATCCCAACAACGGTTGGCAGACAGATACGGAATTTCAAAACGACTGTTTGGCTTTTACAT
>DAISIL010000083.1:0-9573 GCA_036822015.1 Bernardetiaceae bacterium | reverse complement strand
CAGAGAAGCGGAAACCTATCTCAACGAAGCTCAACACCTCGCCGAAGAGATCGAAGCCAAATCTAAGCTAGCACGTATCCACTTAATTTTTAGCGAATTGAGGGAAAAAACAAATGATTACAAAGCCGCCCTTTCACATCACAGAGCCTTTGTAGCACTTCGGGTGAAGACGGTCGGGGATGAACTGCAAATGAAAGTAAACGGACTGCAATCCCAACTTGCCCTCGAACGACAGACCAACGAAGCACAAATCGAACGCCTCCAAAACGTCGAAATCAAGCGAAAAAACAAAGCCATCACGGATAGCATCAACTACGCCAGCCGCATTCAACAAGCCATCTTACCCGAACTACAAACGATACAAGCACAACTCCCGAAGACCTTCATATTTTTCCAACCCCGAGATATTGTTTCAGGTGATTTTTACTGGTTTTGGCAACACCCCACCCGCCAGCGCACCCTCCTGATCGCCGCCGACTCAACGGGACACGGCGTGCCAGGGGCGTTTATGAGCCTGATCGGAGACGCACTCCTACGCCAGATCGTTCAACAACAACCCGATATTCTTCCTCACCAACTCCTCCAAGAGCTTCACCAGGGCATCCGACGTGCTTTGCGCCAAAACCAAACCCAAAACAAAGATGGGATGGACATGAGCGTTTGCCTAATAGATGCCAAAGATAAAAAACTGCACTTTGCGGGCGCGAAGAACCCTTTAATCTATTTCAAAAACAAACAGCTTTACGAAATCAAAGGAGATCGCATGAGCATAGGCGGAAGCGAAAAAGGACAAATCCGAAACTTCACCCTCCACACCCGCAGCCTCCAGGAAATCGACAACCTGTACTTGGCTTCGGACGGTTTTCAGGATCAATTTGGGGGTGAAAAAGGAGAAAAATTGATGCGCAAAGGCTTCCGCCAAATCCTCACCCAGATAGCTCCCCTGCCCATACAAGAACAGCAGCAGGCCTTGCAGAAAGCCTTTGAAGACTGGAAAGGCACAGAGAAACAACTCGATGATGTCCTCGTGATCGGATGGCAGCCCTGGTAAGTGTCATTGCTTTGTGTTACGATCACGCGCCTTTTGTGGAGGAAAGCTTGGCATCGGTGATCGCCCAAACCTATCGCCCCATAGAACTCCTCATCGTGGACGATGCCAGCACAGACGGCAGCCAGGCACGCATCCGGTCTTTTGTCTCGCGCTGCCCAATACCTGTGCAGTTTTTCGCTTTGCCCAAAAACGGCGGCAACTGCCGAGCCTTCAACTATGCCTTTGCCCAATCCAGAGGAGATTTTATTTTAGACCTTGCCACAGATGATCTCCTCTATCCGCATCGCATTGCGGAGCAGGTGGCTACTTTTCAAAAATTGGATAAAACTTACGGCGTTGTTTTCTCGGATGTAGATTTGATTGCAGCAGATGGTCAGCCCCTAGGAACTTACTATGATCGTCGCCCTAAACCGCCTTCGGGCGATCTTTATGCGGCACTTTTGAAGGGTGGGGGATTGATTTCGGCGGCTTCGATGCTCATCCGACGGGAGGTACTCGAGCGGCTAGGCGGCTACGACGAAACGCTGGCTTACGAAGATTACGATTTCTGGGTGCGCTCTGCTCGGCATTACCAGTATTTTTTTCTGGATCACGTCCTGACCCAACGCCGTATCCTGCCCCACTCGCTCACCCATCAGTTTTATCGCCTACGCCAGCCCAAGATGCTTGCCAGTACGTATCGCGTATGCCAAAAAGCCTTCTCACTCAATCAACATCCCAAAGAAGACCAGGCCCTGATACAGTCCTTGCGCTACCACTTACGCCAATCCGTGCTGACGGAAAATTTTCAAATAGCAAAAGATTTTATCCAGCTACTTCGCTTAGTCAGGCAGCGCAATGGACAAAAACCATCCTTACATGATATTTTTTGGCATTTCTTAACCCAAACTCATCTCCCGCTCGGATGGCTCTATCTGAACTATCAGCGATGGTATCTCCAAATTAAGTAACTAATTTTGCAGCCATGACAACAGAAGACTGTTTTGAACTCGGCGTATTCAGAAAGACCCACGGTCTCCACGGCGAACTTCGCCTGCAATTAGAGACCGATACGCCCGAACGCTACCAAAAACTTGACGCGCTCTTTTTGGAGCAACGCGGCCAGCTTGTCCCCTATTTTGTGGAACGGATCACGATACAGGGCGATCAAGCGATCCTCAAACTAGAGGAGGTCGATAGCATTGAAGCGGCCCAGCTCCTGGTCGGGTGTACGGTCTTTTTGCCGCTCACGGCACTGCCCGAGCTAGAGGAGGGAGAGATTTTTCTGCATGATCTGGTGGGATTTACGCTATCGGATGTACGCATGGGAACGCTCGGAAAAGTAACGGAGGTCAATGAACTACCCAACAACATGCTGCTTTCGGTGCGCTACCGAGGCAAGGACATCTTGATCCCGTTTCAGGATGCCCTCATCGAACGCCTGGACACAACGAGTAAGCAGGTCTTGATGCGGCTACCCGAAGGGCTAGTAGAACTGTATCTGGAGGAGGAATGAAGCCAACTAAACGGCCGCTGCCTGGCGGTAATGAAAATAAGCCGCACAAGCGCCCTCGCTGCTCACCATAGGTGCGCCCAAAGGTGTAGTGGGTGTGCAGCGTTTGCCAAACTGCGTGCAGTCGTGGGGTTTTTTGATGCCTTTCATCACCAAACCCGATATGCAATCGGGATGCTCGGGGGCTTCACTGATGCCGATGTTGTATTTTTTGTTGGCATCCCATGCCTGATATTTGGGACGCAAGCCGTAACCACTCTTCGGAATCTCTCCGATGCCGCGCCAGACCTGATCCTGTACCTGAAAAACATCCTCAATCACGCGCCGAGCCGAAAGGTTGCCTTCGGGACGAACAATGCGCGCATATTGGTTTTCGACCAGTGCCTGACCGCGCTCCAGCTGCCGAATCGTCATCAAAATACCCTGCAACAAATCAATCGGCTCAAAACCCGTTACCACGATGGGAACCCGATAACGCTCCGCCATCGGGTAGTACGCCTCAATGCCCATGATCGTACAGACGTGTCCGGGGGCAAGAAACCCATCAATTTTACTTTCGGGGTCATCCATCACGGCCTGCATCGCCGGTGGCACCAATACATGAGAAGCCAGGATGGAATAGTTATCGAGTTGCTTTTGGGCCGCCTGCAAGACCGAAAGCGCATTGGCGGGAGCCGTCGTCTCGAAGCCCACGGCAAAAAAGACCACCTGCCGATGCGGATGCTGAATCGCCAACTTGACCGCCTCCAAAGGAGAGTACAGCGTCCGGATGTCAGCACCTTCGGCCTTGGCCTGCAACAGACTTTTTTCCGATCCCGGTACGCGGAGCATATCCCCAAAAGAGCAAAGCATAACACCTTCTTTTTGAGCCAAATAAATCGCCTTATCTATCAGACGAATAGGCGTAACACAGACGGGGCAGCCCGGCCCATGAATCATCGTAATCTCGGGTGGGAGCAGTTGAAGGATGCCATTCTTGACCAGGCTATGGGTCTGACCTCCACAGACCTCCATGATCTGCCAGGGGCGAGTTGTTGCCTTGTGGATGGCTTCTACATAGCGTTGGGCCAGGGCAGGATCACGGTACTCGGAGAGGTGTTTCATGGGTGAAGAAAGTGTTGAATTTGTCCAAAAGCAATGTTTTCATCGTTGGGCGGAAGTCTTTGGTGGAGATACAGGCGCGGGATGTGCTGCTGGAGCAACTGTACTAAAAGCGCGTTCTGAAATACACCACCGCTGCAAGCCACCGCTTCGACTTCTTCCCGTTCAGCTTGACCTAAGATAAGCAATGCCAACGTAAGATGAAAGCAAAATGCGATTTTTTCGCGGTTTTGTCCTGCACATAGGGCTTCGGCTACCCGAGCGAGCAGTAGCTTTGGGGAGGGCTGCTGGCTTTGGCACTCCTCCTGCGTCAGGAGCGGGTGCGCGTGTGTATGGATGCCGCGTCGGGCAAGGGCTTCGAGCATCATGGCAGCCTCGCCCTCAAAAGTACCCACAGGAATACCCAACAGCAAAGCCACCGCATCGAAGATACGCCCCACCGAGCTGGTATAAAGGGTCGGTTGTTGGAGTAGCCGACGATAGATGCGCTGCTCCACCAAAGAAAAATTCTGCCAGGCCAAAGATTCAAACTCGGTTTCATGCAGGAGACTCAACAAAGGCAATCGCCCATCGCGGGACATCTTGTCGGCAGCCAACCAGGGAAAATACGCCCAATGCCCTACCCTGTGCATCGCCCCTGCCCGATACGTAAAGAACTCCCCGCCCCAAATTTGTCCGTCCTTGCCCCAGCCCATGCCGTCCCAAACCACACCCAATATTTTTTGGGGTGTGTTCCAAAGTTGGTGTTCTCCCAAGACGGCAGCCAGGTGTGCCTCGTGATGAGGTACGGTATGCAGGGTTGATTTTTCGATCCGATCAGCCAAAAGCCGGCTGTGATATTGTGGATGCGCATCCACCAAAACTATCGGCGAATGCACCCGAAACAAAGCCAAATAATCTGCCATCATCTGTACGTAACGCTCCTGCACGGCGTAGTTTTCCAGGTTGCCGATATACGGACTTCCATAACAACTCCCTTGATGCAAGAGCGCGAAACTGCTTTTGAGATCGCTACCCATCGCCAAAAGTGTTGCTGATGAAGCACTTGCAGGCAAGGTAGGTGCATATCCACGCCCGCGACGCAAGAGGAGGGTGTCTCTTTCGATCAAACTATCATCTTGTGGGAAGGCAATCGGCAAAGTGTGCGTCAAGAAATCATCTGCGATGGGATGCAAAGTGTCCTTCGCGGCTTCGTCTGCATACGCCAAAGGTTGCCCCGAAGGGTTACCGCTCGTTGCCACAACGGGAAAGCCCAGCGCTTGCATCAAGACATGCAAGAGCATCGAAGCGGGCAGCATCACGCCCAGGCGTTGGCTCGGCGGCGCGATGAGATGAACGGGCAGGGGATTTTTTTCCGTAGGCGAAAGCAAAACAATCGGGGCAGCCGGCTGGCTAAGCCACATCTCCTGCTCGGGTGCCAGGGTGAAATGCGCTCGGATGCTATCGAGGTCGGGGTAAAGCAAAGCCAGTGGTTTTCTGGGACGATGCTTGGCCTGGCGCAGCCGCGTAATGGCCGCCACCTGACGGGCATCGACACACAGGAGATAACCCGTTAAGGTCTTGACCGCTAAAGTTCTACCAGCTTCAAGCAAGCGCTTAGCTCGCGTCCATACTTCTGCTGGGTCGCCGTTGAGGTAAACCTTTGGGCCACAAGCGGGGCAACTGATCGTCTGGGCATGAAAACGGCGATTGGCGGGGTCTTCGTATTCCCGAAGGCAATCCTGGCACATCGGAAAATCGCCCAGAGTGGTTTGTTCCCGTGTAAAGGGCAACTGCCGAACGATACCGTAGCGTGGCCCACAATCGACGCAAGAAGTAAACGCATAAGCGAATCTACGGTTTTTTGTTTCTTTTACTTCGCCTTTGCAAGCCGCACAAGGAGCGGTATCTGGGGTGATGTGCAGGGCGATTTCTCCTTGGGCATCGTTGGGGGCAATGGCAAAGGAGGTATAAGGCGGCAGGTCTAAAATTTGAATGTCGTACCCGGCTACCTGGGCAAGTGGGGGGAGGTTATCCAAAAGTTGTTTTAAAAAGCGATGTACCTCTGCTTCGTCGGCCTGGAGATCAAGCACTGCGCCTGTATGGCTATTGCGGATAGAGCCTTTCAGATGCCGAGCCATGCGAAAAACAGCCGGACGGAAGCCCACGCCCTGCACCTGCCCCCGAAAGTGTATCCGATACGTAATCACACAGCAAAACCCATCACCAGTACGTCGTCGATTTGTTTGCGCGCTCCTTTCCAGTCCAGGAAAGTTTCCCGTAGGCTCGCCTGCTGGGCTTCGGGGGTCTGGGTATGGATGCGTTCGAGTAACTGCCAAAGCTGATTCCGCATGAACTTCTTGCCGTCGGCTCCCCCAAACTGATCCTGAAAACCATCCGAGTAGAGATAAAACCAACGCACCTGCCCTAGCCCGATGGTGTGTTGCTCAAAGGGTATCTCGGAGTCCCGTCCGTCGATGCTTCGGCGCGTGCCACGAACGACCACCAAAGCACCCGTCGTATCGTCGATGTAGCACAGGGGATTTTTGGCACCGGCAAAAGTAAGCGTGCGTGCCTGCTCGTCGATCAAGCATACGGCGGCATCCATGCCCTCTCGGTTTTTGCGCTCTCCCCTCCAGACGCGCCGGATGCCTTCGTTGAGCTGTTCGAGGATATGGGCGGGCTGGCTAGTATCCGAATCATGGATGATTTTGTGCAGCAACTCATTGCCGATCAGAGACATAAACGCTCCTGGCACGCCATGTCCGGTACAGTCGGCGGCAACCAAAATGCTTTTTTTGCCTTTGCGTCCAAACCAATAAAAGTCTCCACTGACGACATCTCGGGGCCGAAAAAAAATAAAATGCTCCGGAAATGCTGCCATGATCTCCGCCCGTGGCGGCAAGATAGACGATTGTATCCGTTGGGCATAGCGGATGCTGGCCTCGATCTGCTCGTTTTTTTTGCGTATCTGGTGTGTCCGCTCCTCTACTTTCTGCTCCAGCTCGGCATTGAGGACTTGAAGGGTGTGGTTTTGCTCGCGTAGCTGGGCATCTTTTTCGTAGCTTTCAAGGGCTGATTCGAGGGTCATCATCAAATCGCTGCGCTCCCAGGGCTTGGCGATATAACGGTACAGGTTCGCTGTATTGATCGCCTGCGTAACGCCCTCGAGGCTGGCTTTTCCGGTAAGTAGGATCGTAATCGCGTCCGGTACAAGCAGGTGAATCTGACGCAAAAGCTCATCGCCCTTCATGTGGGGCATGATGTAATCCGAAATCACGAGACTGGGGAGTGTGCCGCGCTGCTCCCAGAAATCCACGATCTCCAAGGCTTCGCTGCCACTCTCTGCCGTCTCGATACGGAGGCGTTTGCCGAAGTGCTGCCCAATAGATTCTTTGAGACTTTGTAGCACCATCGGCTCATCATCAACACAAAGCAAGAGATGTTTTTTATTCACTGTACCAAAGCCTTATCAATGGATTGAAAAAGTTCTTCTTTTTGCCAGGGTTTATTAAAAAAATCATACATTTTGGCTTGCTGAAACGATGCCTGCCTTGCTTTTGGATCGACCTCCCCCGAGAGCATAAACGTTATGGCAGCGGGATACTGCAACGATATTTTGAGTAACAACTCATCGCCCTTCATGCCTGGCATCAGCCAATCCGTGATGACGATAAGCCTTCCGATGCCTCGTTTGGTCAAGAAATGCAGGGTTTCGAGTGCCTCTTCGCCGCTTTCACAGGTTTCGATTGCAAACTGAGTGCCATAGTGTTCGCGGAGTTGTGTTTTGAGGCTTTCCAGGATGACCGCTTCATCATCGACGCAAAGGATAAGGTTACTGGTATGTCGGGTACGCATGGTGTGGTTGGGATGAGTTACTGTAAAGGAAGTTGAATGTAAAAAGTAGTGCCGTCTCCCGGTGTGGTATCGAACCAAATTTTGCCTTCGTGCTTACCAACGATTTTCTTGGTAATGTCCAAACCCAGCCCGCTGCCCTCTCCTTTGGCTTTGGTCGTAAAGAAAGGCTCAAAGATGTGGGCTTGTACTTCGGGTGGGATACCTCCGCCGGTATCGCTGATGCTCACCAGGGCATTTTGCCCCTCAATACGGCTGCGGAGGATGAGCTTGCCTTTGCCCTTCATGGCTTGGATGGCGTTGTGGACGATGTTTGTCCAGACCTGTACCAACTCGTCGGGGTAACCCATAAAAGGCGGTATTTCCTGGAGGTCTTTGATGACTTCCACCTCGTGTTTGAGTTGGTTGTGGTAAAGGGTAAGTGTTGTTTCGATGCTTTCGTTGATAAGCACTTCGGATTTTTTACCACTTTGGTCTTGTCTAGCAAAGTTTTTGAGGGCAAAGACAATTTTTGCAGCCCTGTTGGTGGCCTCCTGTATGTTGCGGTTGCTGCGCACGATACCCGAGAGGCGATAAGCCATCGCGAACAACTCCTGGCTGCGGGGATGTTGGAGTAGGGGCGTATAGTTGTCGATGTTTTCGTGAACGGACATATCGACGATCAAGTCGGACAGCTCCTCGGCGGCTGGTATATCTTGGCTTTCCAAGCGGTCGATCAGGTCGTACTTCACGGCGCGTTTTTGTCGAGAAGAAAGCAAATCCCTTGTTTGTGAGGCATCTGCAAGCAAGCTAGAGAACTGCTCAAAGGTCGCTTCATCCAGGGAATGCAAGAAGTTAGGCAAGACGGGCAGGGCTTTGGTGAGCGTCTCGGCCATGTTTTCGGCCGAAGATCGAATGGCGCCCAAGGGTGTGTTGATCTCGTGCGCAATGTTGGCGACAAGTTGCCCCAGGCTGGCCATCTTTTCGGACTGGATGAGCTGCTGCTGTGTTACCTGGAGTTCGTGATAAGCTGCCTCTACACTTTGCTTTTGTTTTTTGAGCAAGTCTTGTGTCGCTTGAAGCTCTTCCAGGTTTTGGCGGAGTTCTTCTTCGGAGGCTTGCACTTCTTGATAGGCACGCTCAAGAGCCGATTGTTGGTAAATTTCCTCTCCAATATCCCGCACCACACCAGCCATACGCTCGGGCTTGCCATCGGCTCCGAGGAGCGTTTGTACATTGACTTCGTACCAGTTGTACTCGCCCGTTTTGCCGTGTTGGAAGCGGTACCGCAACGAGAAACTTTCCTTGACCTGCATGATGGCGTTGGAGGTCGTCTGACTCATGGCATAGACATCCTCGGGGTGTATGCGGTTAAGGATGTCGTGAGAACTCTTGATTTTGTCTAATCCGTAGAGCGGGGCCAGGTTTTCGGAACACGTGATGTGGTCGTTGCTGACATAAGATTCAAAACTACCCATCTTAGCGATCCGCTCGGCACGTAAGAGCAGTGCCTGTTTTTCTTCTACCTGCTGGCGCAAAAGGCTAAGATACGTGTTGGTGCGGCTGATCTCTTCGGCATCGCGCTTGATACGCGCTTGTGATTCTTGGAGTTCTTTGTTGAACCGCTTGACTTCTAACTTTTCCTCCAGGAGACTGATGTTATTTTTCTTGCTATACTCTGCCCACAGCCCACCAATAACGCCCATCAAGGCCGCCAAGCCAAAATGGAAAAAAAGCTGGAATACCGTAACCGTTTCGGAGTAGGAGCCATCGAGATTCAGCCCACGATACGTGATGAAATAGTAACCCAACTCGGGTATCTCGAGGGCTACCTGCAAGATCGCCAGTACGCTATGGTGCGCAATCGCTAAAAAGGTATAGACCACCATCAATCGCCAGTCCTGGTAAAGGGCCAGCAAAGCCGCATTGATAAAAAAGAAAAAGTGCATCTCGGCCATGCCGTGCATCTGCCCAATGAACTGGAGCATAAATACCGAATACACCACACTAATCAAAATCCGAGCGTGGTACTTGTTGCGGATCAGGAAACGCGCCGTCAGATAGAGCCATAGATTGCTGACCCCGACGATCAAGGAAAACGCCCAGGTCTGATAGA
>DAISIL010000082.1:0-9828 GCA_036822015.1 Bernardetiaceae bacterium | reverse complement strand
GGGAGAAGAAGGCTTGAAAGTCTTTGGCTTGCGTTTGTGCATGAAGTCTCTCAAAAACAAGAAAAAAAATTGATATGAACAAAAAAAACAATTTCATGGTTGCTTAGGTCTAATCCTCCTCTTGGTTTCGCCAACGGGCCCCAAACTGATTGACGAGCAGGTTGTCGTACTCGTCGGCTTTTTGCATGAAGTACCGCAGTTGTGCCGATCCTTCCTCGAGGTGGAGGTGCTGTCCGTAGATGACCCAGGAGGCGATGATGTCCTGTTGCTGGACGCTAAAGTTGAGGTACTTGAGTTTGTAGTTTTCGCGGAGCAAAAACTCATACAGCGGCGCGATGTTTTGTTGTGGCAAGAGGCACAAATAGGCATCACAAAAAATAAAACCATTGTCGGGGTTGTATTTGAGGGAGATACTGGCACTCCCCTCCTGGATGTCCCATCGGTTGGGGCCGCTACGCGAGAGGTTGTTGTCCTTGCCTAGATGAACGAGAATGTCCTCGATCAGACGGGGAATACCTACGGGCATGTAGGGGGTGTATCGGTGTGGTGCTAGATCGTTGCCGCAATGGGGGCAGTAGTTTTCATGGACGGAGGTAGGGTTGCTGCAAGCATCGCAGACGAGGAGGGGAGCCTGTGCCGTATGCTGATCGAAGCGTTCGAGGGCCTGGCGGAGCTGCGCGACGGGTAAGGCAAAGCTCAAGGACTGTCCTCTATCGAGTTGAAAGGTATTGACCCCAACGACTTCTCCCTGGGCATTGACGAGGGGGCCACCGCTGTTGCCAGGATTGATCGTCGCGTCGAGTTGGATGTAATACGTGTTGGTGTCGGGGTGCAGCCGCTGGGCCTTCGAGACCGTCCCCTGGGTGCTGGAGTAGCGCAAGCCGTAGGGATGCCCCATGGCCAGGACGGCATCCCCATCTCGGACAGGCGTTTGTGAAAGCACGACTTCGGGGCGAGACGGGAAGCGCGAAGGCGGACTCAAAAAAGCCAAATCGCGGAGCGGATCCAAATAAACTACCTCGGCCATGATCTTGGGTAGCGATTTACCGGCCACCACCACGGACGAGCATCCGGCCACCACGTGTGCGTTGGTAACGATCAGTTGTCTGGATTCGAGATAAAAACCCGTTCCGACGCTATGTGGCGTAGCGATTTGGATGATAACCGACCGATATTGGGCAATGATTTCTTGTACAGAGAGGCTCATCATAGGTTATCAAGCATAAATATCGCCAACTTGACTGCCTCAGGACTGCTGGGACGCAAAAAGTTCCATTAGCTCGGCCGAAATACCCATCGCCGAAAACCCTCCGTCGTGGTAGAGGTTTTGCATGGTTACTTTGCGGGTCAAGTCAGAGAAAAGGGTCAAGATGTAATCCGCACAATCATCCGCTGTGGCATTGCCCAGGGGCGACATCTGGTCGGCATAGGCCATGAAAGCATCAAAGCCGCCTACACCTGTGCCGGCCGTGGTAGGTGTCGGAGATTGAGAGAGGGTATTGACTCGGATGCCCTGTTTTTTGCCCAAAAAGTAGCCGTAGCTTCGGGCGATGGACTCGAGGGCGGCCTTAGCCTGAGCCATATCGCCGTAGTCGGGGAAGGTGCGCTGGGCAGCGATGTAGGAAAGTCCCAGGATGGAGGCATGATCGTTGAAGACCCCCATTTTGTCGCCTACCTGCATCATCTTGTGGAACGAAAGGGCGGAGATGTCCAGGGATTTGAGCATCCAATCGTAGTTGAGGTTGTCGTAGCTGCGTTTTTTGCGGACGTTAGGGCTCATCCCGATAGAGTGCAAGACAAAATCGAGTTTGCCGCCCAGGTGTTCGGTGGCCTGGGTGTAGAGTTGTCCGATGTCATCGAGGGAGGTAGCATCAGCGGGTACGACGATGGTCTGGCAGGTCTGGGCGAGTTCGTTGATTTGCCCGAGGCGGAGGGCTACGGGGGCGTTGGTCAGGACAAAATCGGCACCAGCGGCTTTGGCTTTCAGGGCTACGCGCCAAGCGATGGAGTTGGCATCCAAGGCACCGGTGATGATGCCGCGTTTGCCGGCTAAAATGGGAGGGATCTTTGTCGTCGTCGTCATAAAAAACTCATCATGGGATTGATTGCGGCAACGAAAGTACGCAAAAACTTTGGCAAACACATCCGCGCCAGGCACCTAAGGTTTTTTGTTTATCTTTGTCCCCAAAAAAATGAAAAAAATTAGTTTTGACGATTTGTTGATTTTCGAGAACGACGACTACTTGATCCTCAACAAACCGCCTCACATCGCCACCCTAGACGAACGCTTAGGCACACAAAAGAGCCTCCTCGAGCTGGTACGTGAGCAGCGTCCCGATGCCCAGTTTGGACACCGCCTTGATAAGGAAACCAGCGGGGCCATCGCCGTAGCCAAGCATCCGGAGGCGTATCGCCACCTCTCCATACAGTTTGAGCAACGCCGTGTCCAGAAGACCTACCATGCTTTTGTGGCAGGGGTGCATCAGTTTCGGGAGACGGCGGTCGAGAAAAACCTCAAAACGACCACCAACGGGCTGGCGCGTATTGTACCGAGCGATGAGGGCAAGCCCGCCCTGACCTACTTCGATACCGAGCGGGCGTTTCAGCACGTAACGCTGTTGCACTGCCGCCCCATCACGGGAAGGCTCCACCAAATTCGGGCCCACGCTGCCTACCTCAAAGCCCCCCTCGTGGGTGATCCGCAATACGGCGGCCCGCTCTTGCAACTCTCACAGATCAAGCGCGGCTTCAAGCTCAAAAAACACACCGAAGAGCAGCCACTCATCGGGCGCGTGGCCCTACATGCGGCCGTCCTGGCTTTTGAGGGGCTAGCCGGTGAGGCGATTGCGGTACAGGCCCCTTATCCCAAAGACCTCCGAGCTTTGCTTCGGCAGCTGGAGCAATATGATGCGTAAAAAATTTGGAGATTATTACGGACTTACCTACCTTTGCAGTCCTTTATTTTTTCACGCTAAACTGATTTGGTATGAGCTTACGCATTTATGAAACTGTGTTTGTACTCACGCCCGTTTTGTCCGAAGTTCAGTTGCAAGAAGTTACTGATAAGTTCAAGCAAATCCTGATCGACAACGGTGCCGACGTATATCACGAAGAAAATTGGGGTCTTAAAAAACTAGCCTACCCCATCGAACGCAAAAAAACAGGTTTTTATCACCTCTTTGAGTTTAAGGCCGACCCCCAATCCATCGACCGCCTCGAGATCGAATACCGCCGCGATGAGCGTGTGATGCGCTTCTTGACCGTGGCCCTCGACCAACACGCCCTCGAATACAGCGAAAAACGCCGCCGAGGGGCTTTCAACAAAAAAGAAGAAGACAAAAAATAAACCCTGTTCCTTATGACACTCGTAAACGAACCCATCCACAGCATCAAGAAAGAGGCACGCAACAAATATTGTCGCTTTCGTCGGGCAGGTATCAAGTTTATTGATTACAAAGACCCAGACTTTTTGATGAAGTTCATCGACGACCAGGGGCGTATCTTGCCCCGGCGCGTAACTGGTACAAGCCAAAAGTACCAACGCCGCTTGACCCAAGCCATCAAGCGGGCCCGGCATATCGCCCTTTTGCCTTACACAGCCGACTTCAACAAGTAACTGACGCAATCATGGAAATTATTCTCAAACAAGACATCGAACGCCTGGGCTACCAACACGACATCGTGGATGTAAAGCCAGGCTATGCCCGCAACTACCTGATCCCAAAAGGGATGGCAATATTGGCAACGACGGCCAACAAAAAAATGGTAACCGAAACCCTGCGCCAGCAAAGCCAAAAAATCGCCAAAATCCGTGCCGAAGCCGAAGCTATCGCCGAGCGTATGGGGGAGCTAACGATCCAGATCAAGACCAAAGCCGGCGAAAGCGGCAAAATCTTTGGTTCTGTTACGCCCCTACAAATCGCCGATGCCCTCCACGAAAAGGGTTTTGAGATCGAACGCAAGAAAATCAAAATCACGGACGAGATCAAGATGCTCGGCACCTATACGGCTACCATCGTGCTACACAAAGACATCAAGCACGAGATCACGCTCGAGGTCATCGAAGAATAGCTCACAGAGACACATACCTTTGCCGAATGGCCTACCAGAGCAATCTACAACTGCTGGTAGGCTTTCCGCTGTTGTTAAGCAATTATTTATCAATGACTTAACCTATGCAAAAGACCTACCAGCCCGCCGACGTTGAGGACAAGTGGTATGCCCACTGGATGAATCACGATTTTTTTTCTGCTCGGGTGAATCCCAACAAAACGCCCTACACCATCGTCATCCCGCCCCCTAACGTAACCGGTGTGCTGCACATGGGGCATATGCTCAACAACACGATCCAGGATGTCCTGATCCGAAAGGCCCGCATGGAGGGCAAGGAAGCCTGCTGGGTACCTGGTACGGATCACGCCAGCATTGCTACGGAGGCAAAGGTAGTCAAGATGTTGCGTGAAAAAGGCATCAAAAAATCCGATCTTAGCCGAGAGGAGTTCCTCCAACACGCCTACGCCTGGAAAGACAAATACGGTGGTATCATCCTCGAGCAACTCAAAAAACTCGGTGCTTCCTGCGACTGGAAACGCACTGGCTTCACGATGGACGAAGGCTACTACCGATCCGTCATCCGGGTTTTTGTTGATCTCTACAACAAAGGTTTTATTTATCGAGGGCTAAGGATGATTAACTGGGATCCCGAAGCCAAAACGGCACTATCCAACGAAGAGGTCATCTACAACGAAGACGGTGAGCCGGCCAAGCTCTATGCCGTTCGTTACCGCATCGAAGGCACAGCCGACGAGTGGATCACGATAGCCACCACCCGCCCCGAAACCATCGTCGCCGATACGGCCATCGCCGTTCATCCCGACGACGAACGCTACCAACACCTACACGGCAAACGCGCCCTAGTCCCGTTTCTGGAGCGTCCCATCCCGATCATCACCGATACGTACGTCGAAAAAGACTTCGGGACAGGCTGCCTCAAGGTTACGCCGGCCCATGACCCCAACGACTACGAAATCGGAATGCGCCACCAGCTTCCCATCATCGACTGTCTCCACGAAGACGGCACACTCAACCAACACGGCGGCCCCTATGCGGGACAAGACCGCTTCACGGCCCGAGAAAATATCGTCGAAGACCTCCGAGCGGCCGGGCAACTTGTCCAAACCCAAGCCATCACCAACAAAGTCGGACGCTCCGAGCGCACCAATGCCGTCGTTGAGCCGCGCCTCTCCTTGCAGTGGTTCCTGGACATGAAAAAAATTGCTGATCCGGCCCTGGAAAACGTCCTGAACGGCAACATCAAATTTTATCCCGAGAAGTTCGTCGGGACATACCGACACTGGATGGAAAACGTCCGCGATTGGTGTCTCTCTCGCCAACTCTGGTGGGGGCATCGCATTCCGGCTTACTACTTTGGAGAAGGCGAAGGTGATTTTGTCGTCGCCGAGACACCCGAAGCAGCCCTCCAAGCAGCCCAACAAAAGACCAACAACTCCGCCCTCACCTTATCCGACTTGCGGCAAGACGACGACGTACTCGATACCTGGGCTTCGTCCTGGCTCTGGCCCATGGCTGTCTTTGCAGATTTTGACAACGGAACTTTTGAGAGCGAAGAACTGGACTACTTTTATCCAACGGATGCCCTGGTAACGGCTCCCGAAATTTTGTTCTTTTGGGTGGCTCGGATGATTATGGCCGGCTACACCTACAAAAACGAACTGCCCTTTAAGCACGTCTATCTGACGGGCATCGTCCGCGACAAACAAGGACGCAAGATGTCCAAATCTTTGGGCAACTCCCCCGATCCGCTTGACCTCATCCAGACCTACGGTGCCGATGGCGTTCGGGTGGGGATGCTGTTCAGTTCGCCGGCCGGCAATGATCTTCCCTTCGATGTAAAGCTCTGTGAGCAAGGGCGTAACTTCTCCAACAAAATCTGGAATGCCTTACGTCTGGTCAAGGGTTGGGAGATCGCCCCTAGCGATGGCGGCCCTCGGGAACCCGTCGCGATAGCCTGGATGCAAAACCGTCTGGCCCAAGCCCTCCAGAAGCTCGAGCAGCAGTATGCCCAGTATCGCATTTCGGATGCCCTGATGACGATTTACAAGCTCATCTGGGATGATTTCTGCTCCTGGTACCTCGAGATGATTAAGCCCGATTACCAACAGCCCATCGACGCGGATACACACGCCCAAACGTTGGTATTTTTTGAAGAACTCATCAAAATTTTGCATCCTTTCATGCCTTTCCTCACAGAGGAACTCTGGCATAGCATCCGTGAGCGCGACGCAAAAGATTGTATCATCGTGGCTCCTTATCCTCAAACGCCTACGGCAGTGGATCAATCACTGATCCAGGATGCCGACTTCATCTTTGAGGTCGTTTCCCAGATACGTGCCGTCCGCACGACAAAAAATATCCCCAAAAAGAACACCCTCGATCTCTACATCAAGACGATAGATACGAGCCGCTACCAAACTTTTGCCTCCGTCATTCAACGCCTGGCTGGCATCGGTCGTTTGCACTTCTCGGAGCAACAGCCGCCCCAGTCGGTGGGTTTTGTGGTGCAGTCGGATGAGTGTGCCTTGCCTATGGAGGGACTGATCGACGTAGCCGAGGAGCGGGCTGCCCTCCAGAAAGACCTCGACTACACCCGAGGGTTTCTTCGGTCGGTGGACAAAAAGTTGAGCAACGAACGCTTTGTTCAGAACGCCCCAGCGGCTGTCATCGAAGCCGAGCGCAAAAAAGCCGCCGACGCAAGGGCAAAAATCAAAGCCCTCGAAGAAAGCCTAGATCGGTTGGGCTAGATGTATAAGGTCTCACAATTCCAGGAGATTTAGGTCTTTATATACCAGCATCTAGCGGTGTATCCTCCCCAAACTTGCCGCTGTAGCGTTCGTGGGGAGCTGCCTGCGTGAGGAGGTCTTTGTAAAAACAATAATAAGCCACCTGACTGACGGGGATCGTGATAAACAGTCCCACAAAGAAAAACAAAGCCCCGGCAAGGTTTAGCAAAAGCAAGAGCAGCAGCAGCGATAGCACCGCCCCAAACTGCCGACCGACTAGCTGTCGGCTTGCCTCCATGGCCTGCCAAAACGAGACCTCTTCAAAGACGATAAACGGCAGCACAAGTACATAAGACACAAAAAGATAGATCATAAAACCCATCAAAAACAAAGCCGCCATCAGGATGTCTAGTCCACCCAAGCGATCCAGGTAGGCAGCAGCGTTTTCCAATGCCAGCAGATCAAAGAAAGCATCCGTGCTTAGCCCAAAAATCAAGACGAAAAAAAGCAGCACGGGTAGGACGATTAGGAGGTTGAGGAACATGGTATAAAATAAGATTGGGACAAACTTTTCGGTAGGCTTAAAAAAAATTGAAAATGCCCACGGCTTTTTTTGGTCAAGTACCCGAGCGGCGTACAAGTAGCCCGCCATCAAAGACGTAGTCACCGCCTGACCAACAAAACCGCCAATGAACGGAAGTAGTCCCAAAAACACCGCTGCTATCAAGCTGATCCCCGAAGCCAACACCCCAAAGAGCACAAAACCAACCAACCGCTGACGCACCAACAACCAGCTCTCCTCTACATAAGCCGACGGACGCACCCGATACCCACGCTCGAGGAGCGCACCCAAAAGAACTGGACTAGACATAACCAACCAAGCGTTTTTGATGAGCCAACAAGATAGTTTTTTTGCGAAAAAAGACAAAATACAGCCCCACAC
The DNA here is from genome assembly GCA_036822015.1 of Bernardetiaceae bacterium. Lineage (GTDB taxonomy): Bacteria > Bacteroidota > Bacteroidia > Cytophagales > Bernardetiaceae > DAISIL01. The sequence goes on along the minus strand of DAISIL010000082.1, from coordinate 2,085 downwards.
AAGCCCCATGAACCTGTAAGATTTTAAAAACCTTATCGCTTGGCTAGGGGTTTTGTAGCCATGCGCCCTTCGGATGAGATACTCGATCAATCAAGCCTACCCCACGCCAAAGGCTTATCTCCCTGGCAGCCCGCCGAGGTTTCGCTGACCGCCCTGGTCGTACTTGGCCTCGGGTTGCGTTACTGGTATGGCGGCGGCATCAGTTTGATCGGTGTGCCGTTCCTGATGCTGGGGTTGTTTCATCTTGTCCTGGGCTGGTACTTACACAAAGACCCCCTGACCCAACACGAAAACCGCCCCCTTTCCTTTCTTATGGGGACGGCTACGGCACTTCTGGCAGGGAGTTTTTATTGGCCCGGCTTCGCCCAGGCCATGCAGCTACTCGGAGTTGGGCTTGGCTTGGGGGCAATGCTCTGGGCAGTCCGCCGCTATATGGTGCGTTTTTATGCGACGTTACTGCTGCGGATGCTTTCCTTTGCTGTGCTTTTTGTCCTGATTCGTTTTCAGCCCCGCCTCCAGACGTTGGAGAAATTCTGGCAGTGGTTGGTGCCATGAGCGTACTAGCCTTCAATTTATCGTCTGTACTTCTTTGTTTTTTTAAGACAAAAAATTTTGCAGACGTAGGAATTGTACATTAAATTCGTAACAAAAAGTACATGAAACAAAAGGACTTGTTCGGAAATACTATTCAGACCGATGGGAAACGGAAAGCTATTTCTGGCTATCGGATTTATGATGCTGAACAAAAAAGAAGAACTGTAAGAAATGACTTACCGCGCCTATACCCTGATCTGCCTGAAAAGAAATACGATATAATTTACTGTGATCCACCCTGGGATTATGGGGGTAAAATGCAATTTGATAAGAGTGGTAAAAAGGAGGTGAACAAAAACTGGGAAAAAAATATATTCATTAGTGCAGCAAACTTTCAATATCCGACAGTCAAGACCAAGGATTTGATGAAAATTCCAATCACTGAAATTGCAAAAGATGACTGTTTGTTATTTATGTGGGTAACAAGCCCACACATGGAACAAGGTATTGCACTGGGCAAAGCATGGGGATTTGAATTTAGAACTGTCGCTTTTGTATGGGATAAAATGGTTCATAACCCGGGCCAATACACACTTTCTTATTGTGAGATGTGTTTAGTTTTCAAGCGTGGTAGAATACCCAGACCAAGAGGTTCGCGTAATGAAAAGCAACTCATCCGAGTTCCGCGAGGCCAGCACAGTCAAAAGCCCATTGAAGTACTAAAAGCTATTGAAAGAATGTTTCCAACTCAGGATAGAATAGAATTATTTGCAAGACACCAACCCGATGGATGGGATGTATGGGGTCTTGATGTGAGAGAAGTGTATGAAGATGAAATTAATCCAGCAAAGGTTTTATCCGCTCAAGAAAATGCTCAATAAGGGGTTCGGGATGCGTTGTATCCCTCCAAAAGAAAAAATGTGCCGCTAAATCATCATACCAACAAGTAATTTCTCTTACTCGGCAAGGGTCTCTTGTAATATCTCCCTGAAAAACAGTCCAGAAAGGCAGTATGCCTTCATCAAGATTACCTGCTTTTCTTAAAATTTTTTGCAAGCCTGGTGTAAAAAATTTACAAGACCTCTCGTGAGCGTTTCCCCGACCTGCTGAACGTGCTTTACCCTCAACCCAACCATCTTGTCTTTTGACCTCAACGTAAATAGTTTTGTTGGTCTCATTATTTGTAATGGCGTAATCAGGGAATACACCGTGCCTTGTAATTTCGATCTCTGGTGTGTATATCTCTTCAAGTTCTCTGGCACTAAGACGAATGTCTAAATAAATTTTACTAAACTCGTTCGGCTTTGATCTTATTGAATATTCAGTTTCTTCAAACAAACTTGTGAATGTGTCATGGAAACTTCTTTCCGCACGTGCCGCATTGTTTCCGCTGTAATCTTGCCATTTTTTTCTCAGCCGATTTGCGTTACTTCCCATTATCAAACTTTAGTAAATTGTCAACGCTTGTTTCGAAGGCTTTTGCAATTTTCTCAATATTGACTAGCGTTATGTTTTTTTCAGCGCGTTCTATCATTCCGATATACGTTCTAT
>DAISIL010000081.1:0-10252 GCA_036822015.1 Bernardetiaceae bacterium | reverse complement strand
GGCCAACGGAAGCCTTATTCAGTTACCAATATCACAAATTATCAGTGGAAAATAATAAAAAGTTCTTGAGAAAATACTTCAAATATATTGCTCGAATGGCTTAACAAACTTTTCTATCATATAATCTGCCCGTTTTTTAGCCTGTTCCACAAAATGGCTCAAGTAGATTTTTGCCCAATCTTCTCTGGTTCCAGTGAAGGTTTGGTCTAAATCGCGGATATGAAACTGTACTTGCATAGCGGCTGCCCAGTTAATGTAAAGTTGATTTGGTTGTGCCTTGAACAAGCAAGCGAAATGAGCATCTCTACAAATCAACTGGTTACCATCCAATTCCCAGTCAATTTCAAAATAATTGATTACAAAGTTATTAAACTCCTTATTATCAATCATTTTTGTACAAACTTGTGCTAGCTTAAATACCGATATAATATTAGGTGCCTGAGCAGATTTAGTAAGGTTTCTCGTTTTTATGTCGATGATCTCATAAAAGCTATTCTTAACAACCAAAATATCTGCTGTGTCGTTTTGTTTTTCCTCAAATGGATTTGTAAGGCTCCATTGATCTGTTGCATTTTTACCACGACTTAACAAAAACATGACGGTTGGCGAATCGAATAAGGCTTGCCTTGCTGCATAGCCTATTGTATCAGGATTTTTGTTGTACAAATCGTTGAGATACTCGTATTGTCGAAAAGTATTGCCAGGTAATTGTTTTTTGATTTCGTCATAAACGTGCTTATCAAAAGGCTCTCCTGCTGCATGTCCTGATAATGTTCCCGAAATTGGTTTAGGAATAGACGCTTTCTTTATGCGAATGATGAGTGCATCGTAATCAACATTCATACCTTGACATATTAAAAAGTTGAGTAAACAAATCATTGATGTTAGTTAATAACGCTTTGTTTTTATTGGTGATGAAAGTTTGTGTCAGGTGCGTAATGGTATCGTGTATGTTTACTTCTTTCTGACTACCCCAGTTAATTTTTCTGAATGGAATACTGGCGATGGGCTTTTCCGAAAACTCTACAATACTTCCTTTCACAATGCCATTGCATTTGAGCCAATCAAAAACAAAGGATTGATTCAAATAAGCCAGTATATATTCAATGCTTTCTTTCGTATCCGCTTTTCTGAAAATTGCTGTAACATCTTGAGTTGGAAAAATTCCAGGTGCTACTAAGGCAAATCGAAAGTAACTCTTGTGAGAAATTCGTTCCTTACAGGGAACAAAAATTCTTTTTTCTGGTTGGCTAAACAGTTTAAAATTTCGCAAAAAAACCCATTCCCAATAATTGATCCTACGATTGTATTGGTATCGTTTTTCTAATTTTGATTTATATCTTTGAAAGTGAATGTAAAAGTTGGGATACTTTTCTTTGAACTCATCTTCTTGAAAATCGTCTCTGATAAGAACATAAGGTGTCGTTTTTTCTGCAAAAAAGGGTTTTAAGTCTTTTGCTTTAATTACCTCAATGCAGACCAATTTTTCATCTTCATTGAGTGCATATCCGTTAATTTGAAAGGCCTTGTCTAGGCCACTCACCATTCCGTTACCAATATCACAAATTTGTCCAACAGTATGATAGGATATGTTGCTATTAAACAGGGTGATCGAAGAATTATGCTCTTTCTTTTGACAAACTTTTTCCAGAAGTCGTAGCTCGCCTTTTTTTTCATCGCTTTCCAGAAGCCATCGTTCATTTGCTCTAAATTGAGACGTTCTTGTATAGGTTACACCTTCCGTAGAAATTTTATCTTTCAGGTTGTGTAGTGTTTGTTGTGTTAATTTTTTAGAGGTGTGAAACTTTATGATATTTATCTTTTTTTGTGTTGCTTTATTTTTTACAAACTTAAAAACAACGGTAGAAATCATAACTTTATCGAAGATAGGCGTTTCATTGAAATGATAAATTTCTTCAAAATGCCCATGTTGTGTCATGTAGTTGCGTAGGGAAAGTGAGTGTGTTGTACTAAGCCAATATTCAGGGCAGATAAATATGAGTTGTCCATCTTCGTTGAGTAGTTCAATGGATTTGATAATAAAAATAGATGAGTAGTCGCAGAGGGCATTAAAGTATCTATTCCAAAGAGGATGGTGCGTAAGTTCTGATTTTAGTTTTTCTTCTAAGTTTTTCCAACGGATATAGGGCGGGTTACCGATGACCAAGTCAAATTTTTCATCAATCTTTGCCGACACAAAACTCTCGTATCTAACGAAATCGAATTTTTGGGACAAGGATCCATCAATCTCAAATGCTGCTAAGTTGTGAAAGCCCTTCCTCTGCAATAGCTCTAAAAACACACCTTCTCCACAGGAAGGCTCTAAAATTCTGGAATCTGGTGAAATATCGGCTAAGTCGATCATAAATTCAGCGACAATAGCAGGGGTAAAGTACTGCCCAAATTTATTTCTACTGCTTTGCCTAATCATTGTACGCTTACTTGTTTGCTCAGCTCCCCAAGTGCTGCTCCCATCTCTTCGATCATATCGGAGGGGAGCATGGAGGGCATTCCGTGTTTTTGGGCGGCCAGGTCGCCGGCTTTTCCGTGCCAATAGACACCTAGCTGAACAGCGGCTTCGGGGGTGTATCCCTGGGCAAGCAATCCCGCGAGGATGCCCGTTAGCATATCGCCGCTGCCACCGGTGGCCATGCCTGGGTTGCCGGTTTGGTAATGGAACCAGGCTTTTCCTTCGGGTGTGGTGAGGCGGCTGTAGGCACCCTTCCCGATGATGTAACAATGGTATTTTTGGGAGAATGCACGTTGCCGCTCCAGGAGGTCTTCTGGCAATAAGTTTCCCTCCCCGATCAGTCGGCTAAGTTCCTTTGGATGAGGGGTCAGGATACTACCTTTGGGGAGCAACGAAAGCCATTCAGGGTGTCGGGCCAGGAGGTTAAGGGCATCGGCATCCAATACCAACGGCACGGAGACAGACCGGATGAGATCGTGGAGCATCTCGGCCGTTTCGGGGGTCTGACCGATACCGCAACCAACACCGATAGCCGTAAAGCGATCCAATGCCTCGGGGAGGCGGGTCAGGATATGCTCGGACGAGTCGCATTCTGTCATGGCTTCGGGGAGTGCCGTTTGTGCGATGGCATACCCACAGCGCGGGATGTGTAGGGTGAGCAGTCCTGCCCCTGCCCGTAGGCAGGCTCGTCCGGCGAGCAGTGCCGCGCCCATCTTGCCGTAGCTTCCCACGCAAAGAAGCGCGTGTCCGTGTGTGCCTTTGTGTGCCGTGCGGCTGCGCGTAGGCAGAACGAGGTGATGGCTTTGCAGGAGGCGATCATTAGCCGGCACTTGCTCCAAAAAGTCCGCCTCCAATCCAATCGGGATCAGGTGCCACTGCCCCACCCAGGGGGCGTAGGCATCGAGGAGCAGGCAGCGTTTGGCGACTTCAAAGGTGAGCGTATGCTTTGCCCGGACGACGTGCGTGAGTGGGTTGGCGCGGTTATCGTCAGCCATCAGCCCGGAGGGCAAATCTATCGCGATCACGCTGGCACCGCTTTGGTTAATTGCCCTGATGGCTGCTGCGGCCAAGCCCTCGGTGATGGGACGGTTGAGGCCTACCCCAAAAAGGGCATCCAAGATCAGGGCATCTGATGAAAAGACAGGCAACTGCTCGGGATGGTGGCAGTGCAGGATGGAGACATGCGCTTGGCTTTGGAGGCGTTGGAGATTGGCTGCGAAATCCCCTGAAACCTGTTCCGAAAACGCCACTACCGTTACCCGTATCGGCAAAGAGACCAGCAAACGACGGGCGATCACGAGACCATCTCCGCCGTTGTTGCCGATACCACAGACGATCTCGAGTGCCGAAAACGCATCTACGTCGATCAAACGCAAGAGTTCATCCAGGGCAGCTTGTGCGGCGCGTTCCATCAGATCAAGAGACGAGATGGGTTCCTGGGCGATGGTGTGCTGGTCAGCTTGCCGTATCTGCTCGGCTGTCAGGATTTTATCGGTAGTTGGTGAAGGCATACAAGATCAGGTTTGCGCCCATGCGAAGGGCGGCCTGTCGGATTTCTTCGGGGTCGTTGTGTACGCTGGCATCCTCCCAACCGTTGCCGAGATCAGACTCATACGAGTAGAAACAAAGCAACCGCCCTTCGTGGATGAGACCAAAACCCTGCGGCGGTTTGCCATCGTGTTCATGGACTTTGGGTAGCCCTTCGGGGAAAGGATACTTGATGCGATACACATCGTGATCGAAGGGCAACTCAACAAAATCAAGCTCGGGGAAGACCTTTTTCATCTCCAAACGAATAAAAGGATCGAGGCCGTAGTTATCGTCGATGTGCAGAAAGCCACCGGCCAGCAGATACTTACGGAGATTTTGGGCATCTTCGGGAGAAAAGAATACGTTGCCGTGTCCGGTCAGGTGAACAAAGGGATACCCAAAGATTTCGGGAGACCCTACCTCCACGATCTCTTCCTCGGGATGCAAGGGAATGCCCAGTTGATCTTGGGCAAAGGCGATCAGGTTGGGTAGCGAAGTTTTGTTGGCATACCAATCGCCCCCACCATCGTATTTGAGCTTGGCGATGCGAATACCCTGTCCCGTCGCAGCAAAACCACCGATACAGCAGAGCAGCAAAAAAATGAAGGTTGTTTGTTTGGATAACATCAGGTGAATCTCTGGGTTTGCTCTGATCGTAGATACGCAATTAAGCCGAGCAGCCAATCTTTCATTTCTTGGAGGTCTTGCGCTTGTTTCTGGAAGTCGCTCATTTTGAGGCGATCACACCAGTACTCTCCCCCAAAGATACGCAAGGTAGGCCGCAAGCGATGTCGAAGGCGCTGCATCTTTTTGGTATCGGTATGGTCGTACCCGAGCTTGTAGTGGTCATAAAACTTTTCGAGTTCCTGAATCGTTAAGCGCAAAAACATCTGATATTCAGGGGATTCTGTACCGAAAAGATGCCGCATACCGCTTAGGCCATCCTTCCATACTGCCGTATAGTTCATTGTGTCAGGGACTGAAACTGGATGCATGGATTCTCTGGAAGAGACGATCATAAGATACCCAACAGAAAAAAAACAAAAATGTTGTCGTTCACTTTAACAAAGACTAAACGTATTTTTTGCCTGAGGGTTGCTCTGCGGTGCTATTTTTTTTGAAAAAACGGTGAGTTTGGAATGATATTTAAGTAAGATAGCCCAAAAACGAATCTACAAAATCCATGAACACGATGCAAAAACAGATCATTTTTCTTTGGGCTTTGGTGAGCTTTTTAGGTGTATCGCTTGCCCAGGGGCAGGAGGGTATCCGTGGGGCAAAGGTAAACGCCGACGGTGCCTTGACGCTTACCATCTCCGTCCTCAACAGCGATCAGCCCTATCACGTCGCTAGTGTGCGTTACTTCAACGATAAAGGCGAGTTGATCCTGAACACCAACGAGGAGTTCAGGGTAGAGATTTCCAAAGCCAATCGCTTCGCGACGGGTAGTGTACGCAAGACGATTCCCATCTATGCCGGGGCGCACAGCATCCGAGTAGAGGTCTCGGGTTGTGCCAATATGCACGAAAACGAATTTTTGCTCTCCGAAGCCGAAGCCGCAAACAATGAAGTTACCTTTGTGTTTAGGACTGAGGTAGAAGATCTCGTGCGCGTGGCTTTCAAAGGCATCCAGCAAGGCAAACCCGGAGCATTTACGATCAGGGGAGTGAATACGAATATCATCTATTACGCTGATTATGACGGTGTGGTGAAGGTACTGCCCGCCGAAGCGCGTATCACCGACATCAACGTGGACATCTCGCCTACGACCTTGCATAACTACCGCATCACAGGTATGGAACGCAACGAAAAAGAAAAGAACATGGAGGTTATTCTGGAGTATGTGGGCGAAAACCCAAGTCCAGCCACAACAACAGCCCCCAAAACAGACACTTCTGCCCCTGCATCTGCTGATAAAAAAGGCAAGAAAAAGAAAAAGAAAAAATAAACACTATGTTTACTGGAATTATCGAAACGCTGGCTACGATCCAGACCCTGACCCCCGAAGGCGACAACCTACACATCTGCGTTGCCTCGCCTATCTCACGCGACCTGCACGTAGATCAGAGTGTGGCCCACGATGGCGTATGTCTGACCGTAACGCATACCGACGAGCAGACCCACACCGTAACGGCTATCCGCGAAACCCTACAGCGCACCAATTTAGGGCAATGGAAACCCGGCACAACGCTCAACCTCGAGCGGTGTATGCCCGCCAGTGGGCGTTTTGATGGGCATATTGTCCAGGGACACGTTGATACAACGACAACCTGCCTGTCCATCGCGGAGGAAAACGGCAGTTGGCGCTTCACTTTTCAGTTGCCGCCCCAAAACCCAGAGCTACTCGTCGAGAAAGGCTCTATCACCATCAATGGCGTAAGCCTAACCGTGGCCGGACTCACGGACGATGCCTTTGAGGTAGCTATTATTCCGTACACCTACGCCCACACCAATTTTCAGACTTTTCGTGTGGGTAGCCTTGTCAATCTCGAATTTGATATTATTGGCAAATACGTTCAGCGTATCTTGCAACCCACCCTTAAAAACGACAACGCCTTATGAATTGCCTTGTGGTTGATGATGAGGAATTTTCCCGAAACGTAATCAAGCATTACGTCCTCAAAACCGATGGCTTAATCCTAGCCGCCGAGTGCCAGAGTGCTACTGCTGCCTTCCAAGAACTCAAAACGCAGGAGATAGATATGGTGTTTTTGGATGTCGAGATGCCCGAAATGACCGGCATTGACTTGATGAAAGCCCTCGATGATATGCCCCAGATCATTTTGGTTACCTCCCGATCCAACTACGCCGTCGAAGCCTTTGAGTATAGCGTAACGGATTACCTGGTAAAGCCAGTCAATTATGCCCGCTTCCTGAAAGCCGTCAGTAAGGCCGAAAGCAACATCAAAGCGGCCAGCATCACGGTCGAGAACAGCACCGATGAAGTCTTTGTGAAGGCAGATAACAAAATTATCAAGCTCAAACTAAGCGATGTCAATTACATCGAGGCACTCTCTGATTACGTTATCATCCATACCGACACCCGCAAGTACATCATCCACTCGACGATGAAGGGGCTCGAAAAGAAGCTCCCCGATGCTGGTTTTATCCGCATCCATCGCTCCTACATCGTCAATTTTAACCGTATCGAAAGTATCCAAGACCTCAACGTCGTCATTCAGGGCAAGAGCTTACCCATAGGAGCTTCGTACAAAAACCGCTTTATGAAAAAAATCAACATGCTCTAAGGCAGATACTTCTACACCTTAAAGCCCAACACCAACACGTCGTCGATCTGGCGATGGGTTTTCCCCATCCAGTCGTTGAGCCGCTGCTCCAAAATCTGCTGCTGATCGGACATGGGTTGGACGTGGATTTCCTGAAGAAGATTTTTAAAATTGCTACGCAAAAACTTGCGACCTTCTTCGCCCCCAAACTGATCCTGGAAGCCATCGGAGAACAAATAAAAGGTGTATTCCTCGCCGGGCTGTGTCTGGATCAAGTGCTGGGTGTAGGTGCGTTCGAGTTCGCCTTGTGTGCCACCAACGGGGTGTCGGTCGCCCTTGATGATCTGGATTTCTCCTGTGCCGTTGAGGTAATACAGCGGGTTTTTTGCCCCCGCAAAGGCCACCGTATGCGCTTGTTCATCGACGACACAGAGGGCGATGTCCATACCATCGTTGTTGCGGGAGGTGTTTTGTTTGAGAGATTCGCGTACCCCTTCGTTCATTTGATCGAGGATTTGTGCGGGATCCAAAACCTTGCGTTCAACGACGATGGTATTAAGTAAATCATTGCCGATCAAGGACATAAAAGCTCCTGGTACGCCATGCCCTGTACAATCAACGGCCGCAATGATGACTTTGTTGGCCACGCGCCGCATCCAATAAAAATCACCGCTGACCGGATCCCTGGGTTGCAAAAACACAAAAGCATCCTTGAAGTTCTCCCGGAGAACGTTTTGGGAGGGCAGCATCGCAAACTGTATCCTTTGGGCATAGTTGATGCTGCTCTGAACGTTGGTGTATAGCTTTTCGATGGAGGCTTTTTGTTCGTTCATCTTTTTGTGCTGCTCCATCAGGAGATCGCGCTGGGCTTCAATTTCCTCGTTTTTGGCGGCGAGTTCACGGTTGAGGCGCAGGCGGGCTTTGTAGGTGCGATAAAACCACAAACCGATAGCAAAAGAAAGCAAAAGTACAATACTGATACCGATCGTAGTATTTTTCAAAAGGCTCAAGACACCCTTCACGCCGGCCAGTTCTTCTTCTTTGCGGAGCAGCTCGGCTTCCTTTTTTTCCAGGATTTTGAGTTGTTGCTCTTTGTCGGCGATCAAGGAATCGAGGCGATTTTCGGTCTCGGCGAGTTCTTTTTGTTTGCGTTCGATCTCGCGCTTGGTGCGTTCGAGTTCGTTTACTTTTTTGTTGAGTTCGCGGCGGGTAGAGTCGCCTTTTTGCCGTTCATCCACGATGCCAGAGGTTACGTCTTGGGCGAATAGTTTTTTGGCCGCCTCTCGTGCTGCCCGTTCCTTGTCGGTATCTCCGATGTGTGCGTATGCAGAGGCGAGTTCGTCGTAGGCTTGCTGCATGAGGGTTTTTCGTCCCACGACCTCTCCGATACGAACAGTTTCCTCCAAAAACTTAATAGCTTCGTTGTACTTACCTGCCCCTATGGCAGATTTGCCCGCATAAAGGGTGGCATCTCCCAGGATGTTGGGGTTGATGTCTTTGATGCTTTTTCGGAGTTGGACAGCCTGGGAGAAATAAAAGTAAGCGTTGGTGTTGTCTTTTTTGTGGGAATATACCTGTCCGAGGTCAAAGGCGATATCCGAGGAGACCATGAGGTTGTTTTGCCCACGGCTTAGGGTGAAGGCTTCTTTGAGGGCGGGCAGGGATTCATCGTAAGCGCGTTTGTCTTTGTAGTGGTATCGCCCCAGGCTATACAAAGCCCGCATGAGAGAAACTTCGTTGTTTTCGGTACGCCATTTGCTTACTTCGGATTCGATCTTCTCAAGCTTTGGGTCGTTCTGGGCCCGTAGCGTTCCTTGAAAGAAACACCCCAACCAAAGCCAGACCAAAAGGGAAAACAAAATGGATAGTTGCTTCATCTTATTGTTTTGAGGGATAGGTATGCAAGTCCCCGTTTGTTGGTTTTGAAGCAGCTTCATTGGCTCAATGCTTCAAAAATGTAGTGTAAGGTGTGTTCGGCTTCTGATAAACCGCGTTCCTTCACCCCTATTTTACGACATTTTTCTAAAAGAGTTGGACGATCTTCAGAAAAAATTTTTTCTATTGCTTTCCAGCCTTCAGCAAAATGTTCGGCGGAAAAGCTTTCAAAAACCGCCCCTACGCCCTCTTCCCGTGCCAATGCGTCGTCGTCGCCCACACCAGCCGTGATGATATAGGGCAGCCCGGCCGCCAAATAATTGCCCACTTTCACGGGTGTACGATACTTTTGGGAGGGAAGCGGCGGGATCGAAACCAGCCCTATATCAGCCGCCGAGAGATAATCCGAGACCAAATGATACGGGATTTTGGGATGCACCAGGAAGGCAGTCGTGGGTAATCCTGCCGCCTGATAGGCCGCCGCAACATCCGCAGTAGGATCAGGGGTAATCGTAAAAAAAAACAAGTTGGGGTCTCTGGTGTACATCATCGCCGAGAAACGCGCCACCTCCTCAACTGAATAATACAAACCCCCGAACTTGCCCAGGTACAAGACAACCCGCCGGCCATCCATGCCCAACTCGGCCCGCAAACTTGTCCTTGCTTCGGGCAAAAATCGAAACTTATCCGTATCCACACTGATAGGCACGCGAAAGATGCCCTTAGCCCGAGGCTGCCAGCCCTTCACCAAAGCCATCGTATGATGCGTCGGGACAACCAGATAGGTAGCCATCGTGGCTTGTAGGCGCTCCAAACTACTCAAGAGCTGATACGAAAGCGATCCCTTACGCCAAAAGCCAAAATCCACCTGATACGCACTATGCGGCTCAAAGCAATAGACCACCAGCGGAATCCCGAGCAGCCGAGACACAATAAAACCATACGCGCCCGCCAAAGGCAGATAACCCAACACCGCCCGTACCCGAAAACGCGCCCGAATCCTGACACACAGCCACAAGGCTTGCAAAAACTCCCACAACCGGTACAGCAGCACTCCACGCTCAACCTTGCGATAACGAATCGGATACCAACAAAAACCAGACTCGGCACACAACGCCCGAAATGCCAACTCCTCCGCCGCATCGGCTGC
>DAISIL010000080.1:0-10734 GCA_036822015.1 Bernardetiaceae bacterium | reverse complement strand
ACGCGGCGTTGGAGTTCGGTCATCACGTGTAGGCTACGGGGGTCTTGGTGTCCCCATTGGGCAAGGGGAAAGGCAGCCGTGCCGAGCATGAGCTGCCCCAACGCTACACCACCGCTGGAGGGGGGCGGCATCGTGATTAGACGCAAATCTTTGTAGGGGATCAGGAGTGGATCACGCCATTTGGCTCGGTAGCTTTGGAGGTCTTGGTGGGTGAGAATACCGCCCGTCTTTTGGGTGGTTGTCAGGATGGCATCAGCGGTAGCTCCCCGATAAAAAGCGTCTTTTCCCCGCGACTGTATCTGGACAAGTGTTTGAGCCAATGCAGTTTGGATAAGCGTATCGCCAGTTTTCCAGTCTCGGACAAAAGGGCAGGCTTCGTTGTTCCATTGGCGGAGGTCTGCTTGGTAGCGTTGTAGGATGTCTGCCTCTCGGGCCGTGATGGGTACGCCGTTTTGGGCCAGTTGGATGGCCGGGGTAAGGAGATCGTTCCAGGGCAAGCGTCCATATTTTTGGTGCATTTGCCACATGCCCTCCACACTTGCCGGCACAGCTACGGCCAACCCACCGGCTAGGCTTTGGTTGGGGATCGGCTGCCCGTCCGAATCGAGATACATTTGCGGATATGCTGCTTCGGGAGCCGTCTCCCGAAAGTCAAGCGTGGTGGCTTTTCCGTTTTTCTCCCGAAGGACAGCAAAGCCTCCTCCGCCGAGGTTGCCCGCCCTGGGGTAGCAAACGGCCAGGGCAAAGTGCGTCGCTACGGCGGCATCGAAGGCATTGCCGCCCCGATCAAGGATGTCCGCCCCTGCCTGGGCCGCCAGGGGATGCGCTGCCACCACTACGCCCTCTACCTCGGCGGTGGGGTCGTGGGAGGAGCAGGCATAGCCCAAGAAGACGAGCAGCAAGAAAATGCCTCTTTTCATGGCTTCAACTTTGGGTTTTGGTGGTGCCTGTCGGCATCGCGTTGGGTCTTTTTTTGGAGATTTTGGGTAATGGCTTCACTTAGGTTGATGCCGGTTTGGTTGGCCAGGCAGACAACGACAAAGATCACATCGGCTAGCTCGTCGCCCAGATCGGCGGATTTGTCGCTGGGTTTTTCGGATTGTTCGCCGTAGCGGCGTGCCATGATGCGGGCCACCTCCCCGACCTCCTCCATGAGGATAGCCGTGTTGGTGAGTTCATCAAAATACCGAACACCGATCGTTTGTATCCAGTGATCTACCTGGGCTTGAAGTTCTTCTATGGTCATGTTTTTTAGGAGTTTATGGGTGTAGGCGCATTCCGCATACCAGCACGTCGTCGATCTGTACCTCGCGGTCTGTTTTCCATTCCTCAAACTGCTCTTCGACCCACTTTTTTTGCTCGGCAAAGGGCAGATGAGCAACTTCCAGGAAGAGCTCTCGAAGCCGGCGTTGGGAAAACTTCTTGGGCTGATCGTAGCTCCCCCCAAACTGATCGGGGTAGCCATCAGAAAACAGATAAACAGACATGGCCTGGGTTACGGGCAAGGTGTGCAAAGCAAAAAGCCGCTCTTCCCCTCGGGTGCGCTCGCGTCCCCCCACAGATCGGCGCGTTCCCCTGATGGTATGTACCTGGCTGTTTTGGATGTACACCAGTGGTGTCTTGGCTCCGGCATAGGCAAGGGTCTGGGCTTTTTTGTCCCATAGGCAGATGGCGATGTCCATGCCATCCTGACTTTTGTTGTCGTCCTCCTGGTTGAGGAGTCGCTGAATGCCCCTGTGAAGTTCGTAAAGAATCAGATCGGGCGATTGAATTTGGAGCATACTCACCAGTTCATTGATTAAGACAATGCCCATCATCGAAACCATTGCTCCGGGTACACCATGCCCTGTACAGTCAGCGACAGCAAAAAAAACCTTCTCACGCATCTGCTTGACCCAATAGAAGTCTCCACTGACCCCATCTCGGGGGCGATACATCACAAAAGCCTCTCCAAAGATAGCTTGTAGCTCGGCTTCTGTCGGGATCAGGCTAGACTGTATCCGCATGGCATAGCGGATGCTGTCCTGGATTTTTTCAGCCCGGGCTTCTGCTAACTCTCGGGCTTTGGTAAGGCGGCGTTCGTTGTCGGTCCGTTGCAGCAAACCGCTGATCCACTGCCCCAGGATGAAGAGAAAGTTTCGCATAAACCCCGTGGGAGGAGTTGTCCTGGGGGAGGATGCGTAAAAACTCAACGTGCCAGGTGTCCCCGATCCTGCCTGTACGGGTACACCGATGTAGGCTCGGGCGCGGAGCAGATCATAGCAAACACTGGGGCGTTGGGCGTGATCTTTGAGGTCGGTGATGAATAAAATATCTTCTCGGGCATCCACCAATGCCGCGCAAGTATCGCGGTAGGGAAAGGTATCGCCGGCTTCAAAGTCTTCGTTAGGGGTCGCGGCCAGAATCTCCACTACGTTTGCTTCGGGCTTAGAGCGCGAGACAACGCCCATCTCCATACCCAATACTTTGGTGGCAAAGTACAAGACCTCCTGTGTTTGGTGGGCAAAGACGGCATTGGGGTTGGTGATATAGGCATATAGCCCGTCCATGATTTGCTGCTCTCGGATGCGCTGGAGGCGTTGGTCTTCTTTTTCGGTGATGTCCTTGATGACCCCCACGATGGAACTTGCCCTGCCTTGCTTATCATAGACAAAAACCCCTATGTCCTGGAAGGTTCTGATCTGTCCTTCCACCCAGGCCCGAAACATAAAAGTATAGCTGGTTTCCTTAGCCAGGATTTGCTCCTGAATCCAGGTGTTCATGGCATCCAGGTCTTGCGCAAAGATGACGCGCCGAAGGGTTTTTCGCAGGTCAGTTTCCTCGAGAGGGATACCGAGGAGGGTATAAAAATGATCGGAGTGGTTGTAGGTTTCCTGGATGATGTCGTACTCATATCCGCCGACGTTGGCCAGTCGTTCGACGTGTTGGAGGAGCGTCTGACGGGCTTGGCTTGCCTGCTGGGCGGCTTGTAGGCGCTGGTTGGTGTGCTGGAGGTTTTCCAGGGACTGGGAGAGTTCCTGGTTGAGTGTTTTCTCCTTTTCGATGCTTCGATCTCGGTTTTGGAGATAGATATTGGCTTGTTGGAGGGTAGGTCCAAAGATGAGGAGTAGCTCAAAGAGCAGGATGACCAGGGTCAAGATAAAGAGCGTTTTTTGGATGATCTCTGAGCGTTGGCTACTAAGGTCTCGCTGGGTATTGAGGGCTTTGAGGGCCTGTGGCCAAAGCGCGGTACGATCAGGGGCAGCGAGGATTTGCTGGATGAGGCTTTCCGAAAGGGATAAGTTTTGGAGTCGTTCGCGTAGGACGGTCTGGGGGAGTGTATCGGCGGCCATTTGGTAGATGATCCACTGACTATCAGCGTAATATTGTGTTTGTTTTTGCGCCGATTGTGTCAGCAAAACCTGCCCCACGATACCGAGCAAGGCCACCACGCCCAGGGCAATGTGGTGGGCATAACTCAGGTGTTTGAGGGGGCCTTGCACCAGATGCCGCTCCTCCTGGCTGTTCAGGGAAAGTCCGAACAAAGTGAAGGCCAGCCCCAGGACGAGCGGAGCCGTGTCGATGATAAAATGCAGGGGATTGACGCGGTGTACCTCAAGGACGGAAGCCCAGGAGAGATCAAGTTTTTTGAAAACCAGTATATCCAGCAAGATAGCCAGCACAGGAAAAGCCAGGCCTAGACCTGCCCCCAGCACTCCATACCGTTGCCACTGCTTGATCTGCATCGTTCTTTTTTTGACCGTAAACAAATGTAGCCGATTATCGGGTGATTTCACAATTTTTGACCTAGCTTTTGTTTGGCCCCGTATCCTTGCGTATCCCTCCTCTCATCCGGTCAATAGGTCAGTAGCAAGCGATCATGTACTTGCTCTTTGACCATCTGGCCTCCCCCATTCTGGAATCTGTTCAACATAGACTTACCGCAATCAATAAAAACTTCACGATTAAAAACCCCTTCCGGGATAGGGACATCACAAACATAATGACCTGACTTCTTCTGCCCATCAATGCTCAGGGCAACATATACACCACGATCCTTCGCTTCCTTTATCTTCTCAAACAAAGTAACCAAACTAAAATCCTGCGCCCCGTAAAGAATGCTTTGCGAATGGCTGTAAGGAGGATCACAGTATATCAGATCACCGTTTTGTGCCATATCAAAAGCCTCCTGGTAGTCCATATGGACAAAGTCCATTCCCTTCATTCGGTCTTTCCACTCATTTACGCGCTTTGCAAACGCTTGTACTCTGATGGGCTGATGCGCCCCGCACGGCGTGGACATATAGCCATCTTGCTTACGAAAACGTATCACGCCACCATAGCAGGAACGGGATAAAAAGAGAAAATCCGCACCATTGGGATTCTCGTTATAGGATCGTTTGATGCGTTGATATACTTCTATTTTGTCTTCGGTTTCTATCAGATTTCTTCGCTCTGCATACCACTCAATAAGTCCATGAGGATCAGATTTTAGCTTTTGCCATATCTCAATCAATGGCTTAAAGACATCAGAGCCTACGCCCTCTCTATGGGATACAGTAGCCGTAATGGCACCGCTACCAATGAACGGTTCAAAGAATCTATTGAATGAGTTGGGGAAATACCTAGTGATCTGGCTAGCAAACTTTTGCTTATTGCCAATCCATTTGAGAAGCTGTGTGCGCGGTGGTGTATAAATGGTCTGATCTAAGCCAAATTGTAACTGCATTATTCTTTTTTGTACGCAAACTAATTCTTTTTGCTCAACAATCCCAATTTGGGATATACAATTTTAGGATATATTTTTCGGCATGAAAAAGTCCACCCATAGATACGAGTATCACATCCTACTGAAAATACTTTACGGAATGCGATCCAATGCAGGGCTTAAGCAGGGCGAGTTAGCGGATAAACTCGGTGTCCACCAGTCTTTCATCAGCAAAATAGAAAGCGGTGAGCGAAGGCTTGACATCATAGAACTCCGCGACATCTGTCAAGCACTTGAGGTGGACTTGATGCAGGTCATCAAAGAACTAGAAAAATACATAGATGAGACCAGACCCCTAAATTTGTGAACCAGACACAAGAGTTCTGGTCTGTTGTACGATTGCTCAATCAAAGGCTCGGATACCACGAACGAGCATCAAGTAAGACCCCTCAGCCAAACTTCATCGTCCCCACAGCACAAGATATAGTAGCTGCCTTTGGTCGCGAAGGGCTCCATCATACAAGACTCGTCGATCAGGACATGTTACTGACAAAGTTTGGACAGCACATAATGGACTATTATCGGTTTCGGTCTGACCTGCTCAACAATGAAGTAGAGCCGCATTTACTTGATGCCACAGAGGCAGAGGCACTATTCAACAAAATCAAAGTAAGGGTTAATCCACCGGTTTCACTCTTACCTATGAATAAGCAGAAAGGAGCTAAGAAAAACTACAATTTCCTGATAGGCATAGTCAATATGTTAATATTTGAAGGACTTGGAGGATTATCATTTAACCCTGACCCACGGGAACTAACAGCTATCACCAAAGACAATTTTCCTGTCCGTACCCTCTCGCGTAGGCTTGATGGAGCATATCCTAATGCTATTGATCCGGTTGCTGTCTGGGAAATCAAAGAATATTACCATACCACAACCTTCGGTAGCCGCATTGCTGACGGTGTCTATGAGACCATGCTAGATGGATATGAACTTGAGGAGGTACGTAAAAATCTAAACATCCATATCAAACACTACCTCTTCATTGACGCACACTACACGTGGTGGAAGATGGGAAAATCTTACTTATGTAGGATGGTTGATATTGTACATATGGGTCTGGTTGATGAAGTGGTTGTTGGCCGTGAGGTAGAAACAAGAATCCCTGCTTTGGTTGCTGAATGGATGGCGATATAATCCGTGGCTACCCTGAACAATGACATCTTTCACAATTTTTGACCTAGCTTTTGTTTGGCCCCGTATCCTTGCGTATCTTTCGGTAGTCATTTTCACTTAACCCCTTCCTTATCCCGTGAGTACGACCGAACAACTCAAAGCCGGCGATACGTTTGTGCATCGCTTTTCCTTTTCTCAGGATGACGTAGTGGCTTTTGCCGAAGTCAGTGGCGACAAAAACCCCGTGCATTTAGACCCCGAGTATGCTGCCCAGACGATGTTTAAGCAGCCCATCATGCACGGCTTCCTGGGTGCCAGTGTGTTCTCTAAGGTATTCGGAACGCTTTTCCCGGGCGAAGGCACGATCTACCTCAAGCAAGAGTTAAGTTTTTTGCGCCCCATGACCGTCGATACCGAGTACGAAGCCACCTTTACGGTACAAGAAGTCAATCCCGAACGCCATCGGGGTATCATCGCCTCGGAGATCAAAGACATCGCAAAGGATAAAATCACCCTGCGTGGCGTAGCCGAACTGATGAACAACAACCGTTTCTGAGCCTATGCTAAGCCTTGACCCCCAAGCCATCAGCACCCGTGCCTTGCATGGCCACCTACTGGGAGCCATCGGGCCGCGCCCTATTGCCTTTGCCAGCACCTGCGATGCCGAAGGACGCGCCAACCTAAGCCCGTTCAGTTTTTTTAATGTATTCAGCTCCAATCCCCCGACGGTGATTTTTTCGCCTGCCCGTCGCGTCCGCGACAACACCACCAAAGATACCCTTTCCAACGCCCACGCCACCGGTGAGGTGGTCATTAACGTCGTCAATTACGCCCTGGTAGAGCAGGCCTCCCTGGCCAGCACGGAGTACCCCACGGGCGTAGATGAGTTTATCAAGGCAGGGCTAACGGCTATCCCCTCGGAGCATGTCCGACCGCCGCGCGTCAAAGAATCTCCGGTGCAGATGGAGTGCCGCATCAAGGAGATCATCGCCCTGGGAGAGGCAGGAGGGGCCGGCAACTTGATCGTAGCTGAGGTCATCTGGTTACACATTGACCCTGCCATCCTGGATGAACACGGACAAATTGACCCGCACCGCATCGACCTGGTAGGGCGCATGGGTGGAGCCTGGTATGCTCGGGCTGCCGGCGATGCCCTTTTTGAAGTCGAAAAACCCGCTACCCAAAGTATCGGCATTGATGCCTTACCAGATCACATCAAAAACAGCCAAATCCTAACAGGCAATGACCTGGCCCGCCTGGCCAATCGCGACCAACTACCGACAGCGGAGGAGTTGGCGGCCGTTGATCTTACCATCACGCCCCGGGATCACGTGCAAGCCCAGGCTTACCTTCGGGCGGGGCATCTGCTGGCCGCCTGGAAGGTCTTGCTTACGGAGGCTTAGCGTTCGCCGGTGCTGCCGTAGCCACTACCACCGCGCAGGGTGTTCTCGAGGGTCTCTACGGGTATCCAGGCCACGCGGGCTTGTGCCACCACGACGAGTTGAGCGATGCGGTCGCCGTCTTCGATCCATACTTCTTTATCGCCCAGATTGATGAGCAAGACCTTGATCTCCCCTCGGTAGTCGGCATCAATGGTGCCGGGGGCATTCAAGACCGTTAGCCCATGCCGGAGGGCAAGCCCACTACGGGGACGCACCTCGGCATGAAACCCCTCGGGGATAGCCACAAAAATACCCGTCGGGATGAGTTGGCGTTGGGAGGGCCGCAGGCACAGTGGCTGGGTAAGGCTGGCCCGCAAATCCATCCCAGCAGCTTGGGCGGTTTGGTACTCGGGGAGTGGGTGTTGGCTGCGATTGATAACCTGAATGTTCATCCGGTGGCTTTTTGTGGGCAAAGATAGGGATGATTTTTTAGGGATTGCCCGAGGCTTTGGATACGATTTTTTCGGTGAAGTGAATATGAAGACGACTGATGACCAGTCGGCGATCAGAGCGCAAGTCCAGTTGATAAAAAGAACCATCGGGGAGCGGAATCAAATCATGGACTGCATCGGCGGGCATGTTTTGCTGCTCGGGGGTCAGCTCAAAGAGGTCTTGCACCACATCAGCACCGCTGGGCGAAACCGAAAAGCGATGATGCAAATCGGGCATCCCGCTGTCCCGTTCCCTGGATCGGGTCTCGATGATGAGCCGCCCCATGTCGTAGCGGTAGTACATCGAGTAGAGAAAAAAGTCGCGAGGGGAGGCACTCAACTGGCTCGTCCAGAGGTGCTTACCCTGGGGTGAGTAAGCTGCCAAGAACAAATCTCGGGCATAAAAACCCCGCAAATGGTCTTTGTGCAAAAAGGGAGCATCCTCAAAATAACCCGCCACAAAGACCCGTCCGCGCTCATCGACGGCCACGCCATGAGCATACAGCCCGCCCGTGCGGTAAAAATCGGGGATGGTATCCAGGAGATGGCACCAGCGGAGTTGGTTCTTGGCCGTAAAGACGGCTAGCAAGCTATTGCGGTACTTCGACTTATCCACGTAAAGATGTTCGGGGTCTAGGCGGATGGAGTCAATGTACGACTGGGCTAGGTAGAGGTTGTGCTGCGGATCCAGGTCGGGGAAAACATGATCGCGGAGCGAACGCTCGGTGAGGTATTGGAGTTGCCCCTGTCCCGAAAAACCGAGGGCAAACACGCCGCGCTCCCAGGAGCGAATGCCCGCAATTTGGCAGGAATCCTCACAATAACCAACCAGGATGAGTTCGCCGGAAGGAAATCGTTTGAGATGCCCCGTGATGAGGTCATCGGTGTTTTGGATCAGGTGTCGCCAGGCGATTTTTCCGAGGGCATCGTATTTGAGCAAGACGGCATCGTACATGCCCTTGCTGCGTGTGGGCGGATCAAAAGTGGTCAGGAGGGTATCCATGAAGGTAGCCGCCAGATAAACGCCCGTCGTATCGGCGCGTATCATGGGATGCGACTGCGGACGCAACAGCCAGTTGGCCTCCAAGGTGTCGCTCCAAATGACAAGGGTATCTTGCCCGCGCAAAGAAATCCCGATCAATAGCCAAAAAAACCCGATCAACAGCCCTAAACGTCCCATAAAAATTTTACATTTACTTTTCAAATATACGTTTTCCGATGGCAAACTGGCCTTATCTTCGTTTTTTTGTCGGGTCGATTTTTTTTGTTTTACTGTTTTTTTGCCAAAAAAGTTTTGGGCAATCCTATGTTGAGGGGCAAGTAAGCGGCTTTGAAGGCGGGCTTTTCCTGACTGACGCTCGGGCGGTGGTGATCTACAAGGGCGATACTTTGGATCAGTATCTTGCTGACAGTGCGGGCTACTATCGGGTTCGTTTTCAGCGCAATGCCGATCTGTATATCTTTCGGGAGGGCTATCAGCCCCAACGCTACCGACTCTCCCGCAAAAGCCGTCCGTCCTTTGCCGTTCGGCTTCGGTCAGGGATGATGGGGCTACTTGATAGTCTTTCGCCTGTGGGAGCCTTTCCCGCGTTGGGCTATGGTGATCGTCTGGATCAGGTGGGCTATTTGATCGAAGACGGCGCAGCATCTCGTCCCGAGGATCGCTGGCAGGGAAGCCTGGGTGGGCTTTGGATACAGTCCGGAGGGGGGTGGCTGGAGGCTGCCCCACGGCTACATATCCGAGGCCCCAACAGCCTCTACGCGCACGGGCAACCGCTGCTGGTCATCGACGGGCTGCCGATTTGGCAGACACCCCTGGGGCTAGAAAGCCATCCCACCGTCCATCCCCTGCTGGATTTTCCCGCAGCGGCTTTTGGGCAGGTGCAAGTACATCAGGACGCTCCCCTGGCGGCACATTGGGGCGCACGCGGCGGCAACGGCATCCTATCCCTGAACACGCTCCGCCCACCCGAGGCCGGACAAAGCTGGCGGGCAGGCTACCAGGGAGGCATTACACGGCCGAGTGTCCGTCCGGCGATGCTTTCGGCGCAGCAGTACCAGGAACTCTTCACGGAAGCTGCCCAAAATGCTGGCTTCAATCCCGATCAAATCGAATTTTTTAGGCGTATCTATCGCATCAACGACTCCACAGAGACGGGTTGGGATCAGTTCCCCTACCGCACCGGATTTTTTCAGCGGGCCGATGTCGGCTTTTCTCGACGGGATAGCAGTGGTTATTTTACGGCTGATCTTTCCCTGGGACAGGTCTCTGCTTTTGTCCAAAACCACGACCAGCAGCACATCCACCTCCGTACTGCCGCCCAACAACACCTGGGAGAGCGCGCCAGTATCGCCTTCCAACTCGCGGGCAGCTATCTGCATCTCAATCGCTTACAAGCCCAGACCTCACCGCTCAACCTCCTGACCCAGATACCCTCTACCCCTGACCGAGACCCCGAAACCGGACTGCCCAACCCAAACACCTACGCCTACAATGCCCTCTTTGAGGACGACGGCACAAAGGATACCTACCGCCGCTATCGCGTCATGGGGACGTTTCGGGGGCAATACCAGATCAAGGACTGGCTTACGGCGGCCGCCGTTTTGGGGGGAGATTTTTTGCGGCAATTTGAAAACGTGAGCCATGCCCCAAACACCCTCCTCGGCCAGCCCGACGGACGCGACTACACACGCCACGTACAAGCCCACACCGCCCGCGCTGCCCTCGAACTCCTCGGGCAGCACCAGCAGCATCAGCACCGGATCACCTACCAGCTCTCAGCCGACTACCAGCACTACGCCGCCGATACCATCCGAGAGCGCGTCAGCGGTGGCAGCCGCCCACCCTGGCAAGCCCAGCAGTACGCCTTCGGTGGCTTCAATGCCTGGGTCAGCTATGCCCTGCGCCAACGCTATCACCTCCAACTCAACGGCCGCCGCGAACGGGCCACTACCTTCGGGCGCGAACAAGACTGGCAAAACTTTTATGCCCTTGCAG
>DAISIL010000079.1:0-10953 GCA_036822015.1 Bernardetiaceae bacterium | reverse complement strand
CAGGCAAGACACATCACATCCAGCCCGAGATATTGCTCGGCACAGATGGTGCTTTTTCGATGGTCAGGAGGGCAATGCAATTTATCCCTCATTTCAATTTTCAGCAACATTACATCGAACACGATTACAAAGAACTCACCATTCCGGCTACACCCAATGGCACGTTTGCGATGGATCCGAAGGGTTTGCATATCTGGCCACGGGGTAGGTTTATGTTGATTGCTTTACCCAACACGGATAAAAGTTTTACGTGTACCTTGTTTTTGTCTTCGCAGGCGCAATCGCCTAGTTTTGCGGACTTAGAGACCGAAGCCGAGGTACTGGATTTCTTTCGATCGCACTTTCCCGATGTTCTGCCCTTGATCCCCAATCTCACCCAAACGTTTTTTAGGAATCCTACTGCCCCGCTCCTAACGGTGCATTGCAGCCAATGGACATACAACGGGGTCGTCGGGATGCTCGGGGATGCCGCCCATGCCATTGTGCCGTTTTATGGGCAGGGCATGAACGCTGGCTTTGAGGATGCCCGTATCTTTGCCGAGCTGCTCGAACAAACGCAGGGCGACTGGGTCGATGCCTTAGAAGAATTTGAAAAAGCACGCATGAAAAATGCAGCCGCCATCTCCGAACTTGCCCTCAACAACTTTATCGAGATGCGCGATAGCGTGGCTGACCCCAACTTCTTGCTCCGCAAAAAGATCGAAGCCCACATGCACGCCCACTTCCCCGACCGCTGGATGCCCCTCTACTCCATGGTAACTTTTAGCCATATCCCCTACGCCGAAGCACTGCGCATCGGGCGAGAGCAGGATAAGTTTATGAAAAAACTCATGGCGACGCTCACACAACCCGACGACTGGCAACACCTTGACTTTGAGCAATGGCTCAAAGATGCCCCTCTTTTGCCCGACCACAAAAGAAGTTTCGGTGAAGGAAGATAACTAAGTACTGTTTTTGATAAAACATTGTGGGATGTTTTACGTAAAAAATAGCATCTATACATTGTTAATGACCGAGACTTCCAATGAACCTACGATCCCTGTTTTTCTTTTTTGTGCTTGTTTTATCTACGTTTTCCCATGCTTTTTGCGAAGGCATTGCCCAGATACGACCCACGGCGGGTAACACGGCTGTCCTTCAGATTTGGGATAACGGTGCCGCCGACCGCAACTCCTACACTTACGTTGCCCCTGCCGAGAAACGCTTGTATTTCAACGTCAGTAACCTCAACGAGATCGTTTATTTTGGGGTATCAGGATTTTTTGCGGGTACTAATAATATTGGCACAAATCCCTACAACGATATGCACTTTCGCATCCGTCGGCCCGATGGCAGCAACTTCCCCCTCTTCAACAACGTACTGGCACCAGCCGTAGGAGCCACCACAACCACAGGACATATCGACTCGTACGATGAGGCCGTTGCGGGCCCTGCCCAGCTCGTTGGTGCAACTGGCTATGATGCCTACACCCTCATCCCCGATCAGACCGGCGATTGGTGGATAGAGTTCAATCGTGGATCGGATCCCGCCGTACAACAGCACACCAAAACCTTAATCGAACTCCTGGACATCACCGTAGCTACCGGCCGCGGCCCCTTTGACACAGGTGCTACACCGGCTACCTACAACACCAGCACCTACGATCCACCCGGAACGGCAACAGCCACCACCGGAGCAGCCATCCCTGGGCGGGTCTTTTGCCAGGCCTGGGATGTCAATATGCGTGGCGGCACCAATCCATTTAATGCGCAACTGTTTGTTTATACCCCTGATTCGGTAGTTCTGGGCGTGCAATTTAATGGTATTCAGCCCTTTGGTTTTGTGGTGTCTTGCAATGGTACAGGGACAGGAAATATAGGCAACGTAGTACAGGATCGCCGTTCTGTGGTGGGTAACACGACCCGTCCCGAGTACAAAATATTCCTCAACAATCCAGACATCAACGTATATCCCAGCGGAACACTCCCGACACTTTCAGCACCCAACGTAAACGTAACGCTTTGCACCAACTACGAGATCACCTTTAACGTTAGTCAGGCCGGGACGGTAGAAATTCTTCTGGATCTGGACAATGCGCCCAATACCTGTGTCAGTCCCACGGCGAGCTACAACAGCAATGGACTTTTTGACCAGAACAGCAAAGATGTAGCCCTGGCTTTTTCGGCCACGACAGCAGGTACCTACACCGTCAGTTGGAGCGGTAATAATGGCTGCGGTACGCCTGTACCCACAGGTACTACCATCCCACTCCGGGCCACCTTACAGCGCGGCCTGACGCACCTGCCCCTCTTTGATGTAGAGTTCCATAATAACGGCTACACGATCAATCTGATACGCCCAGCGGGAGACGCTCCGCGCCTCTATTGGGATGACTCGCAGGTGGGTGGCACCACCGAACTCAACGGTGCTACCAGCCCGGCACATACGTGGGGGTTTGCCATAGGCAATAACAACACCATCAACACTTGGTTTTTCATTCAAGAAAGCCCCTCAGCTACTACAAACTTTACAGCCGATGCCTCTACCTTTGACCTGACGGCCAGCCCCATAGGCAATGTCTGTGATCCGAGTAGCCCAGCCACGATTACCTTTGAGGTGGTGTATTCGGAGGTGAAGTTTCTGGGGGTCTCTCCCACTTATGCCCTTTCCCAGGCCGTCACCAACACAGATTATACGATCTCTCCCTCGCCCACCAACCTGGTAGATGCTGGTACCTTCACGGATGCCAACGGTATCATCAAACGCAGGGTCTTTGTTACGTATGAGGTTTCCCCTATCGGCGACCCCGAAACGGTGGATGTGCAGTTGATTTTTCAGGCAAGCGCACAGCCAGCGGGCTGTCCGGCACCGATTACCCAGACGCAATTCAACGCCTGCCCTAACCCCCTACCTGTGTCGCTGGTACAGTTTTCCTTGCAGTCGGATGAAGAAAGGCGGGTTTTGCTTCGCTGGACCACTGCCTCGGAACGCAACAACGAAGGGTTTTACATCGAAAAAAGCCATAACGGGATAGATTTCCGTGAAATTGGCTTTGTCAGGGGCATAGGAGACAGCGACCAGCTCAACCGATACGTCTTCCTGGATGAAGAACAAAAAGCCGGACGGTGGTACTATCGCCTACGACAAATCGACTACGACGGCACGACGACATACAGCAACGTCTTGACCGCAGACCTGGGGCAAGCCCGCGCGCTTTCATCCGAGCAGTTTGCCGTTTATCCCAACCCCGCCCGCGACGTACTCCACGTCGAAGGCTTGCACAGCCTGCTCGAGATGCCCCAGATGCGCCTCATCAATGCCACAGGGGCAATAGTCTGGCAAAGCAGCACGCAATCACTGAGCAAAAACTACCGCATGGATATTGATATAAGCCACTTAGCAAGAGGATTTTACATCCTCCAGCTCTACAATGCCTACGGCTCGGTACAGCATAAAGTGGTGGTTGAGTAAATCGCTCATTCCCAATAAATTTTTTGTTGGATCACGCCTCGGGAGGTCTGAATCCGGATCAGGTATAGGCTCGGTGGAAGGGGCGGTAGGTTGGCCGTGTAGCGGTCTTGTCCCGTCTTTTGGAGGCGTGCCTGGCATAAGTGCTGACCCGTTAGGGTGAAGCAGTCGAGGGCTTCTGGGGTAGCTGGGAGGTCTTCCAAACAAAGCCCCTGGGCGCATCTGTACAAGTTAGGCGAGATGTCTGGGGGTAATCCGGTGATGGTTTGGCTCTGTATTTCAAAACTTTGCGTAGCCTCTACTACACCGTTTCGGGAGAAGACAAAACGCCCCGAGACACTGGGGAGCGGTACACTAGCCCACCAACGGAAGTACCAGTGAGGGCTGTCGATGGGATGCACCTGCGAGAAAAACGGCATCTGCTGATCCTCCGTATAAACCGCCAAGCGCAAGGTATCTCCGAGGCGGATGCCTTGCAGATGCACCCAAAAGGCAATCAGGCTATCTTGCCCCTCCACAAAAATCCGCTGCGTCGGTGGCGATTCCCGTAAAGTATCCAACGTAGGCATGAAGTTGAGCAAGCCCGTTTGATAAACCCGAAAGCTGCTATCGTACCCAAACTGTCCATCAAAGTAATCGAAGGCATTACCGCAAGGACCACCTCCGAAGGGGTCGATGAGTGTTGTGGAATCATACCAAAGTTCAAAATGCAAATGTGGATCGGTGGAGTTGCCCGAGCTACCCACTTGCCCGAGGTATTGCCCGGCCACTACCCAGTCTCCGAGGCTTACCCCTGCCGAGTGCTGCTTGAGGTGGGCATAGTAGGTGAACAGCCGCTGATCGTGAGCAATGGCAATGAAGTTTCCCAACTGCCCGTTGTTGATGCGCTTGTTGCGATCAAAGAGCGTATCCAAGACCGCAATCACCCTACCCGCCCGTACAGCACGCACGGCAACCCCCGCGTCCATTTGGGCAAAATCTTTGAGGATAAAATCGGTTCCCTGATGCCCGTCATAAGTCTTTTTTCCGCATTGATAATCACCTATCCCCTCCCATTCCCAATCCACATAATGGACGATAAAAAAATCCTCTCCATAACGCCCCTCCACAGGAGAGACAAAGTAAGGCGACTGGGCATGGCTTTCCAGGCAAAGCCAGATGAAAGACACATGCACCAAAAAAAGATAAAATGGACGGGTATTCATGGCGTGAGAAGTTCCCTGATCTGTAATTCAAGAGATTTTAGGATGGTCATGCTTGATGCGAAAGTAAACAGTCCGTCTTTTTCTGTTTTTCTTGTTTGGATCAAGATTTTTATGTGGCTGCTCCTTCAAGAAACAAAACTGCATATTTGTAAAGCCTCCCCTGTGTTTTGATACTGGTCGATGAGGTGTCCTTCTTGTAAGCAAACACCCAAAGCACGATAAACAAGATAATGTGCTTTATCATTAGCTTTCATTTCTTCTGTTTTGGCTTCAATTCCATTATTTTGATGGCTACAAGCGAAATACCGTCGATACCTTCACCCCAAAACGATTGATGCCGGGAGCATCCCGATAGGTGAGCCGATGGATGGCCTGTACGCGAATAAACTTCAAAATGTTTTCGATGCCATAACTGAACTCCACGTAGGGCGTGCTGCCTAGTGCATTGAAGCGCGGAATGGGATTGCCGTCCGTGTCCACGCTGGGGATGATACTGAGGTTTTCGGCTCGGACACTTCCCATCAGCACATTGCCCTCCACAAAACTACGCCACTTCAAACGGCGCATAAGCGGGATGCGGTTCAAGAAAAAACCCTCAAAGCGATGCGTGATACTCAACGAAGCATAGGTGTCGCTCACAAATTCAAAATAGTTCATGAGGTTGAAAGAGAGGGTATTAAAGAAGAAAGACTCGTTACCCAGGTGTGTCCGTAGGAGCGGATACGGGACATTGGAGGGGATATAGCCGGCCAGCAGTTGGTAAGATATACGGCCCAACACACCCGCCCTGAAGCTATGCTCCATGCCCAGGCTGATCTTTTGGTAGCCCAAAGTACTACCCAAAAAGCCGTTTAGCCCGAGGGTATAGCGTAGCGTGAAAATGGGACGGTCGCCACTACCCAGGCTCACCCGATCCAGATCAGTGAAGAGATAATGCTCCCGAAACGAGATGCGCGTCTGGAAGATCAACTCACTGGTTGTAAATCGGTTACGCTGTGTGTCAGGGTCAGTCGGATCAGTGAAAGCAAACGAAAAAAGCGGGTCGAAATCATGGCTGCGCAGCGTAACCCGTTGCGTAATGCCTCGCACCAAATCTGTTTGAACAAAAACACGGGTTTCCCGCGAGAGGAAGGGGCGGTTTCGATCCAGATTGCCCCAGCGAGTAGCCGCCTTGAAGAGGTAATTATCGCTCTCCCTGAACTCTTCGTTGGAGAAGGCCACCTGTTCGAGATCGAAGTGATGCTCGGCTCCCATGATCGTCCAGGGTTTGCGGGCGAAGAGATACTGAAAGCCTCCGTTGTACTTCCAGCGTTGGTCTTGAGTACCATAAGCCAAAGCCCCATAAAGCTGTACTTTTCGGCTAAAATCGGCGTTGGTGCGCAGGCGTAGGCGAGGGCGTAGCCCCTCGATGTTGTTGTAAGCCAACAAAAAGAGATAACTCCCCACATCAACTTTTCCGATTTTCTTATAGCCGTTGATGGCGATGCTGGCGATCTCGACATAGGTTCGGATCACGGGCAGGTTCTGGATCGTGTCAATGGCTTGATAGACTTGCTGCTCTTCCCGGGTGAGGGTTTCGTAGCGGTTTTGTTGCCAAAACTCCTCCGTACCTTGTCGATAATCGGGGTTTACTTCGATTTCTTCTTCAAAAAACTTGAGCGGTTTGGGATCGTTCAAGACAAAGTTCTCATTGGAGCTATACACCTTAGCCAACATACCGGCCCAATCGTCCTTGATCTCTCCGATGTCGATCAAGAGGCGTGTTTTGGCGGGCAGCCAGGCCGTATCCCCCCCCTGAACTACGCGGGCATAGCTTTGCTGGAGTTTAATTTTTTCAATAAAGTTCAAATTGGCTTCTTTACCTACCGTAAGGTCGATTTGCTTGAGGGCAAAATCGCCTTCGCTGATCCAAATCGTCCCCGTAAAAGCTAGATCTTGGCTGCTCTTGGGCTGAAACGAAATACGGGCGCAGGCCGTACCGTCGATCATTTCGCCTTCGGCGATCAGGCGGTAGTCGTAAAAGGCCCGCCAGCTATCGGCAATCGGGGAGATGAAGTCCTTATCCCCGAAGGTCATCCAGTTTTCGTAAAAATTATAGTCCTGGTAGGTACTCCCGATGAGTTGGGAAACAATGCTACCATCCTGTATGCCAATACCTTTGATCCGTGTTCTGTGGACGTACTCTTTGTTTCGTTTGGGATTGGTTCGGTAATAAAAATCCGACAAAGACTCGGAAATAAAAACGGGTAAAATCGGGTTTCCGTCTTCGCCCGCCAGGGCTTCGATGCTATCCAGGACACCGATAATCTTCTGGACAACTTTTCGTTTCCGAAATTTCTCTGTGATTTTGTCCACATCAACTTCGATTTTGGTGTAACTGCTGTGCTGGTAGGCCGTGAGCTTGCGCTTGTCGTTGCGGGTTTTGTTTTGGATGACCTCCCGTAGGATCGCCCAGGCGGGATTTTCATATTCTCCAGCAATGATTTCGATTTCTTCAAGTACTGAACTCTCCGACTCGAGACGGATATTAAGGGTTTGTACTTGGCCTACCTGAATGGGTATTTTTTTGGTGGTATAGCCCACATACGATACCGTGAGCGTATCGGGTAGGTCTTTTCGGGTGGTTTCGAGGGTATAGAATCCATCGAAATCCGTGACGGTTCCCCACTGGATGGCTTCAAAATAGACATTAGCAAAAGGCACAGCATCACCGCTCTGGTTATCAATTATTTTTCCACTGATGCGGGTGCGCTGCGCATGGGCGCACAAAGCCCCAAACACCAGCAAAAGCAAGATAAACAGAAGAGGGATGCGTGATTTCATAAGTTCAGAAAGAGAGAGCGTTACCCGTATGAAGCGGTAACGCTCTTTTCTTAAACGCCAAAGGGATACAAAACGTTTTAGGGTTCTTCGGATGTTGGCTCTGTCTCGGGTTCGGTGTTTTTTTCCATCAGCTCTTTGTGTTCAGCCTCGATGGTGGCATGTTCGGCGGCGATGGCGGTATGTTCGGCTTCTAGTTTCTGGTGGTCGGCCTCCATCTGCTCATGCTCGGCTTTGAGTTGCTCGGCCGAGAGCGTGCCGGCTTTGTGGGCTTCGGTCATATCCTGATGCTTCTTGAGGAGTTCTTGGTGCTGCTGCATCATGGCTTCATGCTGACGGAAAATGCCTTCGTGGCGGGCAAATAGAGCTTCATGCTCAGCGATCATCAACGAATCCATCGTTTCGCGACGTGCCGCAAAGTCGTTCATGGCGGCTTTGTGTTCGTCCATTAAGCCTTTGTGGGCTTCCATCATTTTTTCGTGTTCGGCCTCCATGGCTTGATGTGCCGCCTCCATCTCCTGGTGCAGGGCTTCATCAAAAGTGCTGCCCGTACCGCAGGCAGTCATCAGGAGTACCAAGAAAATACCGATCATTTGTTTCATAGCAAGATTGAGTGTTGTTTGAGTGTACAAGATTACGAACACTTTAGCTGATTTCCCAATTTGAGCAGCAAAGAAGTTAAAAACTATTAAGCTAGCAACAGTTTTATCTTTGTCGGCGTTCAACTACAAAAATAAAACTTCATCCATCATGGCACATTCCCCCAAAACTCCTCCGCGTTCGCTCACCAAAGCCGAGGAGCAGATCATGCAAGTCCTCTGGGCCCAGGAACAGGCTTTTGTCAAGGACATTCGGGCAGCGCTGCCCGACCCCAAGCCAGCGTATAGTACCGTCTCGACGGTAGTTCGGGTGCTAGAAGAAAAAGGCTTTGTTGGGCATGAGAAGTTGGGTAACATCCACCGCTACTTCCCACGCATCGACAAGGAAAGCTACAGCAGTTTCTGGCTCAACCGCTTCATCGACGATTATTTTGGTGGCTCTTTTGCCAGACTGGCTTCGCTTTTTGCTCAAAAAAATCAACTGGACATCCAGGATATGGAGCAGCTCATCAAGGAAATCAACCAAAACCTCAACGACGAAGAAGACCAATGATACCGGACTGGTTTGTGTTTCTGCTCAAAGCCAACCTCTCTTTGGCTCTTTGGTACGCCTTTTATCGGCTGCTGCTGGCTCGGGAGACCTTTTTTGTCCGCAACCGCTGGTTTTTGCTCCTGGGTATGGGCGTGAGTCTATGGCTGCCGAGCTTATCCCTGCCTTTTCTACCAGCAACGCCTGACACGACGGTCATTGCCACCCAACCCATCACCTGGGCTGTATCCGAAGATTTGGTAATACCAGCTCCATCCGAGGTCATCGAAGACCATAACTACTGGATGGATGCCCTTTGGCTAATTTATGGCATGGGAGTTTTGACAAGTTTTCTTTTGGTTATCAAGGACTTGTTTGCACTTCTTCGCCTCTACCAAAGCCAACCAAAGGTACAGATGTGGGGGCGAAAGGTGATCTTGACCGATGGAAAAACCCCTACGCTGTCTTTTTTTGGATGGCTGTTTTGGGACAATACCCGCTCCCTTACGCCCACACAAGCCCAGCAGGTGTATGCCCACGAACTGACCCACATCCGGCAGTGGCACAGCGTCGATGTGCTGCTGGTGCAAGGCTTGTGTGTGCTGTGTTGGTGGTCGCCGGTGGTGTATCTCTACCGCCAGGCGATCAAAACCAACCATGAATTTTTGGCCGATGCTGCCGCCAAAGGCAAACAAGCCCGCTCTTATGCGCTCCTCCTCCTGGAGCAGACACTCTTTGTCCCCAACCCTACCCTGACCAATAACTTTTTTCAAATTCCCCTCAAAAAACGAATCCAAATGATGCGTACCTCCCCCTCCTCCCCCCGAAGGCATTGGAAATTTGCCCTTGCCCTTCCGCTTTTGTGCGTGCTTGCCCTCTTTGTGGGGCGCACCGAAAGCTATCCTGGTTCACCCGATCAAGCTACGGCTTTACCGCTTCTACTCATGCCTCCCATACAAGAGGTGCTGCCCATTGACTCGCCCATCGTGGAAACCAAAACCGAAAACTACAAACAGCGCGTGGTCGTCATCCAATCCGATGGTAAGGATTATCAAGTCGTCAGCAGCGATTCTGCTACCGTCTTGCTCATCAACGGCGAAGAAGTCTCCCTCAACCATCCCCGCGATTCGGGACGGGTGCGCGTCCTGCTCCGCATGATCGACGGCCTCGAGGGGGCATCTGCGGGTGAGCAATACCAGCGGGTACGGGCGTTCTTCAACAGCGATTCGGTGCGCTTTCAGTCTTTCGATGCCCGTGGCATCTCTCCCGTCCAGATTTTCCGACGAAGGGTAGCCATGGATAGCCTCCGTACCTGGCGATCGGGGCCCAACAGAACGACCGTACCGCCTGCCTTCATCGAACGCCTCGAAAAAATCACCGAGCTAGACACCGATTCAGCACGCCTACGCGGCATCGAAGACCTCCGAAGAGAGCTACTGGAACAGCGCAAGGCGCAACTCCAAAAAGAACTCGAGCAGCTAGAACAGCGACTGGAAAAAGTGAAGTAGCAACAAACCCATAAGGCTTTCAACACCTTATGGGTTTTCTTTCTCCCGCATCGGAAAATCACGATGGCGCATCAGATCAGCGACTTTGGAAAGGATGTTGAGTTGGCCGCCGTAGGCTTTACCCAAAAACTCGGGCGTAAAGACGCTTTCGATGGGGCCAGCGGCCACCAAGTGGGTGTTCATCAGGACGGCCCAATCAAAGAAGTTGGCCGCCGTTTGGAGGTCGTGGTGGACGATAAGCACCGTTTTGCCGTCGGCTTTGAGCTGTGCCAGCAGTTCGAGGATGGCACTCTCGGAGGCGGCATCTACGCCCGCAAAGGGTTCATCCATCAAGTAAAGATCGGCCTCCTGGGCTAGGGCGCGGGCGATGAAGACGCGCTGTTGCTGCCCGCCAGAGAGTTGAGAGATTTGGCGTTGGGCAAAGGCTGTGAGACCTACCTGCTCAATGGCGGCATCAGCTTTGGCTTTGTCGGCTTTGGAGAGCCGCCCCCAAAGTGGCGCTTTGCCGTAGCGTCCCATCTGGACAACCTCAGCAACACTAATCGGAAAATTCCAATCGACGCTCTCGCGTTGCGGCACATAGCTCACCCGACTGCGCACCGCATCTAGCGGCTGATCGAAGATTTTGACGTAGCCACTGCTGATCGGGACAAGCCCCATGAGACTTTTGAGCAAAGTCGTTTTACCCGATCCATTGGGGCCAATAACGCCGATGAGCTGCCCGGCAGGCAAGGCAAAATCAACCTCCCACAACACCGGGCGATGCTGATAGCTGACCGTCAGGTTATGAACTTCGATGCTGGTCATCAGGGGTTTTGGGCTAAAAGTTCATTTCTGATCCAAT
>DAISIL010000078.1:0-11070 GCA_036822015.1 Bernardetiaceae bacterium | reverse complement strand
GAATGGAGCGGAGCGGAATGGAGTAGGCTATTTTTAGGCTAAAACCGTTTTTTTTTCACTGGTCTAAGCGTCTCGCTTAGGCCTTTTTATGTTGGTTTGCTTCCGCCGTTGTTGGTGTTTTAGCGAAGCGACACCAACAAGCGACATTTGCCCCCGCTGGTCTAAGCGTCTCGCTTAGGCCTTTTTATGTTGGTTTGCTTATTTCCCTCCACGACGGGTTGTGAACACCCTAAGGGTTTCAAAAACCCTTAGGGTGTTTGGTACTGCTTCCACTGGTCTAAGCGTCCCCTCGTGGGCGGCAAGGGTTTCAAAAACCCTTAGGGTGTTTTGTAAATTTTCAGATAACTTTGTAGTTCAAAGCAAGGAAAAAATTACTTTTTGCAAATGATCTTAAATTAGTTTCGCCATCGCGGTAGAGGCACAGATGAATCGAATGTAGATTTTTTCTTAACTTTGTGAGTAATGACCGAAAAAAAGACCGATGATTTTACCGATTTATGCCTACGGCTTTCCTGTCTTGAAGCGGGTGGCACAGGATATTCCCGAAGGAAGTGATCTGGGTAGCCTGGTAGAAGACATGTACCAAACCATGTACGCGGCCAGCGGCGTAGGGCTGGCGGGCCCACAAGTAGGCAAAAGCCTAAGGATTTTTGTGGTGGATGCCGAGCCGATGGATCAGGAAAACTTGAAGGGCTTCAAGCGGGCCTTCATCAACCCCGTCAAGATCGAAGAGACCGGACAAACGACCGCCTACCAGGAGGGTTGTTTGAGTATCCCCAACATCCATGAAGACGTATCCCGACCCGATACCCTGCGGCTTCGCTATTTCGACGAGCATTGGCAGCCCCACGAAGAGACCTTTACGGGCATGGCCGCCCGTGTGATCCAGCACGAGTACGATCATATCGAAGGCATCTTGTTCACCGATCATCTTTCGCCCCTTCGGCGGCGGCTTTTGCAAGGGCGACTGGCCAAGATCAGCCGTGGGCAAGTGAAGATCACCTATCGCATGAAATTCCCCGAAAAGAAATAAACGTTTTGTCGGGTACGTTTTGAATATAGTCCTAAGCAACTATTACGTTTTATTTTTTGACTCAACCTGTCTTTGTGATGATACGGCTATGGTTTTTTGTGTTGTTTGTGGACGCTGGGTAGCTTTGCTGCTTTGGCCCAGCAGCCAGATAGAGATAACGATGGTATCCCCGATCAAACCGATCTTGACAAAGACAACGACGGCATCAGCGATGCCAACGAAGGAGCTTTTCCGCTCCAGACCCGCAGCTGGGAAGAACTCGTCGTGGGGCAATACCGCTCCACGATGCGCGACGGGATCACGGCTACGATCAGCTTCACGACAAGCGGAAATGCCGCCCTGGGCATCCCCGAAAATATCAACGATACCTTTGCCGATCAGGCGTTTTGGTCGCAACCCCTGGGGCTAGATACCGCCCTCACCCTGGCGATGGTTTGGGATACCGAACCCGAACCCGAGTTAGTCGATATTGATTTGCCCACCGACGACAAGGGACAAGGGACGCTCACGATTACGTTTAGCCAGCCCGTCCTTGATCCCGTCTTGCACCTTGATAAGCTCGGCAGCATCGGTACCGATGGGGTCGTTTTTGGTTCCTCCTCCGTGGCTTTCACGCTCACCAACGCCGATCTAAGCCTTACCCGCCTGACGGGAACGGATGATTTTGAGGTCATTAACAACCGTACCATCCAACGCACGCCCAAAGTCCTGATGACTTTCCTCGACAACGAAGCCCAGCAGGGGGTCAGCGAAGGCAATGCCGCCGGCTCCGTCTTGATCGAAGGTATCGTTACGACGCTGACCTTTAGCTGGACGGGCGTAGGCATCGAAGCCGCTGGATTTGATCTGCTGGAGTTCATCCTCACGGGCAGCACTTTTGTCGATACCGACGGGGATTTGGTGGCCGACCATCTCGACTTAGACTCGGATAACGACGGTATCTTTGATCTGGTGGAGGCCGGACATGGTGCCTTGGATGCCAACAACGACGGCCGCGTTGATGGCGATGTAGGCAATAACGGACTGCTCAACAGCCTGGCCACCACCGATAGCCCGACAGCCACCAACAACTACACCCTCGCCGACACCGATACCAACGGCATACCCAACTTCCGCGATCTGGATGCCGATGGCGATGGCTGCAACGACGTAAACGAAGCCGGTTTTGTGGATAGCAACAACAACGGCCGCCTCGGTGGATTGCCCGTCGTGGTCAATACCGACGGGCGCGTCATCGGAACCACCGATGGATACACCGACCCAGGGACGGCTTACCTTGATCCGCTCCTGAACACCGTTAGTGCTTTGGCTACCAACGACGGCCCAGCCTGCGCGGGTTTTGCCATCAACCTTACGGGTAGTGCCTCCGGAACGCTCACCAATGTGACTTACAGTTGGTCAGGGCCCAATGGATTTACGTCTAACCAAATCAGCCCTGCCCTCACGGGATTGACCGTAGCCGCCTCCGGTACTTACACCTTCACTGTCAATGCCAACGGCTGTACCGCCTCGGCCACAACAGCCGTGGCCGTCAATCCAGGTCCACCACCCCTCAACCTGGGCCCCGACCAAACACCCTGCCCAGGCGCGCTCATCCAGCTACGGGCCGGTGCTGGCTACGACAGCTACCTCTGGAACACCGGCGCAACGGGTAACAGCATCTTTGTCAATACCTCCGGCACTTACACTGTCGTCGTAACAGCCAACGGATGCGGCACGCTGACGGATACCGTCCGGGTAAGCTACCGAGATTTGTCCCTCGATCTGGGACCGGATACCGTCATTCGTTTTGGGGAGACCCTGACGCTCAACGCCTCCAATCCCAACTTTGATAGCTATCTCTGGAATACCGGCAGTACGGCCCCCTCCATCTCCGTTACCCAGGCGGGCAACTACACCGTAACAGCTACCTCGAGTGCCTGCGGCAACGTAACAGACCAGATCAATGTAGGCATCCGAGAGGCACAGATTCAGGTGAGCGGCAACGGGTTCATCATCGAAAACGGCGAAACTATCGCCATCCCAGACGATAATACGTTCATCGGGGAGGTCTGCGTGGACGATCAGACGATAAGCACTTTTTTCTTGATCGAAAATACAGGTGAGGATACCCTGGTTGTCAGTAGCTTGGAGATTTTGGGAAGGGATTCGGCAGATTTTCGTTTGGTTTCACCTTTGGGAGCGTTTCGGGTAGTGCCTGGGAGTGGACGCACGATAAGTGTGGCTTTCAATGCCAGTGCGTCGGGCATTCGGGAGGCGCGGCTTTCGATTGCGAATAACACTCAAACCAACAGCCCCTATGTCTTTGCGTTGGAGGGCGAAGGCGCGGAACCAATCACGGATTTTTTGCCCGATACCAGCGTAATTTGTGCCGATGAGGCGGGGAGCATTGCTGCCTTCGATCCGCTGTTGTTTGGGCCACCCACGCTGGGCTACGTCTATTTGTGGAGCCGCCCCGAAACGGGAGCCGTTGATACACTGGATAATAGCCTTTTTCCACTTCTCGGCACGCCTGCCCCTGATACATCCACGTACAGCTTGCTTGTCTATGAACCTACGCTGGGCTGCGTTGTGGGTCAGGATACGACGACCATCGTGCGGGCGACCAATCCCCGCATTCGCCTGATTAGTCCCACGCCGGAGATATGCGCGGGCGAGCGCGGAACGCTACGTATCGTGATTCGGGATGGGCTGTTCCCGATGCAGGTGCGCTACGAGTTTCGCCCCGCGACGGGTAGCCCCGTTGAAGTTCGGGTGAACAACA
This sequence comes from Bernardetiaceae bacterium, assembly GCA_036822015.1. Classification (GTDB taxonomy): domain Bacteria; phylum Bacteroidota; class Bacteroidia; order Cytophagales; family Bernardetiaceae; genus DAISIL01. The sequence goes on along the minus strand of DAISIL010000078.1, from coordinate 7,273 downwards.
TTCAATCGGCTAACGATTCGATTTTGGCGCGTAACGTGCGCCCGGGTAGCTATCGCCTGCTTTCGGCGACCAATGATGTGGGTTGTGCGGCTTTTTTGGATGATGAAATTATCACCATCTCGGAACTACCCCTACCCAACCTGACGGCCAGTATAAGCGATGATCGCTTTTGCCTCGGAGAGACGACCACGCTCACCGCCAACGGAGCAGAAGCCTATCAGTTTTACGTCAATGGACTGGTACAAGGAAACTTCTCTTTCCGAAATAATTTTACGCCTAACGTAAATCTTTGGCGTGCCGGACAAAACACCCTGCGTGTCATCGGTCGATCCACAGAAACCTGTCCCACCGATACGATAGACTTTGAGATTACCCTGGATACGATTCCGTTGGTTAGCTTAGGTGATCCGGTGCAGTTTTTCTGTACGGGGGACACCTTCCTCCTCGATACGCGCTACCAAAACAGCGATCAGTTTGCTTACTTTTGGGCCTTGGCCGAGCGGCCCACACAAAATATTGGCTTAGGGCTAGATACCTTCCGTATCACCCAACCCGGGCGTTACCTGGCACAGGTCGAAAACCTGACGACGGGCTGTATCGGGACAAGCAATATTGTCGATGTTCGTTTTTCTCCCGTAACCAACCTGGACTTGGGAGCGGATCGTGTTGTTTGTGATCGCAGCCAAACGCCAGTCCGCCTTGATGCCCGCGATCTCTCGATGGAGCGTGTCGGCTTTCAGTGGTATGATCTCTCGCGGGGACGCACGCTCGGGCGAAGTGATACGCTGATGGTGGATACGGTGGGTTTTTATGCTGTCGTTGTTTTTGATAGTGCCACCCAATGCCGCAACAGCGATACGATACGGGTTAGTTTTGTTCCCGATCCTGAATTTACGCTTGTCGGACACGACCCTCTGCGGGGAGCTTGCCAGGAGCGGGATACGTTATATATACAGCGCACCAATTTGCGCAATATGCAGATCACCTGGAGCGGCCCCGGGCTGGTCAGGACATTTGCCAACGACAGTGCGGCCATCGTCAATCGAAGTGGTATCTACACCGCCCGAGTAACCGACCTAAGCAATCCCCAACGCTGTACCCAAACGCAATCCATAGCCGTAACGCTACATCCGGCCGTTATCTTGACACAACAAGACACCATCCGCTCCTGCGAAAATGCGCCTATTCGCTTAGACGCATCTCACCCTAGCCATAATAGCCGCTTTACCTATCGCTGGACAAATTTACAAAACAACACCTTTGCCGCCGCCGATCCCGTCTGGACGCTCAACTATACCGATGTACAAACCTACGCACCCAGAGATTTTTCCGTAGCCGTTACCAGCACTGCCGGCTGCTCTGCCCGCGATACGATCACGATACAATTTGAACGCGGATCGGATGTGCGCCTTCTAGCTTATCCCCAAAACTTATGCGTAGGAGATACTTTGCGCCTAACGGCGGATAACGCAACGGATATTGTTTGGAGTACTGGCGCGACTACGGCCAGTATTGATGTGCCGCTCGATACGGCTGGGCTGTACGCCATTTTTGTACAGGGAGCCTTCCCGACCTCCTGCGCCTCCAGCCGAGATACGGCTTTCGTGCGGGTGCGTCCTTTGCCTGAGCTTCGCCTCCCCGAGGATACCCTGCGCTTGTGCGAAACGGACAGCTTACGGTTAAATGCCGTCTCAATTACGCATGACAGCACGGCGACTTACCTTTGGCGAAACATAGAAACAGAGGCTGTGGTCTCGGAGAGTGGATTTTTTGTGTTGGATTTTTCGCAGGTCAATAGCTACGAGGCTATTCGTTATGAAGCCCGTGTAACCGATGGCTGCACCGCTCGTGATACCGTCGTGATTCGCTTTGATCGGGGAGCTACCCTGACCATCGCCCAGGGTGATTCGGTGGGTATTTGTCTTGGGGATAGCCTACGGCTCAATTCCGCCAACGGGCAATCTGTTCTTTGGCAGCAAGATCAGACACCGCTCGGTAACGGTGCCGAAATTTTGCTTCGGCCGCAAAGCCCAGGTATCTTTACGATCTCGGCCCGCAACACCACCGGCAACCGCTGCCCTGGTTCACGTGCCAACACGATCTTGTACGTTTATGATCTCCCCCGGGTGCGCTTGCAGTCCGATGCTCTCACTGTATGCGGAGGTATATCGGTAACCTTGACGGCTTCGGGGGCAAGCCGCTACCAGTGGTCGCACGATCCCGAGCCGGACTCCGCCCGAGTAGTTGTGGCTCCATTGACCTCCACAACTTACGAAGTCAGAGGCATTACGACGGAGGGATGTGCCAATACAGATTCTTTACGGCTAACGGTTCGGGATTTTATGGGTATTGCAGGGCAGAAAAACCTACAGGCCTGCCAGGGAGATGTCTTTGCGCTGCGCGTAGATAACCCCAACAACACCCCAGCTCAGTATTTGTGGTTGCCTACGGGAGAAAGCGGAAAAGAAATTACGGCCAACCGATCGGGTGTTTTTCGCCTGCAAGTCCAGACGCTTGAGTGTACGTTCCGCGATTCGGTGGATGTCCGCCTGGAAGCCTTGCCTCGGTTTAGCTTGCCTTCGGACACTTTTTTGTGCTTCGATTCTGCCGCATTGGTCCCGCTTACGGCTCGCTTGCGCGATCCGAAAACCAACTGGGTATATCGCTGGACAACGGCCGATACCGTAGTACTTTCAGCCGATAGCCTCCTGGAGGTCGATGCGGCGGGCGATTATCGCTTTACGGTTACGGCTTTGTATCCACAAAAAAATTGCGTAACCGAACAAAATGTTCGGGTGGCTGCCCGTTGTGCGTCTAAGCTCTTTGTGCCTCATGTGTTTTCGCCTAACGGAGACGGTATAAATGATTACTTCCGTGTTTTTGGTCAAAACATCAACAATTTCAGCATACGGATTTACAACCGTTGGGGTGCTGTGGTTTTTGCACTGGATGCTGAAAGTTTGTCCCAGCTGCGAGAGGAGCAGTTTTGGGATGGCGGTAACTTACCCGACGGCTTATACACCTGGGAGATCGCGTACACGGATCCAACCATCCCCGAAAAATTCGTTAAACAGATAGGTCAATTAACCCTTCTGCGATGATAGACAAAACAGCATCTAGGGCGCACGTTTTGTGGATAAGCGACGAGATGCAGCCGGATGAGGCTCATTTCACACAGTGCGCCCGCTAAACCAAATTTGCTTTTGCTTGTTGTATAGTAAGCAAACAAACGTTTATCCACTTTTTTATGAAAGCGATCTGGAACGATCAAGTAATTGCCCAAAGCAATGAGACGGTTGTGGTAGAGGGAAATCATTACTTCCCCCCCGAAGCCATCCAAAAAGAATTTTTTAAGCCGAGCATCCATAGCACCTACTGCCCCTGGAAGGGCAAAGCCTCTTACTATTCCCTCGAGGTAGCAGGAAAGACGAACGACAACGCAGCCTGGTATTATGCAGATCCCAAACCGGAGGCAAAACAAATCAAGGGCTATATCGCCTTTTGGAAGGGTGTTCAGGTGATGGAGTAGGGACCCTTTCCTACCTGATCGCTTATCCAGCGTCCGTTTTGGCAGTAAATCGCCAATTTTTGTTCGATGAAAGGTAGTACGGCGGGTGCATCAGTCTTGCGGTACAGCAGATGCACGTTTGGGCCGGCATCCAGCGTAAAGCTAAGTGGTATTTTGGTTTCTTCCCGAAATTGCCGCACGGCCGAAAGGACAGATAAAGTATTGGGCAATAGCAGCATATAGCTCGGCATCGAACTCATCATGAGCGCGTGAAGCGTAAGGGCTTCCTGCTCTATCAGTGCAACGAAGTGTTCCATATCGCCCGATTGAATGGATTTAAGCAAATGCCCTAAGTTTTGTTGGGCTTGCGCAAAGCGAACGGGAGCAAAAGGATGGGCATCCATGAGGGCATGTCCGGCACGGCTGGAAACGGATTTTTCAGCGCCGCTGATTATCAAGATTGTATCCTGATAATCTTTGAAATCAGGATGTACTAACTCATCCGCCAAAGGCACGGCAAAGGTATCGCTAGATTCAGCTACAAAAGGTGTTGCGCCCCAAACCACCAAGCCACCATACACAGAGCGAGCGCCACTACCCGATCCCAGACGGGCAATATGCGAGGCCATCTGCCAAAAATTATCGTGAGTCGATTTGGATAGCTGTTTATCCAAATCACAGAGGCACAAGGCCAAGGCACTCATGGCAGATGCCGAAGAGGCGATGCCAGCCGAGTGTGGAAAGGAATTGTGGGAGTCGATCTCGAGGTGATAATCTAGCAGAAAAGGAAAGGTATCCGTAAGGTGTTGCAAAAATTGAACAACCTTTTGAGCAAAACTCGGTGCAGGTTTTCCTTCAAACAAAAAATCAACCGAAACAGCCCCATCACGATTACCAGGGCTAGCCTTTAGGTACGTCTCGGTGTAGGCATCAGATAAGGTAAAACTCAATGAGGGATTTTGAGGAAGCTGTATCCCGTGCTTGCCCCAATATTTAACGAGTGCGATGTTAGAAGGACTTCGCCAGGCAGCAGTTAAGGTATCGGACATAGAAAAAAGATTAGTTCAATTTGCTTTTGCGGGCAAAGAGCCACTTTACACCGGACTCCAGCTTGAGCGCTTTGGGAAGCAAAACTTGATTTTCGAGGCGTGCATGAAAGGTAAGGGTTTCCTCAAAGTCCTGTAACTCACTGTATAAGACCTTGACCAATATGGGGGTATCTGGGTCGGTCTGGTAGTCGTGGGTGATCTGACGGATACCGGACATATCATCATCCTCGGCGTGGTGCTGGGTCAGGAAGTTCATCACAGATTCTTTTTCCATACGAACAAAAGCCGACGAAAAAGCACTGCCTCCAAAAAGTACACCGTGTAACAACTCAATGTAGGTGAACATCTGCTCCTCTTCCTCAAAAATATGGCGGGCAAAGTCCTCGGCAAACAAGGGAAATGCCAGGCGGAGGTCTTCCAGGATTTCTACAAAACCCAAACTTGGCTGAACAAAAAACTCTGAATCCGAGATCAGGCGTTGCATGTAAGGTAACTGCCGGAAAATGAAATGCCGATGCTGTATTTTGAGATAATCTAATAACTGTACCGCCCCCAAACGCGCCAGTCGATCCAGATCTTCGACCGCATGAACAGGCTTAGATTGATCTTCCTTTTGGAGTGCCTGGGCAATAACCCGCACGTTGAGTTGGCGTTCGCGGCAGGCTTGATCGAGCGTATAGCACGGCTTTTTGTAAAAGTCGATCCCAAAACGATGCAGGACGGCAGCGTTTTTGTAATTACGCCTAACAATATGGTTCAGTTGGTCTAAGATCATCACTTAAAGGTCGGTAACTATGGTGAGATGCGACATGACTTTTATCAGTTTCTTACTTTTTTGCTTCGGGTAACTCGGTATTCTCTCGGGAAATAAACGTTTTGCTGAAGCGGATACGAACGCTTTTGCCTACATCGAGGGTAACGCTATGGTTGTCCATCTCTACGATTTTGCCGTGCATTCCTCCCGTAGTTACGACTTCATCACCTTTTTTGAGATTGTCGATGAATTTTTGTTGGTCTTTTTGCTTTTTTTGTTGGGGACGGATCATAAAAAAATAGACCACCACAAACATCAACACCAGCGGCAGGAAACTCAATACGCCTTCTCCACCGGCCTGGAGTAAGATCACTTGTACGAATGTGTTCATTTTTCGTTTTGGATTTTTTGGATGTAATCTTCAACTTCACTCAAAAGAGATTGTGCTTTATTCCTGACCTCGGAGGCTACCTTTTCGGATTCTTCCTGGGCTACGTTGGGTAGGTCGTCGCCCTGGCTTAGGTCATCGACAAGTTCGCGGAGTTTGTCGCGGGCTTTATCGAGGCGGTAATTGATCTTATCACGGGTCTCACGGCCTTTGCGCGGGGCATACAGCAAGCCCACAGATGCACCCACGGCCAACCCTATGGTTATGCCCAAAAAGATGTTTACCGTTTTGTTCATGTGTTCTTTTTTGAACAAAGATACAAAAAAAGATGAAGCGATATTTACTTTTTTATGCTGTCGGCATAGATTTGCTCATAGACAGCCTCGCTTTGTTGCCAACCCACGTGCTTACGGAAATGTTCGGAGGCTTTGAGCTGCTCCTGGATCATGGGGCGATCTAATTGCTGCACAAAATCGCGGAGGGCAGCCTTAGTGGATGGAAGTACGCTTCCCAGCTTTTCCGTTTGCACCCAACGCGCTTGCTCTACCAGATTATCGCTGATAATCAGATATAAACCTGCGATGCTGTACTCAAAAAACTTGTTCGGTAGCGAAAGGTGATAGCTCAACGAAATCTGCTCAAAAGGCAGAAAGAACAGTCCCACATCAGCACTCGACGAGTAATGCAAAATTTGATCGGGGGGTACGGCCTCCTGAAAGTGAATGTTGGCATACGACTTGGCGGCATCTTTCGCTTCTTGTTCCATCGGGCCAAAACCCATCAGTACCAGGTGTTTATCCAAAGCTGTATCTTTGAAGACCTCCAGCACAGGCCCAATACCACGGGCTTCCGAAAGAATGCCCTGATAAATAAAAATGATCGCCTCCGAAGGAATACCAAAGGTCTCCCGAAGGATGCGCGATCGTGGATAAAGCTCTCCTGGGCGCGGATGCGTAGGCGCGTTGGGGATCGTGAAGACCTCCGGCAGCTGGTAGGTTGCCTTGTACCACTGTGAGATGGGTTCACAAACCGTGATGACCTCATCGACGGCAGGCATCAGTTTTTTTTCTAGCCAACGGCTCACCTGCTGAGCAAGCCCGCCAAGCCCGGCCCGCTCCGTTTCTAGCTCGTGGGTATCGTAGATGACCTGCTTTGTTTTTCCCCATTTTTTGAGCCAAACACCGATCAACAAAACATTGAGGCTGTGGCAGTTTACGTAGTCAAAGGGCACACGTGAAAACCGCCCATAGGCCAGCAGGATAAAGGCCACATAACGCAACAACTTGACTGGTTTGCTGGGCGGCAGGCGATCCCAGAACGTCTGCAACCGTTGCACAGATCGCTGCTCGTCGATGCGTTCCTGGGTTGATAGGCCAGCCTGCCAGGCGGAAAGAATCAAGATTTGATCGGCTAAGCCGCGCTCAATAAGCGTCTGCGTCTCTTTGAGTATCCTGGATTCGTTCTTGAATGGGCTGGGATAGATATGAAGATGATGCTGTAAATCAGGCATATAAAAATTTGATTTTAATTCAGCATGTAAAGTTCACGGGAAAAAAGGAATTATGCAAATGCAA
>DAISIL010000077.1:0-11619 GCA_036822015.1 Bernardetiaceae bacterium | reverse complement strand
TCCTTGTGAAGCCAGCTTTCCAATACTCCCACGTCCTATCAGTTTAGATAAATTCTCGACTTCTTCAAGGAGTTTTATGCAACTTTCTCCACTAGTATTACTTCTAAAAACCACCGAAATAAATACAATCATTTCATTACCAAGCGCATCCAAGAATGCCGGATTATGTGTAGTGCAGATCACATCAATATTTCTACTGCTTCCTACTTCTTTTAAGAATCGAACCAAAACATTTGCTCTTGATGGATGAAAGCCATTATCTATTTCTTCAATCACAAGTAGGCTGTTTTTCTTTATCGTCAGGAGAGCCGTCATGATAGCTAAAAACCTTAGCGTTCCATCTGACATTCCCCGAGCATCTACTATCAATTCTTGATCGTTCCATCGTTCCTGGCAGTATAGCATGGCATCCGACCGAAACTTGCCTACAGGTTCTACCCAAACTTTGAAAATATCTTTTTCAGGTAATTCGTCTAAATACTTTGTCAGCACTTTTTCTATGTCATTTTTTCTTTCGGCATCCAAAGCCGCAAGAACGCCAGATATATTCGAGGCATCCGATAATAAAGTATCAGAAAATTTAGTATATCCTCGCATTAAAGAAGGTATCGGATCAAGAATAAAAATATTTGATAGCTTTTGAAAAACCATGTGGATTCCTTCTGCTACCTCTTTGGTTAGCTTTAGAGATTTGCTTTGATGTAGAACGCTGAATGATCTCCCTAAATCTATTCTTTTGCCTCTGCCCCGTGTCCCTGTGTTGAAATAGGTTATCATACCAGGATTTTTTAGGTCATCAACAACCGTGTAAAAAAGTCGCTTTTCATAAGACCGCCCCGAGGGCGTTTTTTTTATTCTTGATAAGGATTCAGATTTTATCTCAAGTCTGTTATCATCAGCTTTGGCGATTTTTATTTCGTATGTATAGTCGGTATTTTGGTCCTCGTCAGATTGAATAACTACAGATATTTCAGAATTACTTTCGTTTTTTGCAATTATCCAATCAATTCCTCCTCTGATTTCTTTACTCTCCATATCACCAGATATGGCAGCATTTACTTGTTTGCCCATCGTAATCCTTTGAAGGAAAAGCAGTGCATCCAATATATTGGATTTGCCACTAGCGTTTGTGCCAATCAGAATCGTCAAAGGATCAATGTAGAGTTTGCTTTTCTTGAAACTCTTCCAATTTATTAGTTCAATCTCCTTAATCATATCTACTTACAAATTTATTTTCAAGCTACCACCACTGTTTTGATATTCGTAAACTCACGGATGCCCCAGTGCGACAACTCACGTCCGTAGCCCGATCTTTTGATGCCACCGAAGGGCAATGCCGAATCGGATCGGGTGATTTGATTGATGAACACGCTACCGGAGGCAATCTGCTCGGCGATGATTTCGGCATGGGCGGTGTTGGCTGTCCAGATGGATGCCCCGAGTCCGTAATCGGTGGCGTTGGTCAGGGCGATCATTTCGGCTTCTGTCTCGAAAGAAAAAAGTAAGGCGACGGGCCCAAAAAATTCTTCTTTGTAAGCCGGCATCTCGGGGGTGATGTCCGTCAATAAAGCGGGCGTAAAAAAGTTTCCCTGACGTATGCCTCCCCAAAGCAACTGCGCACCTTTGGCGATGGATGCCTGTAGCTGCCCTTCAAGCTGATCGGCTAAATCGGGGCGAGCCAAACAGCCTATCTGCGTCGTCTCCTCGGCAGGATCACCAACGATCAAAGCCTGGGTTGCTGCATAAAACTTTTCTTTGAAGTCCTCCAAAACAGCAGCATGAACCAAAAACCGCTTTGCCGCTATACAACTTTGCCCGGTGTTCATGTATCGCGCCTGTGCTCCGGCACGTGCGGCAGCGGCAATGTCGGCATCTGGCAGGACGATGAAGGGATCACTACCGCCGAGTTCGAGGACGGTTTTTTTGAGGGCCCGCCCTGCCTGCTCGGCTACGGCAGCACCAGCACGCTCGCTGCCCGTCAGCGTAACACCCTGGATACGGGTATCCTGAATGAGTGCGGGGATGTCGTCGGTATGTGCCAGTATAACGGTCAAGACACCTTCGGGAAAGTCAGCTTCCGTGAACAGCTCACCGATACGAAGGGCGCATCCCGTCGTGTTGGGTGCGTGTTTGAGGAGCGTCGTATTGCCGGCCAGCAGGGCGGGGATGGCATAACGATAAACTTGCCAAAAGGGGAAATTCCAGGGCATAATTCCGAGAATAACCCCCACAGGATCAAAGCGTACATAACTTTTGGCGTTAGCCGTCGGGATGGTTTCGGGAGAAAGAAAATCCTCTGCCCGTTCGGCATAAAAGCGACAAAGGCTGATGCACTTCTGTAACTCCGCCCGTGCCTCACGGATGGGCTTGCCCATTTCCTGCGTAACCAGGCGTGCCAGATTTTCGGCTTGTGTTGCCGTAACTTGAGCTAGTTTTTCTACGGCCGCGACTCGTTCTGCTACCGCGAGCGTGCGCCAGTGTTGCTGGGCTAGATGTGCCTGCTCGAGAGATTGGAAGAGTTCGGTTTTTGTTTGAAAATGATACTGCTCAATGACTGCCTGGGTGGCCGGGTTATGGGTCTCAAAAATCATAGGTTTTTTGTTTAGTTTGCCAAAGCCATCAACAAGTCGTGTTGGGTGATGATGTGTACCTGCTGCTGCTCATCTCGTACCAACAGGGCTGGTTTTTCCTTCGTAATCAAAGACGAAAGCGCATCGACAGAGTTGTCCATCCCGACGAACATAAACGGTGCTTCCATCACTTCGTTTACCTGGCGTTCTTTTAGTTGTGGATCTTCGATGAGCTGACGCAACACATGGGTATCGATCAAACTCCCGACAATCTCCTGCCCCGCTCGTACAGGAATCTGGGAGATACCTTGCTGGCTCATCAAGCGGATCGCCTGCTCTACCGTTTGATGGGCTTCAACGGCGTATAGATGCGCTTGACCGTTGTGGCGTTTGCGGATGATGTCGCGGGCCGTAGCAAAGGATTTTTCCAGGAAGCCGTGATCCTTCATCCAGGTATCGTTGTAAATTTTGTTGAGGTAGCGCGTCCCATGATCGGGCAGGATAATGACCATCACATCATCGGCTTTCAGGTGCTGGGCTGCGTAATCCAAGGCCCCATGCACCGCCGCCCCACAAGACCAGCCAATAAACAAACCCTCCTCTCGGGCCAGCCGACGGGTCATGATGGCCGCATCCTTGTCCGTAACCTTTACGAAGGTATCAATCAAATCAAAATCCACGTTTTGGGGCAAAATATCTTCGCCGATGCCTTCGGTCAGGTAAGGGTAGATTTCATTTTCATCAAAAACACCTGTTTCCTTGTATTTTTTGAACACTGATCCATAAGAATCCACACCTACGGTAACGATGTTAGGGTTTTGTTCTTTGAGATAGCGCGCCGTTCCGCACATGGAGCCGCCCGTACCTACGCCAGCAGCATAATGGGTGATGCGTCCTTCGGTATCTTTCCAGATTTCGGGGCCGGTGGTTTGGTAGTGTGCCTCGCGGTTGGAGAGATTATCGTACTGGTTGGGATAGAAGGAATTGGGTATCTCGGCGTTGAGCTTTCGAGCAACGGAGTAATACGACCGTGGATCGGTAGGCGCAACATTGGTAGGGCAGACGATGACTTCGGCACCGAGGGCGCGGAGGATGTCGATTTTCTCCTGAGACTGCTTATCCGAAACGGTGAAGATGCACTTATATCCCTTCGCAATCGCGACAAGGGCCAGCCCCATACCCGTATTGCCCGAAGTCCCTTCGATAATCGTACCGCCGGGCTTGAGATCGCCGCGTGCTTCGGCATCTTCGATCATGCGCAGGGCGATGCGGTCTTTCATGGAGTTCCCGGGGTTGAGGTATTCGGGCTTAACCAGGATGGTACCCGGAATGTGTCGGTTGATGCGTTGGAGTTGAACCAGCGGCGTATTGCCGATGGTTTCGATGAGGGATTGATAGACCTTCATAGTGAATTTGGATGGTGTATTTGATTGGTCAAAGGTACAAATTTTCGGGGAGGGAATAAAGTCTGTGGCAGTACTGCGGAAAATCAGTTTTTCTCACACAAAAGAATACTTACTTTTGTTAGATGCGGATTTTAGTTCATCTACTACTAGTTTGTTACCTGGGTATGGGTCTGGTTTGTGGTCAGACCGATAGCCTTATGCAGGCATTGGAACAGTCCTCGACCAACAGCCGTGCGCGTGTCGATGCCCTCAACCAACTGACCACGCGGCTGGTCTATTCGCGCCCCGATAGCACGATTGATCTCTCACTGGAAGCCATCAACATCGCGGAGGGGCTGGGCTATACAGAAGGTCTGGCCGTGGCACGCAATCGGCTTGGGGCGGGCTACTGGTCAAAGGGCGATCTGGAGGAGGCACTCCTGGAGTTTCAACGCTCCGAAAGCCTAGCCAAAGCGGTCGGCGATACCCTCCTCTGGGGACGCAACATCGGTAACAAGGGTATCATTTATGCTGCCGTGGGCGATAACCGCCGCGCCATTCGGTATTACAGAGAATCTCTTTTGTATTTCAAAAATTACAAGGAACGAACAGCCGTTACGTACAACAACATGGGCAAAAGCTACCTTGATCTGGGCAGCTACGATTCGGCAGGTTACTACCTGCACCGCGTTCCCACAATCGCCCAGGAATATGCCCCCCTGTTGCTACCCATCGCTACCTTCAACCTGGGCGACTTGTACTTTAGGCAGGGGCAAGATGAACGCGCTACGGTTTTTTTGGAGCGTTGCCGACATCTATCCGACTCCCTCAACGACGGGCGGGCAACCATTCGGGCTAAACAACTTCTCGCGGAAATCTATCTACGACAAGGCGACATCACGGCCGCCGAGACCCTGGCAAAGGCAGCCGTCAGACGAGCCGAGCAGACTTACGTCCGTGAACTGATGTACATTTGCTATGGTACACTGTCCAAAGTTCTGGCCCAAAAGAAAGACTTCCAGGATGCGTATCTCTATCAAAAATTATACATCTCTACCCGTGATAGCGTCCGTAATCGCGATACCGAAAACCGTTTAGATTTTTCAGAATACGAGCGCAAGCAGCAGGAAATCCAAATTTTAGAGAAGCAATATAGCTATCAACGCAAAGCCAATTATTTGCTAATCGGCGGCTTAGTTGTTTCGATGGTGTTCCTTGTAATCTTTTTGTGGCTCCAATGGCTCCTCCAACGCCAAAACCAGCGCATCGCCGAGCAAGCCCAATCCCTACAAGACATCAACAGCGCTAAGGACAAACTCTTCTCGATCCTCTCCCATGACCTACGTTCCCCCCTCAACTCCCTCAACGGACTACTCGAAATAGCCGCCCTGGATCAGAGCCTCAGCGAAAAAGAGCTACGCGATATGCTCAACAAAATCAGCGACCGCAGCATACAGACCTCCGCCATGCTGGATAACCTCCTCGATTGGGCCCGCTCACAGATGGGTGGATTTGTCCTCAAACCTGAACAAATCGACGTATATCCCCTCGTTGAAGAAAAGATCAAGCTAATTGATTTTATTGCCAAAAAAAAGAACATCCAGTTCCAAAATCAACTTGCTCCCACACTTACGCTATGGGCGGACAAAAACGCCTTTCAATTCGTTATACGAAATCTACTAAGCAACGCTGTCAAATTTTCTTATCCGGGTGGTGTCGTTGTTGTTTCGGCACAGGTCAGTGAGCAAAGCGTTACATTTCTTGTCAGGGATGAAGGTGTAGGCATAGCACCAGATAAGATTGAGGCTATTTTTGAAAACAAAGGCATCAGCTCACGCGGCACCAACAACGAAAAAGGCACAGGGCTTGGCCTGGGGCTGTGCCGTGAGTTTGTTGAAGCGCATGAAGGAAAAATATGGGCCGAAAGCCAAATAGACCACGGGACGAAAGTTTACTTTTTGTTCCCGAACAAAAGTTAAGATTTTGAGTTTCTCCTTGCATGAAAACGACATTTTTAGCATCCTTACTACTCCTGTTTTTTGTCGGCGCACAGGCTCAGGATCGCTTCGATAGCCTCAAGCAATACCTGGACAAGACGCTGCCCGATAGCGTTTATTTTAAGGCGCTGAACGACCTAAGTTTTCAATATGCTTTCGTTAATCCCGACTCTAACAAACATTACGCTCATCGCTACATTACTGCCGCACAAGATGCACAAAATCTCAAGGAAGAAAGTAACGGGTGGTCTAATCTGGCTGTGGGATATGCCGTTAGTGGAGAAAGTCTTGACTCGTCTATTGCGCTTTTTGAAAGGTCTTTGAAGATTAGGCTTAGCGTACCCAATGTAACAAATGAAAGAATCGCAGATAGTTACAACAACCTTGGTCAGGCTTACTTTCTCAAAGGAGATTATACAAACGCCGTAAAGTATTACGAACTGGCGCGTCCGATCCAAGAAAAATACAGTAACTTACAAGGACTGGCTCACGTGTACGCTAACCTGGGCTTGGTATATAAGTTCCAGGGTAACGTCGTTAAATCCTTAGAGCGTTACCAACAAGCCTTGGACATTGAGACAAAAAGGGGAGATCGCGTCAGCATGGCAGGAACCCTTTCTATGATGGCAAATCTTGAAAAAAGCGAAAGTAATCCAGAGGTAGCCATGCGTCATTATCGGCAGGCGGAGAAAGTTTTTGATTCTTTAGGGAACTATCCCAAGCTATCAGAGATTTATCTCGGTATAGCAGAGATTCATAAAGGGTATAAAGATTATGATTCGGCTAAGTATTATTGTCGAAAAAGTTACTTGCTCCATGATGAGCCATTCAGTTACCTGGAGATGTCAGAGATTTGTAAAATACAAAACCAGCCAGACTCGGTACGCTATTACGTCGAAATGGCTTTAAAAATGACCGAGGGTAATGATCGCCATACAAGAGCTTTACGGACAGTACTAGTCATAGCCGCAGGCCTGGACATGGACGAAGGAAAATGGCAGGAAGCACTCCCACGCGCCCAGCGTGCCTACAAGCTCGCCAAAGAGACAGATGACTTTCAGAATATTCAAAATGCCGCTCGAATACTTGCGCAAATTTATGCCATCAAAGAAGAATACAAAGAGGCTTTCAATTACCAAAAAATATATCATCAAGTTAAAGATTCGCTATTTAATGCCGAAAATATTAAAGCCTTCACACGGCTCGAATCTGAATATGCCTTCGAGAAGGAACGCCAGCAAAGTGAATCCGAAAAAATGCTCCTAAAAGAAGAGCAAGCCAAACAACGGACTTTCCTCTTAGCGGCACTGGCTTTGCTGGGGGCAGCACTCCTGGTCGCCTTTTTGTTCTATCGCCAGCAGCGCATCAAGACAAAAGCGAACCAACTGCTCGGCGAGAAAAACGAAGAGATCCGACAACAAGCCGAGGAACTTCGCCAAACCAATGAAAAACTTATCCAGCTCGACCAGTTCAAGGAAAGCATGACGGGTATGATCGTCCATGATCTCAAAAACCCACTCAACACCATCCTGGGGCGCACCCGAAATCTCTCCACCTCAAAAGACGGGCAGTATATCGCCCAAGCCGGACAACGAATGCTCAACCTGGTGATGAACATCCTAGATGTGCAGAAATTTGAAAACACACAAGTAAATCCACAAAAACAAAACATTTCTTTTCAGGAAATTGTCTTGCACGCCTCCGAGCAAGTGGATATGCTCATCGAGGAAAAAAACATCACCCTACACCAAGACTTCGATCAGACCCTCGGGCTAAATGCCGACCCTGCCCTGGCCGAGCGGGTACTGGTTAATCTGCTCACCAACGCCGTCAAGTTCACACCCAACAACGGACAGATCACCATCACGGCCGCGCCAGCAGACGAGCAAGGAAAGCAGATCAAAATTTCGGTGCGTGATACCGGTATTGGCATCCCAGAAGATAAAATGGAGGCTATTTTTCAGCGTTTTGGGCAGGCTTCGGCACAAAACCTGGGCGTAACCGGTTCTACGGGCTTAGGGCTGACGTTCTGCAAACTCGTCGTAGAGGCACACGGGGGAGCCATTGGTGTAAGCTCTGCGTTAGGGAAAGGCAGTACGTTTTGGTTTACCTTACCGGCGGGGCTGCCTGTACTTGTTACCGAAAAAGCACAAGCTACCAGCCTTCGGGATGCGGGTATGGCATTGGTTTTGTCGGAGCAAGAGCGCGATCAGTTGCGCCCCGTATGCCAAGAACTTCAAGCCTTTGAAGTCTATGAAGCCTCGCGTATTGAGCGCGTCGTACAGGAGTTTGATTTTTTGAGAAGTGAGAATTTAAAACAGTGGAAAGAAAAACTCGATCAGGCTTTGTTTGCTTGCAATGACGAACTATACAAAGACCTCCTCAAGCTGTCCTGATGGGGCGATCATCATTCCCTTAGCCAATGAAGCCGAGCAGTTGCCCGTACTTTTTGTCGCACTCCAAACAGCACTAGATCAGGAAGAAAAAGCGATAGAGGTATTTTTTGTCATTGATCGGGCGAGCCGCGACAAGACCCTTACTCTTGCCCGTTCGCTGTGTCAGCAAGATGCTCGCTTTACCGTTTTGTGGTGTCCCCAAAACCGCCATTTGGCTGATGCGTATCGGGCGGGGCTTAGGGCTGCATACGAGCGCGGAGCCGGTTGGATGATCGAGATGGACGGCGGCGGCTCCCATCAGGCAAGCCAGCTAAAAGATTTTGTGCAAGCCCTGACGCAATACGACTGCGCCTGGGGAAGCCGCTTTGTGGCAGGTGGGCAGATGAAGGGTAGTTTGTTTCGTCGGATGGTCTCTCGGGGGAGTACTTTTCTTGCCAATCTACTTCTGGGTACGCGCTTACACGACATGACCTCGGGCTTTCAAGGATTGACACGCCAGGCGGTGGAGCAGTGGCTAGCCTACGCGCCCCTGGCAAGTTTTCATTTTTATCAAACAGAAATGCGCTATGTGCTTCGGTACAGGAGCCACTGCGAAATACCGATCAGCTACCATCCTACGGGTGGTGGCATCTCGTGGGCATCCTGGCGCAATGCCGGTCGTGGACTCCTAATCCTGGTGGCGCGTCGGTGGTTTAGGGAGCTACCGAAACGCCGGTCATTTCGTGATAGAGTTCGTAGTAGCGGTCGTTGGTTTGTTCGTCGCGTTCGATGATCTGGTAGTCGATACCATCCAGGCTTCCGTTCAGGGAATCTCTGGCAGCGGCCTGGGCGAGCGTTACGCGGTCGGCGTATTGGGCCCCAACCTTAACAAAGCCCTCACAATCGCAGGATTGTAAGGCATGGAGCATATCGCCCGTGATGTCCTGGATGAGTGCCTTTTCGATTAAATCACTGTTGAACTTTTGGGGGATGAGCGTATCGTAGATCGTATAAAGGATTTTGGAACCCTTGAAAAGGGGGTCGTTTTTGTAGGTAATCTTGAGGTAAGGCGCAATCAAGGAGGACATCCAGTCGTTGCAATGTACAATATCTGGGGCCCAGCCTAGTTTTTTGACGGTCTCGATGACCCCCTTACAAAAAAAGATCGCCCGCTCTTCATTATCTTCAAAGTATTTTCCCGATTTGTCCGCATATATCCTCCGACGATGAAAGAAATCTTCGTTATCAATAAAATATACCTGCAATTTGGCTTCCGGTATGGAGGCCACTTTAATCATGAGTGGTTTCTCGTCGTCGGCTACCGAGATGCTAATGCCCGAGAGGCGCACCACTTCGTGCAGACGGTTTTTGCGTTCGTTGATGACACCAAAGCGCGGAACAAAAATACGGACTTCTAAGCCACGCTGCTGCATATTTTCGGGGAGCGCACGCACGTAGTCCGCTACATCAGTCGTTGAAAGGAAGGGAGAAACCTCGGAGGCTACATAGAGAATCTTTAGTTTTGACATAATTTCTTTGGATACGTGGAACAATTTATCCACAAAAATATACTATTTTTCCCGATTATTCAAACATTCGGATTGGCAAATTTATTTAATCACTTACTATCAACAAGTTAGCATGAAATTAAGCAACGCACGCATCCTCATCACGGGTGGCAGCAAAGGTTTGGGAAAAGCCACCGCCGCCCTACTCGCCCAGTCCGGGGCCAAACTACTCCTGACCGCCAGCCAGCCCGAACCCCTCCAAAGTGTTGCCCAGAGCCTCGGGGCAGAGGCTTTTGTGGCCGATATGGCAAAGCCCGAAGACATCCAAGCCCTTTTTGCACACGTAGAAGAACGCTGGGGCGGACTCGATGTGCTGATTAACAACGCCGGCATCGGGGGCACTTTCCCGACCCTGGAAGCCCTTAGCCTCTCCGAAATGGAGCAGGTCTATCGGGTCAATGTCTTTGGGGTGGCACTGGCGACACAAGCCGCCGTCAAGTTTTTTAAAGCCCAAGACTACGGGCATATCGTCAATATCGCCTCTACGGCAGGGGTCAAGGGCTTTGCGCGAGGGACGATCTACTCGGGGAGTAAGTTTGCGCTGCGTAGCATGACCCAATGCTGGCAAGACGAACTGCGCCCCCACAACATCCGTGTCATGCTCGTCAATCCCAGCGAAGTGCCTACGGCTTTTGGGCAGGCCAGCGGAGAAGAACGCCCCCAGGAAGCACAAAAACTATCTCCACAGGAAATCGCCCATACCATCAAGAGCCTACTCGAAATGGACGACCGTGGTTTTGTCCCCGAAGTAACCGTTTTTGCCACCAACCCCTGGAAGAAGTAAGCCTAGCACGATGGTACGATACCTTGTCCAGCTCGATGATGCCCAGGAGGAGTTGTTGCTACCGCTCTTGGAGGCTCTGGCGGTCTCTTTTCAGCGGCTCCCTGCACCTCTTCCCCAAAAAGATCATTACAGCGTCGAAGAGATCACGGCTTTTGTGGATACTTTTCCCGAAGGCTTTCGATGGACGGTATCGGCGATAGATGACTACCTGCCCAAGGCGCTCAAAGTTGGCATACAGCTTATCCAAAATGAACTCTTCATCATGCCTGCACCTACACCCCAGCACCAACGGATTTGCGAAGAACTAGGATTTCAGTTTGGATATTTTTTGCGCCAGCAAAAAACTGGACGAGTGTTGTACGCCCCCGTTGATGTGGTCTTCGATGAAAACAACCTCAGACAGCCTGATATTATCGTGATCTTGATGGAAAATTATGCCATCATGGAGAGCAAACGCATCGTGGGCGCACCAGATTTGATCGTCGAAATATGGTCAGCGGGCAACCCAGCACAAGAGCAAGCCCAAAAACAGGCACTATATGCCACCCATAAAGTAAACGAATATTGGCAGGTTTTCCCCGATAGCAGGTACGTCCGCGTAGAGGTGCTGGACGATACGACGGGGAATTTCCGACTTTTTTCGGAGGCCCGAGAAAAGGGCGTAGTAAACTCCCAACTTTTATCCGGTTTTTCCCTGGCTATCGAAGATTTGTTTACCCACCCGTAGCGAGAAGTAAGCCTAACCGACCGATAAACAAACCAACATAAAAAGGCCTAAGCGAGACGCTTAGACCAGCGGGGGCAAATGTCGCTTGTTGGTGTCGCTTCGCTAAAACACCAACAACGGCGGAAGAGGGAAATAAGCAAACCAACATAAAAAGGCCTAAGCAGTACCAAACACCCTAAGGGTTTTTGAAACCCTTAGGGTGTTCACAACCCG
>DAISIL010000076.1:0-11979 GCA_036822015.1 Bernardetiaceae bacterium | reverse complement strand
CCATCGGGATAGATATTTCAATTACTGACCTATACAAAGACGTTTTTTGAGATGAAGATACTTCGCCTTTTTTTGCGTATGCCCATCGGCATAGCTGGCCTGCTCCTAACGGCACTTGGGCTGATTTATCTCCCTTTCTCTGGTCTGGGATTCTTGATCGCTTTGTGGATCGCCTGCTGTGGCATCTTGTTTCTTCTCCTAACACGCCCGCTGATTGGGCTGCGATACAGTTTGCTATGGCAGTTTTTGGTTATGAGTATCTGCCCTGGTGCCATGGCGGGATACATCTGGGTCAATGATTATTTTTATACAGATTCGTTTGTTTATTTGATACCCGAAAGTTATCGCGGTGCGCTTACGATCAAATATCGCCTGGCAGATGGGGATCCCGTTGTACGTGAAGGACGAAAGATACGTTTTGCTTTTGACGAAACAGGGCTGCTGCACTCGCAGTATATGGGGGGCAAGGTCATCGATCATCTCCAAACAAAGTATTATTTTGTTTCTCCTTCGGGTGAGCGCACGCCCATTCCTTACGGTTATCCGCTGGATAGCAGCCAGGTCGTGATTCAACAAAAAGCCCTGTTTTATCACGGTGATACGGGCATTTGGGTACTTTGGGTGGGCTTACCCTACGTAAAGTAAGTTACACCCCCTGACTTCGCTATGGTCGAATCGTCCGAGTACCTCAAATCCACCAGCTACATAACGCCCCAGGTCTTGGGTCTGAATAAAACAGCAACTTTCAATATTTGCCAGGTCGATAACGTCAATCCCGCCCACACTCCCGATGGGCGCCAAAGAAAACGGGTCGTTCAGGTCGCGCAAGCGCACGTGCATCCAGGGCGGTGGCACAAAAACGCCTGCCCGATCGGCATAAGCCTGGGAGAGCAGTTCTGTCATGCCATACTCGGAGTGAACCTGGGATACGCCAAAGGCATCACAAAGTTGCTCATGTACTGCCTCTCGGGGGAGTTCTTCGCCGCGTCCCTTCATGCCGCCGGTTTCCATGACGATCGTTTGGAGAGGCAGAGTAGCCCTGTGCGCCTTGGCAAAGTCCAGGAGCGCAAACGTAACCCCAAGTAGCAACAATTTTCGGGGGCTATCTCGAAGTGTTTCTATTTTTTGGGTGAGGGCTTGGTGATCGTAGAGATAAAAACCCGACGCACTGCCCGCATGTTGCATAAACTGCCGTACCATATACACCAAAGAAGAGCGTTGCTGCTCGAGATAAGCGGGTAAGAGTGCCAAAATTTCGTAATCAGATAAATTACCGTATTTTTGTTCAAAAGCCAGGCGGCTTACCTTAGCGTACCAATCCAGGTCTTTGAGATAATGCTTGCTGGGTTGCTGGCCCGTCGTGCGGCTACTCTCGAAGTAATGCACAAAATCGGGGCGCCCCGTCTGGACGGGAAAGTTCTTGAAACAAGCAATGGGCAAAAAAGGTATTTGGGATAAATGCTGTACCTGCTCAATGGCGCAGCCGATCAAGGTCAGATACAAGCGATACACGGGGTTGTGTGTGGCCTGATAGGCAAAGGCTTCCAGGGCCAGATCAGATAAAGGTTCACCAGATAAAACCCGTGATTTAAAACTTTCCAGAAAGGTCATGCGTTTGAAGAATAAATGAAACAAAAACACACATATCGTCGGTTTATTTTTTGGGTAATTCCTTTTTTGGTGGGGGGCTGCATTGCCGAGCCGAACTACTCCAATGTACCTTTTATCCGATTCAATGACATCGCGAACGTCCCGGGCAGCATCAATAACCTGGATTCCGTCCGATTGACGATAGATTTTCAGGATGGCGACGGCGACCTCGGGCTTTCTCCCTCCAACAGCAGAGATACGCTACCTCCTTTTCAGAGCCTGAACCCAGACGGCACACCCAACAAATTTAGTAATAATATTTTTGTCGAGATTGAGGTGCTGCGCGGTGATGTATTTGAAAAAATAAACCTCCTTGATAACCAAAACTTTAACGGACGCTTTCCGCCCCTCAACACACTCGGCCGCCCCACGCCTCTCGAGGGAACCATCCGGTACACGCTCGGGATTTTTTATGGCGTTTTTGGTTCTCCGCTCAAAGCCGGCGATCAAATACGCCTGATCGTCCAGATTGCCGACCGCAGCCTCAACGAAAGTAATCCCATCGAAACACCCACCATCACCTTAGGACAATACGACTGACCATGACGATCAAGCATCCCATCTTTTCGCAACTGACCCACGATGTTCGTGTGAGTGTCCGCCCTGCCTTTTTGCCCGAGTACTCTACGCCCGAGCGAAGGCATTTTGTGTTTTCTTATAGTGTCTTGATCGAAAACCTTAGCCCGGCCCGCATACAGTTGCTGTCCCGCCGTTGGTATGTCGTCGATATTTTTGGGGACAACCAAACCGTCGAAGGCAAAGGTGTTGTTGGTAAGCAGCCCATCCTTGCTCCCGGCGAGAAGTTTGAATACGTCTCGGGAACAAAACTACAAAGCGAGTTTGGTAAGATGTACGGCAGCTATCAGATGCAACGCCTAGCCGACGGACACTGCTTTTGGGTAGATATTCCCGAGTTTCCGCTCCTGCTCCCCGACCGTTGCCAGTAGATCAGTTCCAGCCCAGTTCCTCAATCGCCAACCAGGCCATCAGGCCTGCCCCAATCGGTAAGGCATCTTCATCAATATCGAAGGTAGGCGTATGTACACCCGAGACAATCCCACGTGATTCGTTGCGCGTACCGAGGCGATAAAAGCACGCCGGACGCTCCTGGGCAAAGAAAGCAAAGTCTTCGGCAGCCAACCAGATGTCCAAATCTACGACGCGATCCGGTCCCATGTAGCGCGTAGCAGCCGCTTTGGCGCGGGCCGTTACGTCAGGATCATTTTTGAGGGGAGGATAGCCCGTCCTAATTTCAAGGTCTGCTTTGACTTCAAAAGCCGAAGCAATGCCCTGCACAACACGCGCAATATGCCCGTGTGCCTCCATCCGAAACACCGGATCAAGGGTGCGCAAAGTGCCTGCGATGGATACGCTATCGGGAATGATGTTGGTGGCCGCCTTGCCCTGCGTCTGAAAATGACCAAACGAAAGTACGGCCGGATTGCGGGGGTTATTTTTGCGGCTGATGATCTGCTGCAAAGCTACGATGATCTGAGCCGCAACGGTTACGGGATCGTTGAAGCGTTCGGGCATGGCTGCATGTCCACCTTTTCCCGTTAGTTGCAAATAAATTTCATCGGCACTGGCCATGTATTCACCCGAGCGAAAGCCCACCGTCCCGACGGGCAGATAGGGCATTACGTGCTGACCAATAATGGCTTGTGGATTAGGGTTTTCTAGTACACCGGCCTCAATCATCTGGGAGGCTCCGCCTGGGGCGCGCTCTTCTCCGGGCTGAAAGATGAGCTTGATCGTTCCCTCAAAGTCGGCCTTGACCGCCTGCAAGATACGCGCTGCCCCCAGGAGCGATGCCGTGTGTACATCGTGTCCGCAGGCGTGCATGATGCCTGGATGTTGGGAGCGATACGGCACATCGTTGGCTTCTTCGATGGGTAAAGCGTCCATATCCGCTCGAAGCGCGATGGTTTTTTGGGTGGGATTTCGTCCCTCAATCAGCACCGTAACTCCAGTCCCTGCAACGCCTTCAATGGGTTGCAAGCCCATTGCTTGTAGCTCCTGGCTCACAAAGCGGGCTGTTTCGTGTTCTTCAAAGGATAGCTCGGGATGGGCGTGAATGTGCCGGCGTAGGCGGCGGATGTCCTCGTGGTGTTGTTGGGCGAGCAATTGGATGCGCTGCTGCAAAGCCATAAAAAACAAAAACTGATGAGTACAGTAAAGATACAAAAAAAGCCCATGCGAAGATGAGCTTTTAGAAAATGCAGGATTTATTTGTTGAGTTGCCGAAGCCTGGCCACCTCTCGCTTAGAGCGGTTCACTAAATCCGACTTCGGAAACTCCTTAATGATACGTTCGTAGCTTGCCAACGCGCCGGCCATATCACCGGATTGCTCCTGGACAATGGCTAGCTTTTGAAGATAGATCGGCGTAAACTCCGTATTGGGGTGTTTGCTGGCTGCCTTTGTGTAATATTTGATCGCCTGTCCGGCATCGCCTTTGTCGTTGTAGGCATCGCCGATGAGTGCCTGCTTGCGTGCCTCCAGGAGATACTCTGCCCCATCAAAACCCTCCAGGCTTGCAATGGCTGCATCGTACTGCCCCAGTTTGAGCTGCGCCGCACCGGCGTAAAACTTAGCTAGGTTGGCGGCTTTGGTACCACTGAAGTCGTTACTAACTGCGAGCAGACCAATCGTCGTGTTGCCATCACCGTTCAGGGCTTGGGTCAAAGAATCTTTTTCAAAGAAAAATATGGCCGAGAATAGCTCCCGCTCTGCCTCGGCGTTGCGCTCCTTGTTATAGGTCTGGTAGAAAAAATACCCAGCTACCAGGGCGGCAATCCCGATCAGGACACCCAGCAAGATGTTTTTGTTCGTCGTAACAAAAGCCTCGGCCTGATCTATCTTTTCCTCGATGACCTCCGGGTTTTCGTAAAACTGTTCTTTTTCCTCCGGTTTCGGATTGGTTTTGGACATACCTCAATATTTTTTTGCGTCTGCAAAGGTAGTGAAAAAATATACGTGATGATTGCTTTAGACAAAATTAACAAGATCAATCATCGAAGAGCCGAAGCTGCGCCGGGTCCTGCCCCAGTGTGCGTCCGCAATGGCTGCAAAAGTTAGCACGGGGATTTTGCTCTGGATGCCCGCAACGCGGACAGTTTTTGATTTGGTTGGCTTGCTGCTCTCGGGCGATCTCGTGGGTGATAATGCCCGTCGGGACGGCGATGATACCATACCCCAGAAGCATAATCAAGGAGGCAACAAACTTTCCCATGTCTGTCTGTGGAACGATGTCGCCGTAACCTACCGTCGTGATCGTGATGATGGCCCAATAGATGGATTTAGGAATGCTATTGAATCCATTCTGCTTACCCTCAATGACATACATAAGGCTCCCCAAAATGACCACCAGCATAACTACCCCGAGAACAAACACCGAAATCTTATACGAACTCGACCGCAACGCACGACCCAGATTTTGAGCCGCCAAAAAATGCCGTCCCAAACGCAGCACCCGAAACACCCGCATCAAGCGAAGCAAACGAATGCTGAACAAATACTGCATATCCACCGCAAAAAACAACACCAGTATCGGCAAAGTCGCCAACAAATCTACCACCCCCCAAAAGCTAAGCGCGTACCGCCACGTTTTGGGAAAGCAATAAACGCGCAGCAGGTATTCCACCAAAAAAAACAAGCTAAACAACCACTCCGCATAATAAAACCACTCCGTGTATCTGTTCCTGTAGTCGGTTACACTTTCAAGCAGCACCAGCAAGACACTCAACAAAATAGAGATCAGCAGGACAATATCGAAGAGTTGCCCGGCAGGGGTATCGATACCAAAAATGATGCGGTACAGTTCGTTTTTAAAGTTTTTGTGTAGGCGCATAGGCGTTACAGGTGTTAATGGATGTTTTTTAGCCCGCGCACCACGCCCTTTTTGCCAAACTTTATTTACTTTTGATGCCTTATCCCTCAAAAAAACAAAGAAAAAATGATGCGCTGGTTCGCTATTTTGTGCTTGATTGGGTTGTCCGTAGCTGTTTTGGGGCAAGATACACATTTGATCTATTTCACGGACAAGAACAACAACAGTTTTTCCCTCAACCGCCCGAGCGAGTTTTTGAGTGCGCGGGCTTTGAGCCGTAGGGAGCGGCAAGGCATCAGCCTACAGGCAAGCGACTTACCCGTAAGCCCGAGCTATGTCGCGCAGGTACGCAACGCCGGCGCAGCGGTACGCTACACTACCCGCTGGCTCAACGGCGCGATCATCACGGCCGATTCAGCGACGCTAGAGCGCGTCCGGGCTTTGCCTTTTGTGGCTTCGGGCGGGCAAATATCCTTTCATTTTTCGATGCCTTGTGATGCGTTTAGTCATCTGGCTGCTGATCTATCCATCAGTGATGAAGACTACGGAGATGCCCAACGCCAAAACGCCATGTTGGGAATCGACCAGATGAACGCCGCCGGACTGGATGGCAACGGGATGCACGTGGCCGTGATGGACGCGGGCTTTGGACGCATCCCGGAGATGTCCGTTTTTGGGCGCCTGCGCCTGGGACAAACCTACGATTTTGTGCGCGGCGAGGAAAACGTATTCAAGGGAGGTAGCCACGGGCAGCGCGTACTTTCGGCGATGGCAGCTTACCTGCCCGGCACACTCGTTGGGGGGGCGCACGCGGCAACTTACCACCTTTTTACGACCGAAGACGAGCGCAGCGAATCCAGAGTAGAAGAAGCCTACTGGCTCATTGCAGCCGAACGCGCCGATAGCCTCGGCGTAGATGTCATCATTAGTTCGTTGGGATACAGCGACTTCGATAACCCGAACTACAACTACACCCCCGACGATCTCGACGGCAAAACCGCCCTTGTTACACAAGCCGCCGCCGCTGCCGCACGAACGGGCATGATCGTCGTTACGAGTGCGGGCAACTACGGCAACCGCCCCTGGCAAAAACTCACCTTTCCTGCCGATGCTGATTCGATCCTTTCCGTAGCCGCCGTGGACTTAAACCGCGTTCCCGCTCCCTTTTCCTCCGAAGGTTTTGTCCAAAACGGTCGCGTCAAGCCCGACGTAGCCGCCATTGGTGTCGGGACGGCCGTTTGGGCAGCCTCCGATCAGGTAACTTTCAGTAGCGGAACATCCTTTGCCGCCCCGCTCATCGCCGCCCTGGCTACAGGACTTTGGCAGGCCAATCCCGAAAGAAATTACATGGAAATCATTGAGGCTATCCGCCGATCGGGCGATCAGTTCTTTGAACCTGACGAAAAACTCGGCTACGGCATTCCTCACTTTGAACGCGCCAATGCCTACGCCGTCCTGGGTTTGCCCGACGCGCTCACGGGCGTGCATGTCTTTCCCAACCCACCCCAAAATGGACAAGTAAACATCCGTTGGAGCGACCAGCAACAAGGCAAAGATTTTATTATTCAGCTATTTAATTCCCTCGGGCAAGCCATGCAAGCACCCGTAGCGGTACGCGCCTCCGACGACGACCTCCGCTTTGCGCTCCCGCCGGCACTACCCACGGGGATGTATCTGCTCCGCCTCCAAAGCCAACAAAGCCAACAACAAGGCACGTTTCGTTTGTACATCCGCTAGGGGCATTACTGCCTTTTTGCTACATTTGCGCTGATGTTTTCTGCCTTCCAATACATCCCCGAAGACCCGCTCCTGTTTACGCACCTCTTGTTTTGGTTGCTGTTTGCGGGTGTCTTGTTGGTGTATCAGTTTATCCACCACCAGGCGAGCTGGCGCAATGCGTTTTTGTTTGTGTTCAGTTTATACTTCTATTACTTATCAAGCGGTTGGTTTTTCTTTTTGCTGATTTTTTCGACGCTCATAGATTATTACATTGGATGGGCTATTTTTCGTAACCAAGATCCCAAACAACGTAAGTTTCTCGTAACGCTAAGCGTAGTCATCAATCTAAGCGTGCTGGCGTATTTCAAATACACCTTCTTTTTTGTCGAGACGATCAACGAACTTACGGGCAGCCAAATCCCACCCGCCGACTACCTGACACAAGCCCTCAACTTTGTCTTACAAACCGATCTCCCAGCACAAAGTATCATCCTCCCTGTCGGTATTTCCTTTTTTACTTTCCAGACCATCAGCTACTCCGTCGATATTTATCGGCGACGCATCGAACCCGTCGCAAGCCTGATCGACTTTGGCTTTTACGTCAGCTTTTTCCCCCAACTTGTAGCCGGCCCCATCGTTCGGGCCTCCGAGTTTGTGGGTCAAATCCGAAAGCCCTACCGCCTTGATACCACGACATTCAACCATGCTATATTTTTGATTTTGAGTGGCTTAATCAAGAAAATGTTGATTTCGGATTACATTTCCGGCAACTACGTCGATCGCGTCTTTGGGGAGCCGCTCAAATACACCGGCTTTGAAAACCTGATGGCTGTCTATGGGTACAGCCTCCAAATCTACTGCGACTTTTCGGGCTATACCGATGTAGCCATTGGCGTAGCCCTGCTGCTCGGCTTTCGTTTGCCGCTCAACTTCAACTCTCCCTACAAGGCAATCAGCATCACAGATTTCTGGCGACGCTGGCATATTTCGCTCTCCTCCTGGCTCCGCGACTACCTCTACATCCCCCTGGGCGGCAACCGCCAAGGGCGTATGCGCACCTACATCAACCTTGCCCTTACGATGCTCCTGGGCGGACTTTGGCACGGGGCCGCCTGGCGATTTGTCATCTGGGGGGCTTTACATGGCGTGGCACTAGCTATTCACAAAATTTGGAAGGAAACGATCCCCCAACAAAAGACAGCTACAACCAACAGCACCTTCTCTCGTATCGTATCAATTTTTGTTACGTTTCATTTTGTGGCTTTTTGCTGGATATTTTTCAGGGCAAGCTCGCTACAAGCCGTCGGCGACATCCTTGCCCAGATCGGCACCAACTTCCGCTTCGATCAGATCGCTACGATCACGGCGGGCTATTCGGATATTTACGCCGTCATGCTGCTCGGTTTTGTTTTGCATTGGCTCCCACAATCCTGGAAAGACTACGGCGAAGCTACCTTTGCCGAACTCCCCGACTTTGCCAAAGCCCTCGCCATTACGCTCATTCTTTTGCTTATGTTTCAGATCGAAACCACCCCATTCATCTATTTTGCTTTTTAAAAAATGAAAGGAATCATCTTAGCCGGAGGCTCCGGCACGCGCCTCTACCCGATCACGAAAGGCATCTCGAAGCAACTCGTGCCTGTGTACGACAAGCCCATGATCTATTACCCACTCTCTATGCTCATGCTGGCCGGCATTCGGGATATTCTCATCATCACGACACCCGAAGACAACCCGCAATTTGTCCGCCTATTGGGCGACGGGGCAGAGCTGGGCTGCGCTTTCTCGTATGCCGTGCAAGAAGTACCGAACGGGCTGGCACAGGCCTTCGTGATCGGGCGGGAATTTGTGGGGCAAGATAAAGTAGCACTTATCCTGGGCGATAACATCTTTCATGGCACAGGGTTAAGTCAGTTGCTCCAGTCAGCAACCCATATCAACGGAGCGATGATCTTTGCCTATCAGGTACAAGACCCTGAAAGATACGGCGTTGTGAGCTTTGATGAACAGCAGCGGGCCATCTCCATCGAAGAAAAGCCCAGCCAGCCGCGCTCCAACTACGCCGTCCCTGGATTGTACTTTTACGATAACAGCGTTTTGGAAATCGCTCAAAATATCCAACCCTCTGCTCGGGGAGAGTACGAAATCACAGACATAAACAAACATTACCTCGCCGAAGGAAAATTGCAAGTGGGCATCCTCAACCGAGGAACCGCCTGGCTGGATACCGGTACTTTTGATTCGCTTTCGGATGCCTCGGAGTTTGTGCGCGTGATCGAAAAGCGACAAGGCACTAAGATTGGCTGCATCGAAGAGGTCGCCTATCGGATGGGATACATCAGTGCCGCCGAGCTAGAAGCCCTGGCTAAGCCACTCGAAAAGAGTGGCTATGGCAAATATCTGCTACGAATGATTCAAAAATAATCAATTACAAGGACTACAAAGGTCTAGCCGACAAACCCAGTTCTGCCATCTGCTCGGGGGCGATGGGGCTAGGCGCGTCGATCATCACATCACGGCCGGCGTTGTTTTTGGGGAACGCAATAAAATCACGAATCGAATCCACGCCGCCAAGGAGGGCGCACAAACGATCAAAGCCAAAAGCGATGCCACCATGTGGCGGTGCGCCATAGCGGAAAGCCTCCATCAAGAAGCCAAACTGCGCCTGGGCCTCCTCCTCCGTGAAGCCCAAAGCACGAAACATCCGTTGCTGCAAGGCCTCATCATGGATACGAATGGAGCCACCACCAATTTCTACACCATTGATAACCAAATCGTAAGCATCAGCGCGGATCTCTGCCGGATGGCTTTCGATGCGGTCGCGGTCTTCGGGCTTGGGTGCCGTAAAGGGATGGTGCATGGCATAAAACCGCTGCGTTTCTTCGTCCCACTCAAAGACGGGAAAGTCGATCACCCACAAGGGCGCAAACTGGTTCTTATCGCGCAAGCCGAGGGCATTGCCCATGTGTAAGCGCAACTCTGACAGGGCTTTACGGGTACGATTGAGGTCGCCAGCCAGAATCAGGAGCAGGTCGCCGGGCTGGGCTTGCATGGCTTGTGCCCAGGCTTGAAGTGCCTCGGCATCAAAAAACTTATCTACCGAAGACTTAAAACCGCCGTCGGCATTGCACTTAACGTACACCAAACCTTTGGCACCAATCTGGGGTTGCTGCACAAACTTCGTTAGGGCATCGAGTTGCTTGCGGGTGTAGTCGGCACAAGCACTGGCACAGATACCAAGCACGGCTTCGGCTTGATCGAAAACCGGAAAGCCCCTGCCTTTCGCCTGGTCGGTCAGTTCGACAAAGGGCATCCCAAAACGTAAATCGGGTTTGTCGGAGCCATACAGACGCATTGCCTCATCGTAGCGCATCCGAGGGAACTCAGGCAGGGTCAGGCCGCGGAGTTGCTCAAAGATGGCTCGGGTTAGTCCCTCAAAGGTATGCAGGATGTCTTCCTGGGTGATGAAGGACATCTCACAGTCGATTTGGGTGAACTCGGGCTGGCGGTCGGCGCGGAGGTCTTCATCCCGAAAACACTTGACAATCTGGAAGTAACGATCAAAGCCGGCGACCATCAGTATCTGCTTGAAGGTTTGGGGCGACTGGGGCAGGGCATAAAACTCGCCTGGGTGCATCCGCGAAGGCACGACAAAATCGCGGGCCCCCTCGGGCGTGGACTTAATCAAGACGGGCGTTTCGACCTCCAAAAAGCCCTGTGCGTCGAGGTACTGCCGGATAACTTTAGCCGTTTGGTGGCGCAAGACGAGATTGCGCTGTACAGAGGCGCGTCGCAAATCCAGGTAGCGGTAGCGCATTCGGAGTTCGTCGCCGCCGTCGGTTTGGTCTTCGATCAGGAAAGGCGGCAGTTGGGCAGAATTAAGGACTTGCAGTTGGCTCACTTCAATCTCGATCTCGCCCGTAGGCAGGTCGGGGTTTTTGGAGGCGCGTTCGATGACCGTTCCGGTGGCCTGGATGACAAACTCGCGTCCTAAGCTCCTGATCTGTTGGAGCATTTCGGGGGAAGTGTTGTCTTCTTCAAAAAAAAGTTGGGTGATGCCGTAGCGATCCCGTAAGTCAATCCAGATCAGGCTACCTTTGTCGCGGAGACGGCGTACCCATCCGCAAAGCGTAACTGTTGTACCGATATGTTGGGGGCGAAGTTCTCCGCAAGTATGCGTTCGGAGCATATAAATTTTGGCTTTGGTCGTGTTGTGGGAGCAAAAGTAATAGAAAAAACCTTTTCTTTGTCAAAAGAGTATTATATCGTACTATGGAAAACATCAAATTGGATTCGATTGAGTCTGCGTTGGAAGACATCGCGGCGGGCAAAGTCGTCGTTGTCGTCGATGATGAAGATCGTGAAAATGAAGGCGATTTCATTTGTGCAGCCGAGTGCATCACGCCCGAGATCATCAACTTTATGGCTACGCAAGGGCGCGGCCTGATCTGTACGCCCCTGACGGAGGAGCGTTGCGAAGAGCTAGAATTAGAACTGATGATCGGCAAAAGTACGGCTTTGCATGAGACCAACTTCACGATTTCGGTGGACTTGATCGGAAAGGGCTGCACGACGGGTATTTCGGCTTCGGATCGGGCCAAAACAATTCGCGCCCTCGTCGATCCGAACACCAAACCCGAAGACCTGGGCCGGCCCGGACACGTCTTCCCTCTCAAAGCCAAGCGCGAAGGGGTCTTGCGCAGGGCCGGACACACAGAGGCGGCCGTTGATTTGGCACGGCAGGCGGGGCTTTCACGGTCCACCCTGTCCAAGATAGAGAAC
>DAISIL010000075.1:0-12045 GCA_036822015.1 Bernardetiaceae bacterium | reverse complement strand
TTTGAGAGACTTCATGCACAAACGCAAGCCAAAGACTTTCAAGCCTTCTTCTCCCGATGGGAACAAGATACCAATACCCGCACGGCCAGCCTCGGCTTTTGTGCGGCTTATATCGGCGATACCACCGAAGAGATTTTTGCTTACCAGCCTGATAGGAGCCTCATCCCGGCTTCTACCCTCAAGCTGACCACCACCCTGACGGCCCTCGAAGTTCTGGGAACAGACTTCCGCTTCCAAACGCTCCTCGAACACAACGGCTTCGTCGATACGGCAGGCATCCTGCACGGCGACTTGTTCCTCACCGGTGGCGGCGACCCTTCCCTGGCTTATCCCGACGAAAAAAAACTCTGGGAAGAGTGGTACAAAGCCCTCCAAAAAGCAGGCATTCAGTCGGTTCAAGGAAGAATCATCGCTGATGCCCGATACTTTGATGAGCAGATGACCCCCGGTACCTGGACGTGGGAAGACCTCGGCAACTACTACGGAGCGGGTGTTTCGGGGCTAAACTTTCACCGCAACGAGTACGCGCTCTTCTTCCAGACAGGTGCGCCCGAGACGGCCGCTACTTTCTTGCGGATCGAACCCGAGTTGCCCGAACTCCAGCTCATCCATGAACTGACGGCGGGTACCGAAGGCTCGGGCGACAACTCGTTTATCTATGGCAGCCCCTACACCTACCTGCGCTACATCCGTGGGAGCATTGCCCCTAACCGTAGCAGCTTTCGGGTGCGGGGGGCGCTCCCCGATCCGGCCAAACAGGCGGCTGAATCATTCCTGTATTTTTTGAAACAAAAAAACATCCCCGTTTCCGGAGGTGCGACGACCTACCGCCTCCTGCGCGGGCAAACCCCACCCGATCAGATCGGCAAGAAAATCCTTGCCCGAACGCTTTCCCAACCGCTCTCCGCCCTCACCCAGGAAACCAACCGCCACAGCCTCAACTTATACGCGGAGGCTTTCCTCAAAATGATCGGGCGCGAACTGGCCCGCGACCCCAGCCAACAGGCCGCCGCCGAAGCCCTAAAAAATTGGTGGGCAGCACAGGGACTGGATATGCAGGGTTTTTTTATGGAAGACGGTAGCGGACTCTCGCGATACAACGCCCTGACCACCCGCCAACAGGTGCAGATGCTCGCCTGGGCTTTCAAGCGTCCGTACTTCGAGACCTTGTATGCCGGGTTGCCCATCGCGGGGGTATCGGGATCGTTGCGCCACTTCGCCAAAGGCACACGGGCAGCCAACAACCTACGCGCCAAAAGCGGTTACTTGCGGCGCGTCAAGGGCTATACCGGCTATGTCCAGACGCGCTCGGGACGCTGGGTGGCTTTTTCTATGATCGTCAATCATTACGCGCTCACCAACGCGGAGATGAACCGCCAACTCGAACGCCTGATGGTGCTGCTAGCGGAGTTAGATTGAACCGTCAAAGAGGTCTTGCGACCGTCTTTGAGGTGTTTGCCTGACGACCTCCCAGACGCGCTGGGTATCTGCCCTAAGGGCAAAGCCTTCGTCGGGGCCAAAATCCACGATGCCTACAATTACACCATCGGCATCGCAAATCAAAGGTACACGGGTTTTGTGCAGCCTGGGTACGCGCCGGTGCATCAAAAAATCACTCACCTTTTGTGATCGCCCGTCCATACCGAAGGGACAAAAGCGGTCGCCGGCTTGCATCCCGCGCACAGAGAGCGGAAAAGATAGCTTGTCGGCATCCAGGGCCAGGGCTGCATTTTGGGATTTTTTCTGGTGGATATGGCTCCGAAAATGTTGCCCACTCCATGTCCAGGTACGGTCGGTTAGCTGCATGGGTGGGTCGGGTGGAGCGGGTGTGGGGGAGAGCAGCCATCCCTCTCGGGTCTGGCTAAGGGTGTGTGTGCGGCTTGTCCAGTGCTTGCCCGCCTGTGTGGGCGTGTGGAGTTGCTCGATCAAGGTGAAGGAAAAGCCGTATGGGGTGAGCCAGTGTTCTAGGAAGGCAAGCTGTGCATCGGGATCGGGCAGCCGCTCGTCTAGGGCGGTTTTGGTTAGTTTTTGCCCCCAGGACGTGGTCTGGATAAGCTCCTGGAAGAGCAGGCGGAGGTAGTCGTGGAGGAGCCGCTCGGCGCCGCGCCATCGCCGGACGTTGCGGGCCATCGTCTGGGGGAGCTTGGGGTTGATGGCTTCCAGTGCTGGTACGACCTGATGCCGTAGGTAGTTGCGGCGGTAGTGAGTTTGGGCATTGGAGATGTCCTCTCGCCATTGAAGTTTTTGATTTTGAGCAAATTGAAGGATTTCCTCACGGGAGAAGCAGAGTAAAGGACGAATTAAAGCTCCGCGTTTGGGTAAGATGCCATGCAGCCCTGCCAGCCCTGTCCCTTGTGTGCAGTTGAGTAAGACGGTCTCCAGCACGTCGTTTTGGTGGTGTCCTGTGGCGATGTACGCGTAGCCATGCTGCTCCCGTAGCTGGTGCAGGTACGCATAACGCAACTCCCGAGCGGCCATCTGGATAGATTGTTTGGTCGCTTGGACATACTGGCGGGTATCGACCCGAGTACCGTGAAAGGGGATACCGCGCTCCCCGGCCCAGGCCTGGGCCCAACGTATGTCCTCATCTGCCTCCGCCCGCAAACCAAAATGAATATGAGCCAGCGCAAAAGCACACCCAGAACGCTGGTGCATCAGGTGAGCCAAAACGGTAGAATCTACCCCTCCACTGAAGGCCACCAGCACGGAAGCCGTTCCAAAGTCGTTTTCTTGCCAAAAGGCGTTAAAACGCTGTTGTATTTCCTGGGTCGAGATCATCTCCTGCACTGTATTTGTGGCTACAAAAATCAAAAATACAAACTTATCTCTATGAAAATTCCTGTCCTGATTTTTGTGCTAGCCCTAATACACGGGTTTGCTTTCTCACAAGTCAATCGCGAGGCCTTCTCCGACGACGAAAAGCAGTTGGAGATATTGCTCAAGTCCTTCGCCGAGGCTTACGCAAAGGTAGGCCAAACCAAAGATGCCAAAACCGTTTTGGCGCACATGCACCCCAAAGTATCGGCCACCCTGGTTAGTGCCAACGTCAATCAAAGCATAAAAGTCATCGAAAGCGATTACGAAGGTTTCAAGAGCTATATCGCTAGCATCATCCGTGCCGAAGGCGTACAGATCGACTACAAACTAACGGACATCCTGCGCGTCTATGCCCGTGGGACGATCGGCGTGGTGGCTTATGTGGTCGAGTACACAAACAAAAAAGACGGTGCCATCTGGGCTAAGGGCAGCGAAACGGTTACCTTGACCTTCAAGAAAATCGACGATGCCTGGAAGATCATTCATTATACCGTCGTGAGTGTGGAAGACGAAAAAAACCGAGGGGCCTGCCTTTGTGAAATTTTTGCCGGAGGCTCCAATGACTACGTCGTCAAGACTACCGTGCCGGCCGGACGCAGCTACGAGACCTCCCTCAACAACTTCGAGTTTCGTACCGCGCCCGTCAATGCCCACCAAATTCGGGTAGGAGATGCGACCTACCATTGGCAGGCCAGCGGTGAACTCTGGCGCACTGATGCCAAAGGCGAGCGGACAACCAAGATGGGCCGCGCCGTTAATCACAACGAAGTAATTATGGCCGTCGTTCGGCAAGACTTATTCGCCGAAAACTGCGCCCAAATCAAAGTGAAAGAGTAGCATGGAGGAGTGGTTTGGCGCACCGGCCCAACAGCGTATCCAGTCCCTGGAGGCGGCAGCCGTGGTACTCACCCGATGGATCAACCACCTGATCGCCCAGGGGCTGGGCCGCCTCACGGATACCCAACAACAAGCCATCGCCATCACCCTCAACGACTTACAAGCATCTGCCTTAGCCCGTCGGGTACGTGAGTTGCCCTTTGCGGAGGCACAGACGAGCCAGGATTGGGAGGAGATACTCGAGCAACTGGCCCTGATGCGTATGTGGGCCCTGGCCATGGCGCGCCGCGACTTACCCGAGCCTTTTTTGCTTTCGCTCTTGCAGTGGGGCGGGATGAGCATTCGGCGGGAGCGGCTATTGGCGCAAGTGCCGGCCCAGGCGAGTACCTGGTATGTCTGGGGTCGCCAAAGTGAAGCCCTACTCGACGGCTTGCGCCTATCCCGTACCTGGCTCCAATGCACCCATACGCGCCGCTGGGCCGTCTTGATGGATTTTGCCCACGGGCAGGCACCGCTCCCCAACAGCAGCCTCGATGTAGGGATGGCTTACGATGCTTCCCTGCATTTTTATCCGGCCGCCTTTCCGCTGCGGGCCATCTTATCCCAAACGCCCAGCCCAAACACCTTCTTGACCGCCGCCCCCCAACTCCCCCGAATAGCGGACTTTTTGATCGAGTACGCCGATGCGCTCACGCGCTGGCCCTGGCTCGAACAGATGCCCTTTGCCCTTGATGCGGCCTATCTGACCCGGACACCCGACGGGCAGTTTTGGCTCCTTGACACAGACAAATCTGCTCTGCCGCTATCCAATCTCACCTCCGAAGCCTGGCAACTGCTCGCCTTTGGGCAAGCCAAAGCCTTGCAAATCATGGGTGAATGGAACGGAAAAAACCTCTACATTCTTTCCGCCCGACGCAGCGACGGGCAAAGCTGGTGTACCACTGGCAAAGCCTAAGGAAATCAACGTGCCAGGGGTTTAAGCCTGGATTTGTTCATAAAATGGAATCTCCGTGATCTTTGACCAGGCAACGGCTTGCTGGCGAAACTCCGTGTAGGCGGCATAGACCTTTTGGCTGTCCGGGTCAGCAGCCGTAACCTCCTGATAGACCTCCTCCGAAAGTTCGCGTAGGCGCCTCATCACGGCTTCGGGAAAACGCTTGAGCTGTACGCCCTCTTCTTCGACTAATTTTTGGAGGTAGCGGTTGTTCTTGACCTCAAACTCACCAAACATCCAGGTATCGGCTTCGGCCGTAGCTGCCTCCACGATGGCTTTGAGGTCATCGGGTAGGGCATCGAATTTGGCTTTATTGACGATAAACTCGAGCATCGTTCCGGGTTCGTGCCAGCCCGGGTAGTAGTAGTACTTCGCGATCTTGTGGAAGCCCATGTTATAGTCGTGGTAGGGGCCGATCCACTCTGTGGCATCAATGACCCCGCGCTCGAGGTTGGTGTAGATTTCGCCGCCGGCAACGGTAACGGCCGATCCACCGGCTTTGGTCAGGACTTTACCGCCTAGCCCGGGGATGCGCATCTTGATTCCTCTGAGATCGTCGATGGTGTTGATTTCTTTATTGAACCAGCCACCCATCTGTACGCCCGTGTTGCCGCCCAGGAATGGTACTACCCCAAACTTGGCATAGAGGTCTTGCCAAAGCTCGAGGCCTCCACCATTCTTGATCCAGGCTTTCATCTGTTGGGCGTTCATCCCGAAGGGAATCGCAGCAAAGAACTGACAGGCAGGCATCTTACCCGCCCAGTAGTAGGGCGCACCGTGTCCCATCTCGATGGCTCCGTTGCTGACGGCATCAAAAAGCTCGAGGGCAGGAATGCGCTCACCCGCGCCATAGACCTTGATTTTGAGCCGTCCGGACGACATCCGTTCTACGTTTTTGGCGAAGCGGACAACACCCTCTCCCAGCACGGGAAAGTTGGGCGGCCAGGTCGTGGCGATGCTCCACGTGAAGGTTTCGTTGCTCATGCCAGGGGCGGCTTCCTTTTTTTCGTCCTGGGCATTGCCGCAGGCGACGGTCATGAGGCTACCACTGGCCAGGATGGTGCTGGCGGCAGCAGCTTTTTGAAGAAAATCTCTTCGGCTGTTCATAGGTCAAAATAAGTTGGTGTAGGTGATGTGTGTGTGAGTAAAAGTGTATTAGTCAATGGTATCATTGATGAGCCGATCCGCGAACTGCTCGAGTTCCCAGTCGTATTTTTCGGCCGTCTCGATACCTGCCGAGCGCAGGGCGTTGAGGTTTCTCGGGGTGGCGTTGTCCATATCGGGGGTGGCATCGCCCAGTGTGGGATCAATGCGCAAGTACTGTTGGGGGCGTTCGACGGCATCGTAGATTTGGCGAAGCTGATAATCAACCGTCTTGGCTACTCCGTCCATCATCACGTCGATCACGGGGCGAATCCACTCGACCATCCCCCATTTCTTGACCGAATCAAAGGCGTAGGATTTGTTCGTAGCACCCGTACCGATGGACAAGATCAGCATTTCTGCGGCTGCCGGCAGTTGCTTGCGGGAGCCAAAGCTGATCTGACGCGCACTCGAGTAGGCACACAAGGTGGGGTTGTTGGCAAAGACACCCCCGTCGATGAGCGGATAATCGACCCCAGAAAGGGAGCGCACCAGCGAGACCTCAAAATACGTCGGGGCCGCAGAGGTGGCCCGGGCCACATCGCGGACATAAAAGTCGTACCCGAGGTTGCCCTGCCTGACAGATTCTACGGCTTTGTACTGGTTAAAAAAATGGGGCTTGCCGCGCTGGACATCATACGCACTAATCAGGCAAGGGCGCAACAGCTCACTCAAACGCAGGTCGCCAAAGTACTTGTGCAGCGTGCGTTCGAGGGCTTCGTGGGGAAACTTTTCTTCAAATACGCCTTTGCCTGTTCGGACTTTGTGCCAAAACGGAATCGAAAAAATCTCGCTGCCATGCTCGAGATAAATATCGACGGCATCGGCGGCCGAGTAGCGGGAGCGAGGCGGCGATTGGGTGTCGGGGGCAAGCAAGGCACAGGTCAGGATACCGCCCGTACTCGTACCCGCAAAAAAATCGAAATAGTCAGCGACCCGTACCGTAGGATCGCCGGATTTTTGTTGCAGTTTCTTTTCGAGGGACACCAGCACCTGGCCAGGTAAAATGCCCCGAATGCCGCCGCCATCCAGGGATAGGATGCGGGTTAGGCGTGTGTTTTTTTGCGTGGGTCTGGACATGGATATAAATTTTGCTCCCAAATTAGTTTTTTTGGTTGTGCCATGCAACTCTACCCCCCAAAAAAACGACAATACCCACAAAGACCAATGTTAAAGCCCATGAAAAAAATATGGTATCTGTTCTTGTTTTGTTTGCCCCTGCTGGCATGCCAGGATGAAAGCAGCCAGGAGATAGGTGTCTGGATCGAACCCGAGACCAGTTTTGTGCCGATCCTGATGGACAAAAGTGAGATGGAGTCCAGCATCGGGTTCTTGCCTGCCCGTCCCGTAGAACGCCCAGGCAAACTCTACTCCTTTGGCCCCTATATCTTGCTCAACGAACGCTACCAAGGCCTGCATATCATCGACAACAGCGACCGCCGCAACCCCCGCCCTGTGGGTTTCTTCCGGATTCCGGGCAACCTCGATATGGCCGTTAAGGCTGGGCAGCTGTATGCCGATAACGGTACGGATCTACTCGTGATTGATCTCTTCCGGCCCGAAGCCCCGCAGGTGGTGCATCGTGGGCGCGATGTCTTCCCCGAACTCCCGCCGCCGGATTTGCGTAGCGTCCCGCCGGCATTTAGCCTTGCGTCGCGCCCGCCCAATACGGTCATTGTCGGTTGGCAGCCCAACGATCAATAATTTCCATCTCACTCATCCAAAGACCATGAAAAATATCTTTACCTTTCGATTTTTGATTTATGCAGCGGCCTTGTTCCTCCTGACACAATGCAGCAGCGAGAACGACAGTGCATTTTTTGCCGAAGGCGACTTCTCCTCCAACCTGAATCCATCCGATGGGCAGGGTGGCTCCTGGGCGCGTTTTACCGTCTCGGGAAATTTTCTTTATACCGTTACGCCGCAGTCCCTGAACGTTTTTGATATTTCATCGCCCGACCGGCCGCGCCTAACGACGCGCCAACAGATCGGACAAAGCATTGAGACGATCTTTGCCCGCGATACGACGTTGTTCATCGGTTCGCAAGACGGTATGTTGATCTACTCCATCCAGCGCAACGGCAATCCCGAGTTTTTGTCCGAATATCGCCACCGCGACGCGGTGCGTTGCCCGGGGACACAGGAGGTGCCTTTTGATGTCTGGGACTTAAACGATCCTGTGGTATCGGATGGGCAGTTTGCGTTCCTGACCCTCAAAGCTCAAGCCCAATGCCCGGATGGTAATTTTGCAACGACGGTTGTTTCGGCGAATCAGTTGATTGTCTTTGATCTGCAAGACCTACGCAGGCCTATCCCCATCGCCAACTACGACATGGAAAGCCCCGAGGGGCTGGGTTTGTGGGGTAACATGCTCTATGTGTGTGATGCCGGTTTGAAGGTCTATGACCGCAGCAATCCTGCTGCCCTCGAGCAGGTCAATTTTTACAACATCCCCGCTTATGATGTCATCCCCCTGGCACAATCGTTGCTCATCACGGCCGACGATGGATTTCATCAGTACGACATCCGTGGCCACGACCTGGAGTACGTGAGTAGTATCCTGGTGAAGCGATAAAGCTGTATAGATGAGGCATATTTTTTTGTTGAGTGTATTTTTGGGGCTGCTTTTGGGTGGCACGATCATACGGGCGCAAAGCCCGGATACGGTTGCGTATTCGGCGGGCTTTGCGCCCTTGCCTTTGTTGCACAACGCCACACGGATAGAGTTTGAGGGGCCTTTGTCTTTTTTGGGGCGTTCGCGGTGGCTCGCCGCGCCGGTCTTTTATTCGGGCCTCAGCCAGGGCTACACCGACTCCCGTAGCCAGGATTTGAACCGATTTATCAGCGGGCAGACCTCGCTCCTGTATCGCTACGACCGGATGTCGGGTTGGGGCTTAGAGACGGGGATCAAATATCCGGTCTTGAGACCCTTTGGGCGGGATGAAAACGGCACGCTGTATGTAGGCGGGACGCTGGGGCTACACCGGATCAAGCGCAAGTTTGAGGATGCCGGCTGGGTCTCGTTTGTGCAAGACGGCTTGACGTATCTGCGCCCCGGGCTGGATACTTTCGAGGATCAGATCACGCGCTTTGATCTCGGGCTTTGGGTGGGAAGTCGTTCATCCTTAGGCGATGGGCTGTTCGTGGACATCTACTTGATCCTCAACAGGCGTTTTAGCAGCGTCCAGACGAGCTATACCCCTGCCCGCCCTCGTCCCCACAACGACATCGACTGGCTCGATCATGCTTACGAAGGTACGCTGCTGCGCCTGGGGATCGTGATGGGCTACCAAAGCTATCGCCCCAGGAGGTTGTAAAGCACAAAGAAGATAAGCTGCCCAGCCAGCAGGGCATTGGCGAAGGGATTGCCCGCAGGCAAACGCGCCCGAAAGTATAGCCACGCAAAAGCCCAGGCGATTACGTACCAGGCGGCGTAGTTTTGGAGAGGGACGC
This sequence comes from Bernardetiaceae bacterium, assembly GCA_036822015.1. Lineage (GTDB taxonomy): Bacteria > Bacteroidota > Bacteroidia > Cytophagales > Bernardetiaceae > DAISIL01. Next base: position 2,801 of record DAISIL010000075.1, on the reverse strand, counting down.
TTTCCTGGGCCCACGTCCACCAACCCAGCGAGATGGCTACGGGTTCGATCAAGACATCCATTAGCACCAGCAAGAGTGCCGAGAGGCTGCTAGCCAGCCAGGGGTTCCAGCGAAGGCGCACTACCCAACGCCCCACAAGTACAACGAGGATAGCCCAGTTGAGACCGATCAAAGGCGGGACATCCCAAAGTTTGGGGCCAAGGGGTGTGCCGTAGGTGTACTGGCCAAAGATGGCGCCCGTCTGAACGCCGGCCACCTCGACCAGATAGCCGAGCAGGGCGATGGTGCCGAAGTATTTCAAAAATTGACCATAGTTTTTTCTATCCTGAAAAAACAACAAACCCGCTGCTGATAGCAACAAGTTGAGGGGGGTCAAAGCCAAAAAAATGGGACGAGAGACCTCCCAACACATCGCCAATGCCCCAAAAAAGTGCATCGCCAAACTCAATCCAATCGCAAAACGAAGCGTAGCCGACATTCAAAAAGCGTGATGGTATCTTTGTGAAACCTTCGTTAAAAGGTGATGGTTTCGTAAAGTCGTAAGAAACGCACAATGGCGATCAGGACAATCAAGATAAGCAGGTTGCGTATCCAAAAATTGGCTTTTGGGTGATGCACCGCAAAGCGCACACTCCAACGCGCACTCAGGCTCTGCCCCGCTGCCAGTACCAGCCCGGGCAGCCAGTGTACCTGATCGTTGTACCAAAAAATGAACAAGGCCGGAAAGTTCACCGCCACAACGACGATCAGCTTGAGGGCATTGGCTTTGGTGAGTGAGTAGCCCGCCCCGGCCACCAGCCCTACGAGCAGGATGATCCCCACGCCTGCCTGTACGTAGCCCGCATAAAAACCGATGCCGGCATACATGAGGCTCAAGACCAGCGGATGGCGCAAGGGTGGATGGCTGTTGCCGTGCTTGGAGAGCCAGGCCTTGGGGTTGTTGAGGATCAAGACCAGCATCCCGATCATCAGGATACCGATGCTGCGCTCCAGAGCCAGAGGATCAACGACGACGGCCAGCCACGTCCCGCCCAGGCCCCCCACGACTGCCCAGGCGATGAGCCAGTCTTTGCCCTCCAGGCGCACCTTAGCTTCTCGCCAGTAGCTCACCAAAGCTACCGTACTCTGTATCAAGACCCCCACGCGGTTGGTGCCATTGGCGATGTCCATGGGTTGCCCCAGGAAGCGCAAGGAGGAGAGCGTAATCACGGAGCCATTGCCGGCAAGGGTATTGATGCCACCCGCCAAAAGACCAGCTACCAGAAGCAGCCCATAATCGAAGAACGCTGCACTATCCATGGCCGAAACTACACAAAAAAAAACAACCCGTACCAAGGTGATACAGGTTGTCCGGACGATATGACTCAATTTAGCTCTTGATGAAAAGGGAGACTTACAAGAACATCTCAAAAATACGCTATTTCTCTCTTGTGTGTGGGGAGCAATGTGTGAGCGTAGGTTTCGGTTGTGTGAGTGTAGGTTTCGGTTGTGTGAGCGTAAATTTTATTTCGTCAAATCCACGACGACGCGCCCGCGCACTTGCCCTTTGAGGATGCGCTCAATGTGTGTGTCGAGGTCTTGGAGGGGAGCAAAAAGGGCCAGCTCGTCCAGGACGGGGATACGCCAATCGGTGGCCATGTGCTGCCAGAGTTGGCGGCGCAAGGGCATGGGACAACGCTCCGAGTCGATGCCCAACAAGTTGATGCCATTGAGGATGAACGGAAAAACGGTCGTTTGGAGTTGGGGGGAAAGGACTAGTCCACAGGCAGCTACGTTGCCGTGGCGAGAGCAGGCTTTGAGTGCCGTTGCCAGGATGGACCCACCCACGGTGTCGATGGCACCGGCCCATTGGGGCTTGAGCAGCGGGCGTTTGCTCTCGTCTTGGGCTGCTTCACGGGGCAAAATCTCCGTCGCTCCGAGGGTGTGTAGGTAGTCATGGGCATCTGTTTTGCCGGTCAGGGCCAGCACCGAAAAGCCCGCCTGGGCCAGCATCCCGACAGCCATGCTGCCTACGCCGCCTGTAGCTCCCGTAACGAGGATGCCTCCCTGGGCGGGGTCTTGCCCGTTTTTGAGCAGTTGGTGCAATGCCAGGGCCGCCGTAAAACCTGCCGTTCCCAGGATCATACTTTGGGCAAGGGAGAGCGTGTTGGGCTTCGGGACTATCCAGGCAGCCGGCACGCGGATATACTCCCCAAAACCGCCATCGGTGTTCATGCCCAGGTCATAGCTGGTTACGATTACCTCCTGTCCTTCCTCAAAGTCAGCTACTTGACTACTCACTACGGCACCTGCGGCATCTATGCCTGGTGTATGAGGGTAGCGGCGCGTAACGCCTTTGTTGCCCCTGGCCGAGAGGGCATCTTTGTAGTTCAGTCCAGCATAATGTACCCGTATCAGGACTTCACCTGCTGGGAGATCGTCGATGGAACGTGTTTCGATACCGTGGCTAAAAGTGCCGTCGGTGTTTTCATGGACTCGGTAAGCTCGGAAGTTGGTCATCTGAAAAATGTAAGTGGGTTTGAAGTAAAACTAAGAAAAAATAAGCAAAGATCATCTAGCGTTTTGTCCAGCAGTTGAGTAATGTTAAAGAATGTTAATAATTTGGCGAAAAAAAAAATAACTTTGTTTTGTGAATAAAATAATATTCACATAAAAATCACTTTTCTCACCTTTTAATTTTGTTTTTTATGAAAAAGTTTTTTGCTTTGTTGGGTGTGCAAGCAGTTATGCTTGTGCTTTTGTCTTTTGGTGCTAATACAACCGCCTACTCTCAAGATTATGAAACAATCAATCCTTCGGGG
>DAISIL010000074.1:0-12159 GCA_036822015.1 Bernardetiaceae bacterium | reverse complement strand
GAAACCCGTGGCTTTAAGTTCATCTCCTATGCCGTCTGGTGGATTCGTCAGTCTATCTTGCAGGCACTGGCCGAGCAGTCTCGTATCGTGCGCTTGCCGCTCAATCGCGTGGGTTCGCTCAACAAAATATCCAAGACATTTTCCGAACTCGAACAACGCTACGAACGCGAACCCTCCCCCGAGGAGCTAGCCGAAGAGCTAGAAGTCAGCACAGATGAGGTCGTGGATACCCTCAAAATATCCGGACGACACGTATCGGTGGATGCGCCCTTTGTTCAGGGGGAAGATAATACCTTGCTCGATGTCCTGGAAAACAACACCGAAGAAAAGCCCGACTCCGAGTTGATGAACGACTCCCTGCGCCGAGAGGTACAGCGTGCGCTCTCTACGCTTACGCCCCGTGAAGCTGATGTTATCTCGCTCTACTTCGGACTCAATGGTGAACACCCCATGACCCTCGAAGAAATCGGTGAAAAGTTCAATCTTACCCGTGAGCGCGTCCGTCAGATCAAGGAAAAGGCCATCCGGCGGTTACGGCACACCTCTCGTAGCAAATCCTTGAAACCTTATTTAGGATAATTGACTAATTTTTGTTATATTGCCTTTCTTCGATACTCTTTCGGGGAAAGGCTTTTTTATTTTCATCAAAAAACACTACGCATGTCTTTGGATATTGGCAATATTGAACTCTCTTATCTCACCCTTGATGACTATGAACCCTTCAAGGCGGCCATGATCGAATCTTACCCCACCATGCCCCAAGCCTATTGGAAAAAACACCAGGTTGAGCGGCTGCTCGATATTTTTCCCGAAGGGCAGGTAGTTGTTAAGGTCAATGGGCAGATTGCGGGGGCGGCCTTGTCCCTGATCGTGCGTTATGATCGCTTCAACGACCAGCACACCTACCGTGAGGTCATTGGCACCAACACAAACTTCGATACCCATGATCCCAAAGGAGATGCCCTGTACGGGATTGATATTTTTGTGCGCCCTTCGTTTCGGGGCTTACGGATAGGGCGGCGTTTGTACGATTACCGCAAAGAACTCTGTGAGCGGCTGAACCTCAAAAGTATTATCTTTGGTGGGCGAATCCCCAATTATCACAAGCACGCAGAGAAGCTTTCCCCCAAAGAATATCTCCAACGGGTCAAGCAAAAAGAAGTCCATGATCCGGTACTTAACTTTCAGCTATCCAATGATTTTCATGTGATAAAGCTGATGAAAAGTTATCTCTCCGATGATGCAGCCTCACAAGAGTATGCCGTTTTGATGGCCTGGGATAACATCTACTACGAGAAGCCCAAAAAGACTGTCCAGATTGATAAAAGCGTCGTTCGCCTGGGGCTAGTGCAGTGGCAGATGCGCTTGTATCGAAACCTGGATGACCTCATGCAGCAAGCGGAGTTCTTTGTGGATGCTGTCTCGGGATACCGTGCTGACTTCGCACTCTTTCCAGAGTTTTTTAATGCGCCGCTCATGGCACAGTACAACGACCTAAGCGAACCCGAAGCCATCCGTTGTTTGGCTGCCTATACCCAGCCCGTAGTAGAAAGATTTTCCCAACTTTCCATTGCCTACAACATCAACATCATCACGGGAAGTATGCCCGAGATCGTGGGTGAGCAACTCTACAACGTCGGTTATTTGTGCCGAAGAGACGGAACGATGGAGCGATACGTCAAGTTACACGTAACGCCCGATGAGGAGCGCGTATGGGGATTGCAAGGAGGAGATGAAATTAAAACTTTTGATACCGACTGTGGAAAAATTGGCATTTTAATTTGCTACGATTCCGAATTTCCGGAGCTTAGCCGCCTGTTAGCCGACGAAGGGATGGATATTCTCTTTGTTCCCTTCCTGACCGATACCCAAAACGGCTACTCCAGAGTCAGGAACTGTGCGCGGGCCCGAGCCATCGAGAACGAATGTTATGTCGCCATTGCGGGTTGTGTGGGTAACCTGCCTAAGGTACACAACATGGACATCCAGTACGCCCAATCCGCTGTTTTTACGCCTTGCGATTTTGCCTTTCCCACCGATGGCATCAAAGCCGAAGCCACCCCGAATACAGAAATGATGTTGATTGCCGATCTGGATATTGACCTCCTGCGCGAGTTACACCATATCGGGAGCGTCCGTAACCTCAATGACCGCCGCAAAGACCTCTTTACCCTCAAAAAAAACAAAGCCTAGGCCTGCTGGTTTTTATCTTATCTCCAAAGCAAAATTCTTATGCCACTCAACGTAGGCGATCTCGCCCCCAATTTCCAACTGCCCTCTACGGCGGGCAAAGACTTTGTCCTGAACGATTACAAAGGACAGGTGTTGGTTTTGTTTTTTTATCCCAAAGACTTCACGGGTGTATGCACCAAAGAAGCCTGCACCTTCCGAGATCAGTTTATGGCTTTTCGGAACTTAGATGTAACAGTGGTAGGTATCAGTCGAGACGACCTGGCGACCCACCACCGTTTCAAGGAAAAGTACAAACTGCCCTTTGATCTGCTGGCCGACGAAGACGGAGCAACAACCAAAGCCTACAAATCGGCTATTCCGCTTTTTGGCATTTCTAAGCGAGTAACCTACGTGCTGGATAAGTCGCACCGCGTGGCGGCCGTTGTCGAAGACCTCTTCGATGCCGAAATACACATCAAAGAGACCCTCGAGAAGATTCGTAACCTTTAATTGACTTACCGAAACGCCTGGATACCCGTGATGTCATGCCCCAGGATGAGCAAGTGAATATCATGTGTGCCTTCGTAGGTAACCACGGATTCAAGGTTCATCATGTGGCGCATGATGGGGTAGTCGTCCGTGATGCCCATGCCGCCGAGAATTTGTCGGCTCTCGCGGGCAATATCCAGAGCCATAGCTACATTGTTTCGCTTAGCCATCGAGATTTGTGCCGTGCTGGCTTTGCCGGCATTCATCAGCGTTCCGAGCCGCCAGGCAAGGAGTTGGGCTTTGGTAATCTCGGTGAGCATTTCGGCTAACTTCTTCTGGATCAGTTGGAACCCTGCAATGGGGCGATCAAATTGAATGCGCTCCTTAGCGTAGCGTAAGGCGGCATCGTAGCAAGACATCGCCGCTCCGATGGCTCCCCAGGCAATGCCATAGCGGGCCGAATCCAGGCACATCATGGGCGCGCCCAAGCCCGACTTGTTGGGCAGAAGGTTTTCCTTCGGGACACGGACGTTATCAAAGACCAGCTCGCCCGTAATGCTCGCCCGCAACGACCACTTGCCGTGTATTTCGGGGGCCGAAAAGCCTTCCATACCGCGTTCTACGATCAGTCCATGGATACGTCCGGCTTCGCTCTTTGCCCACACAACAGCTATATCGGCCAGGGGTGAGTTGGTGATCCACATCTTGGCTCCATTGAGGAGATAGTGATCGCCTTTGTCCTCAAATCGGGAGAGCATCCCGCTGGGGTTCGAGCCATGAGAGGGTTCGGTGAGACCAAAACAGCCCAGGAGTTCGCCACTGGCTAGCTTGGGGAGGTATTTTTGGCGTTGGGCTTCGGAGCCAAACTTCCAGATCGGATACATGACCAACGAACTCTGCACCGAAGCCACCGAGCGCATACCCGAATCGCCGCGCTCAATTTCCTGGGCAGCTAGTCCGTAGGCAATATAATCGAGACCACCCCCGCCGTACTCGCTCGGGATATTGACCCCAAAAGCACCCACTTCCCCAAACTTGCGGATGATATGTTGGGGAAAATAGCTTTTCTGGGCGCACTCTTCGATGATCGGCATGATTTCACGACTGACAAACTGCCGGACGCTGTCGCGTACCATCAGGTGTTCTTCTTCCAGGAGTGCATCAAGGGCGTAATAATCAGGGGCTTCAAATAAATCGGGTTGCTGACGCGGTGTCAGGGGGATATTCGCAACTGACGGCACAGGCGGTTTTTCGAGGATCGTTTCCATAAAAAATATTTTGTTTTGTTTTTGAGAAATTGAATAAAAAACGTTTTGTTGAGCCTACTGGATACGTCCCTGATAGGCAAAGATGGGTAGGGGGCTTAGATTTTGGAATCCTAAGTACTCGAGCGAATCTTTTTGCTCTTCCAGGATTTGGTTGTGGGTCTGGACAAGGGATTCGTAACGGGTGCGGCGCAGGAGGTCATCGGCATCGGCATCAAAGATCATGTTGAGGTAGCGGGCGGTCTCGGCGTCGAGGTTTCGGGTATTTTGTATGATCGAGTCGGCCAGTTCAATAAAGCCGTCCAGGTGCTGATCGTAGGCTTCGATTTCGTCCGTCGTTCCGATGATCTGATAGGTAAGCGGACGCTTTTCGAGCCACCTTGAGTGAGCTACCATCGTGGCAAACTCCTTTTGCATCGCAAATCCAGGTGTCTGTGGGAGGGTTCCTTCGAGGGCGCGTAAGGCAGCGTGCTTGATGCTATCGGCGGTGTGTATGTCTTGCCAAAGGCTATCGAGTTGTTGCGTAACTTCGGTGTAGCGCACCTGTACCGGGCGGGTATCGACGAACTCCTCTATGGGTACGCCCTCCCATATATCGACCGTTTCGGCTTCCTCGGCACCTTCGGGCATTTCTGCTTTTTTGGGCTGACAGCTTAGCAGCAAAACACTGGCGAGCAGAAAAAACAATGTGGTGTAGCTTCTCATCACTTACTTTTTGGGACAAAGATAGGCATTTTGTTTGTAAATGATCTGCATTTGTTTTGTAGCTTTGCTTGATGGGTATAGATTTTAAAAGCCTGATTCAGTACAGCCTATCGTTACTTTTGGCGGCGGCTTTGTTTGCTTATGTATATGGGCATCGGGAGTTATCGGATTTTTGGCCGGATACGGCATTGGTGCGTTGGGAGTGGATCGTGTTGTCTTTTTTGTTTGCGATGTTGAGCCATTTGAGCCGGGCCTGGCGGTGGGTGATTGCTTTGCGTCCGTTGGGGTATCGGAGTTCGCTGGGTTCTGCTTTTGTGGCCGTGATGATTAGCCATCTGGCCAACCTGGTGATCCCGCGTATGGGTGAGTTTTCGCGTTGTGCAGTTTTACAAAAGTCTGAAAACGTGCCTTTTACGGTGTCATTCGGCACTGTCGTAACCGAGCGGGTCATCGACCTGTTGTTTTTGGTGTTGATTATTTGCCTTACCCTGGTTTTGGAGTTCTCGCGGGTGGGACAGTTTGTCCTGGAACAGATCGGGGCTCAGGAGGATGCCTTCCGTCAAAAACTGCTGCTGGCTGGGGTAACGGTTTTGCTCCTGGGCTTAGGGTTGGGTGTGGTGTACTTGTTTCGGGAACGCCTTTCTCGGGTGTCCATTTTGGCAAAGGGCATTTCGTTTTTGCGGGGGATGCGCTTGGGGCTGTTGAGCGTCTTACACATGGAGGCTTCGTTGTTGTGGCAGTATTTGCTTCACTCTTTTTTGATCTGGTTTTTGTATTTTCTGATGACCTATATCCTTTTTCCGGCATTGCCTGCCACAGAAGACCTGGGGTTATCGGCTGGTTTTGTGGTTCTGATGATGGGTAGCTTCGGTATGCTGATGCCCGTGCAGGCTGGTATTGGGTTTTATCATCTCTTCGTGAGCGTGGGGGTGGCAGCCTTCGGTGTAGGGCGAGCAGATGCCGAGGATTTTGCTTTCTTGATTCATGGCTCCCAGACGCTAGGCGTGGTAGCTGTGGGTGGTATTTGTCTGCTGGTGAGTATAATCCAAAAGAAAAAACTCAAAACAGATAATCCCCCTGTTCGTTGATGCGCACCGGCAGGGCTTTTTTCTGGGTTTGGAAAGTCTGGTAGCCCGTCAGGAGGTTCTGCCAGAAGGTACGTAGCTCTGGGGCGTTGGTCTGCTTGTCGATGGCTGTTTGGCTCATGCGGAAAGGAAAGATATAGACCGGAATTTTTTCTTGTCCGTTGTTGCGGGCATGAACGGCTAGGAGGTAAATCTCTTTGATCGCCTCATCGGTCATGGGCAGGCAGCCAATCGTTACGCAACTGCCATGAATAAAAATATCGCCGCCGAGCCTGGAAGCCGTGCTTTTTTTGCGATCTGAGGCATTGGGATAATTGATCCCGAGCGATAAGTGAAAATTGCTACGGGGATTGAAGCGGTCGATGTGATAAAAGCCCTCGGGTACTTGCAGGTCGCCTTGCTGGCGTTTGGGACCTAATCGCCCGGAGCGGGCGCAAATCGGATAGCTCACCAGGGGGGCAAAGGTGGAATCAATGGCAGCTTTGGCAAAAATTTCGAGGGTATCGCTATCCTTGTAAGCAACCAGAATAAGGGAAAAGTCCTTAACGGATAAGCCTTTGTCCAGGAGATAACCCTCAATAACCGGCTGTTTTTGGTCGATGGCCTCCCGCACACGGGGATATTTTTTTTGCTCCTCCAGAAAGTCCGCACTACCACAGGAGGCCACGATGAACCAGGAAAAAACAGATAATATAAGATGTCCCATAAGCGGACGGCAATTTAATAGGCTAGTCGATGGTATCCTCTGATTCGTCCTCGTCTTCATCATCGCTTACGTACCAGATGCTTTCATCCTCGTCATCGTCATCCTCGTCTTCTTCGTAGTCCAGGGCAGTGCCGTCTTCGTTGAAGAAGTCTTCAAGGGCTTCTAGTTTCTCCTCGGCTTGGATGAGTTTTTCAAACTGCTCATTGAGCGTATCCAACAGATCAGCCCCGGGCGCGGCCATGGTTTTTCCGGTGAAGTAGCACTCAATCTGGGCAATGGCCGCCTTCATGTCGGCTTCGTATCGTGCGCTCAAAGCGGCGTACAGTGGGTTCGTTTTCATGGAAACAAAGCGGTTGGTTTGTGTGCATCAAAGCTAGGCAATAGATTTGTATTGGCCTAATCGTCTAGCTTCAAAACGGCCATAAAGGCTTCTTGTGGCACCTCAACGTTACCAATTTGTCGCATCCGCTTTTTGCCTTTCTTTTGTTTTTCGAGGAGTTTTCGCTTCCGCGAAATATCGCCACCGTAGCACTTGGCCGTTACGTTTTTGCGGAGTGCGCGGACACTCTCGCGGGCGATAACCTTTGTTCCGATACTGGCTTGTATGGCAATCTCGAACTGCTGGCGCGGGAGTAAGTCTTTGAGTTTTTCGCAGATACGCTTTCCCCAGTCGTAGGCTTTGCTTCGGTGTACGATCGCAGAGAGGGCATCGACACGGTCGCCGTTGAGCATGATGTCGAGCTTGACCATCTGGGATTGGCGCATCCCAACAAGCTCATAATCCAGTGAGGCATAGCCCCGCGAAATGGTCTTGAGCTTATCGAAGAAATCAAAGACGATCTCGGCCAGGGGCATCAAAAAGATCAGTTCCACACGATCCGTTGTCAAGAACGACTGGTTTTGTATCTCGCCCCGTTTCTCGACACACAAGCTAATCACGGCACCGATGTAATCCGACTTGGTGATGATGGAAGCCTTAATGAACGGCTCCTGCGTATGCTCGAGGATGGAGGGATCGGGCATATCCGAAGGGGCATTGACTTTGATAACCTCCCCTCTTTTGGTGGTCGCCAAAAACTGCACCGAGGGAACGGTCATGATGACGGTCATGTTGAACTCCCGCTCTAGCCGCTCTTGCACGATCTCCATGTGCAGCATCCCCAGGAAGCCACAGCGGAAGCCATAGCCCAAAGCCGCCGAAGTCTCGGGCTCCCAGACGAGCGAAGCGTCGTTGAGTTGTAGCTTTTCCATCGAAGCCCGTAACTCCTCAAACTCCGTCGTATCGACGGGATAAACGCCCGCAAAAACCATCGGCTTGACATCTTCAAAACCCCTGATTGCCAAATCACTACCGTTCTTGACATGCGTGATCGTGTCTCCTACTTTTACCTCTTTGGCCGCCTTGATGCCCGAGATGAGGTAGCCTACATTGCCTGCCGAAATCTCCTGGCGCGGCTGCTGCACCAGCCCCAGGATGCCGATTTCGTCGGCTTCGTACTCGCGTCCGGTCGCCAAAAACTTCACGGCTTCCCCCTTGCGGAGTGTGCCGTTCATTACCCGAAAGTACACCTCCACCCCCCGAAACGGATTATAGACCGAATCAAAAATGAGGGCTTGCAGTGGTGCGTCAGGCGAACCCTTCGGGGCGGGGATGCGCGTTACGATGGCTTCCAGAATTTTATCTACGCCTAGTCCTGTTTTGCCACTGGCCGGAATAAGGTCTTCGGGATCACAGCCGATCAAGTCCATGACCTGATCGCCGACGTACTCGGGGTCGGCACTCGGGAGGTCGATTTTGTTGAGTACCGGAATGATCGTCAGGTCGTGTTCCAGGGCCAGATAAAGGTTAGAGATCGTTTGTGCTTCGATGCCTTGTGCTGCATCTACGATCAGTAAAGCCCCTTCACAGGCGGCGATGGATCGGGAGACTTCATACGAAAAATCAACGTGGCCCGGCGTGTCGATCAGGTTGAGGGTGTAGCGCTCACCGGCGTAAGTGTATCCCATCTGGATGGCATGGCTCTTGATCGTGATGCCCCGTTCGCGTTCGAGATCCATGTTGTCGAGCAGTTGATCTTGCCGCTCACGCTCGGTTACGGTTTCTGTCATGTCCAGCAGGCGATCCGCCAGGGTGCTTTTTCCGTGGTCAATGTGGGCAATGATGCAGAAGTTACGGATATTTTTCATGCTAGACAATACATTTTGTTGAGGGCAAAAGGCTACAAAAAAGGCAAAAAAATTAACCAACAAACTTACGAAAATTTATTCTATCCACATCGAAACTTCGGGAGAATAATGTGAACGCCCGGCCAGATCAAGGTACTTGATCCGTAGGTGATTTTCGCCCTTTTGTAGCATTACGGGTAAGGCGTAGCCCACAACGCCTTTTTCCCCTTTGCAGTTCATCACCTTGAAACTAACCCAGGTGTGGGTGCGCTTGCGCTGGATAAAGAACTGCCCAAACCGCTGTTCGTTGGCTACCTGCCAACTTAGCGTATGTTGCTCGGCGCGGATACTCTTGAAGTGAAAACTGGACGTGGTGGAGAGCGAAAGGCACAGCAAACTGGCCATCAGTAGTTGTAGCATAGGATAGGATAGGATAGTTGGTGATGAAATGGCAACGCTTACGCCGTCAGGACTTGGGACGATGGCCACTGAAAGAGATCGTACTGGCTCATCCAGTGGTTGATCTCTTCCCGAACCTGCCCAATGATGGCGGTATTATCGTGGTTCATCAAGACGCGGTCGATGGCATCGGCGATGCGTTCCATATCCTGGGCCACCAACCCACGGGTCGTAACGGCAGCTGTCCCGAGGCGCATTCCCGATGTGGTGAAGGGAGATTTGTCATCGAAGGGAACCATGTTCTTGTTGATCGTGATGTCGGCCTGGATCAGGGTGTTTTCGGCGAGTTTTCCGGTGAGTCCTTTGGATCGCAAGTCAATCAAGATGAGGTGATTGTCTGTTCCGCCAGAAATGATCTCATAGCCGCGTTTGAGGAAAGCCTCTGCCAGGGCTTGGGCGTTTTGGCGCACTTGTGTTACGTAGTGCTTGAAGTCGTCGGTGAGAGCCTCCCCGAAGGCGACAGCCTTGGCGGCGATGATATGCTCGAGTGGCCCGCCTTGTGTCCCCGGGAATACGCCGCTATCGAGTAGGGCGGACATCATCCGGAGGTTGCCCTTGGGGGTGCGCAAGCCGAAGGGGTTTTCAAAGTCTTCGCCCATCAGGATCAGCCCACCTCGGGGGCCGCGCAGGGTTTTGTGGGTGGTGGTGGTTATGATGTGGCAGTGCTTGACCGGATCGTTGAGTAAACCTTTGGCAATCAGTCCAGAAGGGTGTGAAATATCGGCAAGCAAGAGGGCGTTTTGGGCATCGGCGATCTCTCGCAGGGTGGCGTAGTCCCAGTCGCGGGAGTAGGCAGAGGCCCCGCAGATAATCATCTTGGGTTTTTCCTTGCGGGCGGTATCGGCTACGCGGTTCCAGTCGATCAGGCCTGTTTCTTTTTCTACGCCATAAAACGTGGCTCGGTAGATTTTGCCCGAAAAATTGACGGGGGAGCCGTGCGAGAGATGCCCACCATGGGAGAGATCAAAGCCCAGGATGGTATCGCCTGCCTGCAAGGTAGCCAGCATGACGGCCATGTTGGCTTGCGCCCCCGAGTGTGGTTGGACGTTTGACCACTGGGCCCCAAAGAGTGCTTGGGCGCGTTGGCGGGCCAGGTCTTCGACTTGATCGACGACTTCACAGCCGCCGTAGTAGCGTTTGCCGGGCAGCCCTTCGGCGTATTTGTTGGTCAGGACACTACCAGCGGCTTCTCGTACCTGGGGGGAGGCGAAGTTTTCGGAAGCAATCAGTTCAATCCCTCGGCGTTGGCGTTCTTCTTCTTTATCAATGAGTTGAAATAGTTCTTTGTCGCGTTGCATGATTGTTATTTTTTTAGAAATTGAAATGTGGTTTTACAAAGCAGCCCGGATAGTCTTTTTCGAGCAGAAGTTTATCGCCGGCGGCCAGGGACTTGGCCCGATCCCCAACAATGACCCGAAACGTAACCTCGTGGTTTTGTGTCCAGCCTTCTTGTATGAACACATCTTGGTAGCCTTTGGTTCGCAGTTCGTTGCCCAACTTGACGGCCTTAAAAAGCAGATCATAGGAAGCCATCTGCACGCCGTACTTACTCGTGCGGCGCGGCGTTCCCCATACGTCGTAGGTCAGCGTGCGGTGTAGGTTTTTGTTTGGAATCGAGACGGCAGCCTCCACCGACTGCAAGCGTGGGCCATCTGCCCCCACCCGAATCATCTCCAACTCAATCGGTACGATGCCATCGCGCACCATGCCCAGCTTGCGGGCTGCCCCACGGGAGAGGTCTAAGATGCGGTTTTTGACGAAAGGCCCCCTGTCGTTGATCCTGACGATGAGCTGTTTGCCGTTTTTTTGGTTTGTTACCCGGACAAGGCTATTGAATTGTATCGTGTTGTGGGCCGCCGAGATGCCATCCATATCATAGACTTCTCCGTTGGAGGTGTACTTTTTGTCAAACTCGTGGGCATAATAGGAGGCAATGCCGTACTCTTTGTAGCCCAGGGTGTTGTAGGGATGCTGTGCCGCCTCCGGCTTGATCTGAGCGACGGGGATGTAGGTCAGGTCAGTTTTGGGTTTGACAAAAGCATCCTGAAAACCTGCTACTTGCGCCCGTGCCAGGGTGATCTTAGCATCAGACATCTCCTCGTGATCGCCGGCTACGAGCCGATAAATGCGCTTGGTGCTATCCATCCACTGCGTCTCAATAAAAACAGTCGTCCCGACGGCTGCTTCGAGGGCTTGTCCGGCACTGACAGCCCTTACGATTTCGTAGTAAGAGGCGATCTGTACCATGTAGGTTTTTTTTTCGGGGGTGATGTTGCTCAGGAACAAAAGCCCCAGCAAGGAAAGAACAAAGGGTGTAGTTGGTTTTCTCATGGGTCAGGAAAGGAAAATTTTGAAGCAAAATAACCGAAAAAAAGTTAAGACACAAAGCCAGTATTGTTTATCTTAGCACTCATGCATTGGATTCCTTTTCCCTTTTTGCGGTATGCCTTACTGCTGATGTTGGGCATTGGCTTGTATCGTTGGTTTAATCCTTTGATGAGCAGCATTTTGTATGCAGTGATGGCCACGCTGTTCCTCTTGTCTTTGTTCTACTTTGTGAAGTGGAAAAAAAGGGCGATACAACTCCTGGCCCTGTTGCTTTTGGTGATATTGGGCAGTTGGCGTGCTGCTTTTGATGACCCTCGGCAGGATTCCTTACATCTACTCACAACATCCGACATAGAGGCTTACACTGGGCGTGTCGTTACGGAGGTATATCACAAGGGCAAAACCTGGCGGGCTGATTTGTCTGTTTTTCGCGTCAAGGACAGCACGGGTTGGCGGCCAGCATCGGGGCGGGTACGCTTGTACATCGCCGGAGATACAGGGGCTGCTCCGCTGGCTTATGGGCAGAAGATTATCGTCGGGGCAGCCCCCGAGCTTGTCCGTCCGCCCAGCAATCCGTATAGTTTTGATTACGCGGCTTATCTGGCCAATCAGCACATTTTTCATAGCCATTACCTGCCCCTGGGGAGCTATCGGTCTTTGGGTCCACCCGTCGTACACCCGCTTGATCCGCTGGCTTGGGGCTTTTCTATTCGGGCTTACGGGCGTGAGCAGCTCGAGCGGTATATCGAGGATGTACGTAGCCGTGCCATCGCTTCGGCCTTGC
>DAISIL010000073.1:0-12630 GCA_036822015.1 Bernardetiaceae bacterium | reverse complement strand
ATGGATAGCCAACGCGCCTCGGCTTGAAGCGTGCCGCCGTCGGGTTTGTTTTGGCGCACTTGTAGTGTTGTCTCGTGTATCTGGGCGCGTAGTGTATCGGCTTGCTTCTGCTCCCAACGGTACGCCCCTGCGAGGCGAAAGAAGGGATTGGGCTGCCAGGCAAGCTCGGGACGCAGGCGATACGCCAGAATGTCAAAGTTTCTGTTTTCTAAAAAGTCAGAGGACAAGATTTGTCGTTCTCGTTGGGTGAAGAGTTGAAGATTGTAATTTTGTCCCATTTGCTTACGCAAGACAAGCTGCCACTGCTGCTGGGCTTTGCCTTCAAAGCCATTGGTGAGGAGGTCTTTGCGGGCCGTGCGTTGGTAGCCCAGCTGGGCCCCGCCATCGGTAGCCGTCCGATTGAAGAACAACTGCCCGCGCAGGCTCTCCTCCCGCGAGAGGAGGTTTTGGTCGTCGTCGGTTTTCCAGAGGCTCGTCAGGCGATTTTGGGCTTTGGTCTCGCTGGCGCGTACCGAGGACTGCCAGGCAAGAAGTGTAGATAACTTACTAAAAAACAGTAACAATCCTTTTTTTTTGCGCCAAAGCATCGGCGGGCGTACCTGCCACTGGTAAGCGATGCTACTGCTATATGCCGGTGCAAAGTTTTGGGTAGGTCGCCAAATCTTAACATAATTGCGCTCGTCGGGATTGATGGCTTCATAGAACTCGTTGAGGTCTTGGAGACCATCCTGGTTATCGTCCCGCCAGGTGTGTGTCCCGATGCCAGTCTCTACGGGCAGAAAAACAAACTCCCGCTGGGGTTCTTGTCCGGTACTGGTCGTGAAGGTCAGTTGTGAGCGAACGACTTTATTGAGCCAATTTCCTCGCCAGTCGATGCGCCCTTGTAGCGTTTCTTCACTTTGTAGTTTTTCTTGGCTTTCAGATGATAATTTTCGATAGATCATTTGTACGGCTATGGTATTGATCTTGCCGCCTCTCTTACCCGAAGCTGTTAGGGTTTGGGTACGTGCCGCCAGAAGCAAGCGTCCCGAATCGGGCAAGAAATCCCTGCGCCGTTCGTAGGCCAGTTCCCATTGTGCTGCGCTGCTATCGCCTTGGGTCAAGTACCAACGCTGCGCCTCAAAGTACATCGCCGAAGCCCGCACAGAATCCTCGGTACGAACGGCATTTTGATCCCCCGACCACATATATCCTGCCACCACGTAGGGGCTTCGCCAAAAAACCTGCCCCTCCCAACGCCACCACTCCGACCGCTGCTCGGCGGCCGGCTGACGGCTTTGCATCCGGAATACCTCCGCCTTTGTCCCCCATGCCCCCCAACGCTTATAGGCGCGTAGCCGGTGTTGTAAGCCTGAGAGAAAGCTGCCACGCTCTCGCCATTGTCCTTGATAATCAAGGAGATTTTCTTCATCTTTGGCGATGCCGTAGTACAGCGTCGCGATGCGATCCTGGGATGAAAGGCTAAGATCAGCCGACCAATCGCGGTCAAATTCTACGTCCCGAAACCGATCAATGCCCGAGAAATACTTGCTGTTGTACTCCAAAGTAGCCCCCCACGAGGTACGGACATCCCTCAAGCCGAGGTAGTGCGTATGTTCCACCTCGTCCTGGGCATAGCCGATCCGAAAGGCCTGCCCACGGTTTTGCGCATTACCGATGCGGGAGAGTAGGTTGGGGTCTTGATCGGAGCGTGCAAACTCGGCAAAAACCTTACGCGCCGAATCCAGGCGATACTCGGCGTAGAAGGTCGTCATTTGGCGTTGGTTGGGAGCCGGCACGACAGTCAGCGGGCTATGGCTCCCCTGTCCTATCCCTGCCCAAACGAACACGCGCCCGTTGGCGGTGCTGCGGGATAGGGTATAATCGCCACGGGAGCTGGGCAAAAACTCTACGGAGAACAAAGAATCCGGCGTATCCCCGAGGGCGCGTTCAAAGATACGCATCTGCTGCCCCTGCCACAACGTATCGCGCCGTCGATACAAAATCTGATCCGGCGAAAACTCGGCTACCGGCCGTGCCGTACCTGCCTGAACGGTCTGCCGGCCGGCGGACTCGAGCAGCAGGCGTTCCTGCTCTCCCAGCCGCCCAAAAAGTGGGTTGCGGGCGTTGTCGCGCTCCTGGTAATGCTTGATCCTAAACTGCCAATTTTTGAAATTCTGGATGTGTCCTACGTGTGTAATCGTTCGGCTGTAGTTTTGGGCTGCGTACTCGTACTGCACCCAAAGGCGGCTAAACTGCGTTATCAAAACACGGCTCGTAAACGTGATCTCGGCGGCGTTGTAGTCGATGGTGTAATCCTGATTAAAGCCCCGTTCTAGTTTTTTGCCATCCAAATACACCTGCTCTGATCCCGCAATGACAATCACAAACAAGGCATCACTACTCAGGCGATACGGCCCCTGTACACCTTCCTGGACGGCTAAAAAACCACTGGCAAACTGCCCCTTGGCCAGCGAGATACCCGCATAGGTCTGGGACGAGTCGGCGTAGTGGGTATTGAGCTGTACACCGCTGACGTTTTTGTAGTAGCGCAAAAAGTGATCGTCTTTGTTTTCAAAAAGCACATCACCGGCTTTGAGTTCACCGCTTTTGTGGGTGAGTTTGAGTTCGATTCTATCAAATTCTTGCAACTGCTGGGTATTGCCCTCGGGTTGGAAGGGGATGTTTTGATCCGAAATCAAAGCAGAGAGATAAACGCCCTCGGTGATTTCTCCTTCTAGCTGGAGGTTGAGATTGGAGTTTACGAAGACATCCTGACGGTTGCCTACGGAGATGCCTCGGCTAAGGCTACCCGTCTTTTGGAGGCCTGACGTAGGTAGGATTTCCTCGCGGGGCTGCTGGGCTGCCGCAAAAGTACGCTCTCGATAAGCAGTGCTATCCCGAGACTGATACCGGCCCGCATCGTAGCTGCTCTGGCTACGGCGACTTTGACCGGCTAGCAGGTCGTAGGGCAGCGCGACAAAACAAACGTAGAGACTATCGGGGATGGGCGGGTATAGGCGCAGTCCTTTTTGGTTTTCAAGTAACTGATAATCAATTTTTTGTGAGAAAGGAAAATGAATACTTTGAGGCAGGATCGTCGTCGGGGAAAGTACCAACGTATCGCCCCGAGGGTAGTACCAACGACAAGTCTCCTGGGCAAGGGTAGGCACAGACAAAGCCCACAAGCAAGCCCATCCCCACCATCGCCAAGAGGTATTCATTTAGAGATCGAAGAAGTTGGCCAGCTCACCACCGATCCAATACAAGGCCATCCAGGTTTTGAAGTATTTGGCTTTGAGGCTGATGAGTTTGTTTTCGGCTTCGATCTGTTTGCTTTCCCGAGCATTGATGAGAAACAAAGAACTCTCTCCGTTTCTGAATCGGGTGATCTCGGCGGCGGTGAGTTGGCGGTAATTGGCTGTGGTTTCGGTGTAGAGGTCGATTTGCTGGCGCAACGTCTGCAATTCATTAAAATACGATTGCCACTTATTGAACAGTTCTTGCTCTTTCATCGAAAATTCAAATTCCGTTTGGGCAATCTTTACGCGCGTCAAGCCCAATCCTCCTCGGGCTTCTCTCAAAAAGATAGGAAACGAAAAATTGAGACCCCATTTGTAGTTGGCTGGTGTGAGGGTCATTTGTCCCTCGGGGGCAAAGGTATCCTTTCCGGTCAGGAAGTTGTATTCAAGGTTGATCTTGGGTTTGAGTTTTTCGGCTTTCAGGCGACGCTCAATATCAAGGGAGGCAAGTTTGAAACGGTATTGTTGGAGAAGGGGGTGTGATTCTCGCCAGGTATCCATGCGGTTCTGGAACTCGTTGAGGGAATAGGGGATGGGACTAAGTAAGGTGTCCAGGTCTTGGGGCTTGAAGTTGGCGGCTAGCTGTAAGGGCTGGTTATCCTCCCAAAAAAAGTTATTGAGATCAAGGGTTTGATTCAAAAATTGCAAGCTGGCTTCTTGTAAGTTGAGCTGTCGGTCTTGGAGTTGGATGAGTGCCTCGAGGGTATCCATGGCGGCTAGGTCGCCTTGTCGGTAGCTTTCGATGATGCCTTGTAAGCGTTCGTCGGCTAGATCGACGGCCTCCTGAAAGACCTCTTTTTGGTAGTACAGCATCACCCACTCGGCATAGGACTGGGCGGCATCAAAGATCAGATCGTTGAGTTGGTTGAGCTGCTCGGCCGTATTGCTTTGCTCAAAAATCTGGGCCTGCCGCAAGACCGCCCTTCGCTCATCCATGAGCAAGCCCTGTGCTACGGGGACGGATATACCCACAACGCCCAAGCCGTTTTCGGGGACAGTACGCTCGCGGCCCAGGTACACCCCTTCGGCTTGCTCGTATTGTGCCTTGAGTTCGATACCCCACCATGTCGGGACTTTGAGTCCGGCTCGGAGGATGTCGAAGTAGTTTGTACCTTCGTAGAATTTGTTATCGCGGTCTGCAAAGAGCTTAGGATCAAAGCCCCCGCGTGATTCCCGCAAAAACTGCCTTGCCTGCTCGTCCAGGATTTGGGCCCGCCGTGCGAAGGGGTGATGTTGGCGTATCCATTGAAAAAAATCAGCGTGCCGAAGAATCAGTACAGAGTCGGATTGGGCTACAACATCTGTCCAGAAAACGCAACAAAAAAAAATGAGCAACGAAAAACTTCTCTGCATGGCTGGTTGAGCAATCTCTATCTACCCTGAAAATTACTCATTTTTTTCTGCATTGTTTGTTTATGACCACCAGAACAGGAATTTTTAACGGATCAAAAATCACCCATCAAACGCCACTAAACGCCTGATGGGTGGTCTGTTGTGTAGCCCTTAAACCATCATGCGGCGATAAGCGGGGAAGTACTTGGTATCCTGGTTTTCGTCATCGAAGACCCACTCAATGGCACGCACGCCCTCGTCGGTGAGCGAAGCCTGGTAGTAGTATTCGGCTGAGTCGAGGGAATACGTCTCCGGGCTGATGAGTTTTTCGCGGCAGAGGTAATCAAAAGCAGACTTAAAAGCCCGATAGTTCATGCCCTCCTGGTTGGCGATCTCCTTTGCGTTGGAAACGTAATAAGGGTTACCGTTGGCTTTGCGGTACATACCGTAGAGCAAGAGAAAACGCTCGGTTTTCTTGGTCATAATTAGCATATTGTTCATGCGTCATGGGGATTTGGGTGAAAAGAAAAAAATAAAAACAAAAGGCACTACAAGATCATCTCCCGATAAGGCGGGAAGTAATAGGTGGGTTCATATTCGTTCCTGAATACCTCCTCGACAGCTTTTACGCCCTTGTGGGTGATGCTGGCATGATAGCGCAAGTCAGGGCCCATCTCTTTGGGGGTGATGAAACCTTCTTCTTTGAGGTAGTTATACGACTTTTTGAGGTCTTTGCCACGCAGTCCCCTGTTTTGCCCGAGCATTTCGAGGTTCATGGCGTGGTCGTAGTCGGCCTCCGAAGCGATGTACAGTGAAAACAGTAAGGTAAAGCGATGCCGCTTATTTTCGTCCACGATATTCATAACACAAATGGTTGTAGGGTGATAAAAAAGTGTGTTAGTCGTGGTTTAAGTTGTTGGTTTGTTTGGCTGGCTGGATCAGCCGTATTTTCGTCCAGCAAACTTAGGATCAATGGCTTGGGCAATGGTATCGACGATGGTAATGTCCATCGTATGTACGATACTGCCCGGGTCTCGTCGCTTAATCTCGGCGCGTCCGGCTTCGATACACTTCAAAAACCAGGTCTCGGTCGTGAATAGTTTGCGGTGTACCCGTAGCCCAAATCGGCGGTACATTTCGGGTTTCCATTCGAGGTAATACCACTCCATGGAGGGTTGGTGAAACCCACGGATGGATCGTTTATCAAACACAAACAAATCGCAACCATATTGCTCAATCAGCTCTGCTTTTTTGTAAAGCATGGCTTTGAAGTTGTCGATTTCGGTATAAGACTGAAGCATCTGGCAGATGATAACATTGCTGTCGTTGCCGGTGTAGATGCGTGATACCTCGTCTTCGTGCTTCAGTGTGAACCGTTCTTGGATTACTTTCAAGTCCTCTGGTGTCATCTTTAGGCTGATTTTTGGATTCTGTTAAAATTTAAGTCCCAGCAACAAAATATCGAATGTTGGGTTGGCTTGGTGTGAATAAAAGAAGTTGGTAACCACTTGTTGTTGTGTGGGCATATCTTTGGCGCAGGCCTCCGTCAGGAGGGCTTGCAGGCTGGTTGTCTGCCCTTGTGCGGCTGTGAGCGGCTCTTCAAAACCAATGGAGGAGAGGTAGAACTTCGACTGCTCCCGAATGTTGAGATGGCTCGTCTTGTAGGTATTGACCTCCAAGGGGTCGCGTGATTTTTCGGCGTATGCGCGTCCACCCTTGACTACTTCGAGGGTGTTCTTGTAAGCAAAACAACAGTCGGGGCCGTTGCTGGCAAACTCGGCCTCGAAGCGGTTTTTGTCCACGACAAAGACCGACACGCCGATCTCCTTGAGTCGCTCCCGATGCTGCTCACTAAGCCCATCAAAGCGCATGTAGTACTGCTCAAACTCCTCAATCAGATGAGAGGAGTTGATGAACCGCTTTTCGTTAATGATCTGGTGCAGGATCAAGTACGCGCTCATCTTAAAGCTAGCCGCCAACAAACCTTCCCAGGGACAACTGACCACGACCAGGTAGGTGATCCCGATGCGATTGCTCATGTACACAAAGTGCCGGTCGGCGTGGCTATAAAAAAACGACTCCGGGAAAACCAACTGTAACTTATCTGGGGTATTCAGAATGTTATCAAAGAGTTTGTCCGAAATGTGTATCGCTTCGCTTTCCAAAGCCTGTGCCTCCCGCAAACTGCCGTCCAGGTGCATGATCGTCATCTGGAGCATTTGCCGGTGCGATCCTAGCTCCTCTGCCAGCGATTTGTTTTGTTTTTCTAGCTCTGCCACGCGCTTCTCTAAATGTTGCATTTCTGCGGGATCCGTCGCTGGTGCGACAGTCCCCCCTTCTACTAAGGTGCGTAAGGTGTTCTTGAACTGCGATACGCGCTGATCCTGGGATGGGTCTGATTCCCGTTCCGTCATCACGTATAGCATATTCATCACCAACAGTAAATCACGATTGCTCATACCTGTTTTTAGGTTTATGAATCCGTCTTTTCAACTGATCTCACTTAAACAAAAACAATGCTTACGGACACATCAAAAGCGTTGCAACATCATTTTTTAGATCAATCGTTAGGGGAACCAGACCAACACCTACTTACACCCGACTAAGCAAAAAAGTTGATTTTTTTCTAGCCTGCAATCTCCTTCAAGCGCGCCCGCTCCCGTACCGAAGGCTCTACCTCCACACCCAACGGATAGGACACATCCCGAAAAGAACCCGAGACCAGAGCCAGAATAAAGAAGAAAAGCCAGGCCACAAAAACAGGCAAAAAGGTAAGCGGTAAGAATACCTTGTACTCGTTTACCAACTCGGAAAGCAGATGCCCCATCCCACCAAAACGATCTGCCTCCGCAAATGAAATGCGCAACAAGTACGCAATCATACGACGCAAGTCATTGACTACCATAATCAAAGCAGGAAAGCAAGTCAAAATAAAGAACGTCCCGAAAAGCACCCCATAAGCCACCGAGATCGCCATCGGGATCAAGAACTGGGCCTGGAAGCTGGTTTCCTTGATGAGGGGGTACAAGCCCGCAACGGTCGTGATACTTGTCAGCAAAATTGGACGAAAACGGGAAATACCCGCCTCCATCGTTGCCTCCCGAACACTTTTTCCGTTTCTTAGGTTGATGTTAAATTTCTCCAAAAAAACAACAGCATCGTTGATAATCACACCTCCCAAAGCCAGCATCCCCCAAAGGCTCAACAGCGACACCGGACGCGGGATGCTCCCGATCACGCTTTCTACGCCATGCCCAAAGATGCCACAGAAGATACCCACCGGAATCATGAGCATAATCATCAGGGCTTGCGAAAGCGAGCGGAACGTCAGGGAAAGCAGCAAGATGATCGTAAAGATGATCGGCGGAAAAATGCGCTGAAACGACGCAAAGGACTTCTGCGAACGCTGTGCCTGACCGCCTTGGCGTATCTCGATGCTGGGATATTTGGCCAGAAAAGCCGGAAAGAAATCCGCCTCGAGGGCATCCAGGATGCCTTGTGGAGAGTCGTTGGGGTCTTTGAAATCCGCATCGACGACGACCTCGCGCTTGCCGTCGTAGTGGCGAATATTGACCAGCCCGCGCTCGCTGCTGTACGTGATGAGTTCGGAGAGCGGGTAGGCTTTGCCGTTGGCGGATCGTATTTTCATCTCTTCGAGTTGGCCCAAAGACTTGCGATCAGACTCGGGATAACGCACCCAAACTCGGACTTCATCCGTGCCTTTTTGGAGACGCTGCACCTCCTCCCCAAAGAAGCCTTGTCGGATTTGCTGCGTGATCGTGTTATGATCCAACCCCAGGAAATAAGCCTGCGGCAGGAGTTCGATTTGGAGTTCGCGGCGGCCGACCTTATTGTTATCGGCGACATTTTTGAGGTTGGGGTATTTTTCGAGTTCGGCTTTAAGGTCTTCTTTGGCTTGTTCGAGTTGTTGAGCATCATTGCTCAACAGGCTCAAAGAGACGGGCTTACCAAAGCGATTGCTCCCCCCTACCTGAAACTTTTCGGCTTCGGGGATGGGCCCGATGAGCTTAGCCAGGCGGTTGGAAATCTCGAAAGTCGAGATATGCTCACGGTTGTCCATGTCTTTGGGCAAGATGCGGACGTGTCCGGCGTGTGATCCCGTTTCGCCGATGCCGCCGCTGGTGCTGCCCAGCACCGTCGCCGTTACGCCGATGTAGTCCACCGAATCCGCAAACTCGGCTTTGAGTTGATCGTTGAGTACCCAGGTCAAGCTATCGAAGCGTTTGAGGTAAGCGATTACTTTATCCTCCCGAGTGCCGGGCGTAAAGGCAATATTGACCTCAAACTGATCGAAAGGTACGTTGGGAAAAAACACCGAGCGGATCATGTCGCCCTTCATCAATCCCAGGACGATCATCACAAAAACTACCGGCATGGCCACATACACATACCGCCAGTTGAGGATATGCTCCAGCATGGTACCATAGACGCGATAACGCAAGAAATCCACCCCCCCATTGACGACCTGCCGAAAGCGGCTCGGCTTCGACTTCTCTTTGATGACCAGGTGGGCTGGCAAGACAAAAAAGGCTTCGATCAGGGAGAGGAGCAAGCACGTCATCACGACGATTGCCATCTCTACCAAAAACTCAAAACTTTCCAGCATCAGCAGCGGCACAAAAGCCATTACTGTCGTTAAGACGGACGTAAAAACCGCCCCCATCACCTCCATCGTTCCGTCGATGGCTGCCTTAATCGGGCTTTTGCCCTGCTCAAGGTGCGCAAAAATATTCTCCGCGATCACGATACCATCATCAACCAAAATCCCGACCACCAGGATCATCCCAAAAAGCGACAACATATTGATCGTAATGCCGATCAGGGAGGTAACCAAAAACATCCCAAAAAACGAGATCGGGATACCCAAAGCGACCCAAAACGACAAACGAATGTTGAGGAAGACACCGAGCGTAATCACGACCAGGATCAAACCCACGATCCCATTGCTAAGCAACATGTTCAGCCGCTGCTCGAGCATCATCATCGAATCAAAGATGATCTCCAACTGGACGGCATCGTTGGACTGGTTGAAGGTTTGGGTATAAGCCTGTACGTACTCCGAAATCTGCTGGAGGTCTTCTTCGGGCAACTTTGTTACCTCCATGAATACGCCGCGCTTGCCGTTGATATACACCTCGTCTGGGGTATCCGAAAACTGCTCCCGAACCGTGGCAATGTCGCGCAAGAATACCTTGCTGCCGTCGGTATTGGCGAGCAAGACAATATCTCCGATCTTGTCCGCTATTTTTTCTTTGGCTCGGGAACGAATCAGGATTTCCTCATCGCGAGCCTTGATGCTACCCGCCGAGATGTCGCGGTTGTTGTTGCGGACAGCGGCGGCCACCTGCGAAAAAGTCAGCCCGTAGCGGGAGAGCGTCGCCTCGGGGACTTCTATCGAAATTTCAAGTTCAGGGTAGCCATTGATGAGTACCTGCGAAATCACACCCGAGCTAAGCAAGTCATCTTCGATTTTTTCGGCAAACTGCTTGAGGATTTTCAAATCTACGTCGCCAAAAACAGCCATATTTACGCCTCGGCTACGGGGACGAGCCTTCGAGACCACAGGGCGTTCGGCACTGACAGGAAAGGAGTTGATGCGATCAATGGCATTCTTGACCTCCATCAAGACCTCGTCGGGGTCATAGTCTTTGAAGAGCTTGATCGTAACGGCAGACAGGTTTTCGGAGGAGTTGGAGGTTACCTCATCAATGCCCTCGATGCTGCGGATGGCTTCCTCGATCTTGATCGTAACGCCCTCCTCCATCTCCTCGGGAGCAGCACCGGGCAAGACGACGTTTACGTTAATTACACTCGGCTCAATTTCGGGGAAAAAGGACTTTTTGAGTTCGACCATCCAGGCCATCGCCCCAAAAAGAACAAAAGTAAGCAGGATGGCATTGGCCCAGATCGGGAACTTGACAAAAAACTCTACAACTTTGCGCATCAGGGATCAAGGTGAAGTAAATATGTATGTTAAAACATCTATTGTTGTATTTCGATTTAAAATTACGCTTTTTTTTGATTTGCCTTAGTAAGCCCGTCCTTGTCTTCCCTCACGCCAGTTCACGAAGGCTTGGTTGGCGATGCGGTTGCCACCTGGTGTGGGATAGTTACCGGTAAAATACCAATCGCCCTTGTGATGGGGGCAGGCCTGGTGTAAGTTTTCGATGGACTGAAAAATGATCTTGACCTCGGCTTTGAGTTTGCCACGCCGCGAGACTAGCTCGGCGATCTTATCGGCTACCTCCTGATCCGTGAAGGGCGCGTAAATTTGCTGGACGTAGTTGGGCATCTCGGGGGCATTGTGGCGCAGGGCTTCCTTGCATTGATGATAGACCTCTTCGATCAGGTGGTTGAGGTGGTGGCTCTCCATCAGGGCCAGCACCGCCCGAAAAGCAATAAAGCTGTACATCTTCGACATATCAATTCCGTAGCAGTCAGGATAGCGGATTTGGGGAGCCGATGAGACAACGATAATACGCCTGGGCCCTAAGCGATCAAGCATCTGGAGGATGCTCTGTTCGAGGGTCGTGCCGCGT
Source organism: Bernardetiaceae bacterium (assembly GCA_036822015.1). GTDB lineage: Bacteria > Bacteroidota > Bacteroidia > Cytophagales > Bernardetiaceae > DAISIL01. Next base: position 1,457 of record DAISIL010000073.1, on the reverse strand, counting down.
ACAATCGAGTCATCAATAACCACGAGGGTATCTACACCTTTGCGGATGATCTCGTAGGTGGTATCATAGACGTGAGCGACGAAGTTGTTGCGGCTTTTGTCCTCCGTGATGAAAGTACGTATTTTGGTGTCCTTGATGACGAGTTTCTCCACGCGGGGCCGAAGTTGGAGGGTCTCCAGAAGGTGATCGCCCTGATGGTCGGGGTCTGACTTTAAGGCAGACTGGCGGTGGCTGATGATGCGGTCTTCGATCTCCTGGATCATGCCCAGGAAGGCCGTTTCGGCTGTGTTGGGGATGTAAGAAAACACGGTATTGGTCAGGTCGTGCTGAACTTCACTGAGGACATCCTTAGCGATCAGGCGGCCGAGCATCTTACGCTCACGGTAGATTTCGGGGTCTGATCCTCGGGAAAAATAGATGCGTTCAAAGCTACACGACTGTTGGGGGAGTTCTTCGGTGATGCGCTCAATGGTAAAATTACCGAACTTATCCACGACAAGGGCATGTGCCGGCGGGAGTTCCTGAATCTGGTCGTAGTCGATGTCGAAGGTCGTCTTGATGGCGGGCTTTTCGGAGGCAGCCACGACGATCTCCTCATCGGCGTAGTAGTAGGCAGGTCGTATGCCGGCGGGATCGCGTGCCAAAAACCCACCACCGTATCCCGTCAGCCCCACGATAGCATAGCCGCCATCAAAGCTCTCGAAGGTCTGACGCAGGACGCGGGGCAGATCAAATTTTTCTTCGATTTGGCGGATCAGGCGTTGTTTGTCCGCAAACTGTCCTTTGTAAAGTTGCCAAAGTCGATCAAACTCTACGTCGAGGAAATGCCCGATTTCCTCCATGACAGTCAGGGTGTCGATGCGCTCTTTGGGTTGTTGTCCCATCTGGACGAGTTTGTCGAAGAGTTCATCGTTATTGGTCATGTTGAAGTTGCCGGCTACCATCAGATTACGGGTGCGCCAGTTGCTTTTGCGCCCCATGGGGTGGCAATACTGCTCGTCGTTGCTGCCGTAGGTGCCATAGCGCAGGTGTCCGATGAGGGTCTCCCCCGAAAACGGCACGTTGGCTTTCATCCAGTTGGGGTCGTGGTAGTGTTCGGGGTTTTGTCGATAGGCCGTATCAAATCCCCGGCCTACCTTCTCGAATATTTCGGCGATGGGTCGCTCTCGGATGGAGCGCAGACGGTCGATGTACTCTGTGCCGGGCTGTACGTCTAGGCGTATGCCAGCGATACCGGCCCCATCCTGCCCTCGGTTGTGTTGCTTTTCCATGAGCAGGAAAAGTTTGTTGATGGCATAGGCTGGGTTATCGTACTTTTCGTAAAAATAAGAAAGCGGTTTTCGGAGACGAACAAAAGCAATACCACACATGGACAGTTGAAGTTGTTAGGCAGGCCACAAAGGTACGTTTTGCGCGTCAGATAACGCAATGGGCCGGGGGGAGGGCTTCTAAGGATG
>DAISIL010000072.1:0-13567 GCA_036822015.1 Bernardetiaceae bacterium | reverse complement strand
AGAAGATATTCAAGAAGAGGAAGTGATCGGCGAAGTCATCCCGGAAGGTGAAGACTATGATGGTCTTGTAATTGAAGATGTAGTGCCCGATGAAGATTTCTTTCAGGATGAGATTGATGACAGTGACTCGTTTAACGACGATATTATCGTATAATTTTGAAGGTCGTAAGCCTGTCAATTTCTTTTTCTCTCTACTAAAAAAAACACCCTAAGGGTTTTCCGATCCCTTAGGGTGTTTTTTTGTCTCTACTAAGCTACTAGCGGATGACGAGCTTTTGGGCGTATATCTTCTGGCCGTCGGTGGCACGTAGGACGTATGTGCCTGCGCTATGCTGCCCGAGTTCGAGAGAGATAGCACCGCCTTTTTGGTTGTCCCAGCTTTGGAGGCGTTTGCCTTGCATATCAAAAAGTGAAATGCTGTAGCTGCTTTCGGTGGCGGGGAGTTCAGTCAAGACACGCGCCTGGGCAGGGTTGGGGTAGAGCTGGATCGTCAGGACTTCGTCGCGGTCAAAGAGACCCGTTACTTCGCCTTCCTCCTCCTCTTCTTCCTCTTCCTCTTCTTCTTCGGTGGCATAACTTACGCCGATGTCCGCCGACCAGATGCCGCGCCCATGGGTAGCCACAACGACCTCTCCATCAGGGGCAACGATCATTTTCCAGATCGAGACGTTAGGGAATCCGTTGCTGGCCAGTCTCCAGCTTTGTCCGTTGTCGAGGGATTCGACGATACCGATTTCGGTACCAGCCCAGATTTTTCCTTCGGGCAAGACGAGCAGCGTATGGACAGCTACATCGGGGAACCCGCGATCACTGACCGTGTTGGCACCAAAGCCAGAGATGTCTTCCCAGGTTTGTCCGAGGTCTTGGGTGCGCAGGATTTTGGGGCCGCGTGCCTGGGAGAACATGATATAAGCCGTGTTTGGCTCCGTCGGGTGGGTAGCGATGGAGGTCAGCTGACGGGCAAAGCCATTTTCGGTGTAGTTGTTCACGGGCTGGAACGTTACGCCGGCATCCCGTGAGAGGAAGATGCGCAGCGGACTTTCAGCATTTTGAGACATCCCGGCTCCCGCCCATACGATCTTCGGATCGGCATCGGAGGCTGTTACATCAAGGGTGCTGGTCAAGACCCATCCGGGCTGACGGATGAGCGTCAAGAACCAGTCGCGCCCAAAGTTGGGCGAACGCCATACGCCCGTTGCGCCCACGACATAGACCGCCTCGGGGTCTTTGACCGAAGCGTTGATACGGCTCAGGAAGGGCGCGGTGTTGGGGCGCGTATCGCCGATGCCGCGAACAGTCTGGAAGGTAGCTCCGCCATCGGTGCTACGCCCGATGCGGTTAAACTGCGAACTGACCATGAGTTCGTTGGGGTTCTTGTTGTTCCAGAGTGCCTCAAAGCCATCACCACCAAAGACTTCGGTATAGCTACCTGAGCGGTCGGGGTCTTCGGTATCCGCAACATAGCTACCGTTATCCTGTGTACCACCGGTATAGATTTTCTTGCTCGGATGCCGAGATACGCCATAAAACTGCGAAGTATTGTAGCCCGATCCTCGGTCGGTTTCGGTGTAGGTGCGTCCTTCGTTGTCGGAGTAAGCCACACCGCCGTCGCTACCGTTGATGAGGCGGAAAGTGCCTGCTGCGGGGTCGATGGGTATGGTAGAAAGGAAGTGATGATCGACGTGGATGACCTCATTGATATTGGTGTTACTGAAGCGGTTGCGTCCGTTGGTGAGCGGCTGTGCGTCCACGCTCTGGAACTGTACGTTACCGAAGAGCAGGCTAAACATGGATTCAGGCAAGTTTTGGGGATCCCAGGTAGCACCATTAGCCAAAACGGGCCAGAAGAAGAACATCTGGCGGATGTTTTGTCCACCGGCACGGGTTACCTCTGGGCTGGGGTTGGCGGGATCATAGTCGATGTCCTGGATGAAGATGTATTCTCGGCTACGCAAGAGATCGGGGTCGTTTTCGTCGTCGCGGGGGTTGAGGTTATAGACCCCGTCGTTTTGTTGGTCTCGGAACGAAATCATCAGTTGGCGGTTGTTTTCTACGTCCCAGACCTCAAAAGGTACCGAGACATAATCGAGATAAACATATTCAGCATCGCCACAACCTGCCCCGAAGTTGCCTCCGCAAGCCAGAAAACGATGTGCCATCTGGGATTTGCCTCGCCCAAAACGGATTTCGACACTTTTGGCGGCATTGAGGTTGGGTGAGTCCACGCGGCCGCCCCAAAGGGTGAAGCCGGATACGTTCGTGAAGGCCATAAACTGCTCTGTTCCTGCCTCAAAACCACCCAAGAACTCCCGGGGGCCTGTCCGTACATCGCCTACGTTCATGCGGGCTTCAAAGATGTCCACGCCACCAAAGAAAACGCGGTTCTCGTCGTAAGGATGAACAGTCATCGAATTGCCGAAGGTACCCTGTCCATCCAGAAAGTCCTGGGTTACGGTACGGGTAGGCTCAAAGATACTCCAGGTTTCGCCCTTGTCAGCAGAAGTGAAAATGGCCGAGGAGGTAGGAATGGTACGGTACTCTACGTGCGCATACAAGCGATTGGGGTTGCTGGGCGCAATCGCAATTTCGGTACGCCCAAGTGTGCCCTCGCTGCCTTCTGGGATTTGAGAGGTCGCGATGGCATCCAATGAAGTTGGTTTCCAGGTGTTGCCGCCATCGGTGGTCTTGACAACACCACTCAAAAAAACAGCAGCATAAATGGTGTTGAAGTCCGTCGGATCAGCGATGATTTGATGAACAAAACTTCGGGGCTGATAGACTTTCTCCCAGGTCTGTCCTCCGTCGAGGGAACGCATGATAGAGGCAAAGAAACGCCCCTGATTGCTTCCGCCGCCGGTAGCTGCCAGCAGGTGGTTTTCGTTGTTGGGATTCACGATCAGGCGGCTGACGTTAGTAAAATCGTCTGTGCCTACCGTTGCTGGCAAGATCGTCCAGGTTTCTCCTCGGTCTGTGCTTTTGTAGATGCCGTTTCCGGTAACCCCACCGAGTACCAAAAAGGAACCTTCACCCGTACCGGCGTACATGACCTCGGGATTGGAGGGTGCTTGTACCATCGTCGTTACGGCCATGTTGGATAGGGTAGGGGTGAGGTTTGTCCAGCGTCGTCCGGTGTTGGTGGTTTTCCAGATGCCTCCACTGACTCCTGCCGCATACCAGGTGTTGAGTGGGTCTGCTGCGTCAGGAACGATAGCACGGGTGCGCCCGCCTACGTTACCTGGCCCACGCTCTACCCAGGGGAGGTCTTCTTCGGCCTCGGCACCGCGCATGGCCGCCCGCTGCATTTTCATTTTTTCCAGCTCAATGGTCTGGTAATGGCTAGGATAGCTGGGTTGTTTTTCGCCCTGAACGGTGCGAATACTGGCCTGGAGTTCGTCCATGCCATGGGCCGATTTGCGTTTGGGTAGCCCCAGAGCAAGCCGCTCGTACTTATCCTGACTGCGCTCGAGGAGTGTTCGGTGTGCCACCGGCTCCTGGCTTGATTGAAGGTTGCGTATGCCAAAGCCCGCCAATAGAAGCAAGGCCGACACCCCAACCAGAAATGGTAACTTTTTCATAAGAAGTCGAGATTAAAGTTAGATAAATGTGAAACTTTTGCGTAAAAAGTAATGGGGCAAGTAATTTGTTTATGTCTTTTATGCAACAAAATTGCAAAACAATCATCACACAGCAAAATCCTATTCGCTCTTTTGTTCCAAAAAGGACTGTAAAATAATCGTTGCGCTGATTTTATCCAAATTCCCTTTGTCGCGGCGGTATTTCCTGGATGTCCCTCCGGCGATCATGCTTGCCTGGGCAATCTTTGAGGTAAAGCGTTCATCGACTTGATGAACAGGCATTTGGGGGAAGCGTTTTTGGAGTCCTACCGCAAAACGCTCGGCTGGCACGGTGGCATCCGTCTCTTCGTTTTCAAGATTTTTAGGTATTCCGATCACGAAGGCTTCCACGGTTTCGGTGGAGCAGTACTCCTGGATAAAGTCCATGGCCTCATCGCGGGCAACGGTCTGGAGGGGGGTGGCGATGATCTGGAGGGGGTCTGTTACGGCAAGTCCCACGCGCTTTTCACCGTAATCAATGGCAAGGATACGTCCCATAATGGTCTGTGGTCTAATTTTTTCTTTTCTTGGAGCAATTACGGTAATTTTTTGTATGTTTCGCAAAAAATATGCGGCATCGCCTATTCTTAACTCCGATCTAAACCTATGTTGGCTTTCATTTTCAAACGCTTACTCAAGGGAATCTTTGTCGTGATCGGTGTGATTGTGGTGGTCTTTTTTGTGTTTCAGGTCTTGCCTGGCGATCCCCTCAACTCCTCCGGCATCGCACGCAACATGGATCCCCAAACGCTGGAGCAGGTGCGCAAAGACCTGGGGCTAGATCGCTCCCGTCCCATGCAACTCTTGCTTTACCTGAACGATATTTTTCCTGTCTCCATCCATACTTTTAGCCCGGCCAACGAAGCCAAATACGATTATGTACCATTTTTTATCATCGACGGATACGTGCTTGTCGTCAAAAAGCCCTATCTCCGACGGTCGTTTAATCGCCTGATGCCAGTCAGTGAATTGCTTTGGCCCAAACTCAACGCGACACTTTGGCTCACGGTTAGTGCCTTGCTGATTGCCACATTTTTTGGGATTCTTTTTGGTTTGATCTCTGCCCTGAACCACAATAGTTTTTTGGATAACTTTATTGCCATTCTTTCAATTATTGGACTTTCTATTCCTTCTTTTGTTTCGGCGATGATTATTTCGGTTGTCTTTGGTTTTCATCTCTTCGACTACACGGGTCTAAACATGACAGGGCAGCTCTTCATGAACACCACCGAAGGCAAAAAATTGGTACTTTCCAACCTCATTCTACCCTCCATTACGCTCGGCATCCGTCCCCTGGCCATCATCACCCAACTCACGCGCAGTGCCATGATTGATACCCTGAGCCAGGATTACATCCGCACGGCACGCGCCAAAGGGCTACCCGAGTATCTGGTCATTTTGAAGCACGCCCTCAAAAACGCCCTCAACCCAGTCATTACGTCGATCTCCAACTGGCTGATCCTGCTCCTAACGGGTGCTTTTTTTGTCGAGTTGATCTTTGACTGGAAGGGACTTGGTTGGATTACGCTCAAAGCCGTCGAGACCCAAGACCTGCCCATCATCATGGCCTCTACGCTGATTGTAGCCACGATCTTTGTGGTTATCAACGTCCTGGTTGATATTGTGTATGTCCTCCTGGATCCGGCAGCCAAACCCGGTAACTCGTGAATGCGTCCGTTTATATGATCGGAATGCCCGCCAGTGGCAAAAGTACCTGGGGCAAAAAATTGGCGATGGCCTGGCGGTGGCCCTTCATCGACCTCGATCAGGTCATCGAAAAAAACGCGGGTATGTCCATCGTCAAAATATTTCGCCAGTACGGTGAGGCGTATTTCAGAGAACTCGAACGCGAGGCCTTGCACAACACACGACTTGTCAAACAAACCGTCATTGCCACCGGCGGAGGTGCGCCTTGCTTTTTTGATAACATGGATTTCATTAAAAACCACGGTGTTAGTGTCTTCCTGGATACACCCATGTCCGTCCTGATCGAACGCCTGGAAAGCAAATCCAACAACCGCCCTCTTTTCTCCAACCAAAGCAGCGAAACCGGACTTCTGCAAAAAAACTTAGACGAAAAACTTGCACAACGCTATCCCTTTTATGCCCAGGCGCATTTACGTCTCCACGAACCAAGCCTGACTTTGAGCGACTTATCGGCCGCCATCCGACTCTGGGCATATAGCCAGGGAAAAGGAACGTTAATCCATTAACTTTTTCGGTACTCTTGCGTATATTCACTTGTTCACCATTTCTTTTCTGAAACAGCTATGGTATTTGATACGACATCCATGATGATTTTTGGTTTTTTTGCTTTGTTGAGCTGGTATGTAAGTTACAAGCTCAAAAGTAAGTTTGCCAAATATTCTCAAACTTCCCTGCGCTCCAACAAGAGTGGTGCAGAGGTAGCTGCGGCGATGCTTTCGGCACACGGGCTGAACAACGTCGAAGTTATCTTCGTTCCGGGCGAACTAACCGACCACTACAACCCCGAGCGCAAAACAGTCAATTTAAGTGAAGAAGTCTATTACGGACGCAATGCCGCTGCCGTAGCCGTGGCTGCCCACGAATGCGGACACGCCATCCAGCACGCCGAGGCATACAGTATGCTCCAGCTCCGCTCCAAGCTCGTTCCGGCCGTAAACGTAGCCTCTAACTTCATGGGCTGGTTGATTTTGGGCGGGCTGTTGCTGCTCTCCATTACACCTATTCCACTGGCGATTGCGGTGGTATTTTTTGGCATCACGACACTTTTTAGCTTTGTTACGCTTCCGGTGGAGTTTGATGCGAGCCGCCGCGCCCTAGCCTGGGTCTCGCAGGCGGGCATCGTAACAAGCCAAGAGCATAGCATGGCTAAGGATGCACTCTGGTGGGCGGCCATGACGTATGTCGTGGCGGCTTTGTCCTCCCTGGCTAGTTTGATATACTATGCCCTGCTCCTTTTTGGTTCAAGCCGCGACTAAAGCTCATCCTATGCGCTTATACTTTTTTCTGTTTTGTTTTTCTTTTGGGGTACTACTGGCACATAGTCAGTCATCAGACGTTCGGCGTGTAATCGCGGAGAGTCCACGGCTGTTTTCGGAGATTTACTCGCCCGAGGATAGCTCACAAAACTACCTGCTCATCCCGATGAACTTCAATGACTTTCGGACAAACCAAGACGAACAGTGGGCCCTTACCCTAACCGGAAAATCGGTACAGACCATAGACCTTGTCTATACCGATTTTCCCAAAGGGCGAGACTTTGAAGCCCTCAACCAAAGCCGCCTCGAGCGGCTCTTCGATCTTTTTCCCCGGCTGTTTGAAAATCCGAAAATTCGTTGGCGATACGTGGGACAAACCCAGTGCAAAAGCGTATCCGAAGCCCAAACATACTTTCATGGCTTCGTGATTCATTATCAAGCCCCCGATGCGGTTACCCTCACGGAAGTTCCTCCGCCAGAAGTAGCCACTAAGCCCAGCCCACCTCCGATCAACAAGACTGTACCGCCTTCAGAGGAAATTAGTCAATTGACAGTTTATCAAATGCTTGATAACGAATATGTTACCCCTGATTCGTCTATCTATCGTATCCTTAACCGTTTCCCAAACTGGCAAAACATGGCTCTCGTCAATGACTGCACGGGCAGCATGTACGGTTACAATATCGAAGTAATGACCTGGTTTGCCCAACAAGATCGCCTTAACTCCCGTACCAAATGGTTTACGTTTTTTAATGATGGCGACTTCAAACCCGACCACAAAAAGCGTATCGGGCGCACCGGCGGGGTCTATATGATCCGTAGCCAAACTTTTGCCGATGCTAAAAAGCTCATGTTGCGTACCATGATGAGTGGCGGCGGCGGCGATACCCCCGAAAACGACATGGAAGCCGTCCTGATGACGGCCAAAAACTGCCCTGACTGTGAGCATATTGTCCTGGTAACGGATGCCTGGTCGGCGGTGAGGGATATTCGACTGCTCAAAAAATACATCAAAAAATACAACATTCCGATACGGGTCATCCTCTGCGGGGCCCAACGTGGTATTGCCCCCGAGTACCTCACGATGGCACACCTGACGGGTGGCTCTGTTCACACCATCGAACAAGACCTACTGCAACTCTCCCAAACGGCTCCCGAAGGAGAAATCAAAATTGGATACTTTGTTTTTAAACTTCTTGGCAAAGAATTCGTATTGTACAAAAGAGATATACCCCAGGGTTTCAATAATTACCGATGAGGACTTGGCAAGGTATGTGTAAGAAAAATGAAAAGAAAATGGGCGTTGATGACCCTCATTTTTCTTGACAAAAATAACAACAACAGTAACACTACGACCAATACCAACTACTATGAGCAACTACCACCAGTACGGCTACACCCAGGAAGGCAAAGTATATTTGAAGGGCTACGCCCAACACCCAGATCGACAAATTGGTGTAGTCAAGGAAAGCCCAGAGGAAAGCCTCAAATATTTTGCTGATCGTTACGATCACCTCCTACAAAAAATAGAGGAAATGGAAGCTGCCGTGGAGGAGTCCCAAAACAAAGGCTCCTACCTGATGAAACTGATCCACCTTCGGCAGAGCCTGGATACCTACAATGCCCTCGGCGATTTTCCGGCACTGATCGAACGGCTCAATGCTTTGGAACGGTTCATCCAAGAATATATCGAGCAGAACCGCACCAAAAATCTAGAAATCAAGAAAAACCTTCTCCAGGAAGCCCAAACGCTAGTCAAGGGGCAAGATTGGGAAACCGTTGCCGAGCAGCTCAAAGAACTCAAAATGCGGTGGATACGGACGGGAAGTACCCACGAAGAGGAAGAACTCTGCCAGGAGTTTGACCACCTCTTAGATGATTTCTTTGAACGACGCAAGAACTTCTACGAAGACCTCAAAAATCTAACCGACAAACGGATGACGGCTTACCGCAACCTCATTCGCGCACTCAAAGACATCAACAAGAAAAAAACCAATGAAGCCGAAGACCGACGAGAAGTTATTCGGATACAAAAAGAGTGGAAAGATGTAGGGCGAATCAACAAATGGAGATACCTCAAACTCTGGAAAAAGTACAAGCGAGAGATTGATCTCTTCTTTGGTAACGAGAACTCGGAAGGCGAGCAGCCAGCACCCACACCGGCTACATCTACCCGCAACCCAACAACAGAGACACTGCCCCGAAGGCGACGGCGCATCGGCGAAGCCGTCAGTACACCCCAGCGCATTTTCTCTACCAAAGTCATCCAAACGCCCGAAGGCATCCTGGCCCGAAAAGAAGAAATCTGCCAAGAGGTAGAAGAAATCCTTAATGGAAGCATCCATACCGTATCCCTGGATGCCATCAAAGAGCGACAAAACGAGTGGCGCGTCCTGGGTATGGTACAGTACAACGAAAAAGACAAACAGCTAAACATTCAGTTTCGATCCGTGTGCAATGAAATCTTTGAACATTACAATCTTTACAAGTTTGTCCGCAGTAGCGTAGATGGCTTTGTCCAAAAAACGCGCTTTGAACAACTCAAAATCAAGATTCGTGTACTCAAAGAGTTCATCAAGCAGGAGGAAACCGAATTGGCTCGTATGCCCGCCCCAAGTCCTACCAACAACGATCCCCGCGATAAATCGAGGTTGCAGTACATCAACAAAATCAATAAGGTCAAGACGCAAAAGCGGATGCTCCGCAAGATGCAACAAGAACTTGATTCAGATTTTTACTGATGGATGGGCTACTTTGGACTCTTGAAGACCAGGAGCGGTGTTTGGCTATGAAAAGCCATGTTTTTGGTTTGGCTTCGGTGGAACAGCCCTTCGATGAAGTTACGCTCATGGGTCAGCATCACGAGTAGGTCAGTTTGGTGGCTTTCGAGGTATTCATCTAATCCTTTCTCAAATCCTCCCTCTCCGTTTTCTATCCTGAAGCGCAGTTGTTTGAGGGAGGTAAACCAGTAACGTTCCTCTAATACGGCCATGCGATTTTTAGCTTCTTTGAGTTTTTGTACATCGGTGTTGATGTGCAAGCATTCAATATCTGAATCAAAGTAGTTGGCAAAGCTCATCAAAAGATCAATGACCTCGCCGTCGCGGGGGTCGAAGTTGCTGGCGTAAACGATTTTATCGAACGTCCTGACCGATGCCTTGTCGGGAATAGCCAACACAGGACACGAAACTTTTTCCATGACAGCCGTCGTAACGCTCCCAAAAAACAAACGATCAATACCCGTCGCACCTTGTGTACCCATGACAACCAGGTAAGGGTTCAACTCCTTGACCCAATCCACGATGGCATCAGCGGCCAGCTCTTCTTTGAGGTGTGTGGTGAGCTGAATGGGTTGATTGTTTTTTTCGTAGCGATATTCCTCCCGATAACGATCGGCGTACATTTGCAAGCGTTTCTCGGAGGTAAGTTGCTGACTGGCAACATCTTTTTGATAGAGATAGGAATTTGTTCCCGGAGGGATATGTGGTACAATCGCGTGTACGAGGGCAACAGAAGAGCCGGTTTTGCAGGCGATCATCACGGCATAATCCATCGCTTTCTCCGAAAAATCCGAAAAGTCAGTAGGGACAAGGATGCTTTCCATGGTTGTGTTTGGTTAAGTATGCAAGACAAAATTGTAGCATCGTCCTCACTCCTTTGATGAGTAAAATGGTTTGAAAAACTAACTTTGGTCAGTTTATTCGATAAACAATTCCAGGGTCAAGGCTTTGCCTTCGGTCTGGATGCGGAGGTAATACACGCCTACGGGCAACCCATGTAGTCCTTCGATGCGATAGGTGCGCAAAGCTGTATTGGGTTGTACGGCGTTCAGGCTACGGAGTTGTTTGCCGAGGTTGTCGATCAGATCAACGGCTCTGATTTGTCCGAGATCGTTGGGTAAGTCCAGGTAGAGATTTCCATCGGCCAGCGGGTTGGGATAGAGGCGTGTCTGCAAGGACACCCCTTCTTCATCTTCGGTCGCGGTTACGTTGAAGAACAAGCGGTTAGAGATTCCGGTACAGCCGTTGGCGTTCGTTACGATGAGGTAGTACTCTCCGGTTTCCTGGGCTTGCAAATTACCCGAGTTGGCCCCCTCAATGGGTTCGTCGTTGCGGTACCACTGGAAGGCCACCACGGCTGTTGTGGCAATATAGGTGAGTTCGAGTGGTTCTGTGCCAGGGAGGATGACCACCTCGGGAGAGGGCTGGGTCTGCAAGACAAACGGCAGTGAAAGCACTCGACATCCACTGGCATCGGTTACCTCCACCTGATAGCTGCCCGCTCGGCTGGTGCTGTACGCTTGCCCTTCGGCAAACAGGATCACATCCCCATCTCGTAGCCAGCGATAGGTAAAATCGCCCTGGGGCGCAGAAAGTGTAATTTGATTATCGCTTCCTTCACAGAAAACCTCTGATGATTCGGTGGTGATGACTACGTTGCCGATATTACAGGAGAGGCGTACCGTGATTGGGCGGCGTTGGAGCGTCAGGGCTGTGGCTATACTGTTCGTGATCTCGCAAGTATAAATCCCTGCATCGTTGGCTTGCATTCGCTCAATGACATAGATGCTGTCATTGGCACCAAAGATGGGCTGTCCGTTGCGGCGCCACTGGTAACGGTTGGCGGTTCCACCCGTCTGGACGCGCATCACGAAGCGGTCATTGACCTGCACCGTCGTATCGGCTGCCTGATTGACATCCGGTTGGGGAGCATAGATATATGCCGTCTGCACGATGGGGACAAGCGGTTCGATGTCGCCAAAATCCAAACGGTTATCGCCGATGCGCAAGATGCGTAAGTTGGGCAGGCTACGCAGGGCTTGGGGTAGCTCCTCGAGCGTGTTGCTGGTGAGTTCGAGGATTTCGAGGGAGGTCATGGCGGCCAGCGGTTCGGGCAACTGCTCGAGTCCGATGTCGTTGGCATAGAACTCCTTGAGGTCAGGCAAACGCAGGGCTTCCTCGTCAATGCGTGGCATGGGGTTGTTGCTTACGTCGATGATCTGGAGCGCACGGGCGTTGCGCAAGGTAAGCGGTAGGGCGCGGAACTGGTTGTTATTCAGGAACAAATTGCGGAGCTTGCTTAGGTTGCCGAGCGTGTTGGGCAAGGCATCGAAGCTGTTTTCGGAGAGCCAGAGCGTCGTGAGATGTGCCAGGTTGCCGTAGCTATCCGGTATTGCTCCTCTTAGTCGGTTGCTACTCAAATCGAGATAACGCAAGTTTTCCGCATCTGAAAGCGTGGGCGGCAGCGTTCCTTCCAGGTCGTTTCCAAAGAGGTTGATGACCTCTATCTGTTTGATGAGCAGAACGGTATCTACATCAAAAATATCGGGCAAAGTATTGGATAAGCCGTTGTTGGGCAGAGATATTTCGACAAGCCTTCCACCACGGAACGAAAGCCCATACCAGGTATTGACGGGTTGTTCAAAGTTCCAGCGGATGTTCCAGCGGTCGCCGCCCGTGCGTCGGTTGAACTCAACTAGCCAGAGTGAATCTGATACAGCAAGTTGAGGGGTTACGTCTAGGTTAATCGGGTTTCGTTCCAGGGTCAGGTTAGGCACGATGTCATTGGTAACCAAACAGGTATAAGTACCAATATCACTCAACTTCGCATCCCTAATCAGGAGCGTATCGGCCACAGCACCAGGGATCGCTTGTCCATTTCTGAACCATTGATAACGGTTGGCCGTCCCACCCAGGGTAGAACGGAAGACGATGGCTGCTCCTTCGTTCACCGTCGTATCTATGCGGTTGAGGAGTTTTTGTTGGGGTGCATAGATGAAGGTGTTCACGCGCCCACTCAAAACGATGAACTCCATCGACGCAAAATCAAGGAAGTTACCCGAGATGTCGAGATAGGTCATTTGATCCAAGCCGAGTGTCGCCGAAGGCATCAAGCCACGTAGGTTACGGTTGCGCAAATCCAGGCGTGTTACCCTTCCACCAAAGGTCGTTACGCCTACCCAGGTACGGATAGGCTGGAACAAGTTCCAGGAAGCTATCCAGTTGTCGCCGCCCGTTGCTTGATAAATCTGAACAAGAATCAAGGAGTCATTGGGCAGTACCTGATCGGTTACGATAGCTCGGGCTATGTTGATATTGCCACTGATGAAGCGAAGTGTATCGAAGCAGCGTGTTGTCGGGTTGGTGGCCGTGATAAAGAAATCTGTTGTATCGGTCAGCCTACTGGTCGTAAAGTCCACTGCACTACCACTCGCACTTGATATGCGTGGCGCATAAATATCGGTAGGGTTGGTCTTGTTGAAGAGGCGATAACGGATACCCTCTTCGGTGAGGCTTACCGTAACAACCGTTGTCGTGTCTGGCGAAATGGGGTTAGGCGAAATAGAAATCGGAAGATTCGTTAGCGGTTTAGGCAGGCTCGGGATACGATCGCGGTAATAAATCGTATCGCGACGACCTGTTTCGGCTTCGATGATACCGATATATGGCCCGATCACCTTCCCTTCGGTGATGCCCGTCGGGAGTAGCACCTGGTTCGGGAGTGCCGTACCGCGCGTTGGGAGCAGCTCGGCGATGTTCGTGTTCATGGTGCCGAGTGAATCTACGTTGAGATCGACGTAGTAGTTGAACCCGGGCTGCATATCCAGGACACGCAAGCGGAGCGTTCCGCTACCTCCACAAATCTGTGGTGCTGTTCGATTAACGACCGTAACCAGGTCAAGATAAGAGACGCGAACCGTAGCCGTAGCTGTATTGACGCAGCCATTGGCATCCGTCCCCGTAACAGTGTAGGTATTGTCGGCCGTCGGTGAGACGATGAGCGTAGCACCCGTTGCGCCCGTACTCCATACGTAACTCGTTGCTCCAGAAGCCGTCATAGTAGCACTACCGGTCAAGATAATGTTAGTAACACTCGGAGAAATCGAGACGACAGGCAAAGGATTGACGTTGATCGTCGCCGTAGAGGTGGCAGCGCAGCCGTTGGCATCCGTTCCCGTTACGGTGTAGGTCGTCGTCGCCGTCGGGCTGA
>DAISIL010000071.1:0-14259 GCA_036822015.1 Bernardetiaceae bacterium | reverse complement strand
TGATCCCAAAGCCATGGCCGGAGATGCGACGGACTACGAGATCACGATCAAGCATACCTTTATCGACGGGCTCATCAACGCGATTACTTTTGGCATCTACAGCCCGACCACAACTATCGTTCGTAAGTAATTTGTCATGTTTTATTTTTTTGAACGTTCGCTTAGCAATAGCTAAGCGAACGTTTTTTTTGAAAAAGAAATGATACAAAAAATAGCATTTTATGGCGGAATCATCCTTTGCCTGGCGGCTTTGTTCTCCTTGATGACCTACATATTTGATTATGCCATCCTCTCGGCTTACGGCAAAGGATTTATTTGGGGTAAGCTGTTACTCCTTTTGATCGGAATTTTACTTATTGCTATCTATCGCCCCCGCAAAACCTAAAACAACAAATCAAGCGGTGTATCTGCATCGACGGCACACCAGTCAATCTCCACATAAGGCAAATCCTGAATCGTGGGACGTACCTGCGGAGCAAAGAAAGGATCAAAGTGTGAAACAGGAGCGATCCATCGAAACTCCTCCTGATGCTGAATCGGAATTTTGCGGCCGTTCAGGAAAGGCAATAACCCGCCGCCCTTGCTGTACCCATGAAAATAAACGCGCAACTTTTGGAAAGGCGTAACGTAGCTCCCCTCGGCAGGAAAGATGCGCAGCTCGCGGGCATGACCGTCGTAGTAGATTTTGCGCTGGTAATAGTTCCCGTTCGTGAAGTCCTGGCTCTCTCCGTCGTCGTCGTAAAAGACCTTACCCCAATGGTTGGACAACGGCTCGGCATTGCGGGCGTTGTATAGGTGAAGGCATAGTGTCTGATCGGGGGTTTCTCCGGTATGCTCCACCTGGGATTGCTCCCAAAGTACTCCTCCACCTCTTACAAAAATTGGCAGGCATTCCTTATCTTTTTCGACATAAAGCACCTGGTCGCCCGTGAGGTAGGCATCGGTAAAGAAATCGTACCAATCTCCTTTGGGAAGATAGACTTTTTGGATGTCTTGTTCGAGAGACGTAGGTGCGATCAGTAGATATTTACCCAACAAAAACTGCTGATCGTAGGCATATACCTGCGGATCGTCGGGGTAGTGGATCGCCAGGCTACGCGCCACCGGAACGCCCGTTTGAGCGGCCTCACGAAAGATGGAATAGATCGTTGGCAGTAACCTGTAACGCAGGCGCACGTAGTTGCGGGCAATCTCGAGGGCTTCCTCCCCAAAAGACCACGGCTCGGCCGAAGGCGTATTTATCATCGTATGCGCCCGAAAAAACGGCGCAAATGCACCCGTTTGCATCCAACGGATGTAGAGTTCGGGCGAAGGGTTACCCACAAATCCACCCACATCATAGCCCGCAAAAGGCACGCCTGAAAGCCCTAAGCTATTGATTAACTGAACGCCCAATAAGCGATGGGCATCGTAGGAGACATTATCGCCTGTCCAGAGAGCGGCATAGCGTTGGATGCCTGCAAAGCCTGCCCTGGTCAAGACAAAGGGTCGGCTCTCGGGGCGATATTTGATCTGTGCATCATAGGTGCTGCGGGCCATCTGCATCCCGTAGGCATTCCGGATTTGGAGGTGATGCGCCTGGTTTCCTTCGGCAGAAAACTGCACAATATCGGGGATGTGCTGCCCCCAAACGGCGGGTTCGTTCATGTCATTCCAAAAACCCGCGATGCCCATATCAAGGAGTGGCTCATAAAAGCTCCCCCACCAAAGGCGCACTTGGGCATCCGTAAAATCGGGCAGTTGGCATTGCCCCGGCCAGACATTAGCGCGATACGGGCTGCCGTCAGGGTACTTCAAAAACACATCTTGCTCCTCACCGCTTTCAAAAACTACATAATCTTTTTGTACTTTTACACCCGGGTCGATGATCAAAACCAGACGAAAGCCCAAGTCTCGTAGCTCTTCAACCATCGCCTGAGGGTCCGGGAAACGCTCCTTATCCCAGGTGAAGACCTTGTACTGATCCATGTAGTGGATGTCAAGGTAGATCACATCGGCGGGTATGCCATGGCGGCGCAAACTTCGGGCGACATGCAAGACCTCATGTTGGGGGTAATAGCTGTACCGGCACTGCTGAAAGCCCAATGCCCAGCGCGGTGGCATGGGCATTTTTCCCGTGAGCTGGCTGTAATTTTGGAGGATTTCGGGGATGTCTTTGCCGCCGATCAAGAAGTAGTCCATTGCCCCAAACTCCGCCCCAAAAGAGGCAAAGCGATCATTGGACGCGCCAAAATCAAAAGTAGCCCGAGCGGTGTTGTCGAACAAAATTCCATAGCCACGCCCGCTGTGCCAGCCCATGTAGAACGGTATCGAAGCGTAAAGTGGGTCGGTATCCGGGGAATAAGCAAAGGCATCGGTATTCCAGAGGGTATAGGCTCTTCCGGCGCGATCAAGGGGGCCGGTTTTCTCACCCAGCCCGAGAAAACGCTCCCCAGGCTGGAGTTTCTTGTAGGTCGTACAGCGGTTGCCTTGCCATAGCGTACCAAAGGCTGTATCATCTTCATTTAAAATTTGACCTTCTGTATTTTTGAGACAAAAACGCAAAGGTGATTTTTGAATTTCTAATATGAGACTTTCCGTCCGAAGGACAAAATGTGTGGAGTTATCCTCCCAATCTACCTTTACATCAGGGTCAGGTTCGGTGATGACAGCATAAGAAAAAGGCGGAAAGTCCTCCTCCGCCTGAACGGCCGTTAGTTGGATTGCTCCACTAAAAAAAGGCCGTATGCGTACTTTTTGAGCGTCTGTATGCAGTATCCAGCCATCGGGGAGCGGCTCTATCCACGAAAAATCACCTAGAGATGTAGTCATGCGTTGGGGTATTTGATGCGCCAAAAGAGGGTCAGGATAAGAAAACCGAACAAGATAAATCCGGCTATTTGAGAAATTTGCATCCCGAGATAGTACGACTCGGGCAAGAACTCACACACCAGTTCATGTGTACCAGCTGGGACTTCTAGCCCCCGCAACAAATAGTTTACTTTTTGAAAATCAACTTTTTCGCCATTGAGTCGTACCTCCCAACCCACGGGATAATAGACCTCCGAGAAGACAACAAAGGCTTTCTGGGGAGTATTGATGCGATAGCGCAAACCATTGGGGCGGTATTCTATGAGTGCTACACTCTGGAGGCTGTCATCTTTGAAGTAGGTTTGTGCCTGCAAGGGGGTATCCTCGGCATTAAAAACAGCTACGCGGCGGAGGTCTTCGCCCGCCGTGAGCGAAAAGCTGGGCTGTTGCTGCGTAACTCCTCCGATGGCGGCCATCTCGGCATCGTGTCCAGGGACGGCTTTGGTCTCCTCCACAAACCAGGCTACACCATAGGGGCTTGGGTTTTGGATCACCTGCTCGGGTGCTGTTCCGGCTTTGAAGTAGCGCGTATTGAGCATATTGATTCCTTTTAATTTTTCAAACTCTGGACGTTCTCCCTGCTGCAAACGCCCCACGAGTGCCTGCATTTCAAGGGAAAGCCTTCGTTCGATGAAATCTTGGTAGCGGCGCAACTTAGCCGGACTGTAGCCGCCGATGGTCTTGTGTAGGGCGGCTTCTTCGGAATCGTTGAAGGGATTATAGAGCGGCAAAATGCGGTAATGGCGGCTAGTATCGCCCAGAATGCGCTTATCGGCGGGAGTAGGTGTGGCTACGGCCAGGGTTTGGCGGTTTTGGCGGGTGAAGTCGTCGTGGTTGAGGTAGCGTTTGCCGACCTGCCAAAGATCGCCCACAGCTAGCACGCCCAGGATGGCGAGCAAAACCGTAGCTTTGATTTTTTCTTTCAAAAACAAATACACCGCCGTCGCCGCCAACGTAATCAAGGCAAAAGAGCGCAAAGCATCCGAACGTACCAGCCCTCGCCGCTCCCCTTGCAGGAGTTCGCTAAGGGCAGCACCAAAACGCTCGGCTTCGCCCGCTGGGCTGACGTTCATCGTCCCGGACATCAAAAAAACCAGCAGACTCACCCCGCCCGTTAGCCCAAAGGCAATCAAGAGATCACGCAAAGAAAGCGAAGGGCCTTTGGCTTCCGTCAGGCGTTCAGTCCCCAAAAACGCACCCAAGACCATCAGCAAGATCACCAAGGAAAGCGACATGGCCACTGCCCTGAACTTGTTGAAGAGCGGAAAATAATCGAACAGAAGATAATTCAAACTCGCAAAATTGCTCCCCCAGGCGATCATCGTCAGCAACAAAACACCTCCCAGCAGCCAGACCCGCGTGGAGGCATCCAGCACAAAAAGCCCCAACACAAAAAGAAAACAAATCACAGCTCCGGCATAAACCGGCCCTGCCGTAAAGGGCTGATTACCAAAATAAAGCGGTGCGTTGTAGAGCAGATAGTTTTTCTGGTTTTGGGGCATCTCTGAACCACGAACCGCACGATACATCTCCGAGTCCGTCCGCAGGGGTTCCTGGCTAGACCCACCATAGAGATACGGGATCAGGAGGGTTCCGGTCTCGCCGATACCCTGGCTCCAACCAAAAGCATACGACTTCGTCCCTACGCCGCTTTCTCCGACCTGCTGGGCATCCTCCGAAATGGGTGCAAGCAAGACCTTTCCACGGTTGGAGTGTTGGTTGTACTCCCACATCGACCACAAGCGTCCCACACTCGTACTCACACCCAGCACACCTGCCAGGAGCAACACAGCAACGCTTTTGCCGAAGGCAGGCAAGCGATTTTCTTTGGCGGCAAAGATCAGCTCCGTCAAGGCATAGACCAGCACGATGAAGAAAAAATAGTACGTGATCTGGGCGTGGTTGGCTTTCAGTTCGAGGGCCGTTCCGATGGCTGCCAAAGCAAAACCCTCCAGACGCTTACCCCTGAAAGTCAGCCGAATACCCCCCAATACCAGGCCCGCCGCCGCAATCGCGCTGACCTTCCAGAGGTGTCCTACCTCCACGATGATGAGGTTGTAGGTCGTCAAGCCAAAAGCCATCGCCCCAGCCATTGCCCAATAGGGGCGCGCCCCAAAACAAAGCAACAAGATGAACGTGCAGAGCAAATACGAAAAAAAGTAACCCGCCGTATAAGGCAAAAATATCCCTTGCTTGATGCGGTTGAACCAGTCCAGGGGCGAAAAATACTCCTGCAAGCTAATCATCGTCGCGGGCATCCCCCCAAACATCGTCCCCGTCCAAAGGGTAGGCTCGCCTGTAGCCTGGCGATGTTCGCTGATTTCGCGTCCCATCTGTGCCCCCTTGCGGGAGTCGTCGATGGATAAGGCTTTGTTTTCTAGGATTTCCGGCTGAAAAAATAAGAAGGTCAAGAGATAAAGTCCTGAGATGGCCAACAGATAAGGGATGGCACGGGACAAAAAGGCTGCTTGCATGGGGGCTTTCTCCAAATGATGATCTGCTGGACAAAGGTAAAAAAACTAATCAAAGTCATTTCTCCCCACGAATCATTTTTCTATCTTGTACCCTGGTTTATTTTTGATGAACTGCTAATTTGAACGAAACCCATGCCAAAAACAACACCCTCACTCACCGCACACTACAAGCGCAGCCTGGAAGACAAAACGGGTTTTTGGGCCGACGAAGCCCAGCGTATTCCCTGGTACACCCCCCCAACAACCATTCTCACCCAAAACGAAGCCGGTTTTTATCGCTGGTACGAAGATGGCTCCCTCAACACCGCCTACGCTGCTCTTGATTACCACATCGAACAAGGGCGCGGCGATCAGTTGGCGATCATCTGGGATTCGCCCTCCTCGGGCAGCAAAAGCCAACTAACTTACCACCAGCTCCGCGATGAAGTAGCGCGTTTTGCCGGCGTACTGGCCGCCCAGGGCATCACCAAAGGCGATACCGTCGTGATTTATATGCCCATGATCCCCCAAACGGCAATCGCGATGCTGGCCTGCGCCCGTTTGGGAGCCATTCACTCGGTTGTTTTTGGTGGGTTTGCGCCCCACGAGCTAGCTATCCGCATCGACGATGCACGCCCCAAGCTGCTCCTTTCGGCTTCCTGTGGTATTGAGTTTACGCGCGTGATCCCCTACAAACCGCTGGTTGATAAAGCCATCGAACTAGCCAAACACAAACCCGAGCGCACGATCATCTTCCAACGCCCCATGGAGACGGCACCCCTCCGCGAAGGATTCGACCTCGACTGGGAAAGCCTCCTACAAGCAGCCCAACCCGCCGATTGCGTCCCCGTAAAAGCCACCGATCCGCTGTACGTCATCTACACCTCCGGCACGACGGGCAAGCCCAAAGGCATCGTCCGCGATAACGGCGGCCATGCCGTAGCCATGCACTACACCCTCGATAAAGTCTATGGCATGAAACCCGGAGAGGTCTTCTGGGCGGCCTCCGATGTCGGCTGGGTAGTGGGGCATTCGTATATCGTCTATGCCCCTTTGATCTACGGCTGTACAACGGTCATGTTTGAGGGCAAGCCCATCCGCACGCCCGATGCGGGTACGTTTTGGCGGGTCATTGAGGAGTACGATGTCAAGGTGATGTTTACGGCCCCGACAGCCATTCGGGCAATCAAAAAAGAAGATGCCGAAGGTAAATTGCTCAAAAAATACGACCTCTCGGGATTGCGGACGTTCTTCCTGGCCGGCGAACGCTGCGACCCCGCTACCCTCGAGTGGCTCACGGAGCAGCTCGGTATTCCGGTCATTGACCACTGGTGGCAAACCGAATCGGGTAGCCCCATGATCGCCAACCTCATGGGCATCGAACAAATTCCGATCAAGCCCGGCTCCTCGGCACGACCCGTGCCTGGCTACGACATCCAAATCCTAGACCCACACGGCAATCCCCTGGGCCCCAACGAAGAGGGCGCAGTCGTCGTGAAGCTACCCTTGCCGCCCGGCTGCCTGATGACGCTCTGGAACGACGACGAGCGGTTCCAACGCTCCTACCTATCCGCCTATCCAGGCTACTACCTCTCCGGAGATGGCGGCTACAAAGACGAAGAAGGCTACATCTTCATCATGGGACGCATCGACGACGTAATCAACGTCTCGGGGCATCGGCTCTCTACCGGCGAGATGGAAGAGATCGTGGCTGCACATCCAGCCGTGGCCGAGTGTGCCGTCATCGGAATCGAGGACAGCCTCAAAGGACAAGTGCCGATCGGGATGGTGGTACTCAAAGATGGACTGGACATTGACCCTGCCGCCCTCGAGCAAGAACTCATCGCCGAAGTTCGGGACAAGATTGGGGCGGTGGCTTGCTTCAAAAAAGCAATGGTTGTCAAGCGATTACCCAAAACGCGCTCGGGCAAGATCCTGCGTAAGGTCATGCGCCATATCGCCGACGGGCAGGACTACGCCATGCCCTCCACGATAGACGATCCGGCCATCCTGGGAGAAATCTCCGAGACCTTCACCCGCGAGCAAATCCGATAGCCCCACAAAAAACGAACAAATCAGGGCTGCAAAACGTATCATGTACACTAACCAAGCGATTCCCTTATGCAACTCATCAAAGTTGGTGGGGCAGCCCTGAACCAAACCCCCATGGACTGGGCGGGCAACCTAAGCCGCATTCGGGCGGCCATTCATCAAGCCCAAAGTGAAGGGGTAAGTATCCTTTGCCTGCCCGAGCTGTGCCTCTCGGGCTATGGCTGTGAGGATATGTTCTATTCCGAGAACGTCTTACGGCGCAGCCTGGATGGACTTTTTGCCCTCTTGCCCGAGACAAAAAACCTCATCGTATGCCTCGGGCTGCCGCTGATGTTCCGCAACCGCACCTTCAATGCTGCCGCCCTGGTGGTGGACGGGCGCATTGCCGGTTTTGCGGTCAAGCAATACCTGGCCGGCAATGGCATCCACTATGAGCCGCGCTGGTTTACGCCCTGGCCAGAGGGGCAGCGGGTATGGCTCACCCTGACACACCCGGACGGCAGCCGGCACGAGTACCCGATGGGCGATGTTTACTTTCAGGTAGGCGGGGTCAAGATCGGTTTTGAGATTTGTGAGGATGCCTGGGTATCGAGCCGGCCTGGCCGTCGCCTGGCCGACGTAGGCGTAGATGTGATCCTGAACCCCTCGGCTAGTCATTTTGCCTTTGAAAAATTTAAACTTCGTAAGCGTTTTGTGCTGGAGGGATCGCGGGCTTTCGGGACAGCTTACATTTATGCCAACCTTTTGGGTAACGAAGCCGGCCGGGCCATCTACGATGGTGGTACGCTCATTGCCTCCTCGGGCGAGCTTGTTGCCGAAGGGCCCCGCCTCACCTTCCACGACCACCTGCTCACCACGGCTACCATTGATATTGCGCAGGCAAGGCTCACCCAAGCTCAAGCCAGTACGTTTTTTCATCCCCCTGATCCCAACAGCGATCACCGCATCGAAATACCCTTCACTTTTCCGGAGGCTTTGCCCCAAGAACGCCACTTTGACCCCAGCTACTGGGAACAAACCCAGACCTTACAAGAAGAAGAGTTTGCCCGTGCCGAAGCCCTGGCTCTCTACGATTACCTCCGCAAGAGTTTCTCCCAGGGCTTTGTGATCTCGTTGAGCGGCGGGGCCGACTCGGCGGCCGTAACCTGTCTTTGCTATCTGATGATACAGCTAGGCATAGAAAATATCGGCTTAGAGAAATTTAAGGAAAAGCTCAACTACATTTCAAAAATTAAAGAAGCATCCGATGTACCCGCACTGGCCCGGGCCCTCATCACGACGGCTTATCAAGGCACCGAAAACAGTTCAGAGACCACCCGCCACGCAGCCCAGTCCCTGGCCGAAGCCCTGCACAGCCAGCACCACCAACTCAACATCGACCCGACCTTCAAGAGCTACGTGGCCATGATTGAGGGGGCCCTGGCCCGTCCCCTGACCTGGGAACAGGATGATATTGCCCTCCAAAACATACAAGCCCGAGTTCGCGCCCCCAGTATCTGGATGTTTGCCAATATCCAAAACGCCCTGCTGCTCTCGACCAGCAACCGCTCCGAAGCCGCCGTAGGTTATGCCACCATGGACGGCGATACCAGTGGCGGGCTTAGTCCCATCGCCGGCATCGACAAGGACTTTTTGCGGCAGTGGCTCCGATGGCTAGAAACCCAGGGGCCTGCCAAAAAATACCCCATCCCCGCCCTTCGGTACATCAACGCGCAGCAGCCCACAGCCGAGCTACGCCCGCAGGCCGCCAAACAAACCGATGAAGAAGACTTGATGCCCTACGACATCCTCGACTATATCGAAGGGGCTGCCATCCGCGACAAAAAATCGCCCAAAGAATGCCTCGTCCTCCTCCGACACCAATACCCAGAAACAGACGAAGAGCAGCGGCAGGCATGGATTCAACGGTTTTTTCGGCTTTGGAGCCGCAACCAATGGAAGCGCGAACGCTACGCACCTTCTTTTCACCTCGACGACAAAAACCTGGATCCCAAGACCTGGTGTCGCTTTCCGATTCTTTCGGGAGGGTTTAGGCAGGAGTTGGAGGAGATGCAAGCACCCGAAAGCCAATCAAGGTGATGTCGTCGCGCTGATCGCTCCCCGCCTGAAAGTCGCGGATGACTTGCTCAAAATGCGCCTTCTGATCCGACATGGGCTGTGCAGAGATTACCGCGATCTGCTGCATAAATCTCTGTGTACCAAAGCGTTCTTTTTCTATGTTTCCCATATCCACTACGCCATCCGAGTAGAGATACACGCGGGTATCGCGGGGTAAGAACTGCTCCTGTTCTGTGAAGGCTTGCTTGCGATGCCCCCCCCCGCGCTTGCCACCGATGGCACGTGCCACACCACGGATGCGCACCGGGGGCGTTCGGTCTGCGGGGCAGAGGATCAGGTGTTGCCCCGCCCCCGCAAAGGTACATTGCCAGCCTCCTGATTGCGGGACAAAATGGCAAAGGGTAATGTCCATACCATCGCTGCCGCCTTCTTCTTCTTGTTTGAGGGTCTGACGTACAGCCTGATCGAGCCAGGTCAGGATTTGAGCCGGTCGTAGCAAGTGGCGTTCCTGTATGGCTTCATCCAGGAGAGCTTTGCCGATCATGGACATAAAGCCGCCGGGTACGCCGTGCCCTGTGCAGTCGGCTAAGGCAATCATAAACCCTTGATCTTGTGGTATTTTTGCCATCCAAAAGAAATCTCCCGAGACGATATCTTTGGGTTGATAAATGATAAAATAATCCTTGAAATGCTGGTTGAGTTCGCGGGTAGTCGGCAGGATGGCCTCCTGGATCGTGCGGGCATACCGGATGCTATCCGTGATTTTTTCGGCTTGGAAAGTGATTTTTTCGGCTTGCTGGGCAATTTCTTCTTTTTGCTCCTCCAGCGTCTGGGTACGTGCCTGTACCAGTGCCTCAAGGTGGTCTTTTTCTTGGCGCAACCGAATGGCGTTGAGCCGAACAATCCCCCAGACACCGCCCACAGCAAGCAGGAGATAGGCCAGGTATGCCCACCATGTCCGGTACCAGGGGGGCAAAATCGAAAAGGCATACTGCACGGGCGGCCCATATACGCCGTAGGCATTCAATGCCTTGACCCAAAAAACGTAATCGCCTTCGCTCAAATTGGTGTACTCCTTTTGGGTGCGCGTGGTGGGCAAGGACCAGCCAGCATCGTAGCCCTGCAACCAATAAGCATAGGACAGGGGTTTGTTGGCCTGAAAAAAACTAGCGGCATAACCAAAAGTCAAGGTATTTTTGTGGAAAGGAATATGATCCGCCTGGGTAGGCGATAAAGTATCCGCCCCAGCCTGGACGTATTGCAGATAAGCGGCGGCAGGAGTAGTGGCCACAAAAGTCCGTCCGATATCGTAATGATAAAGCCGCTCCGTTGTCCCGATCCAGAGTTGATCGGCTTCGGTCAGGAGACTCTCTACGGCCGCTGGGCGGGGCATTCGCTCAAAAACATGGCTTTCTTCGGACAGATATTTTCCTTGTGGATCAAAACGGTGTAATTTT
Organism: Bernardetiaceae bacterium; assembly: GCA_036822015.1. Lineage (GTDB taxonomy): Bacteria > Bacteroidota > Bacteroidia > Cytophagales > Bernardetiaceae > DAISIL01. Next base: position 3,389 of record DAISIL010000071.1, on the reverse strand, counting down.
TTATCCAAAATTGCCCATAAATTACCTGTCGAGTCGGTTTGTACGAGCTGGGCAGGCGTGCGATTGTTGCCCAACAGGTTACTAAGCACAAAGCGATCCTGGGTGTCATCAAAGACCAGCACGCCCTGCGGTGTAGCCAGATGCAGTAGCCCCCGAGCAGCAAAGGGACGCACTTTTTTGAAATCTAGACTGGGCAGCCCCTTTTCTATGCCATAGCGAAAAACCTCTGCCCCTTCGGGTGCATTCAGGTAGTCAGGTATCCTAAACAAACCATCCGCCTCCGACATCGCCCAAAGGTTTCCCAACGCATCTTCTTCCAAAAAATAAATATCTCCTTTTTGAGCCAACCAATGGCAAGCCTCTATCCGAAGAAGTCCTTTTTCGTCTGTATAAATTTTTGAAATGTCTTCTTTTCCGCAAAAAACCAGTGTATCTGCCTTCGCGGGACGAATGCTGACCGTATGACTGACCCGATGAAACAACAGCTCGGCACGCTTGCCCGCAATCGTCCACCAGGCATCGGGAAAAGTAGAACTAGCCAGGAGCCGCTCCCCCGTCGGCGTTTGGAGCGTTTGTATTGTCCAGAAGTTACCGGATTGAATCAAGTGAAACTCCGCATCCAGGGGATCCAAATAAAACAGCCCTTGTGTTGTCCCGACATAAAGCGTATCCCGAAATCGCCGCAACGTATAGACGGGGCCACTCAAGCCATTGCGTTCGTCAAAGACAGAAAGTGGCGTATGCGTTTCGAGGTGAGCAATGCCCTCATCTAGGGCGAGCCAAAGCCCGCCTGCTGGGTCTGTTTTGAGATCGTGGATGAGGTTGGTGGGCAGTCCCTTGGATTTGTCAATGACCTGAATATAATCTTTTTTATCTGGATACCAATGAATTAGCCCCAATCCCTTGTAATTTTCGCTCAAAAAAACATTGGCTACATCCGGAGCGATTCCACGGTTGAGGACGAGTTTTTGGCTATCAAGAGCCGCTACTGGGCGTGGTTGTATCTGGGCTGGCTCCCCAAATCAAGGGTAGCTACGAAGGTGCCTTTTTTGGTATTGACCATCAGGAGGTCTATCTGGTCGGGATCCTGGGTCGGTAGCATCTCGTTGAGTAGATAGCGGGCGCAGTAGTCCGATTCGATCAGATGCTTCTCCCCTTCCTGCCACACAAACAGTCCTAGCCCAAGTTCCTGAAAAAAATACTTTCCATTGGCCACATAGGCGAGCCAAAATCCGTTGTCGGTATCCGGGGAGATGACCTTGACCTGATCTTCGTTTTGGAGCAAAAAGATGTGTACATCTGTGTAGAAAAAAACACCTTCGGGGAGGATATGTACACGCCAAACTTTATCGAGGGCAATGGAATCAGGAAGAAGATATTTTAAGGAATAAAAATTTTTATCATAAAAATAACCAAAATCATTTATTCCTCCGACATATACTTTTCCATCCGTATCAATAGCCAAAGACTGAAAACCCTGCTCGAGGAGGGTTTCCCATCGGCTGCCATCGTAGCGCAGCAAGGCCTCGGCATTAGCGACATAGAGCCGGCCTTGTGGATCAAAGTCCAGGCACCAATTTTGGGGATAGCCCCCGTAATCTTCATAGCCGAAGGTCTGCATGAGCGGTAGCCCTATTTGTTGCGCATAGGCAGCACTTAAGCACCAGCTACAAATCAGCAAAAGACAGAGTCCCCGTTTCATGTAAGAAAGATAAATAAATTACCAAATAAACTCCTCAAGTTGGGCGGAATTTCTTTGTTCGGCAATTTCGGCGCAACAACCAAATCAAGAGCAACCCAAGCACGGAGAGGGTCATGGCAGCATATGTCCCCACATCGGCATAAAGGCTACGGGAAGCGGTGATCTCTTCGAGGCTGTGATAGCTCAACCAAAAAGCCAGCAAAAAAGACACACTACTGATGGTCGTATGGGTGCGCGGGATGCAATGCTGTTTTTTGCCCTGCCAGCCCAGCACAAAGGGCAACCCAAACAAGCCACACAAATACCAACCGGCGTGAATATCTATCTCAAATACATTGACTACGCCCACACTTTCTAGGGCCGCCCAGGGTAGGAAGGCACTCAAATTACCCAAAACGGCAATCACCATTACTGTTAGGCGTTGGGGGTGCATAGGATGTGTTGTAGAAAAATATTCACTTTTTTTCTACTTCACGAATTGTGCCACCTCTTTAGCAAAATAGCTTAGAATGATGTCGGCACCAGCTCTTTTGATGCCCACCAAAGATTCAATCATCACTTTTTCGGCATCCAGCCAGCCATTTTGGGCAGCCGCTTTGAGCATCGCATACTCCCCACTGACCTGGTAGGCAGCAATGGGCAGATGTGTCATCGCTCGTAGGCGTTGCACTACGTCTAGGTAGGGCATGGCCGGTTTAACCATCAGTATATCTGCTCCTTCGGCGATATCTAATTGGGCCTCCAGGAGGGCTTCACGGGCGTTGGCGGGATCCATCTGGTATGTTTTTTTGTCGCCGGACTTGGGTGCCGAATCCAGGGCATCCCGAAAGGGGCCATAAAAAGCACTGGCATACTTAGCCGTGTAAGCCAAAATAGAGACCTCCGTAAAACCATTTTCATCCAAAATTTTACGAAGATAGCCTACCCGTCCATCCATCATATCGGAGGGGCCGATCATATCCGCTCCGGCAGCAGCTTGTGCCAGCGCCATTTTCCCGAGAATTTCCAGTGTAGGATCGTTAAGAATTTTACCATTCTTTACCAACCCGTCGTGTCCATCGGAGCTATACGGATCCATGGCTACGTCGGTCATCAAGACGATGTCGGGGAAGCGATCTTTGAGCGTCTGGATGGTGCGCAAGTAAAGATTATCAGGCTGATAGCTGTGCGTGGCGTAGGGGTCTTTGTGGGCATCAGCGATGGCCGGAAAAGGAGCAAAAACACGCAAACCCATATCGTAACACGCAGCCACCTCTTCCAGGAGGCGATCCAGGCTATAACGATGGATACCAGGCATAGACGGAATAGCCTCTGTGGTGTTTTTTCCCTCAATAACAAAAAGTGGAAAAATTAAATCTTGTGTATCAAACTTTGTCTCTCTGACCAAAGCGCGTATAGCATCTGATTGGCGGTTGCGGCGGGGACGACGGATAAGCATAGTAGAAAAAAAGTGATTTTGTAAAGAAAAAATTTTAAACAATGGGTCATTCAAAAAGCTCAATAACCTGCAGCGTGTCCATCTTTTCTGGATTCAGAAGCACCGTAGTACACGCCGTTTTCGGTATCGTATAAGATGGCCTGATAGCCGCCATAGACTCCTCTGGCAAAGCCTACACGATGACCCATGGCCATAAGTTCTCGAATGACTTGATAATCAAAGCCGCTCTCGAGGCGAATTTCGCCGCCG
>DAISIL010000070.1:3716-14890 GCA_036822015.1 Bernardetiaceae bacterium | reverse complement strand
CATCTTTTTGATAACGATGAAGATCAGATTACTACGCTCGTCTTGGATATACTTGATAATGAGGTAGCTCCGGTAAGTGTAAAATATGCTTCTTTTGCAAAAGGACAAAAAACAGAGGGAATTGCTGTGGCTGACTTGGGTCGATGGGGAGATGAAACTTCAAAAAACATCCTATGGGAAATGATAGAAAGTGCCACTTCTTCTACTTCACCAAGTTCTATCTCTGGTAGTTTTTACGACGTAATGGCGCATAGACACGGCAAAACTGCCGCTACTTTGATCGATAGTTTAGTTCAAAAAACGCATATTTTATCTACTCACGAAATAGATGCCAGTGCATATCATCTTTTGCCATACAAAAGAATAAAATTTTTGGAAAATGAGCAAGGGACTATCCTAAAGCAAAGTTCGTTTTTTGATGAGCGAATAGCTATTTCTTCGCAAGCCAATCCCATGCAATTTTATCAGCATACAGCCAAGAAATATCCACACAGAAACTTTTATCCAAAAAAAAATAGTCTTCGCGGTTTTTGTGATAAAGCACTTGTAAAATTACAAGAAATGGGAGTGGATATGCAGATGGGAAAAGCTGTAGAATACATCAAACCTTCAGGAGGTGCGGTAGAAGTTGCCTTTGGTTCGGGGAGCAGACGAGTAGATTATCTGTTTTGGGCAAGTCCACAAGAACTTATCCCACGCCTTTTTGGTCTCGAACAAAGCATTTCAGATTATATTTTTGCAGTGCCAATGGTATTGTATTATTTTGTTGTCAAAAGAGACAAAATAAGTGATTACATGTATATTCATAACTTTAACAAAAGCGATTATACTTTCAGGGTGTCTTTTCCTTCTAATTATCACCAGGATGTAATTCAAGCAGACCTTGTGTATGTGTGTGTAGAAGTACCACAGCAATTAGGCACAGATTTATGGGAACAGCCTAAAAACTTTACACAAGTGATATGGCGCGAGTTACAAGATATGGGTTTAGTAAAAAGTGAAACTTTTGAAGATGTATTGATACAAAAAACACCAGTTTCTTATAAAGTTCCCAAATTGGGGTATCAAGATGTTTTATCACACACGCTCGGAAAAATAGATACCACCCGTATCCTTGGTCTTTCCGAATGGGAGTTTACAAAAAATAATATCATCCGTTCACTCTATAAAATATTTGAATAGAATAAAAATGGTAACAGAAAATACATTTTGGGAAGAAGATATTTATTCAAAGGGACATCATTTGAATAAGTATCCCTATGATAACGTCGTTAGCTTTGTTTTTAGAAGCTATTCACGAAGTAAGCCACGTGAGCAGATACAAATTTTAGAGGTTGGATGTGGGGCAGGGAATAATCTTTGGTTTGCAGCCAAAGAGGGATTTTGTACAACAGGTATTGATCTAAGCCCTTCGGCTATCAGTTTTTGTAAGAAAAGATTTGAAAGAGAGAAATTAGTAGGAAGATTTGTAATAGGTAGCTTTGTGGAGCTTCCCTTTGACGAAAACACCTTTGATTTGGTCATTGATCGGGCATCACTTACTTGCTGTGGCTTTGAGGAGGTGCAGATAAGTATTGAAAATATTCATCGCGTTTTAAAAACAGGAGGTAAATTTTTTTTTAATGCTTACAGTACAGCCCATACTAGTTTTGGTAGTGGTGTAAAAAATCCTAATGGCACCTGGGCGAATATGCAACAGGGAACACTAGCTGGTATAGAACATATCTACTTTTTTTCACCTGATGAAATAGCGAGCTTATTTCCGGCAAGCGACTGGCAAATTATATCACAAAAACACAAAGAAGTTTTAGAATTTTCAACCAAAAATGTACATGCAGAATGGGAGATCATCCTGGAAAAAATATAGTGTCCATTCGCCCATTGCGGGAAGCAGACGCAGCTACTGTCTTTGCATGGAGAAACTCCCCGAAGATCGTATATTTAAGTTCTTTACAAAAAACCGTCTCATGGCAAGAGCATTTAAAATGGATCAAAAACGCTACAAAAAACAAAAATCGCCTGGTATTTATCATTGAATACGATCAGGATGCCGTGGGTCAGATCCGCTTTGAACGAACAGATGAACAAGCACTTAACGCCACTATTTCCATCTATCTTGAGGATAAGTTTACTGGAAAAGGCATTGGGCAGAATGCCTTACAACTGGCTATCTATCAAGTTTTTGAACAATGGAATGAACTGGAGAGCATCCAAGCTTGGGTCAGAAAGGAGAATGAAGTCAGTCAAAGGTTTTTTGAAAAAAGAGGCTTTATACGTCATCAGATACCAGAAGATACAGTACATGTGCTTTATGTTTTCTCTAAAAATAAAGATAAGCAAAAAAATATTGATTTTTATACGAGCTTACTTACCCAGCATGGGATAGACGTGCGTTCCTTAAACTGGGGAAGCAAAAAATCACAAGAGTTACGTTTTCGGGTGCTTGTGGCGGCAGCACCCATTGAAGGAAAAACTTTTTTGGATATTGGCTGTGGATTGGGCGATTTTTATGCTTGGATGGAAGCAAATGAAAAGTATCTGAGCTATACAGGGATTGATATTACGCCTGCCATGATTGAGCGAGCGCGTAGCCGCTTCCCCGAGATAGATTTTAAAGTTGTGGATATTTTAATAGAAAATGTACCGAATTTTGATATTGTCGCCATGAGTGGCGTATTTACTTACCAATCCGAGGCATTTATGCAACAAATGATCCGGGTGGCCTTTGCTAAGGCAAATACAGTTCTTGCCTTCAATGCCCTGAGTAGCTGGGCGGATCAACAAGAAGAAGGGGAATTTTATGCAGATCCTCTGCAAACTTTCGCCTTTTGTAAAACGATTACGCCCTGGGTAACCCTCCGACACGATTACCATCCAGGAGATTTTACGATTTATATGTACAAAAATGCTTTTTCATGAAAGTTTCGATCAATCAGCCGGCTTATTTGCCCTGGCTTGGATATTTCAACAGAATAGATGCTGCTGATCGGCATATTATCCTTGACCATGTTCAGTTTGAGAAAAATAGTTTTACTAATCGAAATAAAATACTCACCAGTAATGGACCTGTATGGCTTACTGTCCCCGTACAGACCAAAGGAAAGTTTGGGAGCTTACCTATCTGCGAACTAGCGATTGATAATCGGCAAGGGTGGAAAAAAAAACATCTCAAAAGTATTGCACAAAGCTATACCAAAACGCCTTTCTTCGAGAACTATTTCCCTGAAATAGAGCTTATTTACACACAAGACTGGCAGTATTTTATTGACCTGGTCAGTCATCTGAACACCTATTTTATGCAATGCCTGGGCATAACAACGCCGACGTTCAATAGTCAGGCATTGGAGAACCTGTCAGCAAAATCAGACTTGGTTTTGGAATTGTGCCTGCGTTTCAATGCCGAAACTTATTTATCGGGTGCATTGGGACGTAATTACTTACAAGCAGATGACTTTGATAAAAGAAACATCAAAGTCTTGTATGATAACTATCAACATCCAACGTACCCACAAAAATACGCAGGGTTTCATCCCTACATGTGTGTCCTGGACTTGCTCTTCAATCACGGGCCAGGTAGTCTGGAGATCATCCGTTCTGGAAGAAATTTTGTTGAGGAATAAAAAAACCTATAAAGCCTTAAAGACCTTATAGGTTTTGCAAGAAAAAATGGATGGATTACTGTCCTTGTCCTAAGGAGAAGCCGCGTTCTCCGTCAAAAGTGCAAAGATATTCCGTCTTGATGATCTCAAAGCCAGCATCAACAACGACTTTCATCAGGTCGAGGAGTTCGTTTTGAGAAGTGGGTGTTTCGCCTTTTTTCTGAAAACGGCAACGCCAGTGATCGGTGCAGAAGGTTTCGGGGAAACCGTTGGGATACACCTTTTGTCCTCGGTTGGTAATCATGACGAGTTCGAGTCCGTGGGCAGTGCATTTTTGGAGTTGCTCACCCAAAACATCGGCTCGTTTTTGTCCGTCGGGTTCTGTCCATCCCAGGAAGATGTCCGCACCAACGACTTCTTTTTTGGCTTTGACGGTCGGTGATTCCTGAATTTGGATACGGTCTTTGGCCGAGCTATAATCGACGGCTTTGAGTTGGGTGGGTTTTTGCCCGATACGCGCCACGACAGCATCAGCAAACTCACTCGTGCCTACTTTTTGTGTGCTAACGCCTTCCTTGTACACGTCGTAGGTATGTACGCCGTCCTCGATGGTACGCAACCAGGCATTTTGTACTTTTTCGGCAACATCGCCTTGCCCAATGTGGAGCAGCATCTGTACCGCGCCCATGAGCAGCCCGCTGGGGTTGGCCAGGTTTTGTCCAGCACGACGAGGCGCCGAGCCGTGAATAGCCTCAAACATGGCGTAGTTTTTACCAATGTTGGCCGATCCGGCAAGTCCTACAGAACCAGCGATTTGTGCCGCTACATCAGAGAGGATATCACCGTAGAGGTTAGGCATTACGATAACATCAAAGTTTTCGGGGGTATCGGCTAGCTTGGCGGCTCCGATGTCCACGATCCAGTGTTCGGCTTCGATTTCGGGGTACTCCTTCGCGACCTGATCGAACATCTTATGGAACAGCCCATCGGTGATCTTCATGATGTTGTCTTTGCTGAAGCACGTTACTTTCTTTCGTCCGTATTGCTTGGCATACTCAAAAGCATAACGCATAATTTTTTCTGTACCTGGGGTAGAGAGCAATTTGAGGCACTGTACGACCTCATCCGTCTGCTGGTGTTCGATGCCTGCGTAGAGGTCTTCTTCGTTTTCCCGAACGATGACCACATCCATCACGGGGTGTTTGGTGGAGACAAAGGGATGATAAGAAGAACAAGGACGGATGTTGGCAAAAAGTCCGAGCGTTTTTCGTGTAGTTACGTTAAGGCTCTTGTAACCACCGCCTTGTGGGGTTGTGATGGGTGCCTTCAAAAAAACTTTGGTGCGCTTAATAGACTCCCAAGCAGCAGGGGCGATACCGGTGGTATGTCCGGCCAGGTAGGCCTTTTCACCAATTTCAATTTCTTCAATGTCAATGCGTGCGCCAGCCGCTTTCAAAATTTTGAGAGTAGCGTCCATGATTTCAGGACCGATGCCATCACCTTTGGCGACGGTAATAGCTACGTTTTGTTGTGCCATGGGTAGAGTTGAATTTAGGTTTGCGTGAGAACAAATATAGTGATATTTTTTCAAACCTTACAAACAAAAACGCGATCAAAACGGGCTTCAAGAGCAAACAAAGGCTTTGGTCTTGATTGTCAAGCGCAATCCGAGCTTTGGTTCCGCAGATAACACAAAGTAGAGGGGGCAATACCCAGGTCAGGTACACAAGCAATATCTGGAAAATGGACTTGTAAGCCGATGCGCACCATGGCCAGGTGATGAATCGCGTGTTCGTAGTTGTAGAGCAGTTCTCGGATGCCCGTGGTGGCAATGATCTGTGATTGCGCTTCAAAATGGCTTTCGAGGGCTAAGCCTTCCAGGGTCGCCAGGTCTGGTAGGGCTTGTTGGATACGGTGCAGACAGTCGATGGCATGGCTCACCGATGTCTCTAAGGCTTGGTTGCGGGCGCGTTTGTCGTAGCAAATAACGCCCCGGGGCGATTGCTCAATGAGGCAAGTGTAAAATTCTAAGATGTGGCGCAGATGCTTACCAATGGAGTTTTGGGAAAGCACCGGAAGTGGCTCTCCGTAGCTTTGGTCAGAGATAGCACCTAACTGCTCTCGAATCTGACCAAAGACAGCGGTAGTCGCCAGAAGGATCGCTTGCATAAAAGGGTAGTCGTTTGGGTGATCTCCGCAAAGATAACCATTCTGACCAGACCCATGACGGCTTATTTGTTAAGCGATTTGTAATCAGCGTTCAAGCCATCGAGTACCTCCTGTGTGATGTCCTCGGCGTGTGTGGGGTCGTACCAAAACATTCCCCCCTGGGCATACATAAAAATATACGCATATTTTTTGTCTTCATTGAACTTAGACAAAAACTGATCTACCTTTTGGTACAAGGTATCTTGCAGGGTCTTTTGGCGTTGGAGCAGACCGCGCTCGAGGGTTTGGGCTTCCATCATCAGGTCTTGCTGACGTTGCCCGAGTTCTTGCTCCATCTGCTGGGCTTTGTTCTGGGAAAGCAAACCGGCTTCGAGTTGGCTCTGAAAACTCTGCACATCTTTTTGGAAGCGCACTTGCTTGGCTTGCAACTGGCGACGCTGCTTGTTTTCGGTATCCATGAGTTCTCCCCGAGCATCTTCGATAAAATTGTAGTACAAGTTGAGGGTATCCTGGTTGATGATCGCGATGCGTAGGCTACCATCGCCTGCCGGTGCGCTTGTGCGGGCGGTGGTGGTGGTGGGGGTGCTATCCTGGCTAGATGACCGCATCCCAAAAAGCACGACTACGCCTACCAGTGCCAAGGCACTCAAGATCAAAGGTAAATTCTTCACGGTATTGGTTGATTAGGGTCAGTAAAAATAAACAAAGCCGCAAATATAGGACATTTGCGGGGATTTCCTATCGGATAAAGCCCCAATAGCACCAGAGCAGATCGTTTGAGATGGATTGCTTACGAAGCATAAATTTTATCCCTATATCCGCACATAATTGTTCATTCTGACGTTGACGACCACAACTTACGGCATACCATGGAAACAAAAGAAGAAATCACGTATTCGGGGGAGACAGTTGAGGAAAGCCTTTGGGTGGATGCTCAATTAACCAAATTTGATAATGTCTTGCGGCACAACTACAACAAGCCTTTGGAGGAGTTTGCCGAGATCATCTTGACCGAACTCTGCTGCATGACCGATAGCTTGCGCGGAGCTTTTTTCTTGATCGATCAGGAGCAGGAGGTCATCCACGCGCTGGCAGGCTACGCTTGCACACCACAAACGATGCCCAAAAACCAATACGCCATTGGGGAGGGACTAATAGGGCAAGTAGTCAAGCTGCGGGAGCCGCTTTACTTCGATGACTTGTACCAATCAAAGGTAGCCCTAGATGCTTCGGCTGGGCCGGTTTATGCGGGGGCGATGATCGTCTCACCGCTCGTTTTTAATAATCAGGCTTACGGGGTCATTGAGATGCTCTTTGTACATGGGGTTTCCAAAAAACACCGTGAGTTGATCCAAAGACTTTGCGGCAACGTAGCCGCCATGTTGCAAAGCATCATCATTAACGCCCGTACCAAACATCTCCTCGAACTCTCCACACGGCAGGCGGAAGAGTTGCGGGCCTCCGAAGAAGAACTCCGCCAAGACGTAGAAGCGATCAAAATTTTGAAGACTGGAAGGGGCAACACGAACAAACCGACGATGTTCTGGTCATCGGTATTCGGGTATAAACAATCAATTTTTAGACTTTTCCTTTTGTGTTCGGTAGTAGGCCAGCACCAGTCGCAATTCGTGAAACTCACTCGGGAATGGCAAACGCTCCATCAACTCGCCTAGGCTCTGATCGTTGGGCATGACATGCTTGAGGATCGCCTGGACGCGCTGCTTGGGTATGACGCGGTAGATGTCCAGTTTGCCTTCACTGACCAGCACGGCGGCATGTCCGTAGATCGTCCCTATGGTGAGTCCGCGCTGCTCGGCTATCCCTTCCATGGACAAACCCTCCTGGAGCAAGTCGAAGGTTACCTGACGGGTATCGGGTTTCTGGGCCGCTTTCTGGGCCGCTCGCCCACGGACTTCCATCGACTGATAAGATGGGTCGTTTTGGAGGTCTTCGCGAGAGAGTGAACTATTTTCTTGTACTTTTTGTAAGAGAATATTCACTTTGTGCATACGCCGTTCTTGCTGGATCAGTTGTAGCTCCAGATCGTTGATGGCTTGCAGGTAGGTCTTGACGTTTTTCTTCGTGAGGAGTTCCTTTTTATGATCGGAAAAAGCGTTTTGAATCGTTTTTAGGCGAATAGCAAAATAATCTCTTGCCTTGGTGATGCGATCTTGAAGGTGTATCAAAAAGTCTATCCCTTGATGAGTGTGATGGATTTTATCAATCTGTTTCAGGAATTTATCGGCGACTTCTTTGAGTTGCTTGACTTCTTGTCGGCGTTCCTGGTTCCAATCTCGGTAGGTTTGTTTGGGTGATTTGGCTTCGTCGCGGTTGAAATCCAGGATGTGCTGCTCAAAAGCATTGTAGAGCCGCCCCAGCTGAAAAGCGTCTTTGGCCGACTGGTGCAAGAAGTCTTGTCGGTCGGTTTTTAGGCGGTGTCGTAGGTCTTCTTCGGCTTGTTTGTGTTGCGAAAATTGCACTAAGGCAGCCTCGGGGCGAAGGTCTCGGTGCGGGATGGGTGTTGAGAGTACCAGCCCCTCGAGGGCGGTCAGTCGGGAGAGCGCGACGTACATCTGCCCGGGGGCGAAGGAGCCGGACAAGTCCAGGATAGCCCGCTCAAAGGTCAGTCCCTGGCTTTTGTGTACCGTAATGGCCCAGGCCAAACGCAAGGGGTAATGTACAAAGGCCCCGATGATTTCTTCTTGGACTGCTCCGGTGGCCTTCTCGACCTGGTAGCGTTTGTTTTCCCAGCGGTACAAATCAACCGTGATGGCTTCGGTATCACCCTGGCAAAGAACTTTTATTTCTTGTTCGGATAGTTGCGTAACTGTGCCTATTTTTCCGTTGAAGTATCTTTTTTCAAAAGCGGTATCATTTTTCAAAAACATCACCTGTGCGCCCACTTTGAGTTCCAGCGTAGCTGGTATGGGGTACATGGTGTCGGGAAACTGCCCTTCAATTTGGGCTTGATAGACGTAGCTTTGTTGAGGCAGTGCCTGGAGGCGTTCGGTGTTGATGCTATCGGCTTTGTTGTTGTGGGTCGTGATGTGGATGTAGCCTTTCTTGGCGTAGTTCTCGTAGTCATCGCGGTAGTAGCTGTTGAGGGTTTCGATGTCGTGTTCGTCGAGGCGGTTCTCGCGTAGGCGGTTGAGTAGGTTGATAAACTGGGGGTCGGCCTGCCGGTAGATTTTGTCGAGTTCGATGTAAAGCGGCGGCTCTTGGCGCAGCACCTGCGATCCAAAAAAAAACGCTGTGTTGTAGTAGTCCTGGAGCAGTTCCCACTCCTCTCGCCTGACCACGGGCGGAAGCTGGTTTAGGTCGCCGATAAAGAGCATCTGTACCCCACCAAAGGGGCTTTGGTTTCGCCGTACTTCTTTCAAGACCAAATCTATGCAGTCCAGGAGGTCTGCCCGAAGCATACTTACCTCGTCGATGATGAGCAGTTCGAGTTCTTGCAAGACGCGGCGTTTTTCGCTGTTTATGCGCATCTCGGACTTGACCGATCGGGGGGTATTGATGCGGGAACCTTGCCCACCGACGATACCCGGGCGTTCTTCGGGGACGAATGACCCAAAGGGAAGTTGCAGAAGCGAGTGCAAGGTAACCCCACCGGCGTTGATGGCCGCAATGCCCGTGGGGGCGGCGATGGCGTTGTTTTTGTGGGTATGCGCGACCAGATAGCGGAGCAATGTTGTCTTGCCCGTGCCGGCTTTTCCGGTCAGGAAGATATTGCGGTGGGTCGTATTGACGTAGTGAATCACCAGTTGGGCCAGGCGTGTAAATTCCATAAGCTACTTAGACTTAGGTTTAACTTCCAGAGGGGGCATCGCGATCTCTTGGCAGAGGCTTACGCCCAGTTGGGCGATATCATAGTAGTGTTGCACGTGCGTAGCCGTGGTTAGTTTGCGGCTAAGATCGGGTTGTAACCAGTTGTTTCCGAGCGGTATAGCGACAAAGGCGTATTTGCCTTTGATGGCAATATGGCAAGGATAATCTAGCCCCTGCTCATTGAGCAGATCGAACACGGTGGGGGGGAGCATACTTTGGGCGGTCTTGTCCTCTCCCGCGTAAATGGCATAACCCGTCAGTTGATCGACGGAGAGCCTCAAGGGCTGTAGGGCTTCTTTGTCGTAGAAATGCCCCAGGATGGATTCGGCCGTGCGCTGAAAGCCCATCTTGGCGCGGTTGGGCAAAATCAGGACGGGGGTAGCCGCTGGCAGCATACATTCTTGCACAAAAAACAACCCCCAGAAGACATCCTGCCACTCCCCCTGTATTTCGTTGCCCGCCCGTATCTCCGAAAAAGACAAATTACCCATCGGCCCAGCCGATACAAAGTGGTTTTCGCCCGTGTAGTGGCCCACCTGCTGGGGAAACAAACCGCTGTCGGCAAATTTCTTGTAATGTACAAAGCCTCCCTGCGGTGTAAAGGCCTCCCCCAAAAAAACCGGCACACCAGCTTGCAGCACCTCTTCTACTTCATCGGGTAGGCTGCGCTCGGAGAAGAACAACCAAAACACACCCACAATCACGGCACCTACGAAAGCAGAGATCAACAAAAACTGCCAAAAATTGATAAGTCGCATCCACTCAAAGCCATACACCACCGTAACCATCAGGGCCACCACGACGGGCAGCAGGCGAAGCAGCCAAATACGGGTTTTGCGTCGTCGCTCCAGCGGGAGCAGAGCAGGGCGTAGCGTTTCTTCAAAAAAAGTCTCAAAAGCAAGCATACGGTAAAGAAAGCAATTTTTGTTCGTTTGGCAATTCTTTTTCTGTATCTTTGAAGAAAAAACAACAAACTAAGGCTTTGCTCAACCAACAATCTATCCTGGTAACAGGCGGAACGGGGTCTTTTGGCAAAAAGTTTATCCAGACCGTTCTCCAAACGTACCCTGACGTGCGTCGTTTGATTATCTACTCCCGAGATGAACTCAAACAGTACGAGATGGCCCAGGAGTTCCCGCCCCAGAGGTATCCGGCCTTGCGTTATTTCATCGGTGATGTCCGCGATCTGGCCCGCCTCGAACGCGCCTGTGAGGATGTGGACATCATCGTACATGCGGCTGCCTTAAAGCAAGTACCCGCTGCCGAGTATAACCCCTTTGAGTGCATCAAGACCAACGTCATGGGGGCGCAAAACATCGTTGAAGCAGCGCTCCAAAAAGGCGTGCGCCGCATCGTCGCCCTCTCAACCGACAAAGCCGCCGCACCCATTAACCTCTACGGAGCCACCAAGTTGTGTTCGGATAAGCTCTTCATTGCCGCCAACAACGCCATCGGCCGCCGCGACCTCCGCATCTCCGTTGTGCGGTACGGCAATGTCATGGGATCGCGCGGATCAGTTATTCCGTTTTTTCTCAAAAAACGCGCCGAGGGTGTGCTGCCCATTACTCACCCCGAGAT
>DAISIL010000070.1:0-3706 GCA_036822015.1 Bernardetiaceae bacterium | reverse complement strand
AAGACTAAAGAAATCGGTGTACTCTTTGGATGCACCCGTTTCAATATCCTGCTGGAGGAGGGCGTAGATTTGGTCTTCTTTGCACTCCAAAAGATGCTCGGCGGAGAGATTTTTGTCCCCAAGATTCCCTCCTACCGCATCCTAGACCTGGCCCAGGCCATTGCCCCCCAAGCCGAACACCGCATCGTAGGCATTCGACCCGGAGAAAAAATCCACGAGGAGATGATTACCGAAAGTGATGCCCTCAATACCATCGCTACACCAGACCGTTATGTCATCGTTCCCAGTCTGATGGGACGCTCCCACGAGGAAACTCTCCAAAAGTTTATGGCGCACTACCAGGCACAGCCCGTACCCGAACGCTTTGCCTATGCCTCCGGCACCAATACCGATTGGCTTAGTGTGGAAAAATTACGTGAACTTATCAAAAATCATCTTGATCCTCAATTTGCTGCCTAATGTATCAGATTCCTTACGGAAAACAAGAGATCACAGCCGAAGATAAGGCGGCCGTTCTCCAAACCCTCGATCATGACTTCCTCACACAAGGGCCGCGTATTGCCGAATTTGAGGCAGCCTTTGCCGAGTACGTCGGGGCTACCCATGCCGTAGCTGTCGCCAACGGTACGGCGGCCTTGCACCTCTGCGCCCTGGCACTCGGGGTAGGGCCAGATACACACGTGATTACCTCGCCGATTACCTTTGCTGCTTCGGCCAACTGCATTCGGTATTGTGGTGGGCATATCCACTTTGCCGACATCGACCCCAACACGGGTTTGTTGGATATTCACGCCGTAGAGGACTTACTCCGGAGCCATCCCGAAGGTTTTTTTTCGGGAATCATCCCCGTTGATTTTGCTGGCTTATCCGTTGATATGCAAGCCTTTCGCGTCTTAGCAGATCGCTATGGGCTTTGGATCATCGAGGATGCTTGCCACGCTCCGGGAGCTACGTTCACGGATGCCCAGGGACATACGCAGCGGGCAGGTAGCGGCGTTTATGCTGATCTGGCGATCTTTTCTTTTCATCCCGTCAAGCACATCGCCTGCGGAGAGGGGGGCATGATTACGACCCGTAAGCTCGAACTCTACCAACGCCTACAGCTCCTGCGTACCCACGGCATCACCAAAGACCCGCAACAGATGACCCACAATGACGGCACTTGGTACTATCAGATGCAGACCCTCGGCTACAATTACCGGCTCTCCGATATTCAGGCGGCCCTCGGTATCTCCCAGCTCCAACGCGCCCAAACAAATCTCTCCCGCAGGCACGCTATCGCGGAGCGTTACGCTGAAGCCTTTCAGGAAATGCCACATATTAAGCCACTTACGCCTTTCAGTACACAGCACGCCTATCACCTGTACGTTGTCCTGACGGAGGAGCGCAAAGCCCTTTATGACCATCTGCGAAGCGAGGGGATTTTTGCACAGGTGCATTACATTCCAGTTCATCAGATGCCTTATTACGTCGAGCAGTATGGCGATCAGACGGGACGTTTTCCAAATGCCGAGCGATATTATGCCCAATGTTTGAGCCTGCCGATGTATCCCAGCCTTCGTCGGGAGGAGCAGGACTACGTTTTGGCAGTCATAAAAAACCTATAAGGTTTTCAAAACCTTATAGGTTCTTGTAGTTTTGATCTATAAGCCACCAATCATCTTCGAGGGATCGACCCAGGTATCAAAATCTTCACCCGAAAGCAAACCCAGGTCTAGGGCAGCGGCTTTGAGCGTTGTCCCTTCGGCATGGGCTTTTTTGGCAATTTTGGCGGCGTTTTCGTAGCCGATATGTGGGTTGAGTGCCGTTACGAGCATGAGCGAGTTATCGAGGTTTTGCTTGATGCGTTCGTAGTTGGGTTCGATACCTACGGCGCAGTTGGCTTCAAAAGAAGCTGCCGCGTCGCCGAGTAGGCGGGCTGCCATCAGGACGTTAAAAATCATCATGGGCTTGAACACGTTGAGTTCAAAATGCCCGTTCATGCCACCTACCGAGACCGCCGTATCCAGCCCGATGACCTGGGCGCAAACCATCGTTAAAGCCTCTGATTGCGTGGGATTTACCTTGCCAGGCATGATGGATGAACCGGGTTCGTTGGACGGAATGATGATCTCTCCGATGCCACAACGCGGCCCCGAGGCAAGCATCCGAATATCGTTTCCGATCTTCATCAAGGAGACGGCTAGCTGTTTGAGCGCCCCCGAGACACCCACGATGGCATCATGGGCGGCCAGGGATTCAAACTTGTTTTCGGCTGTGCGGAAGGGCAGACCGGTAAGTTGAGCAATCTGATCGGCGACGTGTTCGGCGTAACCTTCGGGGGCGTTAAGACCTGTCCCGACGGCTGTACCGCCAAGGGCGAGTTCGGAGAGGTGGTCAAAGGTATTTCGGAGAGCTTTCAGACCATGGTCAAGTTGGGAGACATAGCCCGAAAGCTCCATCCCGAGGGTGAGTGGTGTGGCATCCATGAAATGCGTTCTACCAATTTTGACTACATCAGCAAATGCTTTTGCTTTTTGGTCTAAGGTGTTGCGTAATTGTTCGATTTTGGGAATCGTCTCCTGAACCAGGTAGCGATAGGCGGCAATGTGCATCGCCGTCGGGAAGGTATCGTTAGAGGACTGGGATTTGTTTACGTCGTCGTTGGGATGGATGTGTTTTTTTTCGTCTTCGAGTGCGCCCCCCATCAGGACGTGTGCGCGGTTGGCGATGACTTCATTGACGTTCATGTTGGACTGCGTCCCCGATCCGGTCTGCCAAACGACGAGCGGAAATTGATCGTCTAAGTCGCCGGACAGGATTTCATCACAGACGCGCCCGATGATCTGGCATTTTTCCTCCGAAAGCACACCCAGGGCATGGTTGGTTTGGGCGGCAGCTTTTTTGAGGATCGCAAAGGCGTAGATGACCTCCTGTGGCATTTGTTGTCCACCAATATCAAAATTTTGAAAAGAACGTTGGGTTTGCGCGCCCCAGTATTTGTCGGCAGGAACTTCTACGGGGCCGATGGTATCTTTTTCGATGCGAAATTTCATGGATTCAGGTCTGGTTTAGATAGAAAAAACATTGGTCAAAGTTACTAGAACTTTGACAAACTTTCAAACTATTACCCTACCAAGCGTCTCGCCTGGACTGCATTTAGAGCCACCCTAGTTCACGCCTTGGATTCATAACCTCTACCTAGTTTAAGCCTTGGGCTAACTCAACCACCTGTAAATCAGTGATTAAAAAAGTTTAAGGCTTAGACTAGTGGGGTTGCTTCTTTTTGTACTAAGGTAGTGAATTTTTTTTGATCTTCTGGATCAGAAAGTATAATGTTACTTTCTAATTTGGCTATAAAATCTTCTTTGGACGAAAGTCATTCTGCGTGTTTTAGATTTTCAGTTGGTGTGAACCATGCCATGAGATGGAAAGCAAAAATAAAATCGATATCATAGTATAGTTACTATACAGAGAAAATGCAAATTTTGCATATAAAAAAAAGACACACTTTCGTGTCTTCATTACAGCTGACAGGTATGTTTAGTTTGATCATTTTTTTGTTGCTTCTTCTATTTTTTTTCTTAACTCTTCTGCTGCATTTGCTTCTGCTTTTGCTTTATCTGCTTCTTCTTTTGCTTTATTTGCTTCTTCTTCTGATTTATTTGTTTGTGCTGTCACGATTGCCAATTGATCTGTTTCATTAATAAATCGTACATCTAATTGA
>DAISIL010000069.1:0-14955 GCA_036822015.1 Bernardetiaceae bacterium | reverse complement strand
ATTTGTCTCCTTTTATTTCTCTTTGGTAAGGTGTGTAGGAAGAAGAAACAAGTGATAATATCGCCAAAATTAAAGAATCGAAAATATTTTTTTTTTGTGTGATTTTGCCGAAAATATTTTAAGGTTTAAATTATTGTTGTATATTTGAGGCGGACTTTAGTTTTTCAGTCTTTCACCTAACTTATTGCATTTTCGCAAGGAGTAGTAGGCACTATTTCTAAACACTAACTTTTTTACGTCTTATGGAGAAGATTCTTATTTCTTGGGCTTGTGCAACGGATCATCAGCCCAACACATCGGCGGTCAATACAGACGGCCCCACGTACAGTTATCACAAAAATTTCTACAAGCAAGATAATTACGACAAGCATCTGCTTTTTTCTACGGGATCCGAAGAGGAAAGCAACGAAGGGATACAAGCACTAGTAAACAAGATTGCGGCTGACTTCCCCGACCATAAAATAGAAGTGCGCTTTTTGGGGGTACATGATGTTTATAACTTGACCGAACTCAAACCAAAAGTAGAAAAGGTGCTTTTGGAGCATCGGCGCGTAGAGGTGGATATGCTCACGACCGCCGATACGCCCGTGATGAGCATGGCTCTTTTTGTGGCCCACGCCGATCTATCCCTCAACTCCAAGCTGATCCAGATGAAGGGCGACGGTAGCCGGATTATCCTGGATGCCGCTTATGTCCCACAAGGTACGCAGGCCTTGCACGTAAATGAGCGCATTGATCCCAATGTATTCAATGAAGACTACTGCTACACCCAATCCATTGAGCCTATCTACGAAAAGGCAGCCAAGCGCGTAGCTCCCGCCGAAAGCGTAACCGTCTTTATTAGTGGCGAAACCGGCACGGGCAAGCAGCACCTGGCACATTACATCCACGAGCATTCGCCGCGCCGCTCTAAGTCCTTCGAGATCGTCAGTTGTGCCGCCCTCAACGACGAAGCCCTACACACCCGATTTTTTGGTAATGCGACCGAAGAAGGTGCTTTTGCACGCTGTCATGGCGGGACGATCATGCTGGATGAAGTAGGTGATCTTTCGCCCTACATGCAGCAGATGCTCTTGCAGGTCTTGCACCCCAGCAACCAAAAGCAGGGTGGTGTGCTGATTCATCCCATTGGTGCCGAACCCAAGCTCGTCGATGTACGGGTCATTGCTTCGAGCAACCGCGATCTCTACGGCATGTGCCAGCGTGGACTCTACCGTTGGGATCTCTTCTATCGCCTGATGATCTGTGAACTGCACCTTCCCCCCCTTCGTGAGCGTGGCACCAAAGACCTCAAAACTCTTTTTGAGTACCTCATCAAGAAAGTGGGACAAGAGCATGGCGGCAAAACCCTGCATTACAAGAGCGAAGTCTGGGATCACCTCAAAAACTACAGCTTCCCCGGCAACGTCCGTGAGTTGCTCGGCATCGTCCAACGCTTTTACATCGAAGTTGAACCCGGAGGATGGATTTCTATGGATGACTTCCCGCCCCACTTCCGCCGTCAGGTAACCGTCGAAAGCGATCAGTATGAGGTAGAAACCATCGAAGACATGGAAAAAATCCACATCGACCGCATCATGCGCAAGTACAAAGGCAAGAGTACCTATGTGGCTAAGGCCCTCGGCATTCAGCCAGCGACGCTCTACAACAAGATGCGTAAATTTAACCTCGTCCGAGGCGACTACACGGGTAAATAACCTGCCATTCCTGGCTTTATCCAAAGAAACTCCTTTCTGATCCTGACTTCGGAAAGGAGTTTTTTTGTATCTTTACTTTTGCATTAAACAACCCAACGCACACTACGCCGCATCCAATCATTTTTATCCCCTTGTATCCCATGAAGAAAGTTACATTTTTTTTGATCTTTTGTTGGGGCATCCTTACCCTACATGCCCAGGAGAACATCAACCGATCACCTTTTCGCCAACTCGGGCAAGAACTACCTACCCCCAATAGCTACCGAGCCGCTGATGGCTCCCCCGGACATGCCTACTGGCAACAGCAAGCCGACTACAAAATCAAGGCTACCCTAGACGAAAAAATACATCGCCTGACGGGCATCGAAACCATCACGTACCACAACAACTCCCCCAACGATCTCCGATACCTCTGGGTACAACTCGACCAAAACGTCAGAGCCAAAGACTCGGATACCTACAAGATCGAAACCTCATCTCTGAGGGATCAGATGACCAATACGCAGATGCGTCGTGTCGTCGATCCCACCTTTGATGGTGGACACAAAATACAGTTTGTCAAGGATGCCAAAGGCAATCCCCTGCCTTATACCATCAACAAAACGATGATGCGCGTCGATTTGCCGCAGCCCTTAAAGTCCGGACAAAAATATAGCTTTCAAATTTCGTGGTACTTCAATATCCAGGATCGCGACATCATGGGCGGCCGTGGTGGCTATGAGTGCTTTGAAGAAGACGGCAACTGCCTCTACACGATGGCGCAGTGGTTTCCGCGCATGGCAGTTTATGATGACATCAATGGCTGGCAAAACAAACAGTTTTTGGGGCGCGGTGAGTTTGCGCTGCCCTTCGGTGATTATGAAGTTGAAATGACCGTTCCCGCCGATCATATCATTGCCTCCACAGGAACTCTCCAAAATGCTAAGGCCGTCCTGACCGCCGAGCAAATGAACCGCTACGAAAAATCCAAGACCGCCGATGACCCCGTAATTATCGTCTCCCAAAAAGAAGCCGAAGCCAAAGAAAAAAATCCCGTCAAGGATGGCCAAACCAAAACCTGGGTTTATCACGCCCAAAACGTCCGCGACTTTGCCTGGGGAAGTTCCCGAAAGTTTATCTGGGATGCTATGGGCGTAAAAATTGGTGGAAAAACCGTCATGGCCATGTCTTATTACCCCAAAGAAGCCAACCCGCTCTACGAAAAATACTCCACCGAAGTCGTGGCGCATACCTTGAAGGTGTATTCCAAATACACCATCGACTACCCTTATCCCGTCGCGATCTCCGTCGAAGCCAACAATGGCATGGAATACCCAATGATCTGTTTCAACTACGGCCGCCCCGAAAAAGACGGTACGTACTCCGAGCGCATCAAGTACGGCATGATCGGTGTGATTATTCACGAGGTCGGACACAACTTCTTCCCCATGATTATCAACTCCGACGAACGCCAATGGACGTGGATGGATGAAGGACTGAACACCTTTGTTCAGTACCTGACCGAACAAGAATGGGACAGAAACTACCCCTTTCGGCGCGGCCCCGCTGATAAAATCGTGGACTATATGGCCGGCGACAAAGAAAACATCATGCCCATCATGACCAATTCCGAGTCCATTCCCCAGTTTGGGAATAACGCCTACGGCAAGCCCGCTACGGCACTCAACATCCTACGGGAGACCATCATGGGCCGCGAACTCTTCGACTATGCCTTCAAGGAGTACGCCCGCCGTTGGGCGTTCAAGCATCCTTCGCCGGCCGATTTCTTCCGCACCATGGAGGATGCCTCGGGTGTGGATTTGGATTGGTTTTGGCGCGGTTGGTTTTATACCACCGATCATGTGGATATTGCCATCGAAAACGTACAGCTCTATCAAATCGACTCCCAAGACCCCACCGTAGAAAAAGCCCGACAAAAAGCCGAGCGCGATGCTCAACGCCCCTACATCACGGACTTGCGCAACAAAGAAGCCCTGCCCAAAACCAAAATCGAGGAAAAGCCCAAGCTGCGCGACTTCTATAATGACTATGACCCCCTCGATGTTCGTCCTACGGATCAGGCCATGTACGAACGCTACCAAGCCTCCCTCGACGAGGAGACCAAGCAGATGCTCGAGCAGGGGAAGTATTTCTACGAACTCACCTTTGAACGCAAAGGCGGGCTAGTCATGCCGATTATCCTCGAAATGGAGTTTGAGGATGGCACAACGCAGCTCGAACGCATCCCAGCAGAGGTCTGGAAGATGGGCAAAAAGACGATACAGAAAGTCTTCCCGACCCAAAAGAAAGTCGTTCAGTTCTTCCTCGATCCCTACCGAGAAACCGCCGACATCGACACCTCCAACAACTACTACCCTCGTCAAGCCGATCAGCCATCGCGTTTTCAGCTCTTTAAGCAGCAACGACGCAGCGCGCCCAATCCCATGCAACAAGCCGGACAAGGACGACCCTCCGAGGCTGGGGAGCGCACAGACAAATAAAATGGAATACGTAATGAAGCATTTTTTTCCTTTCCTATTGGCTTTGTTGTTGGGAGATTTTGCTTTGCAAGCCCAGCAAGATACCCTTCGCGGACATGATGTCCTTGTCTTGACTGATGGGCAGCTGCTGCGCGGAAAGGTCATCGAAATCGGACTCGAAACCGTAACCTATAAGCGGGCCGGATACCTCAACGGCCCGCTTTATACGCTGCCGCGTCCCTTGATTTATGCCATCAACTACCCTGACGGACAGTCGGACTATCTCAACGGTGCGCCTTTCGTGGGTAAGCCCACCAGGAGAGACAAAGCCAAAGCGAGCAAGGCTTTCAAGTTGGCGCAAAATCCTACCCTTAGCCTGGGCATAGGATTTATTCCGAGCTACGGGCGCGGCGATGGCATCATCGAAGATGCCCAGCGCAGCGGTACTTTACCGACGTTCTTTTTGCGCTACTACACCTCCTGGTCAAGTACCCTTCAGCTTGGCGTAGAGGTCGGGACGGGAGGTTATACCTACACCAACCAACAGCTCGAATCTTACGATAATGCCATCGTGAGCGGAGAGACCCGCGAAGGGGTATCCTCCTTGATGTTCCTGGCGCGATATACGCTCTACGGTAAGCGGCTGCGCCCGTACATCCTGGCAGGGGTAGGTGTGCGCAGCTCGTCTCTGGATACGGAGCTTACGGTCTTGCCCCTGGATACCGAGTCAGGTTATCGTTTGAGTTCGGGTGGGCGCGATACGAGTCTGGGCTTGCTCCTACGCGCTGGAGGAAGCTATGTCATTGGCAGCCGTCTTGAGGCTTATTTTGATGCAGGTACAGGTTCGTCTCTCTTGCAGTTAGGGGTCAATTTTAATGTAGGAGCAACACCTCCGTCCAACCAAAAATCAACTGATGCCTTATGAAATTTTATACGCCTTCGCTCTTACTTTTTTTGCTGCTTCTATCGGCTTCGGTGGTGGGGCAAACACCCTTTGCCCCTTTCCCAAACGCCAATCGTAGCGTTGTCCTGACCGAAGCGGAGTACACAAATTTGCTCATGCGTGCCGAAAGTCCCGATTGTCGCGCCCGTATGGGTAATGCCAAGCGCGGGCTGATGCTGCGTTTGGGCGGTGGGCTGGGCTACTTCTATGGGGCAGACAACGCAGCCAATCAAAGTTTTTCCTCTTCTTATGGCGATTGGTTTGCCGAGGGTATGATTGGGTATGTCTTCAATTATGACGGCACGGGACTCGGGACGGGCATGGGTGTTTTTGTACGGGGTGGCAACCAAAACACATCCAGTATCCAGAAGTTTTTGGAGGATGGTAAGACCGGCAAAACGGCCGACCAAAACGAAGCCGAAAACCGATACTATCAAGCCGAACTGGGCGTTTTGCTTTTCGAGACCATCCGTTTGAGTACGGGGGCAGGCTATCAGGAGTTTGTCGATAATGCCAATGCCAACCAACAGGTAAACTATTACAGTTCTACGGCTGGTTTGCACGTCGGGTCTAGGTTTTTTAAAGTCGTTTTTGATGTCAATTTCATGTACGGGCGTGGGTTGTCCCAAACTCTCATCCGCCCTAGTTTGGGGCTGATGTTACAACTATGAGCCAAGCCAGAAAAGATATAACCATCCTGAGTGTCCGTGATTTGACGATCCGTATCCGAAAGGATCAGGGAGAGGTGATCGCCGTGGATCAGATCAGTTTTCAGTTGAAGCAGGGCGAAACCCTCGGTATCGTGGGTGAGTCGGGGTCGGGCAAGACCCTGACGGCACTCTCCTTGCTGAGCTTGATCCCGAAGGCGGGTTATATCGAAAAGGGCGATATTCTGTTTGAATCGAAGCGATACGGCAAGATCGACCTGACCAAAGTACCCAAATCGGTGACTCGTCGGTTGCGGGGTGATGAAATTTCGATGATCTTTCAGGAACCCATGTCGGCACTCAATCCGGTGTACACCTGCGGGGTACAACTGATCGAAGGACTGCTGTACCACAACAAGATCAGCCGGCGGGCAGCCAAGCAGCGGGCCCTCGAGCTACTCGAGCGCGTCCAGATCGGTAACCCCGAAGTGATCTTTCAGTCCTACCCACACCAGTTGTCGGGTGGACAAATCCAGCGCGTCGTCATTGCGATGGCCCTAGCCTCACAACCGCTCCTCCTGATCGCGGATGAACCCACGACGGCCCTCGACGTAACGGTACAGGCCAGCGTTCTCTCGTTGTTGCGCCAGATGCGGGACGAACTGGATACCTCCATGGTTTTTATTACGCATGACTTGGGTGTAGTGGCCGAGGTAGCGGATCGGGTGATGGTCATGTTTCAGGGCAAAGTCGTCGAAGAGGGGACGGTATGGGATATTTTCTCGAACCCCCAGCACCCATACACGAAGGGGTTATTGGCGTGTCGCCCGCGTCTGGATATTAAGTTGAAGGTCTTGCCGGTCGTTTCGGAGTTCATGCACACGGACGAGAAAGGCAATATCTCGACTACCGATGACCAGGCAAAGTTTAAGTCGGTGGGGCAGGCTTTGATGCTCAACTACCAGAGCGAAGCCGAGTTACGGGAGCGGTATCAGACCTTGCTCAAAAAAGACCCCATCATGGAGGTCAAGCATTTGCATACCTACTACCGCCGCGATAAGGGCTTTTGGGGACGGAAGACTCACCTCAACAAGGCCGTGGACGATATTAGTTTTAAGGTCTATCCGGGCGAGACGCTCGGCATCGTGGGCGAGTCGGGTTGCGGTAAGTCCACGCTCGTCAAGAGTATCTTGCGCTTGATAGAACCGGACTCGGGAGAGGTCTTTTTTCGGGGCGAAGACATCCTAAAACTGCCCAAGCGCAAGTTGCGTTATTTGCGCAAAGACATCCAGATCGTCTTTCAGGATCCGTTCAGTTCCCTCAATCCGCGTATCACCATCGGGGAGGCGATCATGGAGCCGATGCGCATTCATAGCGTTTTGCCCAACGATCAGGCTCGGCGCGACTACGTTGTCGAACTCTTAGAGACGGTCAATTTGAGTGGGGAGCAGTTCAATCGCTACCCGCATGAGTTTTCCGGGGGGCAGCGGCAGCGTATCTGCATTGCGCGGGCATTGGCGGTACAGCCCCGTTTTTTGATTTGTGATGAATCGGTTTCGGCACTAGATGTTTCGGTGCAGGCGCAGGTACTCAACTTGCTCAATCGGCTCAAAGATCAGTTCAGTAAACAACAACTGACCTACATTTTTATCTCGCATGACCTCTCCGTGGTCAAGTTTATTGCGGATCGTATTTTGGTGATGCGTGGTGGAAAGATTGAGGAGAGTGGTTTCTCGGAGGATATTTATGCCAAGCCCGAGCAGCCCTACACCCGCCAACTCATTGATTCAATCCCGAAAGGAGACCTCGAAACCATTCGCCGAACGATGATTCAGCGCAAACTCCAACAAAAAAAACGTAGCGGATAATCGGTATGGGAAGGTTACAGAAGTTTACCCAATTTGCGCAAGCCCTCCTCCCCCATGAGTTGGGATACCTCGAAAGCATTGCGCAGTTTCAGGACGAAGAGAAACAATCCATCCTTCAAAAAATTTCGCATAACGCTGACCCATCCCATACGCCCCAGGCTTACGATCTCCAAATTGATCGCCGCAAGTATTCTTATCTCATGGGCTGGATCGAGCAAAAACTAGATACGATTAGTGTAGATCGGCAGTACGAGTGGATCAGCGATCTGGAACAAAAAATTATGACCGATGCCATCACCCCCGAGGAGGAGAAAGACCTCCTTCGGGCGATTGCTGGTTATCGGCAGCCTTTGTTTTATTTCATGCGTTTTTATGAAGTCGTCCAGACGTATCGCCATTATCTCTTGATACGGATGCGCTATTCGGATCATCAGATCGTGGATGCTTTCCTGCAACGCTTGCGTTATACCTACGACCGCGCCCTCTACACCAACGAGCGCATCCACAGGGCAACCCTAGACATCACGAAGCAGTACGCCACGCGGGCGGGAGAGTCCTGGCATTGGGAACCTTTTTTGCTTAATACCTTCTATGACAACAACATGGACGGCTACAACCGCGATCTGGCCGCTCATCGTCTGGCGTTCTTGTACGTCAATCATGGGCAGGCGCATAAGCTCCAACAGGTCTATGACTACCTCGATCAGATGCTGCGCTCGGGGGTGTACTACTCGCGCCGCATCCTGACCAAATACTACGCCAACCGGCTCATCTTGCACGCCAAGCTCAGCGAATGGGACGCGGCCGAGCAGTATGGCTACCTCTCCATTCGGCACCATGGATCGGAGTACCTCCAACATTTGACCAACCTAAGTGCGGTTTTGCTGCGCCAAAACAAAAACATCACGTCGCTTAATCTCCTCGAGGCAGCCCTCCCCGAGATGCGCAAGACCCAAAGCCATCACGACAAGACCGGCTTTGCGGCTTTTTATATCAAAAGTCTTTTTCAGAACCAGCAGTACAGCAAAGCCCTTCGCTATGCCGATAGTTTTTTGCGGATACACGATACGGAGCAGTTGTTTTTGCAGCGGTGGCATACTTTTTTTACCGCTTATTGTCAGCTCCTGACACAACTCGAGCAGTTTGATACCATCTTGTCTCTTGCCCGTAAGTATCACCTTCTCGAACGCGAACAAGCCTACGCTCACAACAACTCCAACTACCTCCCACACCTCCTTTGGTACCTCAGGCTGGCCGAGTACAAGGAAGGTAAAATGAGCGAAAAAGCGATGGAGGACTTCATGGAACAGCAAGCCGAACTACTCCACGCACAGCCCGACAAACGCGCCAAGATGCAGCAGGTCATCCGAGAGTTTGATGCCCAAATCCCGATCATTGCTCACCAGACGCTCACAAAAAAATTAACCAAACCATTATCAACACGGGCAGCAAATACACCAGCGAAAATCGAAGCAGATACCCAAAGAACGTCGGCATCCTAACCCCAACCTGCTCCGCGATAGCCTTAACCATGAAGTTGGGACCGTTGCCGATATAGGTCATCGCCCCAAAAACACCGCCGCCACCGAAATTGCCTTGAGTTGTAGAACCGAATCCAGGAAGGGATCCACCCCTGCCGCAAAAGCCTTGACCTGCTCCATGTTACCGATAGAGCTATCCTGGGCGGCCATCGCAGCCGCCAAAAAGTTGAGATAGGTAGGGGCGTTATCCAGGAAGCCAGACAGCAGACCAGTTCCCCAATAAAGTGTGTTGGGCGTAATGAGTGCCGCACCTGCGGGCGATTTGGCAAAATCGGCGACGAGTTCTAGGGCGGGCATCATCGTACCAAAAATCCCGATGAAAACAAAGCCTACCTCACGGATGGGTTCAAAATTGAACTCGTTGCCCCGTAAGGCCTCCTGGCTCGCCAGGCGAAATGACAGCACGGCGACACTGAGCATAATCGCCTCACGGATGTAAGAAAACGTCTGACCATCATAAACAATCCCCGGTACCCAATCAAAAACATTGGGATCAATGAACACCGACGCAATCACGACGGCAAGCCAAAGAAAGTTTTTTGTCCCGACAAGGCGAATCCGATTCGTGTACTCGTGTATGGGTTCGTCGGGTGAGGCAAAAAAGGCATCTTCTTCCTTGTTTCTGCGGTCTTTGAGCCAAAAGATCGTCAGCAAGAGGGCAATGGCAAACATCCAGGGCAGGATGTTGTGTAGGAGCGGCCACGAAAAGGGGATGCCCTTCAAGAAACCCAGGAACAAGGGCGGATCGCCGATGGGGGTCAGGCTACCACCGATATTGCTGACAATGAAGATAAAAAAGACGACGTGATAAGGCTTGATGCGGTCTTTGTTTAGGCGCATGTAGGGGCGAATCAGGAGCATGGAGGCACCCGTTGTTCCGATGAGGTTGGAGATCACGGCACCGATCAGGAGCAGGATGACGTTGGACAGGGGCGTGCCTTTTTTGTCGATTTGAATCAGGATACCACCCGCGGCCACATACAGGGAGGCGATCAGGGCAATAAACTGGACGTACTCGGCCAGGGCGTGTATGGGCGCGTGTACATTGTGCAAGAAAAAGATATACCCCGAGACAACGATGCTAGCCAGCGCAACCGAAACGTAGGGGTAGTTCTTGTGCCACCAATGCTCGTAGAACAGCGGACCAATCGCGATCAGAAGGAGTAGCACCACAAAGGGAACAACGGCAAACCACGGGGCAGGGCTACCGTGGCTGGCTTCGCCGCCTTTCAGATCGCTCAAGCAGCCCGAGGTATCGATGGAGAAGGAGTCCAAGCATAAGAAGAGCAACAGGGCAGCGGCTATGAAGGTGATAAACAGCAAAGACCGGCTTTGATAGCATTTCATGGATGAGGCAGCATTTGGGATCGGAAAATTAGTCAAATATCAAGATGCAACGCAAATTTTGAGGGCTTTACTTTGGGACGGGGAAGGTATAATCGGCTTTGAGTACGCCTTCGTCCAGATCGTAGCGTACCCGAAAGCCCAGTTTTTCGGAAATGCGGCGCATCCCCTGGTTTTCGGGCAGGATGTCGGCCAGCAGGCGCGTGATGCCCTCCTGCTGGGCAATATCCATGATGCGGCGTAGAAGTTCCGTGCCGAGGCCGGTGCGCTGGGCATCGTCCTGGACAAGGATCGCGTACTCGGCATCGCGTGTACCGGAGATGCGCCGCAGACGCGCTACGCCCAGGATGTGCTTGCTCGTCGGTGTATCACGGCGTTCAGCGACAAGGGCCATCTCCTGGTCGTAGTCGATGAAACAGATACGGGCGAGCCGCTCATGGGAGGTACGCTGATGCACACTCACGGAGTTGAAGTAACGAAAATAAACACTTTGGTTGGAGAGCGACTCGTGAAAAGTAACCAACAGTGGTTCATCCTCAGGGCGAATCGGACGAATCAAGACTGCTTGATCGTTTTTCATTTTCCAAAACTGCTCATAGAGCGTCGGGTACGGGCGAATGGCCAGGCGGGGCAAATCTTGCAACCGCATATCGGAGGGGTGCAGTTGGCACAAGACCTGTTTAAAGCTCACGCCTTCGGGCGTTACCGAAACGGACGGCAGATGCAGACGGGCGATCATACGCTGCTCTACTACGAGCCGTCCCAGGCGAGCAATCAGTTCCTCGAGATCGTCGATGACCTCGGAGGGGAGGTGGGTCTTGACCATCGCCCGAAACACCTGGGTTTGCTCTAGCATCCGTTGCACCAGGTTGAGGTTGAGGGGAGGTAGCCCAATGGCGATGTCATTGAAGACATTACCCAGCGGCCCGCCATAGCCCGCAAAGACAAAGGGCCCAAAGAGCGGGTCAATCTGGCTACCGATCTGTATATCAAAATGCAACTCCTCGGGATCGGGTGGCGGGAGATCGTCGCGTTGTCCCTTGATTTGGTACACCGAAAAAATGTGTTGGATGTTTTCGGGCGCAAGTTGCGTAACGGCTCGCCCGCGTAGGGCGGTGATATAATCTTCGATTTCGGATTTTTCGGCGATGCCGAGTCCCTCATCCTGCGTTAGACGTGGGGTTTGGTAGATGGTTTTTTTGTTGTACTCATATTTCCACATGTAGTTGAAGATGTGGGCGGCGGTATCGGGATAAGGCAGGGTGGGTATTTGGGCGGTGTTGAGGATGTCGTTGGCGGCGGACATTTCTCGTCCGCCGATGAAGCAAGTCAGGAGTGGTTTTTTGGGGATGCGGTTGTATTGCTTAATTTTTCCGGCAATTTGTGTGGCATTGACGATGGCCTGGGGGGCAAAGATGAGCAAGATACCATCGTTTTGGGGGTCTTTGGAGAGGGCGTTGAGGGCTTGCTCAAACTCCTCGGGTAGGGATTGGTTTTGGAGATCAACGATGCCGGACTGATGCCAACCTTCGGGGAGTACTTGATTGAGTTGTTGGTGGGTTTGAGGCCCAGGGCTGGCTAGCTCTCCGCCTTCACGCAGGAGGGCATCGGCGGCCAGGAGCGACATCCCGCCCGAGTTGGTCAAGATGGCTAGGCGTTTGCCCTGGGGGCGCACTTGCTTCGAGAAGACCCCGGCCACGGAGAAGAGTTCGGCCACATTCCTGACCCGCAGAATCCCCGAACGCCGAAAGACGGCATCGAAGATGCGATCATCGCCCGTCAGGTTGCCCTCCCAACGCTGCCCGCCCAGGCCCAGCGTACCGGTGCGCAAGGCGATGATAGGTTTGCGATAGCTCACCTCTCGGGCTGCCGAAATGAACCGCCGAGGATTTTTGATCGTATCTACGTGAAGGATGATCGTTTGGGTATCGGGGTCGTCTCCCAAAAAGTAGATCAAGTCGCTCCAATCCAGGTCATCGAGCATCCCGACGGAGATAAAAGCACTGAACCCAATTTTTTCCCGCGCACTCATATCGAGCATACTGGTACCCAAAGCACCGCTTTGGCTGACAAAGCCTACGTTGCCTGCCGAGGGCATCATACGCCGAACGGAGGCATTCAGCCCAAAGTGTGGCGCCATAAAACCGATTGAGTTGGGGCCCAACAAACGCAGGTTCGCTGCCCGAGCCTCTTCCAGGAGACGCAACCGACGGGCGATACTTTTGAGGCTGCCCTCGTAGAAGTCCCGCGAAAAAACCACTGCACCTTTGATTTGTTGCTGGCAGCAGTCCCGAATCACATCGCCGGCAATCGTGGCTGGCGTAACGATCAAGGCCAAATCAATCGAGACCGGAATATCACATACGCGCTTGTAGCACGGCTGATCGCCGATCTTTTGGTAGCGTGGATTGACATAAAAAATCTCTCCCTTGAACCCACAGTGCGTCAGGTTCCAGTGTAAGATACTCCCCAACGCACCCTCACGCTCCGAAGCACCAATGAGCGCAATGCGTTTCGGGCGAAAGATGGCTTGCATCACTTCCCTGTCGTATCCGTAATAATTCCCTGAATCCTTCATAGATAGCCAAAGCTACGCAAGCAAAGCTAAGAAAAAGATGATTTTGCTCACCTTAGCGCACCTGTGCTGTGATTTCGAGCATGGCGCGGGTTTGACGCGGATCGTTGGTTAGGAGGGTGAGCAGGCGACTTACTTTGCCCGTCTGTCCCAGATCACTAAACTGCACACGTAGCGAAACCGACTCACCGGCTGGAATGTGGCTGTATTGGTTGGGTGGGTTGAGTACCTGACAGCCCTCATCGGCTTCAATTTTTCGGATTTTGAGCGGTGTCTTGCCCGTGTTGGTGATGATGAATCGGGTGATGGTTTGTTCGTTGCGTCCTACCGTGCCGAGGTTGATGCTGTTGTAGCTCAGGTCGAGTTGGGGCATCTCGGCCAGGACTTCTTCGGTGAGAGGAGGGAAGTATTCCTCTACCGTTGCGATGATGCGCAAGGAGAAGGGTTTGAACGATTTATCTTTGGGTAGGTGCTGATAGAGGATGATTTCGTCCTGGACAAAACCAAATTCGTTTTTGATCTTTGGATCAAAGGTGATAAAAAGTGGAAGCAGGCTTTGGGGTTGGGCGATATAGGCGGTATCGAAGCGTACCTTGAGGTGAGGGGGGAGTTCCATTTTGCCGGTCATGATGATCGGTTCTTTGCTGGCGTTGTAGAGTTCAAAGCGTTTGGTTACTACGCCACGGTTGGTGATTTGCCCAAAACTCAACCACTTGCTCGCTGCCCGAAAGGGGCCAATAGGATGGATAAAATCGCGCTCGGGCTGGGCAGGAGCCGTGATTTGCCCTTTCAAGACGATATAATGAGAGGTGCCGAGGCTGGTCTTGACCAAAAACTGCTTATGAAACTTGCCCGGCCGGTAGGGCAAATAGGCTACCTTAATGGTACCACCCTCGCCTCCGCCAATGGCCCAGCGGGGATAGGTGATCTCCGTACAGGCGCAATCAGACTCAACGGCTGTGATGGTCAGATCGCTGCGCCCTTGATTGACGAAGCGAAACTGGGCCAGCAGGGTGTCTTGCATCGGGACACGCCCAAGGTCTCGCTCCTCGGGATCAAATCGAATGACCTGCCCCTGTGTTATCGAAGGGCAGAGAAAAATCAGGAAAAGTAACGCTTGAGCCAGGTATCCTGGGCCAGCGGTAGCGGCTGTTGCTCCCATTCGGCTTTTGTTTGGGCAAGGGTGTTGAGGACAGGCGTGTGAGCCTGGAGATACTGGTTGGCTATGGCTTTCTTGAGCGTGCTTACCGTCGTGATGTGGTGCTGATCCTTGTGCCGAAACAAAATTTTACCTTGATCGAGCAGATTAAGTGCAAACCTTTGCTCCAAAGCACGAAGTGCGGACACGCTAGCATCAATGGCACAGCCACTGGGGGAAGTCTTGCGGGTATCTACGCCCAGGATGATGACTTGCCGAGCAAAAATTTGAAAGGATGCTTGCAAAGGAATTTGGTGGGCTTTCCAGTCAGCGACAAAGGATTCAAGGGCGGCTTCGATCTCGGGTAGCTCTTCGGGTAGAAAAGGACGAGAAGCTACATAGAACCACAGGCGGGCATCGTCCGGTAATTGATCGAAAGGCACAAACATACGCGCTGAAAAAAGAGAGAAAAAGCGGAGGAAGAGGGATTCGAACCCCCGGTACCTTTCGGTACAACGGTTTTCAAGACCGCCGCATTCGACCGCTCTGCCATTCCTCCGATCGAAAATCCATGACACAAAGGTAACGGCTTTGTCGGACTTTTGCAAACAGAAAAAAAAGAAAAAAATACAGCAAAAATTTGGCGACTTTGTTTTTTGTGCGTACTTTTGTCTCTCTATTCATCAAGAGGGGGATTAGCTCAGTTGGCTAGAGCGCTTGCATGGCATGCAAGAGGTCACCGG
>DAISIL010000068.1:0-15193 GCA_036822015.1 Bernardetiaceae bacterium | reverse complement strand
TACCCCCTTCGGCCTCCAAGCCCATCAATGACATGGTATCCTCCAAAGACAAAGAGCTTTTTGAGTTCCCCGGCGGGCATATCGGCGTATATGTGGGCAGCCGCTCCCAGAAGATGCTTGCCCCTGCCGTAGCCAAATGGCTCACGGAGCGAGACAAATAACAGCACCTACCATACTTCAAACCCAATCTACCCCTGTGGCTTCCAAGCGGCAGGGGTAGATTTTTATTGCCCATAGCGGGTCTCCATCTGTTGCATGTAGCTTTTGTAGCTGTCGGTATTGGTTTCCTCCCACTGGTAGTAGCCAAAGAGTTTGCGGGTTACGCCGCGCCCAAAGAACTTCTCGAAGGTACGGTACATGACCACATCGTATTTGCGGTGGAAGTTGATCCAGCATTGGTTGCAGTTGTGGACGTATTCCTTTTGGGTATCCTGGCTGGCTTTTCCGTTGAAGATTTCGTCGAGGGAGTTCTCGTGTAGGTTGCCGAGCTTGAGGTCAAGGTTTTGGCAGATAGGCACATCGCCGTTAGGCAAGACGATCAAGCTGTCCAAAATACTAAAACATTTGAGCTTGAGTTTCTTCTTGCGCCACTGATCGTAGAGTACCAGGAAGTCGTAATTTTCGGCAAAGGCTTTGACGATAGGCGGAATACCTTCCTTGAATGTAGCCGAAGTGAGTACCTTATTTTCGTCGTGCTTGGCTATCTGGATGTCTGTTTTTTCGGCGGCTTTGAGGGCTAGATTTTTTTCAACCAGTCCCGCTTCTTTGAGGTTCTTTACGTCGGAGTAGCGGAGGAGTTCTTCCTTTTTCTCGGCACCGATGTCAGTCTCGTGGGCTTTCTCCACCGTATCGAAGAAAGCGATGTCGTTATAGACTCCAATCCGCATATCAATTCCGTATCGCTGGCAGACCTCTGCTACGTGTTGCATATCGGAGAAGTCGTTGTAGGGCGAGAGGGTAAACATGGCCGAGATCGGAACAACATCTTTCAGTGCCTCAATGACTTGCAGGACTTTATCATAGCCATCCTTACCGCGCATGTACTTGTAAGTTTCCTTTGTGCCATCCAAAGACAAGTAGAGCCGCTTGGGGGGATATTTCTTGACGGCCTCAATGAGGTTACGGGGTTTGAGGCAGTTGGAGAGCAAATCGAAGTTGGGGTGATGGATCGAAAACCACTCCATGATCTCCAAAGCCTGTGGATGCAACAAGAACTCACCGCCCTCCAGCCCGACGGTCGTACTGGGCGTAACGGCCTTGCTTTGCATGATCTCGATGATCTTTTCCAGGCTCAAATATTTGATCGGGCGTTTGGCCCAAATCAAACAGTGCTTGCACCCCGAATCGCAGGAGTCGGTGGCATAGATCATCAAGGTTGAGAGTTTTTTGTTGCCTGGAAACAGTTGGTTATTGATAAACTTTGTTCCTCGGTCAATATAATTTTTGATGCCGTACATAGATAGAGCGGGTAAAAACTTTTTCAGAACAACGCCAGGATCGCGTTTTTGTTGGATACCTGCCCGCCAAAGGATTGGGCGGGCAGGTGAGATTAGGCTTAGCGGAGGGCTACCTTGTTGTTGTCGGCACTTTTGAGGCGCGGGGTCAGATAGACCGCCGAGAAGTCGCGGTATTGCATGGCGTTGTTGGGGAAGTTCTTGACGTAGGGCTGTAGCAGTCGGAAGGCTTCATCGTACCAAAGCACAAGGATAGGCGCATCGCGCATGGCCACCTGCTCGGCTTGCAAGAAGTACTGATACGCCTCCTCATCTGTGGCCGCCGAAAGGGCAGCTTCATACAGGCGATCAAACTCCGGGCTGGCATAACGCGAGAGGTTCGGGAATGAACTCTGTCCCGCCGAATCGGGCAACTCCTTGCTATAAAAGAACTTCAAGAACGATTCGGGATGCGGGAAATCAGCACCCCACGAAAGCCGAATCATATCAAACTGCCCCAGCATACTCTTGTTCGTGATCTGGCTATGGGGTTGCAAGCGCGGCTTGATCGAAATGTTGAGTACCTCCGAAAGCTGTTTCTGGACTTCGAGAGCAACGATGGTGTGGCGGTTACCATCGGCGTTGAGATCCAGGATGACCTCGGGGAATCCCTCACCGTTGGGATAGCCAGCCTTGGCCAGGTAGTAGCGGGCCGAATCGACGTTGCGGCGATACCCGGGAATCTGGTCGATGGGATAGGGAACTTCCTTGTTGAGATTTTTGAAGAGCGGTGGCGTAAGCCCATAAAAGCCAGGCGAATCACCTTCTCCATTCAATACGTCGTCCAAAATTTTGGTGCGATCCAGGGCGAAAGAAAAGGCTTTGCGAAGGTCTTTGTTTTCAAAAACCTTACCCTGGTTCATCAAGACCATAATCTGGGTCTGCATCTCGGGTTCACGCTGAAACTGGAACTTTTCGCTGTCCGTCATATCCAGAATTTCGATGATATGATCGGTGGGCAAGCGATAGATCATCTCTAAGTTGCCTTTCTGAAACTCGTAGAGTTCGGTTTTTTTCTCGCCAATGAACTTAATGTCAATCGCATCCAGGAACGGCAGTTGGTTGCCGAAACGATCCGTGCCGTGGTAGTTGGGGTGGCGTTTGAGGATGATCGAAATATCTTGCTCAAAGGCATAGAGGGCAAAGGGCCCCGTCCCGACGGGATGCTCGGCCATCTTGAGACCGTATTTTTGGTGGGCTTCTTCGGGGAAAATGTAGAGTTCGGGGCGAGCCAGGATGTACTTAAATAGTGAGTTGGGCTTTTCGAGGGTGATGGCGACGGTGTAGTCGTCGAGGGCTTTTACGCCTTCAAGGGCAAA
The DNA here is from genome assembly GCA_036822015.1 of Bernardetiaceae bacterium. GTDB lineage: Bacteria > Bacteroidota > Bacteroidia > Cytophagales > Bernardetiaceae > DAISIL01. Next base: position 12,381 of record DAISIL010000068.1, on the reverse strand, counting down.
ACCAGGCACTTGTCCGCCGGTGGAGGCTTCATAGTGGGCGCGGGCCCCTTTGATGATCCCATCCACGACATGAAAACCTTGATTATCTAGCCCTGATTGGGTGCAAAGGCGGGTGAAGCTAAAAACGACATCCTGCGCTTTGAGTTGGCGGCCTTTGCCATCCGGAAAACAGGCATCGTCCTGAAAGAAGACCCCTTTTTTGAGGCGAATCGTATAGACGGTGCGGGTCGAATCCAGGTCGGTCTCCTGGGCCAGGTTCATCTCGGGTTGTAGGGTCTCCTGGTTGAGTTTGTACAAGCCCTCGTAAATTTGGCTGGCTACGCGGTACGAATAGACATCAACGATGTTGTGCGGGAAAAGACTACGAATAAATTCCGTTTCGTTGAGCCGGAACGTGCCGCCGTAATAGCGGTCGCCGTTGGCGGGCCGTAAGGCGTTACCCGTAGAGCCGTTGGCATCGCCTTCGGGGGATGAATTGGAATTACAGCCCGTCAGGCTGAGGAGGATCAACCCAATAAGCGGCGAAAAAAAAAAGTTGAAATTTCGTATCATAGGTGTCGATTTTTTTAAGGGGTTAAGTATCAAGTTGGACAAGTACCGGGCAATGGTCCGAGTGTTTGGCTTGGGAAAGGATACAACTGCGGCGCAAACGCGGAGCCAGTGGCTGCGTTATGCCGTGATAATCAATGCGCCAACCCAAATTTTTGGCTCGCGCTCCTGCTCTGTAGCTCCACCAGGTGTACTGGTGCGGGTCGGTGTTGAAGTAGCGAAAGGCATCCACAAACCCGGCTTCTCCAAAAAAAGTATCCATCCAGGCACGTTCTTCGGGCAAGAAACCGGATGTTTTTTGTTGTTTGGAAGGATTGTGAATATCTATGTCGAGATGACAGATGTTGTAATCACCGCTCACCACCAGCGCAGGTATCTCTGCTTGTAGCTCCGTCAGATAGGGCAGAAAATCATCTAGCCACGCAAACTTAAACGCCTGACGTTCGGGCGAAGATGACCCCGACGGCATATAGACGCTCATCACGGATAGATCCACAAAATCTGCTCGGATCACCCTTCCTTCTCTGTCATAGTCGGTCATGCCACAGCCGTACACGATGTTCCGGGGTGTTGTTTTGGTGAAGATCGCCACCCCACTATACCCGGGTTTCTCGGCATCATGCCAGTAGGTGTGGTAGCCCAGTTGCTCAAAAAAAGCAATTTCTTCGCCTAACTGTTTCTTTTGGGCTTTGGTTTCCTGCAAACACAAGATGTCGGGATTGGTCGCTCGGAGCCAATCACCGAAGCCCTTACGCATGGCTGCCCGAATCCCGTTTACGTTGTAGGTGATGATTTGCATAGGGCCAAGTTACCAAATCTCTTCTTCAAAGTAATGAATTATGTGTAACTTTAGCAAGCGTTCTTGCTCAAAAAGGTTGAACTTAGGGATTTGCTCGGTTTGTTGCCAAAGGGGCCATCCTTCGCTGTCGTGTCCTTCGAGGGTGTAGTAGCCCGCATAACTCAACAGTTTACAGACGGCGATGTGCATCAGGTCTTGTTTTTCTTCTTTGCTAAAATGTGCCGTCCCGCGCCCCAGTTCCTGTACCCCAATCAAGAACAGTATCCCTTTAAGATCGGGTTTTTTGCCGAGCTGTGCCACAAAAAAATCTTCTATGGCCTGCCATTTTTCGTTTTCGGTACGCATGGATTTACTCAAAGATAACTTTCTGTTGTAAAACTTCTGTACCATGAATGATTTTTAGCAAATAGCATCCCCGCAAAGTAGGCTTGACTGTGCCTATGACCTGCCCCCGCAGGGGGGCTGCCACGGTCTGCCAGAGGCGTTGTCCTTGCATCGTCCACAGCTCTACGCTTAGCCGAGTGAAATGCTCGGGTACATACACCCGCAACCGTCCGTCTCGTATGGGGTGCGGATGGATACGCATCCCATGTGCCCCCTCGGGATGGTAGGCAAGCACCCGCGAAAAGCTAAAACGCCCATCTTGATCCACCTGCCGAAGCCGGTAGTAGGCGGTACTTTTGGGTTTTTCTTGGTCTTTGAAGCTATATGTGTGTGTGCCTGGCGTATCTCCCTTGCCCTGAATGCGTCCAATTTCGATAAATTTTTGATTGTCCAGAGACCGCTCGATAGCAAAGTAATCGTTGTTTTGCTCCGTGGTGGTTTGCCAATCAAGTACGATTCCTCCGGCTTGGGCATGGAGCGAAAAGCTAAGCCAGCGCACGGGTAAGGGGGCGGGGGGAGGGCAGGCCGCTGCCGGACAGGCAATGGTTGTCTGCGAGCCTGTGGTGCCGTTATTGGCTACCCCCCCAAGGATGCAAATATTGATTGCCCCGCAGTCTGCTCCGCCTGCATCCGTATCTGCTCCTAAGCCTCCGCCGCCATTGTTAGTAAAACTACCATTGACCTGCACCTGCCCGCAGGTGAGGCTGCACATATCGCCGTTGTTGCTGAAAGCACCACCGACATTAAGGCTTCCTTGATTGGAGATTTCGCCGCTACCGTTGTTGGTAAAACTGCCGTTGATGGTGAGTGTGCCATCAATGTTGAGGATGTTATTGTTGGTCATGGCTCCCGTAACCGTAAAAGTACTGCTGGCACCGATGCTTAGATTGCCGTTTCCGTTGATGTTTAGGTTGGTTACCGTGATGGGGGTCGTGGATTGGTGGTTGAGCGTGCCGTCGATGGTGCCGAAGTTGGTCAAGACCCCAAAGTTATTGATGGTACAGTTGCTGCACACCGATCCCCCTCCGAGGTTCCAACTTCCGAAGAGGTTGTACGTAACCCCAGATCCTCCGATGCCGTTTTGAAAACTAGGCGCAAAAGTAGAGCTAGCACTGACGCAAACCGTTGTTGGGCGGTTGTTGTAGTTAATGCCCTGATTGAACGTAAAACTACCCTGAATGCAGATCACCTGATTATCAGCCGCTACGTCGATGTTACCCCCGCTGTTGTCTGTTACTACAATATCGCAGCCCGTCGTACAACTTTGCCCCTGCACAAGACCGATCCCCGTACCAAGGAAAATAAGAAAATATGTAAAAAATACGGAATTTTTCATTATACCTAACTTCTGGTCAGTTATCTTTATGAGTAAACGTACCTATTACATTTTTCGTTTAACTGGCCTTGATGAAAACGACTAAAATAGCCAACAAATTTCTTTCCATACGTGCGCTCTTGACGGATGTAGATGGTGTCTTGACGGATGGAGGGATCATCTACGATAATAACCAAAACGAGTGGAAACGCTTTAACGCCAAAGATGGACTGATTGTTAAGCCTTTGCAAAGCATGGGTTTTGTTGTGGGAGCCATTACGGGGCGGGAGTCGGGGGCGGTAGCGCGTCGGCTCCATGAACTTGGATTGGATACCTACTTTCAGGGGAGCCAACAAAAAACAGCACATTATGAGACGATCAAAGCCCGTTTTGGCTTACGCGATGAGCAGATCGCTTACATCGGCGATGACCTCAACGACTTACCCGTACTGATGCAGTGTGGCCTAAGTGCCTGTCCTGCCGATGCGGTGGCAGAGGTGCGGGCGCGCGTCGATTGGGTCTTGGAGGTAGCGGGTGGGCAGGGCGCCTTTCGGGCTTTTGCCGAGCGTATTCTGGCCGAGCAGGGGCGCATCCCTGAGTTGCTGGCCATGTACCAGCCACTACCACCTCTTTGACGGACAAAGTCCTCAAAGAGGCTTGTGTCCTTGCATCATTTTTTCGTATTTTTACAGCACATCTTGATCTGTTTCACCAAAAAAATCTGGCTATGATGCGTCCCCCAATCCTTGTTTGTTTGATTAGTTGCCTATTGTGGGCTTGTTCTCCCCAGACGGAGAAGAAAGCAGCCGAAAATACCGAAAACACCGAAAAAAGCCGCCTCGAGCAAGAGCACCAGCTTTTTCGTGCGGGCTATGCCGATAGCGTCAATGCGGGCTTGATTGCTACGGACGACTTCAAGGGCAGTGCGCGTCGGCTAGCCGAGGCTACCTTTGAAAACGGCGCGATGGTGGCCATCAACTACGGTTCCCCCGGAAAGCGCGGGCGCGTGATCTGGAACGGGCTAGTTTCTTACGATCAGGTATGGGTCAGTGGGGCACATTGGGCAACGGCGGTTAGTTTTTCTGCACCCGTTACGATTGCTGACAAGCAAATACCGGCCGGTATGTATGGTTTTTTTACGATCCCGGGACGGGAGGAATGGGTCTTGATCCTGAACAAAAGATACGATCAACACCTGGCCGACGACTACCAGGAGTCCGAAGACCTCGTGCGTATGAGCGTCCGACCGGAGGCACTAGAAGAGGAAGTCCAACGCCTCACCTACCAAATCATCGGTAGCGAAAACTCGGGTAGCCTTGTCCTCTCCTGGGATACGGTACGGGTTGAGATGCCGTTTATCTTCCCCTAAAACTGCTGCACCCTTACCAGTTCACAGCGATTTCCCTGGCAGCGGTAGAGATCGAGCCTTTGTAGGGATTCGCTGTAGAGCAGGCTGATGGGATGATCGGTGTCCAGTGCCGTCAGGCGGCTGCCTTCGTTGGCCCGAAAGATGACCGCCTGACCCGCCTTTGGGTTATGCCACACGAGCCACTCACGCCCAGGACGAAAGCGATAGTACTGAAAATCAGACAAGGCAGCATCTGTTGTCGGCACACGAAAAAGTGTATTTCCTTCGCTATCCAGCACCTCAAAAGCCGCTTTTTCTTTCTTGATAACCAGCCAACTATCCCCCCGAACCCGATCTGGTAACAACACAAATCGCGCTTCCTCCTCGCGGGGGAGCGTTTGGCGTTGCAGGATTTCGCCACTTAGGTTGAGACGGATCAGTTCGCCGATCTCACTCATCAAGACGACCTCCGAACCCGAGAGCCGGCTGCCAGGAAAGGACATCACCGGACTGGAAAAAGGCATCTGAAAACGCAACGGAAAGGGATCATACGCCTGAGCATCGCGGCGAAGTAGGTGTACCGTACCGTCGCGCTGGAGAGCCAGCAAGACATCCTTCGTGTCGATGCGCTGATGCAAGACCGGCGTGGCCAGGCGCATCCCCAGGCTGCGGGGTTGCCAGCGGTGTAGCCCGCGGCCAGACTTATCGTAGAAGTACAGCCGGCCGTTCTGATCGGCGGACAGGAAACGATAGTCGCGGGAGCCGTCGTAGTCGATGACACTCAAAAACTGAATTTCGGACTTCTCTGGCAAGGTGATCGGAAAGTTGGCCACGGGTTGCCCCAAGCGATCCAGGACGTGGATGCGCCGTGTGGTGGCGAAGGCGTACTGGAGTTTGCCGTTGTCATAAAAGTCGATTTGTTGGAGGGACTGCGGCACCAGGGCTTCACCCAGGGTGTAGCTCCACAAGATGCGCCCCTCATGGGAGATCAAATGCAGATCGTAGTTTTGGTCTTGTACCAGGACTTCCCAACTTCTATCAATGTGGTTTTGAACCAAATACGGCTTCGTGCTTAGGGATACCTGAAACTGGCTTTCCTGAACGAGTGTACCCGAAGGCAGGGCTTCGCCGGAGGCCAGCACACGGGGGGCGGTCAGGGTAAGTAAGAGTGTGGCGGCGGTGCGTTGGCTGGTCGGGATGAGCTGAAAGGCCGCAAACTGCACTTGCAACCAGGCCTGTGGGTGTGCCGTAAAAAGTGCTTGCCAGGGTGCTTGCAGCGATTCGGTCAGGAGTTGCCAAAGCCGAGGAACGTTGATGACCACCGAAAGCCGAGCTTGCTCATCCAACTGCTCCCAAAGCCGCTGCTCCGGCAACTGCCTAGCCCAGGTGCGCTCACTCACCAGGTCGTCGTGGAGGGATTGCAGTACCTTGACGGAGTTGGAGAGCAGCAAGAATCCATCCTGGATCACAAAATAAGTCTCGGCAAAACCCGCAAAAGCCTCCCCAAAAATTGCCTGCGGAAACTCGTCGATGGTCAGTTGTTGGATCGCCCAGGATTCGTGCCTACGGACAAGCGGCGTTTTGCGCTTGGGCGAAAGGGTATTTTGGGCAAACTGCTGGAGCAGCCCCTGGGCGGTAGAAACATCCTGGAGGGGGACGATGACCAGACGGCTCACCGAACGGCGGTTTTCTTTCTCCAAAATGGACAAAGCAACCTGGTCGCCTAAGGTTTTTTGAAACTTCTGATACTGAAAACTATAATCATCCTCCCAGCTTTCAATAGTCGGTGTGGGGGCTTCGGGGGGCTTTATCTGTTGGTGCAACAGCAAAGCCGTCTGCCAGGGAACATAGCGCAACAGGCGTTCGGAGACACCGAAGGGGGCTGTTGTCGGGCCGTCGTCTTTGGGTAAAGTACCCATGCCCAACAACCGCTCCTGCGAAAGCGATACATCCAGCGGCAGCGATGCCCGAACGGGTAGAGGCAGGCGCACGCCCAGCACGGCCTCCGTGAGTGCGTCCCAGTTTTGGGGCAAGAGATGCACACGCAGCGAGTCTGTGGGAGAAGGCTGTACCGGAGGAGATAGACTTACGCCTACCTGGCGATGGCGCACCACTTGATCCAAAAGAAGTGGTTCATAACTGCCTATCCACCAGTCCTTTTGCTGCAAAAAGCCAAAGATAAACTGGCTCCCCTTCTTGATCTCATGGATGGTCTGTCCCTGAAACTGGCGCGAGGCTACCTGCAAGCCCCGTTCGGAGAGCTGCGCCTTGAACCGATCCAGGGCAGGCCATGGATCGGAGGTGTTGCTTTGCCCAAAGGACAGATAAAACACCCAGGCACTTTGCTGCCCCGAGACCAGATGCCAGGAAGCGTAGAGGTCTTTGATGGCAGGAAGGTCGAGGGTTTCCCAAAAGTCTGCCTGTGCCTGGGCATCACCAAAATACGGGACGCGACGCATCTCTTGCCAAAAGGGCAAGGATTGCCAGTGCGTCCATCGCTGGGCAGGGGCGGGGGCGTGTAGCACGAGCAGGGCATCCGAAGGAATAGCCGCCCAGAGGGCTTTCTCCGGCGAGTGGGTCAGGCGTAGCCCCCACCAAAAAATACCGCCCAACACGCTAACCAAAAAAACAACCCATAGGAGAGTCTGATGCTTGCGCCAAAAGCGACGCAGCCGAACGAGTGTACGCAACATGGATACAAAATACAGAAAAACAAACGCCGTCCGCAAAAAATGCCGTAATTTTGAAAAAAACAAAAAGATGAAATTTCGTATAGATTTGTTTGTCAAGGGTTTAGCTATGGGTGCAGCTGACGTTGTTCCGGGGGTATCCGGCGGGACGATTGCTTTTATCTCGGGTATCTACGATACGCTCCTGACGAGTATCAAGTCGATTGGTCCCGAAGCCGTGCGCGTGTGGCGGCGTTCCGGCTGGAAGGCTTTTTGGCGGCACATCAACGGTTGGTTTTTGTTGCCGCTCCTGTTGGGTATCGGGACAAGCATTGTTTCGTTGGCGAAGTTGATTAGCTATCTGCTCAAGACGTATCCCAGCCTGCTGTGGGCTTTTTTTTGCGGTCTGATCGTCGCTTCGGTCTGGCTGGTGGGCAAAGAAATTCAGCGATGGACGGCCGCGACGGTGGTTTGGCTCCTGATAGGCACGGTGGTCGCTTACGCGATCACGGTAGCGGCACCGGCGACGGGTACGGATGCGCCCTGGTTTGTGTTTGTTTCGGGGATGATTGCGATTTGTGCCATGATCCTGCCCGGCATTTCGGGGAGCTTCCTACTCGTCCTGATGGGCATGTACGGGACGATTATCGCTGCCATTACGGATCGCAACTTATTGATTATCGGTGTTTTTTCTGCGGGTGCGCTGCTCGGCATTTTGAGTTTTGCTCGGCTGCTCTCCTGGCTTCTCCAACGACACAGGGGGCTTACGCTAGCACTCTTGACGGGCTTTATGATCGGCTCCCTCAACAAAGTATGGCCCTGGAAGCACACCGTCAGTTTTTATACCAACCGCCACGGCGAAGCCGTTCCACTGCTCCAGGAAAACGTCTTGCCCGCGACTTATACCCTCCAAACAGGGGAGCCAGCCTACCTTGTACCGGCTTTGTTGCTTTTTGTACTGGGGGCAATCGTGGTGGTGGGGTTAGAGCGTTGGGGAAATTCCTCGGGCGGTGAGGCAACATCACGTTAAACGGATCGTTTTTTTCTAAAAAATTTACATGATATGAAAAAAATTTCGTTTTTTTTTCTGATATTCCTGATAGCGGGGTATGTCTATGGACAAGGGCCGGCAGTTGGGGCATTGACGCAGGTCGCTACTTTGCGTTTTGATGCCGACAGCTCACGAGAAAACACACTGCTGATACCCATGGCTTTTTCCCAGCACCAACTGGCGCGAAGGGTCGAGCTGCCCGAGTATTCGATCCGAAGGGTGAGCATCATCTACACGGATTATCCCGCTGGGCAGGACTTTTCGGCACTCAACCAACGCCGCATCGCGCAACTGGTCGCCGCATACCCACAACTGGACTCCCTACCCGCCAACCGCTGGCAACTCATCCGACAAACCGACATAGCCACCAAAGAAATCGCCCAGAGCTACTTTCATGGCGCGATGATTAGTTGGGAAAAGCCCATCCAGATCACCGAAAAGGCACAAAAAGCCATGAAAAAAATCGAAGAAAAGTACATCTACGGTGGTGAGTTTGAGGATTCGGTGGTTTTTCGTTCTCTCGAGCGCAACAAAGAGACCTGGAAAAATGCCATCGCGGTCTGTGACTGGACGGGAAGTCTGTACCCTTATGCGTCGCAAATTTTGCATTGGCACCAACTTCACCGCGAAAACGACATGCTCCGCGCTTTTGTCTTCTTCAACGACGGCAACGACACCCCCGACGAAGCCAAAATCATCGGACAGACCGGCGGTGTTTATCATGCCTCCAGCCAAAAAATGGATGAGGTACAAGAGCAGATGCTTTACGCGCTCTCGGGTGGGGCCGGTGGAGATGGCCCCGAAAACGACATCGAAGCGATCTTGAAGGGCATCGAGGCCTACCCCGACACGGATTTTGTCATCTTGGTTGCCGATAACAACAGCAGCGTCCGAGACATCGAACTCTACACCCAAATCAAGAAACCGCTCCGGATCATTCTCTGTGGCTACGAAAAATCCAAGATGATAAACCCCGTTTATCTCAACCTGGCCCGCTATACCGGCGGCTCCATCCATACCATCAACCAGGACATCCTCAACCTGACCGAACTCAAAGCCAACGAAGAAATATCCATCGAAGGTTATCTCTTCAAACTCGATCAGGACAACTTCCTCTCTCCTGTCAAGAGGCGGTAATCATATCGAGGATACAGCGTTCTCCCTCAAAGCTAAGCCGCAGCGTCCCATCGGTTTGTAGCCAACGCAGGAGCGTATCGCCTAGTACCTCTCGCCTCCAGCCTTCCTGGAGGTTGGGGGGCAGGTAGTGGATGTCTTTTTTCATGCGGTTAAGCTCACGGCGCGAGATGATGACTTCGGGAGAGATGCCTACTTCGGTAGCGCGGTATTTGATGAGGTTGTAGAGGGTATCCAGGAGGGCTTCGCGTTGGGGTGTCGAATCGCTTTTTTCTTTTTGTCGGGAGCGTTGGATGAGTGCTTTCTCCTCAGGTGTGGGTGGGTTTTGGAGGAGATCCTCGAAGGTTTCCCAGTGCTTTTTGATGAGGGGTGGCGGTATGCGTCGGTCGCTCTCAACGGTGCGTCGGTTTCGTCCCACCAGTTGGACGACGGCACGGAGGCGGTCGTCGGAGAGGATGCGTTTGCGGGGTTGGTCCTGGGATTGGGCGAGGTTTTCGCGCCACTGGAGGAGCCTCCAGAGGAAGATGGCTTTGGCTTCGGGTAGCTCGCGTACCCACTTTTTGTGGAGTTCTTTGTCCAGTTCTTGGGCTTGATAAAATTGAGGGTCTTCGAGGGTAGCGCACTCGGAGAGGGCCCATTCGAGGCGTTGTCTTTTTTGGAGCGATACCGAGAGGGTGTCGGCTAACTGGGGGAGATAGTTTACGTCGTCGAGGGCGTAGGTAATTTGCTCTTTTCGGAGCGGACGGGCTTCCCAATCGGAGACGGTGGAGGCTTTGGAGAGGCGTATATCTAGGTGTATGCGCAGGAGGTTTTGGAGCGATGCCGGGTAGTGATCGTCGAGGAAGGCAGCCACGAGCTGGGTATCGAAGAGATTGCGGGGGCGTAGCCCGTATTGCTGGATCAGGATGCGGTAGTCGTTTTCGCCGGCGTGGGTGATCTTGCGTAGGCGGCTATCCTCGAGGAGCCGTAAGAAGGGGGTCAGGTCGGGTATCGTGAGTGCGTCGATGACCACGCTTTGGTTAGGGATGCCGGCCGAGATGACACATAACCGGTCTTTGTAATATTTTTCGCCCACAAATTCGCTATCAAAAGTTAGCCAGGGCTGTTGAAGGGCTTGGGTGCAGAAGGTTTGTAAGTCCGCAGAGGTTTGGATGAGCATCGAATGGAGGTTGTCAATCTATGATGATGAACAAAATTACAATAAATTGTCCGAACGGCCCTCCCTGATTTTTTACTGGGGCGAAACTGACCAATGTTATAGGCTTGCATGAAGATAACAACGATCTTTGATCTATTCATTCAAACCCCTACTGCCATTAATACTGCTAGTCAAGTAAAAGAAATTTTTGGGTCTCGCTATGAGGGTCAGCAAACCGGAGAAGCCTTCGAATTACGCAAAGCCTGGATGCGTCCGATGATCTTTTTGCTCGCTCCTGCGATGCTCATCTGGAATGCTGCTTTCTTCTATTTTTTGTATCATGTCTTGATGCGTAGCTTTGATGCCATGGATACGGCTACACTTTTTGGATTGATTTTCGTGGTAGGTCTGATCAGTGTCCCCTTTGCTTCGTATGGTTTTCTGCTGACTTACTACGCTTACTGTTCGTTTTTTAACAAAAGCGTATGGAGAATTGACCATCAAAGTTTTTCTTTGACCAACACCCCGTATCCTTTTAACTTTTTGGGGTATCGCAATTTCCGTATTCCCCTAGCCCATATCGCCTCTATCAATCTCGAAACAGACAAAGATGAGACTTACGGAGATACCGGATTTCGGATCGTTGCCCAACACAAAGACGGACAAAGCACCAAACTATTTGCTACCAAATCCGAAGCTGCCGCTCATTTCTTGATGGAAAAGATGACCCAATACCTCCCGCGTACCGAGTCCGTACCGGCAACGGCAGAGTAAGCAACAACACTTCCTCCGTGTGTGGGTAAGACAAAAACGCACACACGGTTTTTTTGTGTTTTGTTAATCTCCCTTAACGGGGTGTTTGCTTTAGGCGTAGGAATGCTAGTTTTGCTTTATCTATGAAAGAGCGACTGGTAATTATTCCGACCTATAACGAAATCGAAAACATCTCTCTGATTATCGAAAAGGTTTTTTCGTTGGTTATTCCTTTTGATATATTGATTGTCGATGATGGCTCCCCTGATGGCACGGCCCAGGCAGTACGAGACTTACAAAGCCGCTTTCCCGAACGCCTTTACCTCGAGGAGCGCACCGGCAAGCTCGGACTCGGAACGGCTTATCTCCTCGGCTTCAAGCGAGCCTTAGAATGGGGTTATACTTACGCCTTTGAGATGGATGCTGACTTTTCGCATAACCCCGAAGATTTGATCCAGCTCTATCACGCCTGCGCCGATGAGGGCTACGATATGTCCATTGGGTCGCGGTATGTCAAGGGGGTCAATGTCGTGAATTGGCCCATGAGCCGTATCTTGCTTTCTTATGGTGCTAGCTGGTACGTGCGTTTCATTACCGGAATGCCTATCGCTGATCCTACGGCGGGATTCAAGTGCTATCATCGTAAGGTTTTGGAAACGATTGACTTATCAAAGATTCGCTTTGTGGGTTATGCCTTTCAGATCGAGATGAAATTCAAGGCTTGGCTGTTTGGTTTTCGGATCAAGGAGGTGCCGATCATCTTCACCGAACGCACCCGAGGGAGTTCTAAGATGTCCACCAGGATTATCCACGAGGCCTTTTGGGGTGTACTTCAACTCAAAATCAACAGCCTTTTTCAGCGGTTTCAGCGGTAGGCAGACAAACAAAGAAAGCCATGAAAGATTTGATAACAGACTACGAGCAGGATACTCGGCAATGGCTCCAAAGTGTAGTTTTGGGCTTGAATCTATGCCCCTTTGCTCATGCGCCCGCCCGCAAGGGTACGATTCGTTATCTGGTCAGTGCGGCGCAAAGTGAGGAGCAGTTGTTGGAGGTATTCCTATCCGAGTGTCAGTTTTTGTTAGATAATGATCCTAAGGAAATCGAAACAACTTTACTGATTCATCCTTTCACGCTACAAGACTTTCAGAAATACTACAAATTTTTACATGTCCTAGATCATACCCTCCAGGTCTATGATTGGGAGGAGGATTTGCAGGTAGCCAGTTTTCATCCGAATT
>DAISIL010000067.1:0-15293 GCA_036822015.1 Bernardetiaceae bacterium | reverse complement strand
AGCATCCCTCAAATTTGAGTATCTTATCGCGGCCCGTGTAGCCCCTGGCCACCCGCACAGCAGACATGGTGGCTTCGGTTCCTGAATTGACCATCCGTACTTTTTCGATCGAAGGCACCATCTCCCGAATGCGCTCGGCCATCGTGATCTCGCGGGCCGTCGGGGCGCCAAAAGAAAGCGAATCCAGGGCCGCCGCTTGCACCGCCTGCACAACGGGCGGGTAGGCATGCCCCAAAAACATCGGCCCCCAGGAGTTGATGAGTTCGATGTAGCGGTTGCCGTCGGCATCGAAGATATACGCCCCCTCGGCACGGGCAATGAACAGGGGCGTACCACCGACGGCCTTGAATGCCCGCACGGGTGAGTTTACGCCGCCCGGAATCAGGTGCTGGGCAGCCGTATAAAGTTCGTGGCTTTTTGAGGTATCTAGCATGGGCTTGTCTTAGATCATCTCCTTCATGTCGGAGATCAGTTTGTTGGCCAGATGTTCGGCCGTGGATTCGTTTTGGGATTCGGCGTAGATGCGGATGATGGGTTCGGTATTGGAGCGCCGCAGGTGTACCCATTCGTTCTCAAACTCAATCTTTACGCCATCAATGGTAGAAATGCGCTGTTGTTGGTATTTGTTTTGGATGCCTTGCAGGAGATTTTCGATGTCGAGATCAGGGGTGAGTTCGATTTTTTTCTTGGCGATGTAGAAGTTAGGGTAAGTGCTACGCAGGCGTGTAGCCGATCCCTCGAAGCGTGCCAGATGGCTCAAAAACAAGGCTATACCTACCAGGGCATCGCGTCCGTAGTGCAAAGCCGGATAGATGATTCCGCCGTTGCCTTCCCCACCGATGATCGCCTGCTGGGCTTTCATCTCTTGCACCACATTGACCTCCCCGACGGCCGAAGCCGTATAGGTTCCGCCGTGCTTCTCCGTGATGAGCCGCAGGGCTTGGGTAGAGGAGAGGTTAGATACCGTATTGCCACCGCCTTGGCGGCCCAGGACGTAATCCGCGACAGCGACCAGGGTATATTCCTCCCCAAAAGCCTGCCCATCTTCGGTGATTAAGGCTAGGCGATCTACGTCAGGATCAACGACAATGCCGAGATCGAAATCCCCCGAAGTCATCTTAGAGCAGATCTGGGTCAGGTTTTCGGGCAAAGGCTCGGGGTTATGTGCAAAGACCCCCGTAGGCTCACAAAACATCTCCTCAACCTGGCTTACACCCAAAGCCCGCAGCAGAGCCGGTATGGCGATCCCACCGGAAGAATTGACCGCATCCACGACTACGCGAAAACCTCGGGACGCAATCGCCTCCCGATCCACGAGGGGCAGAGCCAGGACAGCCGCAATGTGCTTGTCGAGGTAGGTTTGGTCGTAGGTGTAAGTGCCCACTTTGGGAGCGTACTCGAGGTGCTGATCTTCGGCGATTTCGAGGACGGCCGCCCCGTCTGCGGCACTGATAAACTCCCCGTGATGGTTGAGGAGCTTGAGGGCGTTCCAGTGTCCTGGGTTGTGGCTTGCCGTGATGATGATACCACCAGCGGCTTCTTGCTCGGCAGCTACGGCTAGCTCTACCGTAGGCGTAGTTGATAGCCCGAGATCAAGTACATCTAGCCCGAGGTGCTGGAGAGTAGCCGCAACGAGCTTGGCGATGGCTTCACCGGAGGTACGGGCATCGCGCCCAATGACGATGGTACGGACGGAGGTGTCTGTGTGTTGTTGGCGGGCCCAGGTGCCAAAGGCCGCCGCAAAACGCACCACATCAGGGGGGGTAAGGTTTTCTCCTACGCGGCCACCGATGGTTCCCCGAATACCCGAAATAGATTTGATGAGTGTCAAAGTTTGGCAGATACGGTTGATGAGTTATACAAAAGTATTAAATTCGTCGCATAAGTTGAATCATTATCATTTTTTATGGCTAGTTTTCAGAGCATCCTTTGTCTGTCCTTGCTTGCGCTGGCATCTTGCCAGATGCCTGTGGGGAAAACCTACCAAAAAACCGAACTCTACTTCGGTACACAACGCCCCGACAGCACTTTTGTTACGGCGGTCGAGTGGCAGGCGTTCGTCGATCAGGAGATCGCGCCTTGCTTTCAGGATGGCTTTACGGTCGTGGATGCCCTTGGGCAATGGCTGCATCGCTCGGCGGGCGTTCAGCGGGAGGAGAGCAAGCTATTGATCGTCGTGTATCCGTTGCGTGGACGGGGGGCGGGCATAGACCTGGATAGCATTCGGGCGCGGTATTGCCGGCGGTTTCATCAGGAGACCGTCTTGCGGATGGATAGCCGCGTGCGGGTGGATTTTTGATGCGCATTAAAGTTTGATGCCCACCGAAGCATAAAAACTCCGTGGCGTGGCCGGGATGATCCCCGGCCCGGGGTAGCTCTCTGCCCGTCGGGTGAAGTATTGTTGATCCAGGAGGTTGTTCATGCCAGCCGAGAGGCTCCAGACCCCAAACCGGTATTCTGCCGAGAAGTCCATGACCAGGTAAGCGGGGATAGTTCCGGTCAAGGCATTGGGGTTGAAGGTCGAGTTGGTGGCATCCGAAAACTGATCGCCCAGATACGAGAGTTGATAGGTCATCTTGAGACCCCTCCAGCCGTAGTTTAGACCCGTGCGCAGCATGGCATTGGGGACATACTCCACCCGACGATTGCGGATAGCCGTGATGCGGGAGCGGATGTAGGTGGCCTCCGTCAGGGCAAGATTGACAAAATAGCTCAGGCTATGCGGGCGCATTTTGCGCTGGATCAGGTTGAGGATGTCCAGTTCTCCGAAGAGTTCTACGCCCAGGTGTCGGGAGTCGCCGATGTTGGTGCGGAAAAGCGTCGTGCTGCCCGGAAGTTCGTACTGCCCGATGCGGTCATTGTAACGCAAGAGAAACAAACTCACATCGAGCTTGAGCCAGGGGGCAAGCTCTCCTCGAATCCCGAGATCAATATTGAAGCCGTTTTCGTCCGAGATCAAGCTATCGAGCCTGAAGTTGGGATTGACGACGCGCAAATCACTGAAAGTAATCGAACGAAAATTGCGGGAGTAGTTGGCGTAGAGGTGCAGGTTTTCCTGGAGGGCATAGCTACCACCGATACCGTAGAGGGGAACCCATCGGGTGGTGCTGTTCTGATCGGTGTTGCGGGTAGAGGAAACAAGGTTTCCAGCAAAATCGAAGCGGTTGAGCCGCCAGGTACCTTCGGCATCGGTGCGGATATGCTCGAGGCGCAGACCGGTGGTGAGGCTCAAACGAGGCGTAAGGTAGAGCAGATTCTCCACAAAAACAGCCTGGTTTTGGCTCGGAAAGCGATAGCTAAACTCCTCGGGGTCTTCGGCATTGAGGAGGCGAAAATCGGGTGTATCGGCAGCACTTGCCCAGCCTTGTTTGCGTCGGGTGAGACCGTCGTAGTAACGCAAGCCCATCACGAGCGCGGATCGCTTGCCACCCACCTGGTAGGTATGCAAGAGGCGGGCTTCGGTACCAAAGTTTTGAAAGCTATCCGTGATGAGGGTACGATTCTGGTTGGGGTTATCGGGTACGCCGATTTGTTGGAGATTGCCCAGGGCATCGCGCCCCGAAAAGAGAGCAAAGCTACGAACGTTGAGTTTGGTTTGTTCCGAAAAGCGATAGTCTAGCGTCAAGGCCGGGAGGTTCCAGGAGACGGCGAACCAGTTGCGTTTGCGCTGCGATTGGGATAGATTTCCGCTCCTAAACTGCTCGTCGGTCAGGCCGCCGGGCTGCTGGGCTTCGTAGCGCATGAACGAATACTCAAAGCCGATTTTGAGGCGGTCGCTGACCTGATGCCCGAAGCGTGCAAAAGCCGTGTGGGCATCAAAAGCCGAGTGGGCGCGCCAGCCATCGCCCCGCCGAAATTGGTAGTAGGCGTAGTAGTCGATTTTGCCCTTGCGGCCGCCGGCACTGATGAAAGTATTGGAAAGCCCAAAGGCGCCCAGGGTCTGCTCGGCGGTCAGGGCAAAGGGCTTTTCGGGAGCTTCTTTGATTTTAAAATTTAGCATCCCCCCAAACTGTGAACCGTACTGCAACGAAGCCGCACCCCTGACGACTTCGATTTTTTCGACGGCCAGCATCGGCGGGGTGTAATAACTTTCGGGATAGCCCAACGCATCGGCACTCATATCGTAGCCGTTTTGGCGGGTGTTGAAGTTGGCCGTCCGGCCGGGGCCAAGACCTCGGGCGGCAATATCGAGCTGTAGCCCCGCAAAATCACTTTCCCAGATGTTCAGCCCTGGCACCTTGGCAAAGACCTGACGGGCGTTGCTGGCCGCCTTGTTGGCTGCAAAGTCATCCAGGACGATGACTTCATTTTTTTTGGAGGCATAAATTCCAAAACCATCCACAGCCTGGAGGCGAGCCATGCCGTCGGTAGGCTTAATACCTACAATTTCAATATCTTCCAGATAAATTGCCGATTCCTCCAACAAAAAATCTACGGCCGTGTCTCCTTCTAGCTTCACCTGAACTGTTGTGGGTTTCATGCCCAAACTCGAACTCTGGAGCGTGTATATCCCCTGCGGAAGTGCTGTTTCGTAGTAGCCCTCGGCATCGGTATAAACGAGTTTGGCCGCCGGCGTTACGGACACCATAGCTCCCACGAGTGGCTCTTGTGCGACTTTGTCCATCACCCGCCCATACACCCGAAATGATTGGGCTTGTAGCAGTACAGAGCCGCCAGCAAAAAAGAACAGCACAAGGCTAAGCATGATCTGTGGCTGTATGCGCAACTTGGGTAGGTATTTCATTGAATCATAAATTTTTAAAAGGTAGAATCCAATCTTTGCTCGTCCAGGTATCGGTTTTTTGGGTCAGATCTACCTGGGGGTCGATGAGCAGTTGGGCAGGGCGGCCGTTGAGCGTAACCCATACTTCGGCTCGTACGCTGGGGTCATGGAGGCCCTTTTGCGCGTAATGGTCTTTGAGATAGTGGGCAAACTGCAAGATCAAATCGGGCTGCATGGCCATCTGCTTTTCCTGGTGCAAGTTCAAAAACTGGTCATTGATAACGACACCTTCGCGGCCCGTTCGGCGGTCTTTGACGTAAAACGTCGCCGTACCGGCCTTCTCTATCAGCATCACGCGCCACGAAAAACGATAACCCTCCTCTGTCCAAAACAGGTGGTTATCCGAGTAAAGCAAATACCGCCAGGGAAAGAGTAGCTGAAACAGCAAAAAAAACAACATCAGCCCCATCAACCGCCGATCCCCAGCAGGCCGTACCGCCCCCGAAGCCGATATGCCCAGCCATCCATTGAGCCGATCCAGGAGGCGCGTATGCCAGGCAGGGGAGAAAAAAACCGTCGCCATCCCCATCATCACGACAGGGAAAATGCCAATCTGAAACAAGATTCCGGTTAGGGTATGAAACACCACCACGGCAGCATAAGCCAGCCAGCGCGTTTGGGGGATGACCAAAAAGAGAACGATAAAAGTATCGAAGAGCATCCCGGCCCAGCTGAAGAGATAAGCCGTCTCGGGGTAAGCAAACATCCAGCCGATCAGGGGAAGGTCTGTCTTGGCCGGTAGCCAGATCGAGAGCGGTAAGGCATGAAGCAGCCAGTCCGTGTTGATTTTGGCCAGACCCGCATAGACATACACAATCGCAATCTGTACCTGAAAGATAAGCACACACCAGCGGCTAATGGTCTCTTGGCGCAGCGACGGACAACGCAGCGCATCCAGAGAACAATAGCGATGAGCCGGTACCCAAATCAGCAGAAAAGCAACCAGGCTAACAAAATAGTAATGATTGAGATAGTACGTAATGTCTATTAGCTCCACGTAGGTAAACAAAAGAAAAAAAACAAGTGCAGAAAAGCGATAATACCACCCCAGGGCTATCCCCACCGAAGCCAGAGCCATCCCCACAAAAACGGCGTACATGCCGAGGCGGGGCAGTGGCTTCACCCAATCAAATCCGTAGTAGCTAAAATGCAATAGCGGCTCGACCAGTTGTGTATCGACCCAACCCATCCACATGTAGCGGAGCGTACTCAAAAGCATCACCCCACCAAAAACAATCCTCAACCAAACCAAAGGAGCAACCGAAACGGGTTGCTCCAAGTAACCTAAAAACCCATGCCAGAGAGAGGTATCTCTTGCTGTGCTGGGCAGGGATTCCATTTGACAATCTTCAATCGCCATCGCCTGAGTTAAACGTAATGCTGATGCCCAAGAGCGAACTCATCGAACTCTTGAAGTTGGCCGTGTTGTCCTGCAAGAGATCGCGCAGGATGCGCACCTCCGAGCTGCCGATGTTGTCCGACAAACGCCCCTGGGGTAGGGCGGATATGGCGTTATCAATGCGTCCGATGGCATCTTTGGTTTGCGTAACGAGTTCGGGGCCACCCACGACGGAAAGTAGATATTCTTCAAAGCCGGTGCTTGCCTGCCCGGATCGAGACTGCCCCAGCCAGATATTTTTGCTATTGGCAAAGTGCTCCGCGACCAGTTCCCGCGAGATGCCACTATAAAAAGCCTCCACAAGCCGGCCGTCTGTTCCGGATTGTCCGGCGGTAAGGCCGGCGGGGAGTTCGAGTTTAAAGTTTTTGAGGTTTTCGTAATCCTTAACGAAGTCGTTGTAGTAGAGGGAGATAGAGCTTCCGGCAGAAGTGCCGCTGTTCTCGATGAACTCTTGTCGGTAGGTACTTGTCCATTCATTGACGATGCCATCCATGCTCGTTTTGATCTCACTAACGATGAGGCGCAGGTAGTTTTTTCGGTTTTGGTTGGCGAAGCCAGAGACAATCTGGCTGTTGCTTTGATTGTGTCCGTAGATCAGATACTCTACGGCATAAAAACCTCTGATGTCGCGTTCAAAGCTGTTGGCTAGATCAAAGCTGGGTTGTTGGGTGAGTTCTTCTAGGCGGCTTTCATTGACGGGAAAAACGCCCAGCACTTGTGCATACGGTCCCAGGAGTAGGTTGGCTGGTCCAAAACCAAAGGCCGAGCAGTGCTGATGATCGATCACGGCTTGCTTCCAGGCCTCCCGAAGTGCCAACAGGTTGGCTTCTGTGCTTGCCTGCGTAAAGGCATCGGTGGTTGTGGAGAGCCGATTAACACTTGCTTGAAGGGTTTTAAAGTTAGGGATAATCAAATCGTCGGCTACGTCTTCTAGCATGGCACGACGGTCGAAATTGGTACTGGTGTCGGGTTCGTTGTCCTCTCCGCAAGCCAGCAGAACGAAGGAGAGCAGCAAGAACGAGAAATACCTAAGGAAATGGTTGATTAGCAGATTCATCGTGGGTGCTGGGGTTTTGGGTGAATGCCCCCGAAAGCCTTAGCTCTCGGAGGCATTCGGTTTAGGGGTTATTATTGACAAAAAAACTGGCTACCTCCTCTCGGGAGAAACCGTAGATGGACTGGATTTGGTCGATGATCGTATCCAGGTTGGCTAGTAGCGATACTTCGTTGAGGAAGCGATAGCTCTGTGGCCGCTCTCCGTCGGGGGCAAGGAGCAGTCCCAGGATGCTATCAATTTGTGCATCCGTGATCCGTTTTTGGCTGATGCCTCGGAAGCCGTGTGCAAAGCCAACACCTTCGGCGTAAGCGTGCAGGGCATCCCCTAGCACTTTGTCTTTTTCGGGGCCCGCTGGCAAGACAGAGGCCTGCTGGAGGAGTACCTTCGTTGCGTTGCAGTAATAGATTACGGTAGCGAAGTTGGATTCCTCCCAAAGGGTCAGGTAGTTTTGGAGGGCTTCGTCGCGCTGGGCATTGAAGGCACTACCGCCTTCGATGGCTGCCTTGGCGGTCAGGAGTTGGTTGCGGATGTCAAAAAAGAAGCCCGTTTGAGCCGTCAGGTTGGAGCGGCGACGGGAGTAGGTGGCAGCAGCTTTGGTTTTGGAGGGATCAAAGCTAGGCTCTGTACCGTGAATTTCAACGAGTTTGTCAATGGCAGCACTGTTGCTTAGGTCGCCGTTGATAACTGTCAGGGCGTGGTTGTAGAGGGCCGCACCGAAGGAACCTTTTTCTATCATTTGCTTGAGTTCTAAACCGTTTTCGTCCAGAAGGCGCGTTCCCAACAAGCCCCCTTCCTGCCCCGAAGCAGGCGTACCACTACCCGGGTTTTGGAAGCCATCGGGTGAGTTGGCGGATTTTACTACCTCCACGAGCCAGGTATCTATTTTTGTTCAGTAGCTGGGAAGGGTTACCGAAGCCAGCGTGCTTGGATAAGGGATGGCAGCGATGGTGCTTCTCTGGGCATTGGCCTCGGCTGTGCTAATGGCAGCCGTAACGGTAGAGAGTTCGCTCATCACGGTATTTTCTGCTGTTACGTTGGCAGCAAAAGAAGTTGAGCTGTAAGTGGTTGGCACTTGTAGGGTGGGTTGTGCCTCATCGTCATCGCTACAGCTGGCCAGAAAGCATACAGCTAGAAGCAAAAGAAACCAGTTTTTGTTTTTCATTGTCAAAGCGTTAAGCCATTTTTAGAGAAAAGAAAGATCAGAGAAAATAGTAGTTGATCTGGCTTATGTATATTTATTTAGATTTAATCTAAATTAGAGCCGCTAAGGTAGGTACTTTTTATTTATGAGGCAAGCCAAAGCATAAAAAAAATCAAATTTGGGTAGGTCAAGTAGGACGGGGTATCGTGTCCGTTTGCCGTTGGTGATCCATGTGTAGGCAACGAAGGATGGAGCGGAACAAGGCCTGTTTTTATCCTGCCCAGGAGCTACGATCTAGGCTGCGGTACTGGATGGCTTCGGCTAGGTGGGCGGGTGTGATCTCGGGGCTACCTTCGAGATCGGCGATGGTGCGGGCTACTTTGAGGATGCGATCAAAGGCTCTACCGGAAAGTCCGAGCTTTTCCATGGCTGTTTTGAGCAAGAGTTTTCCGGTGCTGTTGATTTGGCAAAATTGCTTAGCTACCTGGGAGGGCATCATGGCATTGCAGTAGATGTCTGGCATCTGAGTAAATCGTTCCTTTTGGCGTTCGCGTGCTGCAATGACCCGTTCCCGAATGGCAGCACTGGATTCTCCCTTGCGGTTGGCGGTCATTTGCTCAAACGAGACGGGCGTTACCTCTACGTGTAAGTCGATGCGATCCAGAAGCGGCCCGCTGATTTTGTTGAGGTATCTTTGTACAGTACCGGGTGGGCAGACGCATTCTTTGTCAGGGTGGTTGTAGTAGCCACAGGGGCATGGATTCATGCTGGCGATGAGCATGAAGTTGGCTGGAAAATCAACCGTTACTTTGGCGCGTGAGATGGTTACGCTGCGCTCCTCCAGGGGTTGGCGCAAGACCTCCAAAGCCGTCCGCTTAAACTCCGGTAGCTCATCAAGGAACAACACGCCGTTATGCGAAAGTGAAATCTCTCCGGGCTGTGGCACACCACCACCGCCCACCAGGGCCACATCGCTGATCGAGTGATGCGGGGCCCGAAAAGGGCGGCTGGATACCAAAGAAATCGCTGACTTATCGCTGCGCTCGACAAACTTACCAGCCACGGAGTAGATTTTGGTGGTCTCTAAGGCCTCCGAGAGGGTCAGGGAGGGCAGTATGGTCGGCAGGCGTTTGGCGAGCATGGTCTTGCCTGAGCCGGGCGGCCCAACCATGATGACGTTATGCCCGCCGGCAGCCGCGATCTCGAGGGCGCGTTTGATGTTTTCCTGTCCTTGCACATCGGCAAAATCGGCACCATAATCGTCCTTCGTCGCCGCAAAAAGTTCGCGTGTTTGGTGCGGATGCGGTGTGATCTTTTGTTTCCCTTCAAAAAAATCAATGGCTTCTTGCAAATTTTCAACACCGATGACATCGAGCTTGTTCACAATCGCTGCCTCGGCGGCATTGGCTTTGGGCAAAACAAAGCCCTTCAAGCCCCGCTCCCGAGCCTCCATCGCAATCGGCAAGACGGCTTTGATGGGGCGCAGCAGCCCATCAAGGGATAGCTCTCCCAGGATCACGTACTGATCCAATACCTCCGTGCGCATTTGATCCGAAGCATGGAGCATGGCCAGGGCAATGGGTAGGTCATAAGCCGAGCCTTCTTTGCGCACATCGGCCGGTGCCAAATTGACGACGACCTTTTGGCGCGGGACGCGGTAGCCGTAGGTCTTGACCGATGATTCCACACGCTGCTCGGCCTCCTTGACGGCACTATCGGGCAGGCCCACGATAAACAGCCGAGTGCCTTTGAGAACATTGACCTCTATCGTAATCAGTTGTGCCTGAACGCCCAACACAGAAGCACCATAAGTTTTTGCTACCATACTTTTCAGTCTTTTTCATCAAAAAGCGCACGTACTTTCTCAAAATCGGGGTGGCTGATCCCCAACTCCTCCAAACTGCGCAAGTCCGCCAAAAACAGCACATCGGCAAAGCCCTCTGCTTCGGGGATAAACTTTTTTTGTTTCCATTGCAAATAAATTGCTTCGGCTTCTTTCCATTGGTTGTTGAAGAGATAGCCCAAAGCCATGTTGGTATAGATGTAACTGTTGCTGGGGTCAAGCGCGAGGACTTTTTGGGAGGCTTCGATGGCCAGCCCGGGTTCGTTGGTCAGGAGCGATGTCCAGCTTAGGTTGAACCAATCGGTGATGGTGTTATCGCGTTGGGCAGCCAGGCGTTGCCAGTCATGGGCAAAGCGATAGTCGCCGATGCGGCCCGCCTGCCGCAGCAGCACGCTCGGCAAATGAATTTCGTCCATCTCAATCGCTTGTAGGGCCTCGAAGGCATCGCTTGTCAGGGGAGTGGGTGTATTTTGCTTGAAGAACGCATAGATCAACGAATCATTGACCTGCACGATCAGTCGGCCCCGTACCAGAGGGGCTTTATCGGCGACCTTGAAAGTGAACATCAAGGCTTTGTTGCTGCGTTGGAGACCCTCCCAGAGGTCTTGGCGGTCGATGGGGTTATTCCAGAGGCCGATGTAATCGAGGGAGGGCATGGCCAGGATGGCTGCCGGCACGCGAGGCAACTGGTTTTGGGTGAGGTAGAGTTGTCGCAGGTATTGGAGGCGGGAGAGCGAGGTGGGCAGGCTGTCCAGTTGGTTGTTGTACAAAGAGAGGATTTCTAAATCGGTGGTGTATTGCAGGCTAGCGGGTATCTGGCGCAGGCGGTTGTCGTTGAGCCAAAGCTGCCGCAAGCGGGAGAGGCTGCCCAGGGATGGGGGGATGCTATCGAGGGCGTTGTTGTAGGCATAGAGTTCTTGGAGTTCGGTGAGGTTACCGATCTCGGGGGGGAGTTGGGTGATGCCCGTGTTGTTGGCCCAAAATTTTTGTAGGTTTTTGAGTTGTCCGATCTCGGGAGGGATGCGACGGATGCGGGTATTGCTGATACTGAATTGGTTGAGTTCTTGGAGTTTGCCGATAGCAGCGGGTAGTGTTTCGATGGGGTTATGATAGACTTGTAGGCTTTGCAGGTGTTGGAGGTCTCCTATCCAGTCAGGGATTTGGGTGAGTTGGTTGTTATAGAGCCAGAGGCTGCGCATATTTTTCATCTGGCTGATTTGCGGGGGGAGTTCCTGAATTTGGTTGTTGAAAAGCCATAGCTCGGTGAGGTTTTGGAGGCGGGCAATGGTTGGTGGTAGGGTGGTGAGTTGGTTGTGCTGGAGGTGTAGGTCGGTTAGGGCAGTGAGTTTGCCGATCTCGGGGGGGAGTTGTTGGATTTGGTTGTTGTTGAGGTATAGTTTTTGCAGACTTTGAAGGTCTCCGATTTGTGGGGGTAGGCTTTGGATTTGTGCTTGGGCGGCGTAGAGTTCTTTTAGGTTTTGGAGTTTGCCGATTTGGGGGGGTAGGTTTTGTAGGGCGGTTCCACCGATAGAAAGGATTTCTAGGTTTTGAAGGTCTCCGATTTGTGGAGGTAAGGCTTGTAGGGGGGTGTTGTAGAGCCACAGTTTTTGTAGGCTTTTGAGTTGCCCGATCTGTGGAGGCAAGGCGCGGATGTAGGTATCGTTGAGTCCGAGGAGTTGTAGGTTTTGGAGATTTCCGATACTAGACGGGACTTCGGCAAAGGGGTTATTGTAGCACTGCAAGACCTCGAGCTTGCTTAGGTCTCCGATCCAATCAGGGATTTCCTCGAAGCGGTTATTGTAAAGAAACATTTTTTTGAGCCATCTCATTTGTCCAATCTGCTCGGGTAATTGACTGATCTGGTTGTTGTGGGCCCAGATTTCGGTGAGGTTGTGGAGTTGGGCAAAGGAGGCGGGTAGGCTCGTGAGTTGGTTGTCATTGAACTCTAATCGTGTTAGGGCTTTGAGCTGTCCGATCTGGGGGGGTAGTTGGGTGAGTTGGTTTTGATAAATGTATAGCTCTTGGAGTTGGCGTAGGTCGGAGAAAGACTCGGGTAGTTGGGTGAGTTGGTTTTGGTAAACGTATAGTTTTCGGAGGTGTTGGAGGTCTCCGATTTGTGGGGGTAGTTGGGTGAGTTGGTTACCAAAGAGGGATAGGAATTGGAGGTGTTGGAGGTCTCCGATCTCGGGGGGTAGTTCGGTGAGTTGGTTGCCGTAAAGCCAGAGATATTTTAGGTGTTGTAAGCGTCCGATGCTTTTGGGGAGCGATTGGAGTCCGTTGGAGGCAAAGCCCAGGTTACGTAGCTGGACTAGTTCGGAGATAGCCTCTGGGAAGCGGTTGAGTTGTGCATTAAAACTTGCATCCAACCATTCTAGCTGGGTAGCCGAGCGCAGCGAACTCGGGAGCTGGGAGAAGTAGTTGTAGCGCAAATCCAAAAACTTAAGCTGCCTCAGCCGTCCGATCTCCTCGGGTAGCGTGGTGGCGTAGTTGGCGTTTAGGAGTAGGATTTGTAGGGAATCCTGCCGAAAAACACTACTCGGGATACGTCCCCCGAAATACTTACCCGTCAGGTCGATGGCTCTGAAGGCTTCGCCCGTTGCGGGGAGGGTGTCTTTGGTTAGGAGGTATTCTTGTCCGGTGGTGTCGAGTAGGAATAGGTCTTCGGTGGGGTCGCTTTGGCTGCGCTTGCGCTTCACTTCGCTTAGTCCGGGATAATCAAAGGCTTTGGCTTCGGTGTAGCGAAAAGGGATGATCTGGTTGCCTTCGCGGTCGATGAACCCATAAGTATCGCCGTTTTTGCCGAGGGCAATGTAGTCATCGTAAAAGCTGAACAACTTGATGATGCGCTCATTTTTTTCTTGTTCGGCCTTGGCTCGAGCCAGGGCTTCTCGGGCTTCTTTTTCGGCGCGTTCGGCTTTTGTTTTGAGTGCGTTGATGCGATCAAAGGCATCCAAAAACTTTTGTCGGGCGATCTTGGCTTGCTCCGGGCAGGCAATCATGGCGACACTGTACTTTTGTACGGCTTGCAGGTATTTTTGCTGTGCCACAAAATCATCTCCCTCTTGCACCAGCCGCGTAAAAGCCTCGCATTGGCCCTGCGCTACATAGCTACTCCAAAGGCACAACCAAAAAAATATAATTTTCTTCATGTTCCGCAAAATAAACAAAAATGCGGAATCCGATCTCCTTTACCATAAATTTTTCAAGCCAACACTTCTACACCGGAGCTATAATGTGATCGGATGGCTTCCAGGGTCTCAAAAACGATGTCGGGGCTTTCGGCTTCCACCAGTTGTATCCGAAAGGACTTAAATCCGTGCAAACCCCGAAAATATTGCCCGTAGTGGCGACGCATCTCAAAGATGCCACGCTTATCGCCCTTCCACTGGATGGAAAACGCAAAATGCCTGCGGCATACGTCCACGCGCTCATCCAGGCTCGGAGGGGGGAGGCATTCTCCGGTAGCAAAAAAATGCTTGATCTCCCGAAAGATCCAGGGATAGCCGATGGCCGCCCGCCCGATCATCATGCCATCGAGGCCATAGCGGTCTCGGTATTGGAGGGCTTTCTGGGGGCTGTCGATGTCGCCGTTACCGAAGATGGGAATATGAATGTTGGGGTTGTTCTTGACCGCCGCGATGGGTTCCCAGTCGGCTGTGCCTTTGTACATTTGCTTGCGCGTCCGCCCGTGTATGCTAAGGGCTTGTACACCAACATCTTGAAGCCTTTGTGCTACTTCCTGGATGCGGATACTCAGGCGTTGCATCTTCGGGAGGTCTTGTAGGATCGCCGCCCCGGCTCCTTTGCAGGTTACTTTCTTGACGGGACAACCAAAGTTGATGTCCAGCAGTTCGGGGCCGGCTGCCGTTACGATCTCGGCCGCCCGAAGCATGGAATCCAGTTCGGCACCAAAAATCTGTATCCCGATGGGTCGCTCGTAGGGGTAGATGTCCAGTTTTTGGACGCTCTGCTCGGCATCTCGGATCAAGCCCTCCACCGAAATAAACTCCGTGTAGAGCATATCCGCCCCGTTTTCCTTGCAAACGGCCCGAAACGGTGGATCGCTGACATCCTCCATTGGTGCCAGTAAAAGCGGAAAATCATTGAGTTGTATGTTGCCGATCTGTACCATAATGCTGCAAATTTCGTAAAAAAAGCCGATAAAAGTCTCTTATCCGCCCTTAGGTGATCTTGTTTTGGGAGATACTCCGCTGCCGGCTACAGCGGTGTCGGCCCGTAGCAAAACTGCGCTTGCGTAGATGCTTGGTGGCGCGTCCTTGCACACGGGCCCGCCAGCGGCGAAAACTTTTGGGTTGCAACTGCTGGCGCATGAGCTGGATAGTATCTTTTTCGCTGATGCCAAACTGGGCTGTTATGGCATCAAAAGGCGTGCGGTCTTCCCAGGCCATCTCAATAATCCGGTCGATGTCTTCGGGGGTCATGGGTTTTTCTTTTTTTGGTTTCAAAAATGAGCAATGTCGATATAGTCCACGGCAAAGAACACACCGTCGAGCTGTAGGAAATCTTTGTCCGTCGTGATGAGCCGTTGGGCATATACTGCCGTCGTGGCGGCTATCCAGAGGTCGTTTTTGCCCATGCGATGGGCGGTTTGTCCGTCGGGTTTGGGTCGTGTGGGGTGCTGGCAGAGGGTGTAGGCTTCGATTTCGGTGTAGGCTTGGATCATCTCATCGTCGATGTAGCGGATGCTCACAAGCTGGCTAAATAGTTCATCCAAATACGACTGCCTTTTTCTGCCCCCTCTCCCACGAAAGACAAATGAAGAACCTTCTGCTTTTACGGCAAAAGGAAGCAAAAATTGATTGTCCTTGAAGGGATAGTTTTCGTGCATATAGCGTATAAAGTCAGCATTTTTCTCCATCATAAGGATGATATTTGTGTCAAGAACAGATCGCGTTTTCATAATTTATAAATCGTTTTCCATTAGGGCTTTGGTCTCTTCGTCTGTCCAGGGTTCATCTGGTCGTTGATCCAACAGATCAAGCCAGGTAGTTATGGGCTTTTGCCGCTCATAGCTCCAGCCCAACTTAGGGAAAAGGAGTTGAGCCAGGG
>DAISIL010000066.1:0-16490 GCA_036822015.1 Bernardetiaceae bacterium | reverse complement strand
CCATTTCGAGTTGAAACTCTGCCGAGATGCGTTCCCTGACCGCCGTGAGCTGCATCTTAACCTCGGTGAGGCGGTGCTGGAGGGCATTGAGGCGGGTGTCGAGGTTCTCGCGTTGGCGTTGGAGGTCTCGGGTTTGGCGTTCACGCTCCGTGATGCCCTCGCGCTGTTGGTAGTAGTGGTTTTCGGCGGCATTGACTTCCTCTTGTAGGTCTTGTTTTCGCCCGCTGGTTTGTTGGAGTTCTTGGGCGGTTTGTTCTTGTTGGAGGAGGAGTTGGTCGATGTCCTGTTCTGTTTTTTGCAATTCTTGTTTGCTTTGTTGGAGTCGCTCTTGGTTGCGTTGTTGGTTTTCTTTTTTGTAGGTGAGTTCTTTTTGAAGATTTTCGATGTGGCTTTTGTACCGAAAGTACGCCATGTTTTGTTGATTGAAGTTTTCGGAGTAGTCGGCCAGTTGTCGGCTACGGGCTGTGATTTGCCGCTCGATTTCTTCTTTTTTGTCTTGATCGTTCTGGGATTCGTCCTCGAGTTGGTCGATTTCGGGCTGGATATGTTGGTTTTGTTCTTGGAGCAGGGCTATTTTTTCGTTGGCTTGCGCGATTTTTCCGGTGTTGATCTGTAAGGTCTGTTGGAGTTGCTGGGCTTGTGCTTGGTGTGTGATGCGTTGGCGGTTGATCTGGTTGGCTTGTGCTTGTAGCTGCTCAATGTCTATTTGTTGGACTTGCTCTTGTAGCTGCTTGTTTTTTTCTTGTAAATTTTGAATGTCTTTATCTTTTTCTTCGATATTTGTGGCTAACGCTTCGATTTCTTGTTGTAGGGCATAAATTTGTTGCTGTTTGCCGAGGCGTGAGTTCTCGGTATTGGTGGACTTACCGGCACCACCGCGCCAATGCGGCCCTTGTTGCCAGTATGTCCCATCGTGGGCGATGAGCGTCAGGTGTGCGGGATAGTCGTTCTTCTGCTCGGTATCTGAGGGCAAAAAAATGGTGTGGTGAAGCAAGTAGCGTAACAGTTTTTCATATTTTTGATCGACTACATTTACTTTTTGCCAGGCCCAACCGTAGCCAGTTTCGGAGGGGGTGTCGGGCAAATCCGGTATCTGTTCCAGTACCAAAAAGCGTGCTTTGCCTTGTTTGGCCTGCCGGAGCAAAGCCAATCCCTCGGCGGCGGTTTGTGCATCCGGAACAACGTAACAATCTGAAAAGGCATCCAGTACGGCTGCCAACGCCTGGGCGTGTTCGGGGGGGCAGTCGAGCAGGTCGGGGAGCAGGACAGCCTGGGCCGCCCATTCCTGCTGCTGGCTCAAAAACTTAACTGCCTCTCCGAAGCCCTCTAAGCTATCTAGCCACTGGCTACGGAGCCGAACTTCGTTGGCTTTGGTGTCGCGTGTTTTTTCGTATTGGTAACGCGCTTGTTGTAGATTTTCTATGTCTTTTTGATTGTCAAGGCGTTGATTTTCAATTTTTTGTCGTTCTTGTACTTTGCTGTCAATTTGTTGGGCGACTTGTTGGACTTGTTGCTCGAGGGCCTCGATTTGGTCGTGGTGTTGGTGGAGGCGTTCTTGGTAGTCTTCGTTTTCGGAGAGGATTTGCTCGAGGTCTTGCTCGAGGGAGGTAATTTTGATGTCGCCTACTTCGATTTGTCGCTGGTACTGCTGGATTTGTTCTTGCTGGTTGTAGATTTGCTGCTGCAAGATGTCGGCTTCTTGTTTGAGAATATCGACTTGTTCTTTGTAGCGTTCGTAGTTGGTTTGGGCGCGGTCTAGCTTTTGTTGGGCTTCATCGAGGAGTTGTTGGGCTTCTTGTTCTTGGCCTTCGATACGGATGATCTCTTGCTGGGCTGCGGCGATGTTTTGATCTTCTTGCTTGATTTTCCAGGCTAGGCTTTCTTTTTTGTCTTTCAGAAATCGAAATCTTTCTTCCTGTACCTTTTGATCGGATTCGAGTTGGCGTACCTGGTGGAAGACCTGCCCGAGTTGTCGGCGTTTGTTGGTCAGGACGCGCTCTTGTTCGTCGAGGGCGGCTTTGTTGTGGTCCAGGTCTTGTTCAATTTGTTGGAGTTGTTGGGTGAAGGTATCGCGTTCGGCTTGTTCCTTTTGAATTTTATCCGTCAGATCGGCAAACTCTTGGGAGTGCTGTCGAAACTGCTGTTTGGCCAGGGCAATGCTATAACTTTTGTAGCGTGTAAGTGCGTCTTTGTGGAGGGCGGCTTGTTTGGCCTGCCGCTCGAGGGTGCGCATATTCTTTTGGACTTCGTGGAGGATGTCTTCTACGCGCTCGAGATCGGCTTCGGTACCTTTGAGTTTTTGTTCGGTTTCTTTTTTTCGGGCTTTGTATTGAGCAATACCAGAGGCCTCCTCAAACATCCGTCGTCGGGCGTTTTCGGTGTCGTTCAGGATCTCGTCCACCATCCGCAGCTCGATGATGGCGTAGTTGTTCGAGGAAATGCCGGCTTTGAGGAGGAGTTCGAGGATGTCGCGTCGGCGGCAGGTTTCGCCATTGATGAGGTACTCGCTCTGCCCCGAGCGGGTGTAGCGTCGCGTGATCGTAACATCGGTGAAGGCAGGCGGAAGCAAGCCTCGGTTGTTCTCGAAGGTCAGGGCTACTTCGGCGAAGGGAGCGTTTTTGCGGCTTGAGGTGCCATTGAAGATGACATTGGACATCTTATCGGAGCGCAACTGACTGGTACGCTGTTCCCCCAACACCCATCGGATGGCATCGACGATATTGGATTTGCCGCAGCCGTTGGGGCCCACAACACCCGTAATGCCGGCCGTAAACTCAATCTTGACTTTATCGCCAAAACTCTTAAACCCGTTGATGTCCAGTCTGGTCAGTAGCATAACCGACAAAAATACACATTTTTCGTTTAGCGATCTACTTCACCCAACACAATATCGAGCGAACCCACGATGGCCACCAGGTCGGCCAGCAGGCATCCCCGAGATATTTCGGGCAAGACAGACAAGTTACAAAACGAGGGGGCGCGTACCTTAACCCGCCAGGGAATATCTTTTTTGCCCGTCGTCCTGAAAAAAAAGCCCAATTCGCCCTTGGGGTTCTCCCCCCTAAAATAAAAATCCATCTCCGCAGGCTTGACACGGCGCGGGACAGCCGCCTGGGGGTCGAAGTCGCGGGTGCGCGGGTGGGCTTTCAGGAGCCGCTCGGCACACTGCTCCACGATCCGCAGCGATTCGTAACACTCCCGTACCCGCACATAGACGCGATCCCAGCAGTCACCGGTGGTTCCCATCGCGCCCGTGCCTACGGGAATATCAAAATCCAGCTCGGGATAAACGGAGTAGCCCTCTACCCGTCGGAGGTCATAGGCCAAACCGGAGGCCCGCAAGATGGGGCCAGTGATGCCAAAATTTACGGCAAGATTAACGGGGAGGATGCCAATATTGGCTGTACGGTTAATGAAAATTTTATTTTCTACAATGATCTGTTCCAACTCTTTCAGTTTTGGGCGTAAGTACTGCACAAACTCGAGGCAGCGTTCCTCAAAGCCCAGCGGAAGGTCGTAGTACAGCCCCCCAATCCAGATGTAGTTGTAGAGCAATCGCGCCCCTGAAGCCCACTCAAAGAGCCGCAAGATATGCTCGCGGTCGCGCATGAGCCACAAGAAGGGCGTAAAAGAACCGATGTCTAAGGCGTAGGTACCTAAGGAGATGAAGTGAGCCGCGATGCGGTTGAGTTCCGAGACCAGGGCGCGGCTGTACTCCACCCGAGGCGGGATTTGATCCTGGATACCCAGCATGGCCTCCACGGCCAGGGCGTAGATATGCTCGCTGTTCATGGCGGCCACGTAGTCCATTCGATCCACGTAGGGAATGATCTGGGGATAGCTCAAGGCTTCGGCGTGCTTCTCGAAGCAGCGGTGCAGATACCCGATATGCGGCACGACATCAACGATCAGCTCACCATCCGTGATGACCTCCAAACGCAGGACACCGTGCGTGGACGGGTGCTGGGGGCCCACGTTGAGGAGCAGCTCATGGGCTTGTAAGTCCTCGGGACGGTAGCGCGTCGGGACGGAGCGGGCGTGATGTTCGGGGTCGTATTGGTATTGGATCATCTTGATTGTCAGGGAATTTTTACTGGAATTTGATTGCGCTCCAGGAGCAGGCGCAGCATCCCCTCGCGTAAGCCCAGATGCGGGATGATGACTTTCTTTACCTTCGCAATTTCCATCGTTTGGAGGTAGATGTCTCCGGCCGTTACGATAACATCGGCGCGGTCGGTGTTGAGATCAAAGGTACTGATGCGTTTTTGGTAAGGTAGCTCGGCAATTTTTTGGTGGGTATCTTTGAGAGCCTTAAAAGAAACGGTATTTGCTTCTTTTCCTGTAATCAAGCCATGCAATTTGTTGATATTTCCACCTGTACCAATGCCTTTGGGAATTTTGCTCAAACGCAAGGACTGCCGCCGTATCCACTGGAACATCTCCAGGCGCACAGATTCGGCCGCCGCCCGATCCCGTAACTGCCGCACGCCGCCCAACGGAAACGACCGCCCGGATAGCTTCTGACCATCTTCATAAAAATTGATCTCCGTACTGCCGCCGCCTACGTCCACGTGCATATACGCACCCGCAAAGGTGAGGTGTTCGATGGACTTACCCAGGATTTCGGATTCGCGCTGCCCGCTGATGATCTCGATACGGATTTGGTGCTGTTGCCAGACCGCCTGCACGACTTCGGGAGCATTTTGTGCCTCGCGCATGGCAGAGGTAGCACAAGCCATGTAGTCTTCTACGCCATAGAGCCGCATCAGAATTTTGTAGGCCTGCATCAAGTCCAAAAACTGCTGGATGCTATCAGGGCCGATGATTCGGTGTTCAAAAACCTCATCGCCGAGCCGCAACGGAAAGCGCACATATTCTAGCCGCTTGAAGCGTGGATACTGCTGATGCGGATGTACATGGCTGATTTGGAGACGGATAGCATTGGAGCCTATATCAATGACGGCAAGTCGGTGCGTTGCCTCGAGCATGATTTATTCAGGATTTATTGTGCAATGTAAGAAGAGAATCGTACTTTTATACAAAATTTAGTGGTAAAGTAAATGAAAATATACACAAAAACGGGAGACAAAGGCACAACTTCACTGGTCAGTGGGCGACGCATCGCCAAAACACACCAGCGCATCGCCGCCTACGGCACGGTGGACGAACTCAATGCCCATCTGGGAATGCTCCGCGATCAGCCCATCAACCGAAGCCGACAAGAGGAACTGCTGCGCATCCAAGACCGCCTTTTTGTCATGGGATCGTTGCTGGCCGATGACCCCAAGAAACCCACCGCTGGGCTGCCCCAGCTGGCCGAGGCAGACATCGAAGCCCTTGAGCAGGCCATCGACCGCATGGACGAACAACTACCGCCGATGCGCAATTTTGTCTTGCCAGGCGGACATGTGAGCGTATCAGCGGGGCATATTGCCCGAGTGGTCTGTCGCCGAGCCGAGCGGATGTGCTTGATCTTGCACGAAGATACCGATATGGGACAGGTCTCCGAGGTGATTTTGAAGTATCTCAATCGACTATCCGATTATTTGTTTGTCCTGACGCGCCTGATGGCACAAGAACTGCACATCGAAGAAGTACCCTGGATACCCAGCAAAAGCCAATAGACCAGGGAACCATCCTATGTGGAAACAGATCAAGCAAGGCTGGCGTACCCGATACGTGCAACATACGTATCGCGGCACAGACACCGACCGATTGCGCAGCCAAAAGTACGGGCTAGCCAATCTGAGTGTGCTGCTGGTGCTTTTGGGCTTGGTCTGGGTGGGATTGGCTGCCTGGCTCGCCAATCCCTATGTTTGGGTGTTGCCGTTGGCTTATGTGGGCTTGATCCTGTGGGCTTTATGGCGGCTCTACACGAAAGGAAACCTGGATAAAGTCCGTAACGCTGTCATCTTATCGTCCATCTTGCACCCGTTTTTTTTGCAATGGCTGATGGGCGGACTGTCGGCAAGCGGCTTTGTGATGCTTTGGGCGATGCTGCCCCTGGCCGGTAGCTGGGTGTGTTCCTCGTACTGGCAGACCCAACGCTGGCTCATTTTGTTTGTCTTGCTTTGTTTGATCTCGGGTTTTACGGATGCGCTATTTGTGGAGCTCTTTGCCAGGGGGCATACCCACAGCACCTTTTTGTTTGTCATCAATGGCACAATGCTCGGGGTACTCAACTTCACCGTCGCGATCTTGTTTGCACAAAATGCCCGCCGTCTGCGGTTGCTCTTGCGGGGACAGCTCAACGCCATCAACCGTACCATGCTAACGGCCCAATACACCCCCGATGGTGCCATCAACTCGTTGAGTGAGGAGTTTGCTCGGGCGATGGGCTACACACCCGAGGACTTGATCGGAAAGAAACACGATGCCCTCCAGCCCATCTGGCTCAATGCCACCGACGAAACCCAATTTTGGGAACAACTCTCCGGCGGACAAACCTTTGAGGATACCTTCGCCTATCTGCACCGCAACCAAAAGATGCGCAAATGGCTGGCCGGTATCTACTCCCCCGTCGTGGATGAAAGCGGACAAGTAACCAAAGTGATTCAGATCGTTCGGGATGTCTCCCGCGAGCGCAGACGCTTGCAGGAGTACGAATCGCAGATACGCGCCTTCAACCGCGCCAACGCCATCGTGCGCCTGGATGGACAGGGATGTGTGGAGCAGGGCAACGCTAACTTTGCCTCTCTTCTCGGGTTTTCACTGATCCAGGTACGCGGCCAGCACTACGCTGATTTGCTGATGAATCACGCCGATCAGCTAGATTTTGAGGACAAATGGGCCGACATCCTCGAAGGAAAACGCCAGGAGGATACCTTCTTGCATCGCCACCACGACCGACCCGAAGGCTGCTGGATCGAAATTTTTTATTATTTGATCGAAGAACTCGACGGACTGTCCGTCTTGCTCGTCCTGCACGACATCACCGACCGCAAGCACTACGAGACCCAAACGCTACAAGCCAACCAGGCACTCGCCGAAAAAAACGAGATCCTCGAACACTCCGCCAAAATCCTCGACGAAAAAAACCGCGAAATCCGCATCCAAAACGAACAACTGCTCATCCAAAGCCAACAACTGGCCGAGCAGAGCCGCAAAGTATCCGATAGCATCCAGTATGCCAGCCGTATTCAGCAATCCATTCTGGCCCGAAAAGAACGCATCACCCAAAGTTTTGACGAGGCTTTTGTCTTGCTGTTGCCCCGCGATAAGGTCAGCGGCGATTTTTATTGGCACGCCGAGGTAGGTGATTTGACGATCGTCATTGCCGCTGACTGCACCGGACACGGCGTTCCGGGAGCGTTTATGTCCTTGATTGGACACAATTTACTCGATCAGATGGTACGCATGATGGGTGTTACCTCCCCCGAAATGATGCTAGCCGGCTTGCACATGGGCATCCAAAAAACCCTGCGCCAACAAGAAACCCAAAACCGCGACGGTATGGACATGACCGTCTGTTGTATAGATCGCAGCCAACAAAAACTCTTCTTTGCCGGTGCCAAAAATCCCCTGGTTTATATCCAAAACGGAGAGATGCACCGCATCAAAGGCGACCGCCTGCCCGTGGGAGGCCTCCAAAAAGAAAAACGCCGGCTGTTCACCAAACACACCATCGACCTGAGCCAACACGAGACAACGTTTTACATCTTTTCGGATGGTTTTCAGGATCAGTTTGGGGGAGAGCGCGACCGCAAGTTTGGCAGTAAAAACTTTCGGCAGTTGCTCTTCGAGATACACCAGCAGCCCATGCCGGAGCAGGAAGTTTACCTGGAAAAAGCCCTCTTCGATTGGATGAACGGACAGGAGCAGATCGACGATGTACTCATCATCGGGGGGCGTATCCGTGTCAAAACCTAAGGGACATTTTTGCTTATCTTTTTGGAAATGCCCCCAAAAAAGGCTATCTTTGTTTAGCACACTTTCAAACCAATACCATTCATGAGCGCACCCAAAAGTACCTTTGAATTTTTACAACAAGAAGTAGAAGCCTGGGCAGAACTCTTCAAGCAGAGCAGCCAAAATGCCCGTCAGCACTTTGATAACCAACGTGAGCAGATCGCCCAACAGATCACTGCCACCACCCAACGCATGGAGGAGCAGGGCGTGATCTCGCAGGAGCAGCGGGAGAAGTTTCGCCAACGTTGGGAGCATCTTCAGGTGCAGTTTGCCTTAGGCAAAGCCGAAGGAAAAGAAGCCTACGAAGCCTACCTCAAGAAGCTCAACCAGGCTGCCCATGATTTCAAAGAAGAAACGGCCAAGATCGAAGCCCAAATTGCTGGCAATACCGAAAAGTACAGCGAAGAGCTAACGAAGGAGTTTGGGCGTGTCCGAGGGCGTGTCGAAGCCCTGCAAGCTCAGGCAGCCCTCAACCAGGCCGAATGGAGCGAAGAAGCCGAGAAGCGACGACAAGAGATCACCCAGCGTGTCGAGGACTTCAAAGAGCAGATCAAAACCAAGCGCATCGAAAACGAAGCCCGCATGGATTCCTTCACGAAAGAGATGACCGCCTCCTGGGAACACATCAAGAAAGCCTTTGAGCAACTCTTGAAGGGATAAATCCGTTATCTTATCACCAACCAAAGCCAACCAATAGCCATTATGGGAATGCTCACCGTTATTGCCGCCTTAGTTTTTGTAGGATTGTTTTTTGGACTAATGACCATTCGGCTCATTTTGCTCAAAAAAGGAGAGTTCAGGGGAACCTGTGCCAGCCAAAGTCCTTTTCTTCAAAAGGGAGATGGTGCCTGCGGGTATTGCGGTAAGCCGGCCGGTGAAGCCTGCCCCAACGAAAAAGTGCCAGGATGATCTCCTTTTTGATTACCTTTGTGCCTGCACAAAACCTCTTGTGTAGGTGCAAAGGTAATTTCAGTACGATGACCATATCAAAATACGCTTGCTCATGTTGCTAGACTTTGAAAAGCCCATCGCCGAACTCGAGCAGAAACTCCACGAGATGAAGCAGTTGGCCTTGGATAACCACGTCAATATGGATGATGCCGTTCACAACCTCGAGCAGCGTATCCAAGACCTCAAAAGATACACCTTCGCCAATCTCACCCGTTGGCAGCGCGTCCAGCTTTCGCGGCACGGCGACCGCCCCTACACACTCGACTATATCGCTTATCTGACAGAGGATTTCATCGAACTGCACGGCGACCGAGGGATTGCCGACGATAAAGCCATCGTAGGCGGGCTGGCCAGCATCGAAGGGAAATCCTTCATGCTCATCGGGCAACAAAAGGGACGCAATACCAAAGACCGTCAGTACCGTCGGTTTGGGATGGCCAACCCCGAGGGCTATCGCAAAGCCCTCCGCTTGATGAAGATGGCCGAGAAGTTCAACAAACCCATCGTTATCTTCATTGATACCCCGGGCGCTTATCCGGGTATCGAAGCCGAAGAGCGCGGGCAGGCCGAGGCCATTGCCCGCAATCTCCAAGAAATGACCATGCTGCGTGTACCTGTGCTTTGCTTTATCATCGGCGAGGGAGCGTCGGGTGGGGCCCTCGGTCTGGGTATCGGTGATAAACTGTTTATGCTCGAAAATACCTGGTACTCGGTCATCTCGCCCGAGTCCTGCTCATCCATTCTTTGGAAAAGCTGGGAATACAAGGAACAAGCCGCCGAAGCATTACGCCTGACGGCACAAGATATGCTCGAGGAGGGCCTCATCGACGGCATCATCGACGAACCCCTGGGCGGGGCCCACCGCGACTACGAAACCATGAGCCGCACGCTCAAGACGTACATCCTCGAGGAGGCCGCCAAGCTAGAGGCACTCTCCCCCGAGGAGCGCATTCGGCAGCGCGTCGATAAGTTTTCAAATATGGGCGTATATGCCGAGGATGCCTAAGCGTTGGCAGTACAGCTACACGGCCGCCGCCCCGCCCGTACTTTGGCGCGGCTATACCTATTTTTTTCCCTGGGTCAAGACCGAAGAAACCATCCTGGCTAGCCTTGATTTAAGTGCTGAAAGTCAGCTATACTTAACGACCGCTTTTTTGGTCTGGACGCGCACCCGAGCCAGGGAACAGCGTTTTGCCCGTAGCCAGATTGCCGCTCTCCTGCCGGTACACCAGCGTTTCTGGTTGCCGCTTATCGTGGGGGGGATTGTGGCTCCTTTCGCGCTCATCCTGACGACTACCCACTGGCTGCCGCTCTGGTGGGGAATTGGCGTGAGTCTCGGGGCTTTACTGTTAGCTTTTTACGGATGGCAGGGGCAGGAGCGTTTGCTTCTTAGGCTACACGATGGGCGCACCTGGCTCTTGCCTATGGAGGTCTCCGCTGTATCGGTGCGACATTTTTTGGCACAACTTCACTAACTTTTCCACAAAATATTTTATCTTGCTCAAAAGCAAATAGCAGACCATGATATACACCGTACAAAGTGGAGATTCACTCTGGAGGATTGCACAAGCACAAGGTGTTTCGGTGGAGGAGATACGACGGGCAAACAACCTGACAAGCAACGCCTTGAGCTTGGGGCAGCGACTGCTGATACCGGGCAAGGCGAGCAGTAGCGATACGGCTGCGGTAGCATCACCGTCGGCATCCGTTGCTACTTCATCTACAAGCTATACCGTCCAGAGCGGAGACTCGCTGTGGAAGATTTCGCGGGATCAGGGTGTTTCGGTGGAGGAGATACGACGGGCAAACAACTTGACAAGCAACGCTTTGAGCTTAGGGCAGCAGCTTATCATCCCCTGCTCGGAAGGAAGGGTTACGGTCGTTCGCCCGACGGTTGAGCGTCCGGTGGTGCGTCCTACTCCCCCTGCGGCTGTTGATATTGAGCTTCCTGGCGGACAGACATACTCCTCCGTTTCGCGCCCCTCGGATCATGCGTTGCGCTCCATCTTGGCACATCAGCGGGCCACCTTGCATGTAGCGTCCAGTAGCGGGATGCACGTGTTGGGGAGTGGTCTGCTTGGGTCGGTGGGGAGCGGCGGACAAAATAACCCGAGGGATATGGGCAATGTCTATGAGGCACTCAAAGTCTGGGGTTTGGTGGGAGCAGTGGTCTCTCCGGCGGCGGTGAGCGTGGGCATTGGTAAGTTTCAGCAGCGGTACGATACGTCGTGGTGGTCTCGGGCGGTGGGACGCGGGTCGGGTCGTCCGATGTTGGCTAGCTCGTCGTATCGAAGCAATTTGGTTGCCCCCGAGGATGCCACTTTTTTGATGCTCCGCGATCAGGCAACCTACACGATCCAGTTTAAGGACTACCGCAACCAGGTACAAAAAGTGAGTTTGCGTAATTTTGTCAAGAGCAGTTTTGCCGAAAATCCCTTGGGGGTCTCGTATGCCGGAACGCAGGTTTTCCCCATCCCGAAGAGCTATTTTGAGTCGATAGGTATGCGTGGCTCTATGGCCGAGGTGCTGGCTTTTGTTTCGGCGAACGAAGGAAATTTTGATGCGATCAATAGCTGGGATCGGGCTTTGTTTTCTTTTGGCTTTGTGCAGT
Source organism: Bernardetiaceae bacterium (assembly GCA_036822015.1). Lineage (GTDB taxonomy): Bacteria > Bacteroidota > Bacteroidia > Cytophagales > Bernardetiaceae > DAISIL01. Next base: position 5,020 of record DAISIL010000066.1, on the reverse strand, counting down.
TTGCGGGCGGTGGACGTTCCTTGCACACACTACTGGCACTTATCAAATATCGCCATCCCTTTTTGTTCAACGACTGCTTTGGGCGATTTGGGATTGATGTTGAGTACAATTTTCGAAATAATCGTTTCAGTAACCAACGTATCGTCGTGATAGATGCCCAGGCAGGTGGGCGTATGTACTACGGCGACGATGCCGAGCGGCATATCGGCGAAAATAAACTCCTGACGGCGGCCTTCATCCGTGCCGGATATGACCCCGAAATTGCGAAGTTACAAGTGTTGCTGGCGGCTTACGAGTACGCCAACCCGGCTTTGAGCCGTCAGATCAACGTCAGTTTGTCTGGCGGGACGGTCATTAGGGCGGCGACCTCGTTGTTTATTTGTTCTCCGGCAGGCATCACGGCACTGGTAGATATGTCTGTTAATCAAGGTGTTGGGGGTGCATCGCGTTTGTTTGCGGACGCGCTTTCGGTGGTGGCCCAACGCCAGGGCATCCGGACCGAAGATCAGCTAAGGGCTGTCGATGAACGGGCGGTACTGATGCAGATCATCGAAGCCAATACCCGTGATGCCCGCATTACGAGCCGCGTGGGAAAGGCCTTGCAGCATTTGAGTACGGGGAAAGATTAAAAAGCATAGTCATAGCGATCAAGCGTTTTGGCAAAACGATTTTCTACGATCTGGCGGGTGGCAGGGGTGTAGTAAGACTGGTAATGGGTTCTTTGAGTGCGGTTTTCGTGGGGTAAGGATACTTCGGGTAAGTGGTTGAGGCGACAAATCTCTTGAAAGTCTGCTTGGAGAGTTTCCATTTTACCGACATAATCCACAATGCAGCGTTCGCCTTCGGCGAGCCAATCGTATAACGTTCCGTAACGTTCGTTAATCATATGCCGACCAAAGCGAGAGCACATGAACCTATCAAAATCTCCCATAGCCGCAACTTTTTTTGCATTAGCTTGGTGGTGTTTTAGATGAGGAGCTTTTTGTAGCCACCAATGATAAGACGAAACCATTAAATCGAAGGGATTACGCACAAAGGCAAAAGAAAAATAGTCCTCCCATAGGTCTTCACCCAATAAAAACTTGACTTCAAAGGCTTTGGCGTGTTTGCCAATTTTTGGGGAGCAACAATGATGAGTATCCTCCATGGCGTTTAGAGCGCGAGTGATACTGCTGCCGGCGCATTTGAGGATGTGAATAAAGATAAGTTTTTGTTGGTGTTTGATGCGCGGATTGCAATAATACCTACGCCTTTTAATCCTGTTAGGGCTTTTGCGTACAACTTACTGTAAGCCATGATTTGGTCTGATGGGCGCATAAATTATTGGTTGGTGTGTGCTTATCCACGGCTTGCAGCTACGCTTTCCTCTTTCTTGTCAGTTTTTGCTTTCGCTTTTTGTAAGTTTTTGCCAATCCCAAAGGTACGTAGCAAGATGGGCAGCAGGATCAGGTTCGTGAACATGGCCAGCAGGAGCGTTGTAGAGGTGAGCCAGCCCAGGGCAACTGTCCCGCCAAAGTCCGAGGCGATAAAGACCACAAAGCCAGCAAAGAGGATGATAGAGGTGTAAATCATGCTTGTGCCGGTTTCTTTGAGGCTGATGGCGATGGCACGCTTGCGGTTGAAGCCATTGATGAGCATCTCTTGCCGAAACTTTGCCAGGAAGTGAATCGAATCATCGACCGAAATCCCGAAGGCAATACTAAAAATGAGTGCCGTGCTGGGCTTGAGCGGCACACCAAAGTAGCCCATCAAACCAGCCGTGGCGATGAGTGGGATCAAGTTGGGAATCAAAGAAATAACGACCATACGAAGGTTCCGAAACAGCATACCCATAATCAGGGCTACAATCAGGCAGGCCAGTAGCAGGCTTGTGCCGAGGCTTGCGATGAGGTACTGATTGCCCTGGATGAAGAGCCGCGTCGTGCCAGTAACGTGGGCAGACATGGTGCTATCAGCGGCGAGTTGCTCCTGAATCAAGGGGTTGAGTTCCTCGTCGATGATTTCTTGGAGGCGTTCCGAGCCTACATCGGCGATCTTGTAGGAAAGCCTAAGGTATTGCCGCGTCGAGTCGATGAAGCTCTCCAGGAGTTGGACGCTTTTTTCGCCGTCTTTGAGGGCGCGTTCGTAGCCAGCCACAAGGGCTTGGTGTTCGGGTTGCTTTTTGGGCAACATAAAATAATCTGGGGAGGCATAATTGTAGCGGGCCTGCTGAATGGCCTTGTAAAATCGGGTCAGGGAAAGTGAAGGCGAAAGGTAGTCCTTCTCGCTGATGGCATCCTCCAGAGCCTCTACCTGCTTGATCTTGCGAAGCAAACGATGTGCTTGCGGCTTACCCAAATCAACGACAATCTCGAGGGGCATTACGCCGCGAAAGTTTCTTTCAAAAAATGCTAAGTCTTCGACAACGCGGCTGTTCTCCGGCAAGTCATCGACCATAAACGAAAGCGGACGCAGCCGGCTCAAACCTACGCCCGAGGCGATGACTACCAGTAGGGTTACACCATATACCCAGGCTGAACGATGACTTATCAGAAAGTAAAAACCTTGTAGGAGTTTTTGGACGGCTGGCAGCCGCAGATGTTTGATTTGTCGATCTCGGGGGGGAGGCAAATAGGAGAATACTGCCGGAATGAAAATGATGCTAATCAAAAATGTATGAAAGATATTGATACCAGCCACCACACCAAACTCCTGCAAGGCTGGGATGCGGGTAGAAACCAGTACCAAAAAGCCCGTTGCGGTGGTGGCGTTGGTGATGAGCGTAACGGCCCCAATGCGGCGTATCATTTGGCGGAGCGCCTCCCGCTGATCGAGGCTTTTTTTGTACTCTTGATGGTATTTGTTCATCAGATAGACACAGTTCGGGATACCGATCACGACCAAAATGGAGGGGAGTAGCCCGGTGAGCATACTGATCTTGAACCCCAAAATACCAATCGTGCCGAGTGTCCAGACCACAACCATCCCGATCACGAGTAGCGGATAAAAAACCGGCGCAAAAGACCGAAAGAAAAAGAACAAGACGAGTGCCGTAATAAGCACAGAGCCAGCCAAAAAAACGTTCAGTTCTGCTTTTACTTTTGTCGTCGATTTGGTGCGGACATAAGGCAACCCAGCGTAGTGTATTTCAATGCCTGTTTCTTTGCTAAAAGCCATGCCGTAGCTTTCAATCGTTTGGACTAGGGCGGTGCGTTTTTGGCTATTTAAGGTAGCCTCCTCAATGGCGGCTACGGCCATCGTGGCACCACTTTGGGCATTAAACAACTGTCCTTCGTAAAAGGTAATTTGCCGAAAAAGAGCGAGTAAGCTATCCAGTTCAGCTTGACTTTGAGGGGCTTCCTTGAAGAGCGGGTAAGAGGTGAAGCCGTTTTTTTGCTTGCTTGTGGTCAGGTAGGGTAGGGTAGGTAAGGCCAGCATCTGCCCCACGCCTTCAAGGGCTTCAATTTGTTGCGCAAGATTTTGGAAAGCCAAAAAATTGGACAACTCATAGAGGCGGGGGTCTTCGATACCGAGAGCAAAAAAGTTGTCGTCGATGCCAAAGTTGGACTGAAACTGCCGAAAATACTGCATTTCGGGGTCGCTTTCAGGGACGGCCCGAATAAACTCATAGCTCATCTGGGCCCGCTGCCCAAAGTAGCCCATCAAGGCCGTCATCAAAAACAAGCCAACGAGCAAGAACAAACGAAAACGCAGGATAAAATCAGCAATGCGTAGCCACATGAAAAAACCTTGAAAAAGTATGAAAAAAGAATTTTAACGCCCCTCAAAACCCAACATCTTGATCGCCGTAATCGCAGCTTCTTCGCCTTTGTTGCCGTGCCGGCCGCCAGCTCGCTCTTGTGCCTGCTCCTGTGTAGCAGGCGTAAGTACCCCAAAGACAACGGGTTTGTTGGTACGCAGCCCGACTTCGGTAAGACCAGTAGCGACGGCTTGCGCAATAAAATCGAAGTGCCTCGTCTCCCCTTCGATGATACAGCCCAGGGCAATGACGGCATCTACGCCTGGGCGTTGGGCCATCCACTGGCAGGCCAGCGGTAACTCAAAACTCCCCGGCACATCACGGCGCAGTAGGCGTTCGGGGGGCAGCCCATGCTCGAGTAGGCACGTGCGTGCGCCCGCAAAAAGGGCTTCTGTGATCGCTTCGTTCCATTCCGAAACCACAACGGCTATGGTCTTATCTGTGAGCGTGATTAGATTTTTGGATGTGTGGGTACTCAAGTTTTTTTGGGCAGATGCCATACCTACAAAGAAAGATTTTGACTAGACAAAGATACAGATATTACAGCATTTTTAAACCCTTAGGGCGACCAAAGCCTTTTTTCTCCCACAAAAATCTGTACTTTTGCGCAAAAAAAAACGATTCCATGCTCGAGATTTCCCGCTTACGACAAGAAACCAATCAGGTTCTCGAAGGACTGGCCCGCCGCCACTTCACACAAGCCCCCCAGCTGGTTCGAGACATCTTACAACTCGACGAGGAGCGTCGCCAAACCCAACATCAACTCAACGAGCAGCAGGCCCAAGCTAGGCAACTCGCCAAACAAATCGGGCAATGGATCAAGGAAGGGCAGTCAGATGCTGCGCAAGCCGCCAAAGCCCAGACCGCCGAACTCAAAGCAGATCTCAAAGCAGGTAGTGAGACCTTGCAAAATATCGAAGATAAATTACAAAAACTACTCTACGAACTCCCCAACGTACCCCACCCCAGCGTAAAAGCCGGCAAAGGTGAGCAAGAAAACGAAGTCATCTTCTCGATGCCCGAGCCTGCCCCTGCCCCCGCGCCACATTGGGAACTCATCGAAAAATTTGATCTGATCGACTTTGAACTCGGTAACAAAATATCCGGTGCCGGATTTCCTGTCTATAAGGGACGCGGGGCCAAGCTCCAACGCGCACTCATTGCCTTTTTTCTGGATCAAGCCAGCGAAGCAGGCTACCAAGAGATACAGCCGCCCCTACTGGTCAATGAGGCCTCCGGTATCGGTACCGGACAACTGCCTGATAAAGAAGGGCAAATGTA
>DAISIL010000065.1:0-16625 GCA_036822015.1 Bernardetiaceae bacterium | reverse complement strand
TGCATACGGTAGTAATGAGCCACACACATAAGTTTTGGACGCTATTAAGAGCCTATTATCCAGATTACAAAGAATCAATCAAATGGTTAGAGAAATATGGAAACAGTTTGTAGCCAACGCAACAGTCACACACATTGCCAAGCCGCACCAGCCGGCCCGCAAGCCAAAACTTGGCAAAGAGTGTGTCTGCCCAACGCTGACAGACGGACGAAAAAGAAGTATGATTGCTCAACAATGGCTATATGTAATGCGGGCAAAAGTGCTGATGTTAAAGTAATGGCAATACGGAAAGACAAATAAATATTTTTCCAACATACGGACAATTTACATTTGACTATGCCGACAAAAATCCTGTTTTTCGTTTTCAAGAAAATGGCTTTCAAATCAATCTAAATTCACGTTTACAGATTTTAGACGCATTTAAAGACAACAAAAATGCAGGGTTTCATTTCTTTGGTTCACTTTTAGGGAGTTTCCCATATCTTGGTGACTATGCAAACTCAATGTGGTACATTAACCAGCTTCCAAAAAATGCAGAATACAGAGACTTGAACTTAATTATTTACAATTTGGGCGGTATGCAGACAAGGTTTTGGGACTTTAAAAAGCGACCTGATTTTAAACCTTTTATTCATACAACTTTGCCGACAGACTTTATAGTTGAAATAGGTTTTAAAAACCCAACCACTAAAGGTGTTTTCACAAAATACCCGAGTTTTATGTCAAGAATTGCAACCTGGTTAGGAAGACGTGGAGTAAGACCGTTTTAACGAATGACAACGAACGATTGACAAAAGGCGGGCTAATGTTCTAAATCTAGGCTCTTGTACTTAAAAAACAATTTCCCCAACACCGCTGAGGATGCAGGGGAAATTGATTATTTCAGCTTTTAGGGCTGCTTCACTACTTTTTGGATATGCAATGCGCCTTCGTTCTCGATCTGCAAGAAATACGTACCCGAAGCAAGTGCGCTGATGCTCATCAGGATGCTTTGCTGTCCTGTGATGTCGGGGATGTCGTTTTGGTAGATCGTCCGTCCAAGGTTATCGGTTAGGCGCAAAGACATAGCCCCTGTCCATTTGCCCAGCAGACGGATGTTGAATCGTCCGTTGTTAGGGTTGGGATAGAGGATCAGGTCTTTGTCGTCTTCTTCTAGCCCCGTCGGGAATTGGGGGTTGTTTTGCGGGAAGAAGCGGAAGGAGTTCGTGTTGGTCTGGCAGCCACCGGCATAGGTAACAAAAGCCCAATACGTACCTTTTTGATCGGGCAGGCTAGGGGTGATGCGCGTCTGGTTTGTATATTCGGGGACGGGTTCGCCTTCGTAAAACCAACGGATTTCGGTGGGTGTTTCGCTACCCAAAACCTCTATGACCAGTGCCTCTCCTTCGCGTAGCAGGCGTGCCGCCGGGGCGGGTAGCGTCGTGATGGTGAGGGCGGCACTGCTGACCTGGCTATTGCAGGCACCGGGCAATGTGGCGATGACCTCGTAACGCCCAGGCGCACTGACAGTGAGGTTGTTGCGCTCCGAACGCACAAAAGGTACGCCATCGCGGAGCCACTGATAGCTGGCCCCGCTGATGGCCGTAGCCGTGAGTAAGGAACGCTCATCGGGGCAGAGTGCGTTGTTGTCGGCCGTCAAGGTAGCCGTGATACCCGGGCTGGGGTTATCGATCTCGACGCGCACCGGCACCGAACGCCCCACACAACCACGTTCCGTTACGATGGCCTGATAAACACCTGACTGCGTAACTTCAATCACCGGCTCGGTAACTCCGAGGTTGTTACCGTCTCGTGTCCAGCCATAAATGGCATTTTCAGGGCTGAGGACGGCTATCATCCCGCGACCGCAAAAGCTAAGGTTATCAGGGGTACTCAGACGGACAGCAGGTGTAAAGTTAAGGCGAACGCGCTTATCCTCCGAGACATTCACGCAGCCGTTTTTTCTGACCACCACACGATACTCGCCGCCTTGCTCTACCGTAATCACGCGCCCCGTACCTACGGGAATACCATCATTGACTGACCAGGCATACGTTGCCCCATCGACCTGGGCCGCCGTCAAAGTAGCCGTTGATACACAACTCACCAGGCTACTCAACGAATCCAATATCTCTGCCCGAGGTAGAGGATCAAAGGTAACCGTGATCGGCAGGCGGGGTTTGCTCTCATGCTTGACACCCAAAGCCGCCACGTAGTAGGTATATGTACCCGGCGTGCGTTGCGTAGGCAAATAAACGGCTGAATCATAAGGAATTACCCCACCAGATAGCGGATCTTTGATCGCCTCTCCGCCCACCGAATCGGCATACCAACGGTAGCGTCTGCTTTTGTGATCGCCCGCGACGGTGATGCTCGCCTGCCCGCCGGCACAACCCGTAGTCGTTGCTACGACGCTCGGCATGTTGGGGTAGGTAGCACCGATGTCCACGTTGGAGGCGGCGTAGTCGTACAAGCCCATGGCCAAGACCATGTAAGCATAGCGACGATCGACCTCCAGGTTGATCGAATCATAATAAAACATCCGCCCTGTGCCTGGCCCGATCTCGTCGATCTTCTCAAAGATGCGCGTCTCGACGGGAGCGCGATAAATCCAGTAGGCGATCTCGTTGGTGGCCAGGTCTGTCCAATCTAGCTCGATGGTGTAGGTGTTCATGCCCGTAGCTACGAGGTTGCGCGGGGCAATGACCCGAATCACGGCTCCGGGTGGGTTCGGGATCGTCCCCGAGACCGATACCGTTACGCTGGCCTCGGCCGTACAGCCGGTCATATCCGAAGCAATGACCCCGTAAGTTTGGGTCTGATTGGGGGAGACGGTGATGCTTGTTCCCGTGGCACCGGTTGTCCAGATGTAGCTCGTTCCCGTTCCCGTGGCTGAAAGCGTCGTGCTAGTCCCTACGTTGATGTTGAGGCTAGTAGCCGAAATAGAAACGGTCGGACCCGAAACGTTCACCGTGCTAGATAGCGTAGCCGCACAGCCATTGACATCCACGGCCAGGAGGTCGTATTGGGTGTTGGCGTTGGGGGAGGGCGTGATCGTAGCCCCGACAAAATCACCGAAGGAGCCGTTGGCATCTCGATCCCAAAGATAACTTACCACAGGCGAAGCCTCCATCGTGATCGGCGCAAAAGTGCCGGTCTGGTCGATGGTGTAGGTGTTGGGTGCCGTGGGCGTGAAGGAGACAAAGTCATTGAAGGCACTCCAGTTTTGGCGGTTGCGGCCCGGGACAGTAAAGGCTACGGTTCCGTTGCTGTTTTCGATGCCCATCGTGTGGTTGCCGCCGTCACTGGGCATGTCCGTTGTGTGGATTTCGATGCGGTTGCTGCCTTCGTAGAGCATGACTTGTGCCGTTACGCGGTTGCCGGAGGGGAAGTGATCGACGTTGAAGAACTCCATGACCATCCGTCGGTTGGGGGCTACACCGATGGTTTTGTATCGGATCAAGTTGATCGCCGGCTGTCCACCGTTCCCGGGGTCGAGGTCTTCCCAGGCAAAGGCGATGAGATTGTTGGGCGTAGCCGTGCTGGGCAGGTTTTGCCCCGAGCAGCAACCGGCACCGCCGTTGGCGGTCGAGAAGGTGATAAAACCGTTGGAGCTGATATAGAAGTCGTTGTAGGTATTGCCGAAGAAATCAAAAGCAAAGCCAATCGGGAGGGCAGCCGACACCTGCTCATCGCCCAGGGAGACCGTCGTGGGTGCAACCGACGTGCTGGTAGCTGATAGCGTTACCTGATCGCCTCGGCAGATGTTGCCGTCGTTGGGCGTGTTGCCGGAGTTTTCGGTGAGGGTCAGGACTACCTCGGGATTGCTGAGCGTCATCTCAAAAGCGCCCAGGTCGATGCTGCCCTGCTTGATACGCTCCTGCCCGCGTATCTCCGTGATCGCGGTAGCGGGAAGGAAGTTTCCGCCGGCATCAATGGCCGTTGAGTTGCAGCGCAAACGCAGATCGCCCAGGGAAGGGTTGAGGAAGGGGTTGCTGGTTTCACTGACTTCGTTGGCGTTATTAGTCGTGCCGGTATGGCTCAAGCCCGTACCCGTGATGCCGCCCTGGGCCATCGAAAACGCATAATTGATCGTCGTGTTGAGTCCAAAGAAATGCGCCCCGGCCACGGAAGCCGTATTGCCCCAAAAGATGCTGTTCTGGACGGTCAGGGTAGTGGCTACATCGTTAGCGGCCAGGGCCCCTCCTTCGGCGGCGTTGTTTTGGGCAAAACCACAGTTGATGAACGTGCTGTTGGTACTGCCATCGGTATAGAAAGCACCCCCACGGTTGGCGTTGTTCGACCAAAAGTTGGTCTGCTCAAAGCGGGGGTTCGCGGACCCAATGCCGGTGGCGTTGTTGTAGAATGCACCGCCTAGCCCTGTTGCCGTGTTTTGTTTGAAGGAGACCTTAGACAACCGAGGGTTGGAGTTGATGCCCAGCCCGCGTCCGTCGTTGTACCAGCCGGCCCCGTGCGCATCTTCGCCCGTGCCGTTGGCGTTACCATCGCGGATCGTGAAGCCATCGAGGAGCGAGCTATTGCCTCGGCTATACACGACGTGATAGGCGTTATCGGCTGCCCCTGGTGCGCCAATCTCTCCCGAGAGGATGGTTTCGTTCAGGATCACATCACGGGCATCAATGCTGGCCTGGTTGATGATCTCGCCGCCGGCGAAGCCACCAATGATGCGGACATTATCGGGGATCACAAAAGTAGATTTGCGGATAGCATTGCTGCCCCCACCGTTAATATCGAAAGGAATACGGGGTTTGTACGTGCCATCGGCCACAACGATCAGCGTTCCTGAAGCCGCCGCCGTGAGGGCATCCTGAAAATCAACAAAGGCGTTGTCCCAGCTCGTACCGTCGTTGTTGCCCGTAGCCGTCAGATCAACGAAAAGGGTGTTGGGCGGCTGCAAGACATTGCAGCTCAAAGCACCCGTCCCACCCGTTTGGGTAACGACGATGTCGGTGGCCCCGCCGTTGAAGTTGGTAATCATCAGGATAAAGATTTCGCCTGCTTGCGTACCGGTGATATTGACGTTTTCGGTGGCCGCAGCGGCAAAGCTGCAATCAGCCGGAGGGGTGTTGAGCAACCCACAGGCAGCCGTAGGATCTGTGCCAGGCGGGAAGGGACCCCAGACGGCAAAGTCGATGTCGATGTTGGAGGAGTTGGTCAGGAGCAGATCAATCGTTCCGGGTGTGCCGATCTGCATAAAGAACCAGGAGGGTCTTGGCTGGCTTCCCAAGCAGCCATAATCGGGGCCAGCTTCGGCTGGAGGTGCGCCTGTCGTACTGGCCGGAAATGTAACATTTGCTCCAGCACAAAGGCCCGTAGCTCCGGCGCAGGTAGCCGACTGCCCATAAGAGAAATGCGTAAGTAAGCCTACACTCAACAGGGCGTAGAGCAATCGAAGGAGTAACTGTTTTTTCATGGTTGGGTTTATTGTTCTCTGAAATCAACTTCGCCGATAGCCTGGCGTTGAGCAACGATTTTGTTTTTGAAGTACATGGCCCACTGCTGGGCTGTCCAGGGCTGCCCCTCGGGCGATTGGAGGTCGATTTTGACGAGTTGCTGCGCAAAGAAAACCGTAAAAACAACACGGGTTTTGTCGTCGAAGTGCGCAAAAAAACGCTCGGCTGCTGCCTGATCGGCTAGCCTAAGCGGGCTAATGTCAGCTACATAGGCCGTCGGAGGGGTATCCGGTAAATCAACAATCTGTACGTAAAGCTCGGGAGTGAGTTTGGCTACCGGAAGGGCTTTGAGTTCGGCGGTAGTCTGTCCATGTGCCATGCTCACTAATAGAAGCATCAGGGACAAAAAACTTAGGGTTTTTAGACGCATAAAAGAACGAGTTTGGGATGGTTTGTAACATTGACAAAACAAGAACTTGATTTTTGTGTGAAAAACAAAATTTGGGAGAGGATAATTTTTTTTTCGGAGAATGTTCTGTTATTTTGTTTGAATGATCTTACCCCAGGACCACGCACAAGAAAACAAACGCATCCAGGCTCTTCGGTCTTATGACATCCTGGATACCCTCGAGGAGGAGGACTACGATAACCTAACGGCTATTGCTGCACAAATCTGCCAGGTACCCATCTCCCTGGTTACCCTCGTTGATACAGACCGCCAATGGTTTAAGTCGCATCACGGACTAGATGTCCGTCAAACACCGCGCTCCTATGCCTTCTGTGCCCATGCCATCCAGGACAACGACCAGGGGCCGCTCATCGTCCCCGATGCCCGAGCAGACGAGCGTTTCCACGATAACCCCCTCGTTACGGGTGATCCATACGTGATCTTTTATGCCGGTGTGCCGCTGCGCTCCCACGACGGACTACCCATCGGGACACTTTGCGTGATCGACAACCAACCCAACCAACTCAAACCCGACCAGATCAAAGCCCTCGAACACCTAGCCCAGCAGGTCATGCGCCTCATGGAACTCCAACGGAAAGAAAAAAGGCTGCGCCAAAAAAACAAAGCCCTCGAGCAGTTTGCCTTCAAGATCGCCCACGACATCAAATCACCCCTCCAAAACATCGCCGGACTAAGCCGGCTCATCGCCGAGCAGCCCCAAAACAAACTCGATCCAGAATCCGAGCGAATGCTCAAGTTCATCCAAAAATCTGCCGACAAACTCAAAGACCTTACCGATAAACTCCTCCAATACAGCCGATTGGATGCCGCTCTCCAAGAAGAAAAAACCCATATCCCACTCCTTGAGTTTGCCCAAGAACTGCACGTCCTCTTCGGTGGCAGCCCCGATCTGATCCTCGAGTTTGATTTTGAGGTAGAGCAAGTCCTATCCAACAAAACTGCCCTCGAACACATCCTCATCAACCTGATCTCCAACGCCATCAAATACAACGATAAGCCCCATATTCAAGTCCGTGTCCGCGTCTCGGGCAACGAACAAAAAGGATATACCTTCGCCGTAACCGACAACGGCCCCGGCATCCCCAAAGAAAAACAACAACAAATCCTCGAACTCTTCACAACGGCAGGACAAACCGATCGTTTTGGGGAACGAGGAACAGGCATCGGGCTGGCACTCATCGTCCAGATGCTTGACCAGCAAGGCAGCCAACTCCACATCCAATCCCAAATCGGGGAGGGAAGCACGTTTTCTTTTACTATCTGACATCACACAATGCAAATCCTGGTGATCGGTTCGGAAGGTTTTATTGGTAGCCACTGCGTGGATTTTTTTCGGGGGCAGGGGCATCAGGTGCAGGCAGCCGACATCGTTGAGCGCGGGGATCGCCCCCATTACACGCGCTTGTATCACCCGCACACCGATTTTGCGGCACTCTTTGCCAACCACAGCTACGATTGGTGCATCAACGCCTCCGGCTCGGCGCATGTGGGCTTTTCCTTTGCTCACCCCGATACCGATTATACGCTGAACGTCCTGAATGTACACAAGATACTCGTGGCCATACGGCAGCACAATCCCCGCTGTCGCCTCATCAACTTTTCGAGTGCCGCCGTTTATGGCAATCCACGCCAACTACCCATCCGCGAAAATGCTCCCACCCGGCCGCTTTCACCCTACGGTTTCCACAAACTGCAAAGCGAATACCTACTCAAAGAGTACCATACTTTTTTTGGCTTGCATACTTGTAGCATCCGTGTCTTTTCGGCTTATGGTACGCGCCTGCGCAAGCAACTCTTCTGGGACTTATACCAAAAATCGAAAACTAAAGCTACCGTCGAACTCTTCGGGACAGGCGAAGAATCACGGGATTTTATTGCCATTCAGGACTTGCTCCGGTTGGTGGATGTCGTTGGGCAGCAAGCCGAATTTGCGGGAGAGGTCATCAATGCCGGTAGCGGAAAAGAGACGCGCATACGGGAGGCCGTCTCCATTTTTTTTGCGCATCTTGATCCCAAGATTGCTTATCGGTTTTCGGGTGAGGTAAAAGTAGGCGATCCCAACAACTGGTGTGCCGATATTTCGCTGGCACAAAGTCTTGGCTTTCACCCACAAATGAGCATTCATCAAGGACTTAAACAGTACGTCGAATGGCTACACACGACAGACGACCCAGCGTCGGATTGATTTTTTCGTATGCCGAAGCCTGGATTGGTGGAAGCTACTACCTCCTCAACCTTATCAAGGCCCTGGGCGCACTCCCCGACCCCGAGTGCCCCCGGCTCATCCTCTATGCCGAAGATCCCGCCGATTTCGAGATTGCCCAGCGCGAAACTGCTTATCCGTATCTGCAATTTGAGCAGGCGACGCGGCCACTTTCCTGGCGGCATCCGCTTCGCCTCCTCAACAAAATCAGCTACCGCTTCAACCAAAAGCTGCTCCTGCCCGAACACAACCCACACAAAGCCTCCGAGGTCTGTTTCCCTAATCCAAAGGGCTATTTTTACGAAGTTTTGTCCCCGAGATACCCCATTTTTTGGATTCCTGATTTCCAAGAAGTCCATTTGCCCCATTTTTTTTCGGAGGAAGAAATCAAGTTTCGGTACGCCACACATCAGCGCATTGCCACACAAGAAAAATTTGTGATTTTTAGTAGCCGTGATGCCCAAAAGGACTTCCAGACGCTCTTCCCGACCAGCACCGTCCGTAGTTTTGTTCTCAACTTTGCTGTTTCGCATCCGCCCTACGCACACCTGGACGGTGCTGCCCTACGCGCCAAGCATGGTCTTGAGCCAGGTTATTTTTTTGCGCCCAATCAGTTTTGGCAACACAAAAACCAGCGCGTGATTCTCGAAGCCCTTGCCGCGCTCAAGGCACGGGGCGAAGGCCGCATTCAGGTAGCTTTTTCGGGTAAGATGGAGGATCGGCGCAAGCCAGATTACGTGCCTGGGCTGCTGGCTTACGTACGGGAGCAGGGCCTAGAGGAATGGGTGCGCTTCTTGGGTTTTTTGGATCGTGGGGAGCAACTCAAATTGATGTCGGAGGCCAGGGCGGTGGTTCAGCCGTCGTTGTTTGAGGGGTGGAGTACGGTGGTAGAGGATGCAAAAGCAATGAATCAGCATTTGATTTTGTCCAATCTGGCTGTTCATCGGGAACAGCGTCCGGCTAATGCTACATTTTTCGATCCCAAGAATGCCTCATCCCTGGCTGATCTACTCTTACAACAAGCGACCAACCCACCAAAAAAGCAAATCGTTGATTACTCTTTGGATGTCCTGGCATTTGGGCGCAACTTTTTATCTATTCTTCAAGCCATCGGCGGCGGTTCTACCATATCAAGCCAGTAGTGGGCAAGGGTTTTCATGATCGTAACCAGTCCATCGTAAGTAACGGGCTTAGTGATAAAGGAGTTGCCGCCCAGTCCGTAGGTACGGGCGATGTCTTCTTCGGCCCTTGAGGTGGTCAGGATAATGATGGGAATGTGTCGCAGGTTTTGGTGTGTTTTGATTTCTTTGAGTACCTCTCGTCCGTCTTTTCGGGGCATGTTGAGGTCTAACAAAATCAACTGGGGTAGCGGGAACTCTCTTGGATTCACAAAAGGAGGCTTGCGGTGCAAGTAAGCCAACAACTCCTCGCCATCATTGACAAATCGCAGCTCCCCTTTGATGCGGCTATCTTCAAAGGCATCCTGGGCCAGCATTCGATCTTCGGGATCGTCGTCGGCGTAAAGGATCACTCGGCTTTTTATTCTGTTTAACATACTTTGAGCGCGTTTCAACAAAAACGAAAATGTATTTGTTTGACTCAAAGTTAGTATTTTTTTGTGAATGCACCAACTAAAATCTAACAATAATCATTTTCTCACATAAAAAGTTCCCTTTGTCAGGATTTGACGGGTAGTGCCGAAGGGTCGTTACCGAACACATAATGCGCCAAAAGACGCTCCACCGGAAAGATCATTAAGGCAAAAAGTACCTCCATCCCAAAATCCACGACCGGCGACCCGCTGATATTGACCCATGACTCCAGGACAACTTTGAGGAACTCCATACACATGATGAGCGTCAGGATGGTTAGGGTTTGTCGCAAAATGATGATCCAGCGCGTTTCCTGGGTTAGTTTTCGGTTGAAAAAAGCCGTAATACCCACCAGGAAAGCAAAGAAAAGAGCTTCCAGGGCATAAAACCAGGAGGTCTGCCAGTAAGGGGGGCGGATGCGAAACGTGATGGGAGGGCTTTCGCTGATTTCTCCGAAGATATTGCGTCCCCTGATTTTGAGAGTATATTTGCCGTTATCGAGGGCGGAGAAAGACAATTTGTTGTTGGTGGTCCAGTCCGACCAGTCGTTGGTCTTCTTTTGGTTGCCGCCCAGGAGAATGTACTGGTAGTCGATCAGATCACCGCTCAAATAATCCGCCCGCCGAAACTCAATGTCGATGCTGTTGGCTTCATAAGGGACATAGATTTTTTCGTTAGGGAAAAAGGTATCGTTGAGCGGATTACGGATGGCATGGATGCGCAAGGGATACCCATAATTCAGATCGAGCTTATGGTTGATGTGAAAACGGTACAACTGGTTGTTGTGGGTAATGACCCAGACGTAGTCCGTGTCCGTATCCGTGAGTAGGCGATCCGTTTGTCCCAACAGGTTAAGCAAAAAAGCATTAGCGGCGTTGTAAGGATGCTTGCCGAGAATATCCCATTTTCGGTCTTGCTTGAGCCAGGCGATTTCTTGGTTTTGGCTAAGCACCGTTTCGGCCACTTGTGTCGTTACGGCATTGAGGGTATCGACGACGAATTTTTGATTGTCCGCATCAAAAAAATAAGCCACCTCCGAGAGCAGCACAAAAAGCGTATCGTTTTGTATGATCGGTATGGCTGGGTCATCGAAGTTGTTTTTGATCGGAAAAGAGACCGCTTCCAGGCGTTCGTCTGCCTCCGCAAGGGTGAGTAGATGGATGAAGTTTTTGCCCAAAGCCCAAATCCGCCCTTGTGGATCGGTGGCTACTCCGGTGAGTTCATCCTGAAAGCCAGCAGTTTGTGCAACTTCTTTCCATTGCTTTTTTTGGTAGGCCAGCAAGCTCACTTGCTGCGCCGTCTGGATGAGCAGATGATTGGGCATGGGGGCGGGCAAGACCGCAATCGGGATGCGACTACTGATCTTCTCTGCTTTTTGGGCATCGGTCAGGGCAAAAACGCCGTCGCGGTGCAAGATCACCAACTGGTCTTTGAGGCGCACAATCTGACGCACCTCGGCGGCCTCCAAGCCGGACACCCGCTGATAGAGATACTTGACCGATTGTAGCTCGAGTTCGCGCTTGACCTGCAACTTATAGGCATCTAGCTCAAGGCGGTTCGATTCGGCTGTGCCTTGTTTTTTGCCTCGGGTGGGCTGCTCCTCTGGGGTAGTTTCGGATTCGGGCCGTGGGTCTTGTTCCTCTTCGGTGGACTGCTCTGGGGTAGGTGAGCTTTCTTCTTCCTCCTTCTTTTCTTCTTCTTCTTCTTCCTCTTGCTGCTCTTCGAGGCGTTGGAGGAGGCGTTGGCGGCGGCGTTCTTGTTTTTTGAGTTGGCGTTGCTCTTTTTTGGAGAGTTCTTCTTCGGCAGGGTCGGTGAGTTGTCCGGTTTCGGGATTGATGCGTAGGTTGGGCTTGAGTGTCAGGAGTGGGTCTTTGAAGAGTTCCTCTTTTTTGGCTTCGGCGATGCTATTGCCGACTTGTTGGGAGGAGGCGCCAGCCCCTCCCTTTTTGAGGACTTGGTTGGGGTCTATGCGTTGTTGGACGACATAAGCCACCTGCCGATAGTTTTTGATTTCCTCCAAAACAAACAAACCTTCGGTTGTCCCGACATAAAAACGTCCGTTGTGGCGGGAGGCATCCAGGATACGCCCTGCCAGCCCCGGATAATACGAAAAGTTGCGAAACGGCAAACGCATATCCAGGCGGGTATAGCCGTAGCTGTGCAGCATCCAAAGTCCTTGTTGGCTGTCTTTTGCAATAGCCAGAACTTCATTGACGGGCAGACCCGACTGGGTGTTGATGATTTCTTTGACCTTTCCCGTTTGGATATTAACCATCAGACAACCACCACGCAGGGTCGCAAATGCAATCAGGTTGTTTCCCAAATCGACGGCAGAGATAGGCTGACTTTTTTCAACGTAAGTCGCCTCATCAATTTCAATTTTTTTTAAGGTCTGACCGTCAAAGCGAAACAGCTTTCCTTCGAGGGTTCCCAGGAGTACCTCATCGCTTTGCAGCAAAGGCGTATAATAACTCACCTCGTCCTCGGCATCGGGCAACTTAACAACCAGAGACTGCCCCTGCTCGGCATCCAGACGAACGATGCCCTCGTTTTCCCACACCAAATAAGGCTTGCCCGCACATACGAAAAACCCCGTCAAAGTACGGGTAGCTTCGGATTGCCAGGTTTGGATCACGCTGTTAGTCAGCAGATCAAAGGCGACCAGCAACTCATCGGCAAAAGCGTACAAACGATTATCCAGGACTTCAAGCCGGACAAAGTCATAGCCGACATACTGATCCTGGGACAGCGAAATATACTGGGGTATCCCCGAAAGCTGATCTTTGAGATAGCCAAAATCGCTTTTACCACCCACATAAATACGCCCTCTCTCCGGGTCTTGCTTGAGAACGTAAACGGATCCCTTAGTGAGGATATGCTCCCAATGCGCCCCATCAAAAGTAATGATTCCCTTTCGGTTAGCGATATACAAGACCCCATCTTGGGTCTGGATCAGGTCGTTGTTTTTGTAATCGAGGTGCGTAAAGCTATGCTGATAATGCCTCAAGTAGTGAAAGCCGTTTTGCCCTCGTGCCACCATTGCCACTCCCACGCACATCCACAAAGCGACTATAAACGAACGAAAAGGGCTGCTCATGCGCACAAGAATCAAAAATGTTTGGGTGATAAGGTAAAGAAATATTTAGCAAAAAAACAAAAAATTAGCTAGATTGCTTACTTTAACGATCACAAAAGTTAAACCACACCTCGAGTCAATGCTTGATTTTGCCTCAAAAACCCTTTTTTTTCTCTACGGCTGCGCTTTTCTATCGCTCCTAGGCTGTGGGCAGTCCACCGAACGCGCCGAGAAGGCCGCCGATATGGTCGCCTTGTTACAGGGGTTTCCCTCGGAATGGGTGCGCGTGCAGCCACAAGAGAACGGCGAATTTGTGATCGTCGAACCCTACGCCGAAATCAACACCACTTTTGTTTTTCGGATGATGCCCGGGCAGGGGTATATGCTCCAAATCACCCGTGGCCTCAATCAAGAACACTGGCGCATCGTAGCCGTGGAGCGGACAGGCGAGCAGTATCGCTTTTTCCTACAACACCCCATCCTATCCCAGGCCACCGTGCTGCAATACCAGGACAACCCCATGGCCATTGGGCAATGGACAGAAACCGAACCCATTATTGCCTTCAAAACACCTTTCTTCGTCCCGGCCGATCAGACCGGAAAATTTGAAAAAACCTTTGCCCCGCCTCCTGATCCAGCTTCGGACGATCAAGCCGCACGCACGCGACGATATGGCATCTGGGGACGCTGGCGAGGAGGCATGGACGGCGACCGAGATTTGACAGCTTTCTTTTGCCTCAAAGAAGATTATCAGAGCAGTCAGTTTTTGAAAGGAAACTACTACTACGAACACATCTGGAAAGACCTCACCCTGCGTCCCCACCGCGTCGATAGCTCCAAGACCTGGGATTTGCGGGAGTTCATCGGACGCGAGCGCAACAAATGGACGGGTGCTTTTGTCGGTACGATGGATGAGCAGTTTCGTTTTGAGGGTAGCTGGACAGCCCCCGAAGGAAAAGACCCCCTCAAGTTTTGGCTTACCGAGGAGGTACTGCCCTTTGTCCTGGAAGACTACCAACGCTGGCACAAAACACCCACCCAACGCCTCGATACGCTCTACTATCCCGTCCTGGCCGCCCTGCCTTCGGATACCGTCCTGGGGCGTTTCAACGATTCGATCATCCCCCGGCGCATCCGCCGATGGCGCGACCTAAGCCAGTCCTCCCTTACGCCCGTCCGAGGCGACTACGCCCTCCTCTACGCCAACGACCGCCTGATGAGCCTTAGCTTTTCCATTTATCGTGAGGCACATAAGCCCGAGGTACATTCCCTTAACTTCGATCTCCAGACCGGGGCGACCATCCAACTTTCCGATCTCTATCCCACCGATGACCCCAAGTTTGCCCAACGGCTCGTAATCCTGGCCCAGCAACTGCTGCGCCTCCAAAACCCTGCCCCCAAAAAACTCCCCGAAGCACTCGGGGAGTTGGAGCAAATCAACTGCTTGTTTGAAAACCTGCGCTTGCTGTACTTCGATCCTGTCAGTTATTACTACTATACGCTTTACATTCCCTACGAGAAGCTCAAGCCTTTTGAGCGCGAACAGTTCACGCAACGTTACGGACTGCTACCCTAGTCGCATTGGTAGCTGTACAGGCTTTCGGCGTTTGTCGTGATCGTAACGCCTGCTTCACTGATCGTTTGTGTACTCACGGCGCGATCCAGGAAGCCTTGGGCATTAAAAGTGCCGGTTTGTTCAAAAATGATTACCCCACTGGCATTACGGGTCGTTGTCGTGGCGGGTTGGCAATTTTGATAAACAAATCTTGTCGATGAGATCAAGGCGTTATCAGCCCCGAAAGCCTCCTGGAGTTGGTGCTGGTTGCGGGCATCAAAGTCAGTAAAAGTCGTTCGTCCCGTGAAGTTTCCGGCTGCGTCGTAGCTCGTGGACTCAATGCGCCGTCCGGCGGCATCGTAGCTATGCGTGAGGTAGTCGGTCAGGTTGCCGTCGGTGTCGTAGTTGTCCTCTCGGATCAAGCGGCAGTCGTCGTAGGTGCGCTCGTTGCGCACGACAATCTCCTGGGGCAAAAATGGACTTTGGGTACGGGAGACAATGCGGGTGTTGCGGGCGCGTTCGTCGTAGCTGTACTCGGAGATGACCGTGATCGTGCCGGCGGGTGTGCCGGTGGTGTTGGTGAGCTGGCTAATGACCTTTACGCCAGCCACGACCTGGTACGCAAACACACTTCTGACCTGCGAACTGACCCCAGATGAGGTCGCCGTCGTCCGAACTTCGGTTACGTAGCAGGGCGGTAAGTCGCAAGGATTTTCACCCTGGCAAGCATCACCGCTGCCGCCCGTCGCTGCCGCCCGCACGGTCAGGGACTGCTCAGCGGTCGCCTCACCACCGGAGCCGCGCACGGTCAGGCGCACGGTATAGGTGCCGGCGTTGGCGTAGGTGTGCGTGGGGTTGGCTATGCTGCTGTTTTGCCCATCGCCGAAGTCCCAGGCGAAGGTATCGGCGTTCGTTGTCGTGGACGTAAACTGCACCGATTCACCGGCTTCGGGGCTTTCAGGCGCAAACACAAAAGCCACCGTAGGCGCGACAGGAGCCGCCCGCACGGTCAGGCTACGCGAAACTGTCGCCTCACCACCGGGGCCGCCCACGGTCAGGCGCACGGTATAGGTGCCGGCGTTGGCGTAGGTGTGCGTGGGGTTGGCTATGCTGCTGTTTTGCCCATCGCCGAAGTCCCAGGCGAAGGTATCGGCGTTCGTTGTCGTGGACGTAAACTGCACCGATTCACCGGCTTCGGGGCTTTCAGGCGCAAACACAAAAGCCACCGTAGGCGCGACAGGAGCCGCCCGCACGGTCAGGCTACGCGAAACCGTCGCCTCACCACCGGGGCCCGTCGCCTTGAGCGTGATGGTGAACGTACCCGCCGCCGGAAAGCGATGCTCGGGGTCTTTGGCAGTAGAAGAAAAGCCCGCCGGATCAGATGACCAAACAAAAGCTGTCGCGTTTTGGGAGCCATTACTGAAACGCACCACTTCATTTGCCTCCGGCGATTCGGGACTAAACGAAAAAGCAGCCGTCGGCGCAGGTTCGGGATCAGGGGTAGGCGTGGGGGTATCGTCGTCGCTGTCTCCGCAGCTCCAAAGCCCTAAGAAAAAAGCAATTAAAAAAATGATCTTTTTCATGCGATGGGGTAAATTGATGATTCAACAAAGATCACGCAATAGGCTAAGCCGCGCAATCCCCATTTTTGGGGAAAGTTTAAAGCAGAAAAAGTTATTGTTTCGCTTGATTTTTGTTGATTTCTACTCATGCTTTACGTTCTAATATTTCTAATCGCTCTGCCCTGCTGCCTGTTCGGGCAAAATGTTGTTGAGGTAAGTTATCAAGAGTATGGTATTGCCAATGAAGAGCATATCAAAAAAACAGCCCCTGCTCATCAGGTTGAACTAATTATAGCTACTACCAACGAGCGTTATCAATACGTTTTGCAGCACGACAAAGGGTATTCTCAATATGTCCCTGCATATCCTGATATTCCTGATAAAGAAATAGAAACAAAAATAGGTCTATTAAGAATCAGTAAAAATGGTTATCGAAATTCTTTAATCATTAAGGATTTCAACAACAGACAGATGGCTTATCGCCGAATAAAGTCTGTCATCAAAGATAACTTTCATGATTTTGAATGGCAACTTTATGATTCCACCAAAACCATCTTGGCGCATCCTTGCAAGCTCGCTTTTGGTAGTGATTATGTAACGAACAGAAAGATAAGGGTTTGGTACACCGAAGAGATACCCATTAGCGATGGCCCTAAGTTTTATCAGGGGTTGCCCGGTCTTGTTTTGGAGGTACAGATGGAAAATAATCTATTTGTGGTCGCTACCAAAATCAGTTTTCCCGAATCCATTCCAGATTTTGAAGCCCTCCAAAGCG
>DAISIL010000064.1:0-17404 GCA_036822015.1 Bernardetiaceae bacterium | reverse complement strand
GTCTGGACGGCTTTCTGGGGCTGCCCCGTATCGCGGTAGGCGATGCCGAGCCAGGCGAGCATATCGAGATAGTACCAGTTGTGGGTTAGGTCTCGGGATTGCTCCATGAGCCATACGGCTTTTTCAAAATCCTTGACTGCCTGCTCTTTATCGCCCCCAAAAGCCGCCGGAGCGTTGAAGCGGGCATTGCCACGCTGGTACCATCCCAGGGGTTCGTTGGGGTTGGCGGCAATGGAAAGCCCAATATGGCGATTGCTACGGCTACCCAAAAAAATTCCCCGCCAGGGGCTGTACGCGATACGAAATCCATAAACCTGGGCAAGCAGAGCGTGGGCTTGGGCGTGTTGAGGGTCTTTTTTGAGGATGACTTCGAGGTTTTGCTGGGCTTTTTCGACGAACTGCTCAAAGAGGGCTTCGTCCTTATGCCCGAGGGCATAAGTCAGGAGCAGGCATTGGGCTTCGGCTAGGGTAAAAGTATAAGGGGTGCTTTCGAGTTGCTGGACAAGTTGGAGCAGCTGGGGCTTGTCATTCTGGATATAAGCCCCGTAGAGCTGCTCGCGTAGGGGCTGGGTGTGGGCCTGGGCGGCAACACTCCACCAGAGGCAAAGGATCAAAAAAAGAATTCTCATGGGCAGTTTAGCAGTCAATTTCTTCTACGGTCAGTTTTAAGGTGGTCAAGAGTTGCGTCAGGGGTTCAATAAAAACGTTTTGTCGATCCAGACAGATATGTTGGGGCATGGTCTCCTCTCGGGTGGCGACCAGTTCGATGACAGTTTGATAAAAATAATCTTCGTGCCAATCTTGCGTGAAGTGCGCTCGGGCAGTTGCGATCGGGACAAAGATAGCCAAAGCCACGGAAGGATAGACATACGGGTATCGCTCTCGGAGGGCGTGGTAGTGTTGGAGGTGCTGCCGGCTCTTGAAGATCGGCTTGATGAGTTGTCTGGACGCTGTGGATACCTGTTGTCGTTGGGCCCTGTGCTGATCGTGGATGTCCTGACAGTCAGGGCAAAAGTGCTGGATGTCCTGGTGCCAAATTTTCCATCGCTGCGAGCGGATGATGTCGTAGAAGTCGGCTCGGCGTTGGAGGTAGCGCGTCGGCGTGCCACACAAGGCACAGCGGCTGTCCTTGATATACGCCTGTGCGCTTTGGGAGACATAGGCCAGCAGTTTGCCGGGCCGCAACTGATAGCGTGCCGCCAGATCAGCGATGGGTAAGACGAATTTGTTTTTTTTGTTGGTCTGCCAATACAATCGGGCCATCTCCCTAAAATAACTATCTTCGGTCAGGTAATGCAACGCAATTAAATCCATGAAACATCTACTCGTTTTAGATATTGAAACTGTACCGACCGTAGCTCGGTTTGATGAACTCTCCCCCGAGCTACAAAAACTTTGGGCGCATAAAGCCCAATATATGCAACAAAAAGAACCCGAAAAAACCATCGCCGAGCTTTTTGAGGAACGCGGCGGCATCTTCGCCGAGTTTGGAAAGATTATCGTGATTTCTCTGGGCTTTTTCTTTTTTGATGAAGACCGCGATCTATGCCTTCGTGTCAAGTCCATAGCCGATGACGATGAGGCCGCCCTCTTGCGGGAGTTTTCCGACATCATCCATAAGTTTGATCCCAAAAAGCTACGCCTGATCGCCCACAACGGCAAGGAGTTCGACTTCCCCTACATTGGCCGTCGGATGCTCGTCCAGGGAATACCCATACCCGAAGCCCTCGAACTCCGCGACAAAAAACCCTGGGAAATCCAACACCTCGATACGATGGAACTCTGGAGGTTCGGCGACCGCAAAAACTTCACCCAACTAGCCCTCCTGGCGGCCATCTTCGGACTCCCCACCAGCAAATCCGACATCGACGGCAGCCAGGTAGCCCAGGTCTATTATCACGACAACGATTTGTCCCGCATTGCCCACTACTGCAACCAAGATGTTGTCCTGACGGCGCAGGTCTATCTAAGGCTCACCCAGCAGCCGATAATCCTACCACAAAAAATACAAATTGTCCCCCAAACATAAACAAAAGGCCATCTGTTCTTTAATCAGTCTATTTAAATTTACCAACACCAAAATCAACCCATGGAAACAAATTTTATGCCCCGCATCGGGGAACCCGCTCCAGACTTTACTGCCCTGACGACAACGGGGACGCTGACCTTTTCCGAGTTCAACCAGGGAAGCTGGGTGATTATGTTCTCGCATCCGGCCGATTTTACACCCGTTTGCACCACCGAACTCTCCGCCTTCGCCGAAGAGAAAGATTTCTTTGCCCAACACCAAACCAAGCTCATCGGCTTGTCCATTGATAGCATTCATTCACATCTGGCCTGGGTCAATAACGTCAAGGAAAACACCGGCGTTTATATGGATTTCCCCATCATCGCCGATCTGGATATGAGCGTCGCCAAAAAATACGGGATGCTACACCCAGGCGAGAGCAGCACAGCTGCCGTGCGGGCGGTCTTCTTTATGGATCCCGAAGGCCTGATCCGGCTCATCATGTACTACCCCCTCAACATCGGACGAAACATGGACGAGATCAAACGCGCCCTCATTGCCCTCCAGACCTCCGACAAAAACGCCTGTGCCATGCCCGTAAACTGGCGTACTGGTGATAAGGTCATCGTGCCACCACCCAAAACGCTTAAAGACATGGAGGAGCGTGCCGCTAACACAACCTACGAAAAAGTAGATTTTTATCTAGCCAAGCGCGACCTCTAAACCTCAAATCCCCTCCCAAAAATTGAGAGGGGATTTTTTTATACCAGCCGCTCAAGCAGCCGAGCCGGACGACGAAGATCGAGTAGGTACGTCTGATGCAAAAAATGTACAGCACCCCATTGTTCCTTCCAGCACGCCAGACCAGCGTTGATTTGCTCCCCACCCGCCTCCGAACTCACCCCAAAGCTAAAATACCTTGCCCGGGCATCGGCTGCCGCTTTGAGCAGTTGGGCAATCAAATAATCCATCGCCCCGACACACCTTCCCTCCGGCGTAGCTGCCATGTACTGCACGTGCCTGGTGTGGGCATAGGGGTTGATGAACAGCGTAGCCCCTGCTACCAGTCCATCCCCCAAAAAAGCCCCGTGGTGGGTGATCTGCCCGGGGAATCTTTTCGACAAATAATCCATCTCAAAGGCATTATGAACAGGCTTTACACCGTGCCTTTCCCAAAGCTGGGTAAGCAAAACCGCTTCAAAGTCTCTCCAATCGCTTAGAGGAGCCAGAGATAGCGCTGCCTGATTGGCTTTTTTGAGGTTACGGGCTTTGCGTTGGGCGGGTTTGGTCGTTGGGGGCAGCAGGCAAACCGGCGATAGCTCCGTACGGACACAACGCCCCCCCAGGTAAGCCAGCACCAGCAGCAATTCGTCGGTGGGCAAGCGCGTTTGGTAAGCCGGCGGCACGCGGTAGATCAAGTGCTTGATCCCCTCCGACTGCCAATACGCCCAAAGTGCCTCCCAAACGGCAAAAAAATCCGATAGCCGCAACTGCTCTCCCCACACCAGTCCCCCAAAGGTCAGACCTTCGTGGGCATACAAGGTTTGCTTACGTCGATTGGCTACAAAAACTGCTACCAGTTTGTTTTTTTTGAAGATCAACAAAGAAGCATCCCTAAACCGGTCTCCATGATACGCCAAAAATGACCGATGGAAAAAAAAGTGTCCATTCTTGGCCTGTTGAATAAAATCATCCCAAGCCTGGGCATCACCAGCAGCATACGGAACAACAACGATCACTCTTTGATGACTTTGTAGGGCAGATGTAAAGTAGGCGTTCGTAAATACAAGACATACAAGCCATTGGGCAGTCCTTCTAAGGAAAACACCAGGCGGTAGGTATCCGTTTCGGGGCCGCCTGACCAGTAGCGCACACGCCGCCCCAGAGCATCATAGAGGCTCATCTCGAGCGTAGCTGCCTGTGGCAGCTGCAAATGAACATTGACCACCTCGCGGCTAGGGTTCGGAAAAACATCGAGTTGAAAGCCCTTGCCCTCGGGCAAAGGAGGCAACAGCAAGGTATCAATGACGACCAGTTGGCTGCGGGTCGTATCCAGGCAAGCCAGCGAATCACGGACAATCAGTTGAATCGGATACACCCCCGTCTGGGTATAGCTCGCCCGCACCTCGGGGGTACGCGCAATGGTGCCATTGCCCAAATCCCAGTACCACTGCCGAGCCGCTGTACTCATCGAGACCATCAATAGCTCCTGACGAAAGCGCAAGTTCAGGGTATCGGTCTCCTGGGCCAGGCGGGCCACGGGCTTACTGAAGCGTACCTCGACACGGCGCGGCACACTCTCCAGAGTCGAGTCGATGTTGGTGATGAAATACGTACGGGGAGCATCCAGGCGAGGCGTTGTATAGCTATTGCCCACAAAAACAGGCACGCCCGAAGTCGGTGAATCAAAGAAACGAAACGTGGCGCCGCCTTGTGGAGTCAGCGTAGCCGCATCGCCCTGGCAGATAAATACTGTTCCGATCGCTGGTGTGGGGCTGCGCCGAAAGGCAGTGAGTTTTTTTTGTGTCGTTGCCTGGCAGCCATCAGCCGTCGTGAGGGCAAGCTGAACCGTGTACACTCCCTGGGCGTAGTAGCGATGGACGGGATCTCGGAGTGTGGAGGTTTTACCATCCCCAAAATCCCAACGCCAAGCTGTGGATGGGCTGCTTAGGTTCGTGAAACGCACCTCTTGGTTTTCGTCCAAAAAAAGCTCCCGAGCAAAGTCGAAGTCAGCACGTGGAACGCGCTGTATCAGGCTCAAAGCCCGAGGAAAACTCTCAATGACCGAGTCCATGTTGGTAACAAAAATTTGCGCGGGCGATGCTTCCGTAGGCACAAATGCGTAAGTGCCTCCTTCGGACAACAACCGCTCAAGCCCAGCATCGGCATAAAACCGAAAGCGGCTCCCCCCGCCCGGGCGTATGACCGCCTCCTGATCGCGACAAACCACCTGCTCGACCGGCAAAATGGGAATAGGGCCGCGCCGCCCCACCCTAAACTCTCCGCGCATCACGGACGTACAGCCGCGCACATCCGTTACCCGCAAACGGATAGCATACACCCCCTGCCTGGCGTAAGCGTGCAGGGGATTGGGTAGCGTGCTTGTTTGTCCATCGCCAAAATCCCACTCCCAGGCAACGATGGCGTAATCAAAGGTGCTTTCATCCCGAAACTGAATCTGTGCAGCAACCACCGTATCCACCTCGGGGGAGGGACTAAAACGAGCTTGCAGGCGGTTCCAGCTAATCGAAACCAGCGTGGGCTGGCTCTCGCGGGTAGAGTCCAGATTGGTTACCCAAACCTGAGACTGCCCCGGATCCGTGAGCAACCACTCCCGTCCTTCCCCGAGCGTATCGCTGGGGTAGCGGGTATAAAACCTAAATCGGCTGCCGTTTTGGGGGCGCAACAGCACCGAATCACTCGAGCAGGCCGTATAGGTATTTTGCAAAATCGGGACGGGCCCCCGGCGTATGATCTGGATCAGGCGCTCATGCCAAACCTGACATCCCTCCGCATCCGTGATCGTGAGCCTGATCGTGAAAGATCCCTGGCGCGTGTAGCGATGCACAGGGTTACGGGCATTTGACTGCGTACCATCCCCAAAATCCCAGTGCCAACGCACGGCCGGCGTGGGGCTGCGCTCGGTGAACTGCACCGTTTGCCCCTGCGAAATATCGAAAGTATCGGGGCTTAGGAAATTGGTCTGTATCTGTTTTTCTGAAAAAACAACTGCCAATGGATCGCTTTCCAGGGGCGCATCGGTGCTGGTCAAGTAAAATAATTGTCCAAAATCACTTTTTTGGATCACCAACTCGGCACCTGACTGCTCGGCAAAGGTCAGTTGAGGTGGCCGGTACAAACGAAACATGTTTCCACCCGTGGGACGAATCCGCGTACTAGGATCGGCAGAGGGACAAAGCACCGTCCTGACTTGCGGGATACGCGCCTGCTGGACAGGCGGTAAATAGGCTTTTTGGGCTTCCCGAAACAACAAATCCAGTCCTTCGGGGGAATTGCTGAACGTCAAAATAAAAACCACTTCGTGGGATGCTCCGGCGGCCAGGGCAGGCAGCCACTGCCCAATCACTTGCGCTACGTCTTGGTTGCGGACAAGTTGCGCACGAATGCCTTCGTTGAGCCACCGCGATCTATCGCCGTCCGCGATCTGCCAACCAGCTATCCCCTGGTAGGTATCCGTCCCTTGCAGAAGTTTAGCTCCGGCATAGCGCGTGCCGTTGGTGCTGTACGCAAAGGCTCGGGTATTATCCCAACGGGCTTCCTCCACCGTGGCCCAGTCCCAGTCCAAAAACAAGCCAAGCCAAAGCGAGTCCAGGGTTTGCGCGGTGGTATTCTGGATGGTATAACGCAGGGCAAGATAATCTTGGTGCGGCTGGTTGCGGCGACCTTCGAGGGCGGCCGTGATGGATAGGCTGCCCTCCTGGGTAGCAAATTGCGCCTGTGTGCGGGCCCTAAATGGTGTCGGTTGTTGCAAAGCCAAAGTCCCGGGAACAAAACCTTCGTTGCCCTGTAAAGCATCCCGAAAGTGGCCATCGGGCAAGCGCACCATCAAGCTCGCCTCTTTGAGGTGGTTTTGTTGGGCATACACTAGCCCGCTCCCCTGTGTATGTCCTGAATCGGTAAAGCCCAAACGCCCTGCATCCGTGATCGTTAAGGCAAGGTTGTTGAAAGCATAATGCAAAAAGCGCGGATTAGCACCACGCAAATAAAAATACTGGTAGTCCTGGTAACCTTCGGCATCTCGGATGCCCAGCCGAAACAAAATATCTTGATCGTGAGGCATCGCCGGATCCAGGCGAATCAGAAAGCCTCCGTCAAGGGAACGGCTCTCCTGGGTAAGGAAATTTCCTGCCTGTACCTGATCTTGGAGGATTTCCACGTAAGGTGAGCTAGAAGAAAGCTCGAGTTGGACGGCTACGGTGGGGCGAAGGTGGTTGGTCAGGGTAGGGGTCAGGGTGAGGCTCTGCCCGGCCAGGGGAGGCTGCGACGGTTGGCAGCTATCCAGCCGGATGGACTTGGCCAGCGGGTAATCCACGAAGGCTCTTAGGGCATTGAGCCGCCCGTGTCCGATGCGCTCGGCATAGGCTTGGTTGGGGGCTAAGTCGGCGATAGTATCGGCGGTAACGCGGAGGAGTTCACCGATTTGCTGGGCGGTCAGGCCGGGATAGGCATCTCGGAGCAAAGCTGCCGTTCCGGCAACGAGCGGCGTACTAAACGAAGTGCCGTTGAGTTGTAGGGTAGGGTCATCGGTAGTGTAGGCTACCCGAGGCGGAAAGGATCGGTTATACGTCGTGGTCATCTGCTGCCCCGGTGCCGCCAGGGTAATGAAAGGATTGTGGGCATAGCCATCCAGGCGATGATCGGCGGGATCAGTGGACGTAACCGCAATCACATCTGCATAAGCGGCTGGATAATAGTGTGCTGTGGGGTCTGTAGGTTGGGTATTGCCGGCTGCGGCTACGATCAGAACATCGCGTTCCCTCACCAGATGACGGATCACGTCCTGCTCCCATTGCAAGAAACCTCCCACACGTCCGCCAGAGATGTTGATGATCTTCGCCCCACGATCGGCCGCATAAAGCATGGCTTCATAGAGATTGACCAGGTTAATTTCCCCCGAAACGGGATCAATTTGGGTTACCTTGAGCGGCAAGAGCAGGCTTTGAAAGCCAGCCCCGGAAATGCCTATGCCGTTGTTGGTCTCGGCAGCGGCTAGCCCACTGACGGCCGTGCCGTGGTAGTAGGCATCGGATACATTAGCGGTGCGTTGGGCGAAATCATAGCCGAGCGAGTCATCGACATAACCGTTGCCATCGTCGTCGATGCCGGGTCTGCCGTTGCGTTCGGCTGGGTTGTAGTACCATTTGTTTTTGAGGTCGGGATGCTGCACATCTGCCCCTGCATCTATGATCGCAATCACGACTGTTGGGCTGCCGCGTTGGCGTTCCCACAAATCGGGTAAGCGCACCTGCTGGAGATACCACTGCCGAAAAACCAGGACATCGTTGGGGATAAAGGGGGGGAGCTGCGTCGGCGATTCTTGTAAGTGATGCGGCAAGATTGGCTCTATGTACTGCACACCGGGCAGCCTTCGGATTTGGTCAAGTCTTTCTGTATCAAGTCTTTCGAGGCACAGAAAAGGCAGTTTTGTTACATGGCCAAAGGCAGGGCGAGCAACTATCCCGAAATGGGTGAGTTGCTGGCTTAGTCGTATCGCTGCTGCGGGGGTCTCGGCACGGAGCATGTATCCCTCCTCCTGCGCGACTACATGGGCGGCACAGCCAGTCAGCAAAACAGCTAAAAGAAAGCGAATCAGGGCGTACATCGGGAGAAATATACAAAAAAAATCCGGTATCAGTCCTTAGACCGATACCGGATTTGATAACGGATCAAACCGCTCAAAGGTTTACTTAATCAACTTGAACTCTACACGACGGTTGATGGCCATGTTGGTTTCGTTCAAGATGCCGTCCACACGGTTGGGCTGGGCGGGGCGTGTTTCACCGTAACCAATGGATTCGAGGCGATCAGCGGCAATTCCTTGTCCTACCAGATAGTCTTTGACTGCCTTAGCGCGACGCTCAGAAAGCCCCTGGTTGTAGGCATCTCCACCGCGTTCGTCGGTGTGTGCCTCAATGCGGATGCGTGCTTTGGGGTAGTCTTTCATAAACTTGACCACAGAGCCGAGCGACTTCATGTTTTTCTCACGGACGGCAGCATCATCGACGGCCGAACGAGCGAGGGTGAAGTTTACGTTGTCAAATTCAGCATCCATTTCATCATACATACGCACAAGTACATCAACAACTTCGCCGTACTCTACGTCGGTCAGGTCGATTTCTTGGGTAGCCGTAGCCAATCCTTCAGCTTCAGCGGTAGCGGTGTATTTTTTGCCTTTTTCGCCGCTGGCCTTGAACTGTCCAGCTTTGACTTTATCCACGGCGACACTTTCGTTATCAGCCGTTGTGATGGTCAATTTGGCATCTACCGGCTCATCACTGTCGCCTTTGACGACGCGGATATTGATTCCGACATCCTCACGGCGCAAGCGAGCTTCGAGGCAACGGATCTCACGAAGTTTGCTTTTTTCGGAGTAGTCCCAGGTGTAAGTAAATTTCTGGTAACCCTCATGCTCAATCGTGATGTCATAAACGTTTCCTTCGGTGATGATGGTTCGGATCATCCCTTCTTCGTCGGTTTTGTATTCGTTTGAGAGCTGGGTGCGTGTTTTGTTGTCCACTTTCACCAGTACCTGTGCCAGGTCTTCGCCCGTTAGCGAGTCCGTTACGTGGATACATACATCTTCGATTTCTGATCCGGTGTACTGCTTGCTTAGGATGGCATAGTAGAGGTCATGGGAAGCGTTCATTTGGGCGTTAAAATAGACCAAAGCCGTAGCGTTATCTTGCGGGATCACATGTACGAAGCCCTCGCTGGAGTAGCGGTTGATGGGTTCTACGTTTTCGGGATCGCTCCACTGGCCGCTCTCATCCATGCGCGTAACAAATACGTCAAAATCACGGGCATCTACGCGCTCACCGCGCTTGGTTGCCTCACGCAAAGAGGAGAAGAAAAGTACTTGTCCGTCGCCCAACACGCGGGGTGCTTTGCTGCAATCGCCGTTGAGGGGGGCGGGAAGTTCTTCGGGTGCGCCCCAGTTGCCATCAGCATCCTGCTTAGATACCATGAGCGTATAGCAGGTGTTCTGTCGGGTAGCACTTTTACCGTCGGCTTTTTTCTTGCCATCTTCTGTGCTTTCCTCGGCGGCGGGTGCTTCTTCGGCTCCTTCGGCAGATTTTTTCATGAAGTAGATGCGTTTGCCATCGGCAGATACGCTAGGAAATCCTTCGTAGTCGGCGGAGTTCACGGCACCAGGGAGTGCGACGGGTTCGCCCCATTCGGCATCCATGCTTTCGCGCTTGGCGTGATAGAGGTCAAAATCACCGGCTCCGTCGGCGTAGTTGGCCGAGAAGTAAAGGGTCAGTCCGTCGTAGCTCAACCAGGGGCCGGTTACCATTTCTCCGTCAGCGGCCTTGTCATTGATTGAAGCAATCGGCTCGGGCGTTGTCCACATATCCTTCTCGTTTTTGGAGGTAGAATAGAGGCGGTAGTGTCCCCACTTTTTTCCTTCACGGTTCGATTGGAAGATAAGCGTGTTTCCATCGGTGCTGGATGTAGGGGCGAACTCGTCATGTACCAGGGTGTTGATGACCGGATCCATGCGGTATCGCTTTTTGAGCCGTTGTTCGTAGGGCTGATCGTCCTGCGCTTGCGCTCCGGCGCTAACCAAAAGCAAAAAAACAAGCAGGAGGTTAAAGTGTCTTTTTTTCATGATTTGTTGCATTAAAAAGTAAGGTTAAGTTAAATCGAGGTCAAGTTGCTTTTCAAGGGCGAAAGATAAAAAAATCCGTTTTTGATTGTTGTCTTTTCAGCGGAAATATCCAAAGAAAATCACCAAAAGGGACGCTTTCTTACCCAAACAACCCCAGTTAAGTAATCATTGCCCTTCGGAATGACTACTGCACCTCCTCCATGATAAGATACAATCAGTTGCAAATTTAAACGAATAAATAACAAATAACAGCGTTAGGCAGGGAATTTTTTCGATTTGTTTGTCCATACTGCCTGCACGAACCGCTTTTTGCCCGCTAAATCCGTCTGCACTTGTACCTTATCTAAGCCGCTCGTTGTCCAGTCCTCTGTGAGTGCCCGGGCGTACCTGGGATGAATTTCAGCAAAAAGCCTACCATTTTGGCGTAAGCCACCCGCCACTGCCCACCGCGCCAACCGCTCATAAAACAACAAGGGTGCTGTATCTGGCACGCGCAGGGCCAGGGCAGGTTCGTGATCGCGGACATGCGCCTCCAGGCTGTGCCACTCCTGGTCAGGGATATAGGGCGGGTTACTGACCACCAAATCAAAACGCTCCTGCTGATGCTTCGGATCGGGACACAAAAAATCATCTTCGATCCAGTGTATCGGCTGCCCGTGGGATTCGGCGTTGCGGCGTGCTACCTCCAGGGCTTCCGAAGACATATCCCATCCCCAAAACTCACGCCCGCAGCCCGCCGCCGCCAGAGCCACAATGATACAACCGCTTCCCGTTCCTACGTCCAGGACGCGCTCGGGTAGCCAGTTGTGGGTACGACAATAACCAATGATGCTCTGGACAAGTTCCTCCGTCTCGGGGCGCGGAATCAAGACCGCCGACGAGACCGACAACTCAAGACCTGCAAAATGACTGCTCCCCAATACATATTGTATCGGTTCGTGATGGAGTAAGCGATCCATATCCGTCGAGATATCCGGCAGATGATCCAACTCATGCCAACCGAAGTCGGCCGGACAGATGCCCGTTCGGTGCTCTAAGAGCCATTGGGCGATGTTTCGGGCCTCGCGTGGGTCATATACAGCCGTGAGCGCGTCGGCAATCTGGTCGCGTAGCTGGCGGAGGGTCATGGGAGTTGATCGAGAGCTTTGGCCAATCGTGGATAGAGATAAGCAAAAGACTGCTTTTCTTTGGCTACATAAACAAAAGCCAGCGCATCAAAACGCACGAGCTTTTCGTGGTACGTGGCTTTGTGGAGGCGATAGGCTTCACGGATGCGGCGTTTGAGATAGTTGCGATCCACGGCACGCTTAAAGTTTCGCTTCGGCACACTGATAAGCACTTCGGGCCAGACAGCATGGGAAGAACCCTCTCCTGTTGCTGACGAAGGGAGAAAAAACACTTTGAAAGGAAACAAAAAAACGGAACGCCTCCCTGCAAAGAGTTGTTCCGTGCGTCTGCGCGAACAAAGTTTTTCTGATTTGGGAAAACGGGCTGTCCCCACAAGCGAAAAAAAGATTAGTTAGTGCTTTTGCTTTCGCTGCGCTTGATCCGCGACTCGGCACGATCCAACTGTTGCTTGTGATAGTTGAGCTTGTCTTTGTTCTTGAGAACTTTTTTGGCAATTCGGCGATTCATTTTCATGAGACAATAGATCGTTTTGGGGTGAGACTTATTTTGCGCCTTTGATTTCACTCGAAACAGTCAGGCGTTTGCGCCCTTTGGAGCGACGGCGGGCCAAAACATCACGACCGCTCTTGCTTTTCATGCGTTCGCGGAAGCCGTGTTTGTTTACGCGCTTACGGTTGGAAGGATTAAACGTAGGTTTCATAACAAGAAGAAGAAAGTCTGTCTGATGGATGACTAAAAAAGGATTGCAAAGGTACAAAGTCTCTTCAACTTATCCAACAAAACACATCCAAAATTTTCCCTAATTCCATAAACTCCGCACAGCTTGCTCCACCAAAAAAACACCTCGGATTTGATTTGTTCCCAAAATCTTGTTGTTTTGCAAGAAAAAAGCTATGCCACGCGAAAAAGTAAAAGCACTCCTCCAAAGTTCTGATCTCAACCGCCCCGTAAGTATCAAGGGATGGCTGCGCTCTAAGCGCGGCAGCAAAAATGTACATTTTTTAGCGATCAACGACGGCTCCTGCCTGCAAAGCATCCAGGTCGTTGTTGATACCGAAACCTTCTCCGATACCCTGGATCAAGCCCTAACGGGCGCTTGCTTATCCGTTGAAGGTCAGCTTGTTGCCTCTACCGGCAGTGGTCAATCGGTGGAGATACACGCCGACTCCTTGTCCATCATAGGAACTTCTAGTCCAGCCTACAAATTACAAAAAAAGAAGCACTCCTTAGAGTTTTTGAGAGAAATTGCACACCTGCGGATGCGCACCAATACCTTCGGGGCCGTCTTTCGGATACGGCATCATCTGGCTTATGCGGTGCATCATTTCTTTCACCAAAAAGGGTTTTACTACCTACACACGCCCATCATCACGGGATCGGATGCCGAAGGTGCCGGTGATGTCTTTCGCGTAACCACACTCCCGCCACTGGCCCCACCCTTGACCCCCGAGGGCGACATTGACTTCAAGGCTGATTTCTTCGGTAAAGCCACCAACCTAAGCGTTTCGGGGCAGCTAGAAGCCGAAGTAGGCGCACTGGCCCTGGGGGAGGTCTATACCTTTGGGCCGACTTTTAGGGCGGAGAACTCCAACACCGCCAGGCACCTATCCGAGTTTTGGATGATCGAACCCGAGATGGCCTTCTACGAACTCCCCCAAAACATGGATCTGGCCGAAGAGATGATCCAGTTTTTGGTCCAGTTTGCCCTGACACACAGCGGCGAAGACCTCCAGTTTTTGGATGAACGCTTTGCCACCGAAGAAGCACAAAAACCAAAAAACGAACGCAGCCCCATGGGACTTATCGAGCGTTTGCAGTTTGTGGTGGCGCATCCCTTTGCCAGAATCACCTACACGGAAGCCATCCAGATTTTGGAACAATCTAAGCCCTTCAAGAAAGGACAATTTCAGTTTCCCGTTTCCTGGGGAACAGACCTACAATCCGAACACGAGCGTTTTTTGGTGGAAAAGCACTTCAAAAAACCCGTCATCGTAACCGATTATCCCAAGTCGATCAAGTCGTTTTATATGAAACAAAACCCTGATGGGCAAACCGTTCGGGCAATGGATGTCCTCTTCCCAGGCATCGGAGAGATCATCGGTGGCTCCCAGCGCGAGGAAGACCTCGACAAACTCGAAACCCGTATGCAAGAAATGAACATCCCGACCGAAGAACTCTGGTGGTATCTCGATCTTCGACGGTTTGGGACGGCCCCGCACAGCGGCTTTGGCTTAGGGTTTGAACGGCTGGTGCAGTTCGTAACCGGCATGGGCAACATTCGGGATGTGATTCCGTTTCCGCGCACGCCAAAAAATGCGGAATTTTAAACCTTTTCTGTATCTTTGAGCATCGCCAAAAAAATCCTCTCCGATGAACGTTTTAGTTTTGGGTAGCGGTGGGCGCGAACACGCCCTTAGTTGGGCCATCTCGCGTAGTCCGCTCTGCCGCCAGTTATTCATTGCCCCGGGGAATGCCGGAACAGCTACGCTCGGGGTGAATGTTCCGCTAGACCTCCAAAAATTTGCCCAGATCGCGGATTTGATTGATGCCCACCAAATTGATTTGGTGATCGTTGGGCCCGAGGAGCCACTCGTGAAGGGATTGGTCGATTTCCTGAAACGCGAATGCGGCCCACAGCTACACGTCATCGGTCCCCAACGAACGGGCGCACAACTCGAAGGCAGCAAGGAGTTTGCTAAGCAGTTCATGCAGCAACATGGCATCCCGACGGCACGCTACCGCAGTTTCACCGCCGATACCCTAGACGAAGGCTTAGCTTACCTGGCCGAGCATCCTGTGCCGGTAGTTTTGAAAGCTGACGGGCTGGCCGCCGGAAAAGGGGTCTATATCACGGACTCGATACCCGAAGCACAGGCGGTACTGGTCAGTATGCTCGAAGAGCAACGCTTTGGGGCAGCCGGACAAAAAGTCGTCATTGAGGAGTTTCTGGCGGGTATCGAACTCTCACTTTTTGTCTTGACCGATGGCAAAACCGCCCTCATCCTGCCCGCAGCCAAAGATTACAAGCGCATCGGCGAAGGAGATACCGGACTCAATACGGGTGGCATGGGGGCGGTATCTCCCGTGCCATTTTTGAGTGATGACCTAGCAAAGCGCATTCAGGATCAAGTAGTTGAACCTACCGTTCAAGGATTAGCCAAAGATCAAATCGACTTTGTCGGCTTTCTTTTCATTGGACTGATGATCGTGGACGGACAGCCTTACGTGCTGGAGTACAACGTCCGTATGGGCGACCCCGAGACACAGGCCGTCCTGCCCCGCATCCAATCCGATGTCCTGGAAATGTTCCTGGCCGCCGCCCAACAACAGCTAGATACCTACACCCTGCGCGTCAGCTCAGAGACGGCCGTTGGTATCGTGCTGGTTTCGGGGGGATACCCGGAGACCTACCAAGTCGGAAAAATCATCACCGGATTGGAGGAACTAGACAGACACGTCCTGCCTTTTCATGCCGGAACGCTCCAGGAGGGCAAGCATGTCATCACGAATGGCGGCCGCGTGATTGCCCTAACGGCTCTCGGCGATACGCTCGAAGCAGCCCTACGCCATGCCAAACGCGCCGCCGAAACCATCCAGTTTGAGGGTAAGCAGTTTCGGCGCGACATCGGTAAAGACCTCATGGACACCAAAAGCTAGGCTAGTTGCCGGCCGCTGTACGGAAACGGATTTCCTCTACCGATTCGTTGCCCAGGTTGTCGGTCGCGAAGACTTCAATGCGGTAATCGGTATCTGCCTGGAAGCCCTGAATTAGTCCCGTGTAACTTTTTTCGGGGCCGCCATTGATGCGATAGCGTATCTTTTGGTAGCCTACCTTCTGGTCGGTGGCTGCCAAAAACACCGTTACAAATTTGGGATAGATGTTTTGCCCCTCCATGCTGCCAACAGGCGAGATACTAAACGTAGGCAAAATACGCGGCGGATCGTTATCCACAAAGAGATAAAACTGATCGCGGTTGCGGTTGTTTACGTTGTCGTAGCCGAAGTAGTCGATGCGATGAACACCGGATTCGGTGATCTTAAACGGCTGACTATAAGGTATTTCTTCTCCTTCGTTGTTGAGGGTATAGGTAATTTTTTGTAGCCCCGATTCGGCATCTTTTGCTGAGAGCAAAATTTCGGTTTGTCCATTGATAAAGATCGTATCTCGGGTACCAAACTTGGGTCCACGATAGCTGTACGAGAGGGCGGGGCCAGTCAAGTCCACATATACCTTGCTGACGTTGTGGCGGTACTCTTCATAGCGGCGCGTATCCGTACCCGTTTTGTTGTCCATGTTGTCGAGGGCAAAAAAGCGAATGGTATGCACACCGGATTTGCTGGGCAAGTAGAAAGGATCAGTGTAGGGCTGAAATGGCTCACCATCAATGGAATAAAGGATTTCCTTCACCCCTGATTTGTTATCTACGGCAGTGAGTTTGAGCTTGGTACGGCCGGAGAAATACACCTGGTTGTCCTCGGCAATGAAGCGATCCCCGAGTACATCGGAGGCCGTAATGGGCGCGGTTTTGTCCAAATAAAAGGCGTAGCTCTTTGGGCTTTCGGCGTTTTGTACGTGATCGGTGGAGTAGTATTCCAGTACGTGATCGCCGTCTTCGAGGGTCATAAAGGGAACATAGGTTCCGTTGTAGGGCTGCCATTTTCCGCCATCAAGTCGATAGAACGTCTTGGCAACACCGGAGAGGTTATCCTGATAGGTGAGGTAGATTTTGGTGCTGGTCGAGATGATATTTCCGCTGGCCACACCCGTTACGTTATGGTACGTCTCGGGCGGGGAAAGATCAACGGTAAAGCGTTTTTGTTGGGGTTCTTCGCGGTTACCGACATTATCGGTGGCGTAGTAGTTGAGGGTCTGCTCGCCCTCTTCCTCAAAAACAAGCGGTGCAGCATATGCGGCATAGGCAGCAGCGTTACGGCTGGCATAGAAGTCTTTCACCCCCGACATATCGTCTTTGGTCGTCAAGACCACTTGTAAGTTTTTGCCATAATACGTGATCCCGTTGGACGTATAGCTCGGAGCCTGCACAAAGTCATCCGATGAGTTGGGGGCTTTCCCGTCGCCGTAGATCACAAAATCGACGGCTACTTTGTCGATGGCATCAAAATGACGCAGGTAGTGCATCCCATCGCCATCGAGGTACATGGGTTCGGGGCTATGGATGGCTTCGGTTTTGGTGTGTAGCTGGGTGGCTCCTTCGGGGGAAGGCTTGTGGGAAATGTAGAGGTAGATCGGGAGAGAGGTTTGCTGGTAGTAGCGGTTAAGGCTATCGACGTAATGGGTTTTCTCGGTAGGCAGAGGAGTTTGGGCATACAGAGAAACACCCCAGACCATCAGCAAAAAGTACAATGGAGCTAGTAGTGATCGCATGAGCGTATTTACATTTGTTGAAGTTCGTAGTCGGCCAGATGCCTAAAATCGCTTTGGGTATTGGCTTTGACAGCCTCAAAAAAAGTTTTGCTCGGCTCTTCGGTATTGATCTTTCGATAAAAAAGCCCGAGTACGGTTTGGTAGCGGCTCTTGTCGGCCCCCGATAGCGTTTGTGTTTTCTGCTCCATCTGTTGGAGTGTTACGGCTTGAGGATCAGCCAGGAACTGGGCCATCCAACGAATCAGTTGTACGCTTATGTCGTTGGGGTTAGCTTCTAGGTATTGGGTTGCCAGGCGTTCGGCATCGGTGTAGCGTTTGCCCTGGAGGTAGAGTTCGCTGATCTGTTTGCGTGCCTGAAGCTGCTTTTGGGGATCGCTTTCAACCGACATTTTCTGAAGTTGCGCTTGAGCCAACTCACCAGCACGCTCGAGAATAACCCGTTCACTCACCAAAAGACGGTTGGCGGGTTCGTAGGTAGGATCAATGCGCAAGGCCCGCTCAAGGGCCGCCTTTGCTGCTTCGGGCTGATACA
>DAISIL010000063.1:10025-18178 GCA_036822015.1 Bernardetiaceae bacterium | reverse complement strand
TTAATGTGTTTCATTTCTTGTCTGTTTATTTTTTGAGTTGGTCCTTTACAATGAGACATAACACCCAAATATACGCATGTCGTTTATTTTCTCCTTACAAGTGTCGTATATCCAATCTACAACTTTGTGAAAAAAATGGCTTAAAATTTTGCTTATGAGCTGCTTATAGCTTAAATTTACTGCTGAAAAAAAATAGCATTGCGAATGTCGCTGGTGGTTATTCGAGAAAAAGTGGAACAGTTTAAGCAGCATCTGGCACTTCAACGCTACGCCCGTAGCACGATTAAAACGTATGCAAACTGCCTGGCTAAGTTCCTCAAGGCGTTTGAGCGATATGATCTCGAACAGGTACAGGAGAAAAACATTCAAAACTATCTGATCCATTTGATAGAGACAGAAAAAATTAGCGATTCCTACCAAAAGCAACTACTCGGTACCATCGCTAAGTTTTATGAACTAAACTACCAAAGAAAGTTAAATTTAGCTCCATTTTATCCCAAACGCAGACAGCATCCACTTCCTAAATACCTGACACAAGCGGAGGTAAAGCAAATGTTGGCAACGCTAACTAACTTGAA
The DNA here is from genome assembly GCA_036822015.1 of Bernardetiaceae bacterium. Lineage (GTDB taxonomy): Bacteria > Bacteroidota > Bacteroidia > Cytophagales > Bernardetiaceae > DAISIL01. The sequence goes on along the minus strand of DAISIL010000063.1, from coordinate 17,600 downwards.
GCACCGCTGTATCTTTCAGCTACTTTATGGAGGAGGGCTGCGCGTTTCGGAAGTACTTGCACTCAAGATTGCTGATATTGATTCGGAACAAATGCGTATCCTGATCCGTGGAGCCAAAGGCAATAAAGACCGCACGGTAATGCTTTCGCCAAGACTATTGGAGGAATTGAGAAGATATTTTCTAGCCTATCATCCCAAAGAATATTTGTTTGAGGGGCAAAATCAAGCAAGATATTCTGCTAAAAGTATTCAAAATATCGTGAAGCAGGCAGCCAGACAGGCGAATATTACTAAAAATGCCACACCGCATATTTTGCGACATAGCTTCGCGAAGCATTTAGTCGAAAATGGCACCGACATCCGCTACGTACAGGAGCTTTTAGGGCATAATTCCATCAAAACAACGGAAATTTACACACACATAACCCATGCCGGAAAATCGAAAATTAAAAGCCCTCTGGATGGTCTTTAAACAAAAAGCTAAAATTTTTTAGTTTTTGCAGATTTCAAGCTCCCCCCACGTACCCCTTTATCTCCCCAAAACAATCCCGACAGACAAAAGATTTGTTCAGAAAAAGGTATGCAACTACGGCTTATCCTGGGCGACCAACTCAACGCCCAACACAGTTGGTTCCAGGCAACCGACGATCAGGTTTTGTATGTGATGATGGAGATGCGCCAGGAGACGGACTACGTGCGGCATCATATCCAAAAGGTCATCGCTTTTTTTGGAGCCATGCGGGCTTTTGCCCAAGAGCGACAAGCCGAAGGACACCGCTTGATCTACCTCAAAATCAATGATCCCAACAACACCCAGTCCCTGACAGAGAACCTGCGGCGGCTGATGAAAGCGTACCCGATCAGTCATTTTGCCTACCAAAACCCGGACGAGTACCGACTAGACAAGCAGCTACGCGATTTTACGGATGGGCTAGCTATCCCCGTTACGGTGGCTGATACGGAGCATTTTTTGGTAGATCGCTTTTTTGTCAGGCGTTTTTTTGCGGGCAAGAAGATGTACTTGCTGGAATCTTTTTATCGGCAGGTGCGTAAAGATTTTGAACTGTTGATGGAGAACGAGCAACCCATTGGGGGGCAATGGAACTATGATGCTCAAAATCGAAAGAAATACGACGGTAAGCAAGCCATTCCCGAGCCGCTGGTGTTTGTGCGGGATGTGCGTGCGCTACTTTCCGAGATCGAGGCGGCGCAGGTCGAGACTATCGGCAAAGTCGATCCGAAAAACTTCACCTGGGCCCTTACGCGCCAGGAAGCCCTCCAGCTGCTTGACTATTTCAATGCCCATCTGCTGCCACATTTTGGCACGTATCAGGATGCGATGGTATCCGATGAGCCGTACTTGTTTCATTCGCGGCTTTCGTTTGCTATCAACGCAAAAATTTTATCTCCCCTGGAGGTAGTTCAGTCGTCGATCGCAGCTTGGCGCACCAGACCGGAAGCTATCAGCTTAGCACAGATTGAAGGCTTTGTGCGTCAGATTATTGGCTGGCGGGAGTATATGCGCGGTATCTACTGGGATCAGATGCCGGGCTATGCCGAGATGAACTTTTTTGGACACCAGCACCCGCTGCCGAGCTTTTACTGGACGGGCAAAACAAAGATGCACTGCCTCGGGCAGGCCATCGGTCAATCACTCGATCACGCTTACGCGCATCACATCCAACGCCTGATGATTACGGGTAACTTCGCCCTGCTGGCTGGCATCGCCCCCGACCAGGTGGATCAGTGGTATCTGGGCATCTATGCAGATGCCATCGAATGGGTCGAGATCACGAACACCCGAGGCATGAGCCAGTTTGCTGACGGCGGTATTGTGGGGACAAAACCCTACGTTTCTTCGGCCAACTACATCCAAAAGATGAGTAACTATTGCAAAAATTGCGATTACGATCCAAAAAAGAGACACGGCGATAAGGCTTGTCCTTTTAATAGCCTGTATTGGGATTTTCATGCCCGAAACCGCGAATCCCTCGAAAAGAACCCGCGTATCGGCATGGTTTATCGCACCTGGGACAAGATGAACAATGAAGAGCGCGGCAAAACGCTTGCCCAGGCAGATGCGTATCTTGAGCGGCTAGATGAGCTGTGAGGCTCACCAACCTTCGGCAGCCACAACTAGCTCGGCCAGATCGCGTACCATGACCGTTTTCTCTTTTTCGTAGTGCTTTACACCATCGCTTAACATGGTCATACAGAAGGGACAAGCGGCAGCAACTACCTGCGCTCCGGTGCGCAAAGCTTCCTCGGCGCGGTCGTGATGCACTTCTTTGTTGCCCTTTTCGGCATCTTTGAAAATTTGCGCCCCACCGGCCCCACAGCACAAGCCCTGACTTTTGCAGCGGCGCATCTCCACTAGATCGGCATCGAGTTGTTCGAGAACTTTTCGGGGGGCTTCATAGATGCCGTTTGCCCGCCCGAGGTAGCAAGAGTCATGATACGTGATCCGCTTACCCTGAAAGCTACCCTTCTCGGCCATTTTTAGTTTGCCCTCCTGGATCAGCTGTTGGAGAAAAGTGGCATGGTGCATGACCTCGTAGTTGCCTCCGAGTGTGGGATATTCATTTTTGAAGGTATTGAAGCAGTGCGGGCAGGCCGTGATGATTTTTTTGATTTGGTAGCCGTTCAAAACTTCAATATTCATCAAGGCTTGCATCTGAAACGTAAACTCATCGCCGGCCCTGCGGGCAGGGTCTCCGGTACAACTTTCCTCGGGCCCCAGGACGGCAAAAGAAGTGCCGGTATGGTGCAAAATCTTTATCATGGCTTTGGTTACGCGCTTGTAGCGGTCATCAAAAGCACCGGCACAGCCGACCCAAAAGAGGACATCGGGTTGCTTACCCTCGGCGGCTAGGTCTGCCATCGTCGGGACAGATATATGTGGTTTGTCGTTCATCGGATTTGGTGTGTCTTGTTAGTCGTTGTTGATTTCGTCGGCCCACTTAAAGCGATCCGAAGGAGAAAAAGCCCAAGGAGCGGCACTGTTTTGGACATTAGAAAGCATAGATTTCCACGAATCGGGAACGCTAGCTTCCTCCATCGCAATATATCGACGCTGCTGCAAGATGATGTCTAAGGGATTGATATTGACGGGGCAGGCCTCTACGCAGGCGTTGCAAGTGGTGCAGGCCATCAACTCCTCGCGGGTTGTGTAGTCTCCAAAAAGGGATTTGCCATCGTCGTAATCTTTGCCATGCAAGGCTTGGTTGCGTCCGATCTCTTCGGCCCGATCTCGGACATCCATCATGATCTTTCGGGGAGAAAGTTTTTTGCCCGTTTGGTTGGCCGGGCATTGGCTCGTACAGCGTCCGCACTCGGTACAGGCATAGGCTTCCATGATGTTTTTCCAGGTCAGATCAGGGACATCTTTAGCACCAAAGCGAGCCGGCTCTTCCATGTTTTCCATGCTTGCTCCATCGTCTTCGATGAGGCCCATAGCAATTTTGACTTCCTTCGTAACGGTGTCAAGGCTATCCATTTCTCCTTTGGGCTTAAAATCTTTGAAATAAGTCGTTGGGAAAGCCAAAACAATATGTAGGTGTTTGGAATACGTTACATAAACACCAAAAGCTAAAATACCCAAAATATGCAGCCACCAGGCCAGCCGCTCCAAAAGAATAAGCGAAGTGGTATCTAAGTTTTGGTAGAGCGGAATAAATAACTGACTAACGGCAAACTGCATCGCTCCGAGGGATTCGATGAAGTAATGATCTACGCCCCGAGACTGCAAGATGGCATCGGTAGCGTTCATGGTGTACAGAAATCCCATCAAGATAATTTCAAAAATCAAAATGAGGTTGGCATCCAGCTCGGGCCAGCCTTTCATTTCGGGCTTGTGGAAGCGAGGCAATTGAAACGCATTGCGACGCGCCAAAAAAACAACACAAGAAAGCACCACTCCAAGGGCGATCAGTTCAAAAAAATGAATGATGAAGGGGTAAGCGGTTCCCAAACCCAAAGCCCCCATGGCTTGCCCAAGGATGCGGTGCTGTCCCGTGAGTCCGTCCAGGACGATCTCTAAAACTTCTAAGTTGATTAACAAAAAGCCAGCATAAATGATAAAGTGCATCAGACCCACAAAGGGCTTATCAAACATTTTTTTCTGTCCAACAGCCATCAGCAGCATGTTGCGCAAGCGTTCGCTATGATCGCCTACGGCGGGTTTCCAATCGCGTCCCAACAAAATGTTTTGACGAATCCGCTTCACGCGACCGCCAATCAAGATAGCCGCTGTGGTGAGCGCACCCAAAAAAAGCAGTATTTGAAACAATGTAGTGAAAATGGCCATAAGTAAGACTAACAAAGGTGATATGAGAGAACTAAGATAAGCACTTTTCTTGATTGAGTAACCAAAGGTAGAAAAAAATGTTATGCTTGCATAATAAAATATTGCTTTTCGTTCAAACGCTAGTTTTGACGATAGGGATATACGGCAGGATCAAGGGCAGCATCTTGAAGGAGGAAATCGCGCATACACGCCGAGAAGTAGGGAATGAGCGTACATCCCTTGGATCCAAAACCATTGAATATCAATAAGTTTTTATGTTGTCGATGCCTCCCGATGAGCGGGCGATGATCCTGGGTCGCCGGACGAACGCCTGCCCTTTGTTGCAGGATAGTATAGTTGCTTTGGGGCAGTAGCCTCTCGAGGCGTTCTTGTATCTGCTGGCGTGCTGTCGTGGTTGGTGTTGTGTCGAGGGTCTCCCGTGTGTAGGTAGCCCCTACGCGATGCCCTTGCCCTGGGTGCGGCACGACCCAGCAAGTACCATTGAGGATGCCCTCCCAAGAAGTTTTCATAAATTGCACATCCAGAATCTCCCCCTTGACCGGATCAAAGGGCAAATCCGACCAAAAGCGACTATGGGCATCGGCTGCTCCACGACAAAAAATAACCGCGCCAAAGGTCAATCCATTCCAACGAACACCTGCTGGGCTGATCTCGAGAGCTTCATCGGAGACCGTAGCCGCCCGAAACGCCAAACGCGCCTGCAAAGTGTCCAGGAGTGTCGAGGTATCCACAAAGCCACCTTGCGTAATTTGTAAACTTCCCCATGTGTTTTGATAGAAAAATTCTTTTTCCCGAAATTCAGCATACGGGATATATTCGGTATCTTCTCCAAATTTGCGTAGCCAACGGGTAGCTGCTTTTTGATTACCGAAGGGACGATAAATGGGTAGGGGATAAAAAAAACCTTCGCCCAGCTGGGCATAAAAATTTCGCGCAACAGGAAAGAGCGTATCGGCTAGCCAGGTCTTGACCATACGCGGCCCCGTCAGTGGGTTACATAAGCCAGCCGCTACACGTGAGGCGGCTGATAATGTGGGACTTCCTACAAGCAATACGCGCTTGCCTGCTTCCTGCAAACGAAAGCCTAAAACCGTGCCGGCCAGTCCACTACCGAGGATAAGAAAGTCATAGTCAGCCATAAAAATCAAAAATTCATCTCTAAAACTACAAAAAAACAAGGGATTTGCTGTAATATTGCTTGATGGTTTTTTCCGATCCTGCGATGAAAGTGCTTATTATCAACTACTACTGGCCACCTTGTGGTGGGCCGGCCGTCCAGCGATGGCTCAACTTCACGCGGTATTTGCCCGAGCATGGCATTACGCCTTATGTCCTGACCGTGGACGATCAGGGGGGGGCATTTCCGGTACGAGATGCCTCGCTACTCGAGCAGGTGGCACCGCAAGTACGGGTTACAAGGACACCGGCAGCTACGGGAATCTTCGATTTTTACAAGAAAACCATCGGCAAGGGACAAATCCCATCCACCAACCTAGCCAATGAACCCCATCCTAATTTTCTCCAAAAAGCAGCGCGTTTCATTCGGGGCAACTTTTTTTTACCTGATCCACGCCGAAGCTGGAACCGCTACGCCACCCCTGCCGCCCAACGCTTGATGGAGCAGGAGGACATCCGATGTGTCATCACGGCAGGGCCGCCCCATTCAACACACCTGATCGGCCGTGCATTGAAACGAAAAAATGCTGATATACAGTGGCTAGCAGACTTTCACGATTATTGGACGGACAGTTCCTACGTGCATCAATTTTATCGGATGTATCCTGCCCGTCAGATCGACTTTCGGTATGAGCGGAGCGTACTCCGAGAGGCAGATCATATCTTGACGGCTTACCAGATCGGCTGCCAACGCCTGGCGGCAAAGGTGCGCTGGCGATCGCCGGAGGACTTTACGGGCTTGTCGATGGGCTATGACGAGGAGTATTTTACGGCACGACCGGCCAAAGGACAGGATCATTTTCGGATTACGTTTACGGGAACGATGACAAAAAATTTTAATGTGCAGTCGTTTTTTGAAACCTTAGCTCGCCTTCGTGTATCCATGCCCGAGTTACCGCTGCGTTTGTGTTTTGTGGGATGGCTTTCGGATGAGGTGCGCACCTTGATTGCGGCACAAGGGTTAGATGACCTGCTTGAAACGCCTGGATATGTGCCGCACCTGGAGGCGATTGATTATCTTTATCGAAGTACAGTTTTGTTTTTGATTACACCAGACTTCAGTGGTGAAAAATACCATGTTCCGGGCAAACTTTATGAATACCTGGCCACGGAAAAGCCCATTTTTTGCGTGGCCCCACAGGTGAGCGAGACGGCCGAGATCGTGCGTGCGTGCCGGGCCGGGCATTGCTTTGAACGCCACCAGAGGCAGGAGATGTATGCGGTGTTGGAGAACTGGGCCAAGCAATGGCAGCAACACAAGCAGCTAGACGGCTACCATACCCAAAAAAAATTTCAACGATACAGCCGCCGCAACGAAACAGCACGCCTGGCTGACCTGCTCCACCAAAAAATTGCTTTGCGCTAGTCTTTGTTGTATCTTGCTTACAAAAACAAAATCATTATGCCCAAAAAAACCATCTCCGGTTTCTCTAAGCTAACAAAAAATGAAAAGTTGCAATGGGTAGCCGAGCAGTTCGTCGCAGAAGATGCCCAGGCATTCGTTCAAGATTTTGAAAGTCATTGGCATCCTGACCCCGAGCGGCAGAAACTCTACGAGGAGTTTAGCGAAAATACGGTCAGCAATTTTTTTATGCCTTATGGGCTTGTCCCGAACGTACGCATCAACGGGGAGTCTTTTTGTGTGCCGATGGTCATTGAGGAAAGTTCGGTGGTGGCAGCGGCGGCTAAGGCGGCCAAGTTTTGGGAGACCCGTGGTGGCTTTCGGGCAACAGTCGTTTCGATGACCAAAGTGGGTCAGGTGCATTTTCTTTGGGAGGGAGACCCGTCCCAGCTACTCCCGCGTTTTGCGCAGCTCAAAGCGCAACTCCTGGAGGCTACCGAGTCCATTACGCGCAACATGCGCGAGCGCGGCGGAGGTATCCTGGACATCGCCTGGGTGGACATGACCCACATCGAAGCTAATTATTATCAGCTCAAAGCTACTTTTGATACCTGCGACTCGATGGGTGCAAATTTTATCAACTCTTGTTTAGAAGCCTTTGCCCGTACGCTCTCCGAGTGGCTCGATACCCAAGAGGATTTCCCGGAGGCTGCCCGCAAGGCGACAATTATTATGAGTATCCTCTCCAACT
>DAISIL010000063.1:0-10015 GCA_036822015.1 Bernardetiaceae bacterium | reverse complement strand
GAATTCGGCATGAGCCTTCAGCGGTTCGTTGCTGAACATCCCGACTTCGAGGGGCCGGACGCCGACTTGGACATCATCATGGCCATTCTTTCCAACTATACGCCCGAGTGCAGGGTGCGAGCCGAGGTAAGTTGTCCGATTCAAGCGCTGGGAGAAGTAGAAAAAGGTATCCCACCAGAACTTTTTGCTTTCAAATTTCATCAAGCCAAAAAGATTGCGCGTAACGACCCGCATCGAGCCACTACGCACAACAAAGGCATCTTCAATGGCATTGATGCCGTGGTGTTGGCTACGGGCAACGACTTCCGTGCCGTCGAGGCCTGCGGGCATACCTACGCCTCCCGCGATGGGCAATACCGAAGCCTGAGCCACTGCCAGACGGAAGATGGTATTTTTCGGTTTTGGTTGGATATACCGATGGCACTCGGGACGGTGGGCGGCTTGACAAGCCTGCACCCGCTCGTGAAGCGATCCCTGCAACTGCTCGGGAACCCAAATGCCGAGCGTCTGATGCAGATTACGGCGACTATTGGGTTGGCACAAAATTTTGGTGCGGTGAAGTCTTTGGTAACCACGGGGATACAAAAGGGACATATGAAAATGCACCTCCTCAATATCTTGCGTACCTTTGAGGCCACCAAAGCCGAAACCCAACAAGCCGTTGAGCATTTCAAGGATCACGTTGTATCGGTGAGTGCTGTTCGCGACCTACTCCAAAACATCCGCCAAGCATGAGAGAACGCCTGCAATCCTTGATTTGTTGGGGAGAAGAGCTACAAAACTTGCCACAAAGCACTGTTGATGAGTGGTTTGACTTGGCATCACAAAAAAATCCCTGGTTTGATCGCCCTAACCTCGAGCGGGCCCTGGCAGGCGTGTTGCACTACCTTTCTGCCGATCAACTCCGCCGTTGGTGCGCCGCCTACACCTGGCCCGAGAAGCAAAATCCCCGTAAAATTGGTGTCGTTATGGCAGGGAATATCCCCATGGTGGGCTTCCATGATCTGCTGTCGGTGCTGGTTTCGGGGCATATTTTGTATGCCAAATTGAGCCAAAAAGATGAGGTATTGCTCCCTAAGCTCATTCAGGTTTTGATAGAGATAGACCCCTATTGGTCTGATTACCTGAATTTTGTACCACAACTCAAAGGAATGGATGCCTACATCGCGACGGGGAGCGACAACAGTGCGCGTTATTTCAAATACTACTTCGGCGATCGCCCGCACGTGATCCGCAAGAACCGCACGGCTTGTGCTGTTCTGGATGGACACGAAACCGATCAGGAGCTACTGGCCCTGGGCGAGGATGTGTTTGCTTACTACGGGCTGGGTTGCCGCAATGTCTCCAAATTGTGGCTCCCCGAAGGGTACGATATGGTGCATCTGCTGGACGTTTGGCAGGCCTTCGCGACAGTCAATCACCACCACAAATACAGCAACAATTACATTTATCAGCAGGGTATCCGTTTGATGAATCAGGAGCCGATCTACGACAGTGGTTTTTTGGTTTTGCTCGAATCGGAAGAGTTTTTTGCACCTACGGCGATGTTGTATTACAGTTTTTACAAGAACTTAAACGATGTAGAAGCACAAATATCTGCTCGGGCGGAGGACATCCAGTGTGTGGTCTCTCGGGAGGGAACCTTCTTGAGAGGCGTTGGTTTTGGTCAAGCCCAGCATCCCAACCTCTGGGATTACGCTGATGGTGTGGATACCTTAAACTTTTTGTTATGCGACACTCTTGGATAGCTTTTGTTATTGGATGCTGGCTTTTTTTGCAAGCCTGTCAGGAAAATACGCCCTCACAAGTCCCCGTTGTGGAGATAGCTCCCACGTCGGAGGATAGCTTGCTGTCTTTGATCCGTTTGCCGGAGGGTTTCCAGATCGCGGTTTATGCCGAGGTAGAAAATGCCCGCTCGATGAGCTACTCCCCCAACGGAACACTTTTTGTGGGCAACCGCAGCAAGGATAAAGTTTATGCGGTCAGGGATACCAACCAGGATTTTCGGGCCGATGTGGTGCATGTGTTGGACACGGGCTTGAATATGCCTTGTGGGGTGGCTTTTCGGGATGGGGCTTTGTATGTGGCGGAGGTCAGCCGTATTTTGCGTTATGATAGCATTGAGAGCCGTCTCGATGATCCGCCGTCGCCGGTGGTGGTTTATGATCGCTTCCCAACGGATCGGCATCACGGCTGGAAGTTTATCCGCTTTGGGCCGGATGGGCTGCTGTATGTTCCCGTAGGCGCACCTTGTAATATTTGCAATAAAGAAGAGGAAAATCCCATCTACGCCACCATCGCTCGTATAGACGTAAGGGCAGATCAACCAACTTATGAAATCTTTGCCCGTGGGGTACGCAACTCCGTAGGCTTCGACTGGCATCCGCTCACGAACGAACTTTGGTTCACCAATAACGGCCGCGACCACCTGGGCGATGATATTCCCCCCGACGAACTCAACCACGCCCCCACAATAGGACTGCACTTTGGTTATCCATTTTGTCATGGTGGTACGATCGCTGATCCCGAGTTTGGAGACCTCAAACCCTGCACGGATTTTGTGCCACCAGCACAGCCCCTGGGCGCACATGTAGCCGCCCTCGGAATGCGTTTTTATACGGGTGCGATGTTTCCCGAAGGCTACCGCAACCAAATCTTGATCGCCGAACACGGCTCCTGGAACCGTAGCAGTAAGGTAGGATACCGCTTGTCGTTGGTGCGCCTCAATGCTAATCAATCAGTTGGTTATGAGACTTTTGCCGAAGGTTGGCTACAAGGAGAAGAACCCTGGGGCAGACCAGCAGATATAGAACAACTACCCGATGGCTCCCTGTTGGTTTCGGATGATTTTGCTGGAAAGATATACCGGATTTCGTACCAGAAACGTTGAAAAGAAGATGAAGTATTGGATGTTTTATCGGTGTTTTTGTGTGTTCTTGCTGATAACTCTACGGGGTTTTGCGGGGCAGGCCCAGGAAGATACGCTTCGGGTTTCTTCGGATTCGCTTGTAGCTACGGATGGGTTGTTTGCCTCCATCGACAAGCCCGTTATTGACTTAATCGAGCAAAACAAGTTGGCCCCGCGCAAAGGTGGCGTATTGGGTAGTTTGTTTAAGGGAGGCAAAGACCCCTTAGCCGAAGAAGATAACGCAACAGGCAAAAAAGGCAAAAAAATTAAAAAGAAAAAAGGAAAAAAAAATACCTACGAGGGATTAACAGTCAAGCGTTTTTTTACACGGCGGCTTGAAGGCGGTAAGCAAGTGGAGGAAGTGTTTTTTTGTGTCGAAGACCGCACCCTAAACACAGACCCCTACGTGGACAACGTGCGCTATTTCTCCGAAAAAGAAAAAAAAATCATCAAAGACAGCCGCTACCAACCCGATAAGGGAATCCTCCTACACGGTATGTACGAGCAATACGTGGATGGTAATCTGATGCAAAGTGGCTTCTATTACAAGGGCTTACAGCATGGACGTTGGGAGACCTACACCAAAAAGGGGACATTCAAAGAAAAGGAGGAGTTTTACAGGGGATGGTACCGAAGCACGCAGTTTACGTACTACGACGCAGCCCGCAAGAAACTTAAATCAGCTATTTCTTACAAGGACGGACTGGCCGATGGTTACGCCGTGTATGTGTATCCGAGCGGGCGGGTAGCCGAGCGAGGCTATTACAAATACGGACAAAAAATTTACCGCTGGGTGGCTTATTTTGATCGCGACGGGATGTACAACCGCAAGCAAGAGACGCAGTATGACAGTCAGCCTTTTACAGATTTTGAACCCTACATCCGTCGGCAGTGGGACGAGCGGGGTAAACTGGTTATTGATGCGACGAAAAAGTGAGGGGGCTAGTTTCTACGGGCAGCATCTTTTATTGCTTGTTCAAGATTATCATCTTGTAGTTCGTATATGGATAGTTGTTCTATGTTACCTTGATGAATGTGTAACTGCCCTTCATTTCCTTTGTTACCCCTGTGTTGCCCCCGGGAATAGAAAGGATTCTCGGATACCTCTTTACTGCTCATCACCCACAAAACTATTTGATCTCTGAATACAGCCATCCAGATAAAGACATCACAGTATTGTGGTTTTAGTTGTTGAAAGTTCATCACAAAATTAAGATTTGTCTGACGTGACAGGGCTTTGATATACAGGGGTTCCTTGCTATCACGATCAACTGCTCTTGATGCTTTCACTTCAACTTTGATTCCGTCTAACCACAGATCATAGTCTCCCGAATAATTTGGATCAAGTGTTTTGTTGGGGGTTTTGAGCTTGGGGCATTTGTCTTGCACATACGTTTGAGCAAATTTTTCACCAAAGCCTCTCGGGGCGGATATTTCAAAAATCCAAAGGTTTGGGTTTGTGCGGATGTATTCTGTTCTTATTTCCATGTACTGCTCGAATGACAAAGCTTTTTTCTCGATGAGGAGGAAAATCAAATGCTCATATTCATTGAAAGGGAAAATAGATTTGTCTTAATCAATCAGTTGTAGTATCTCTTTTAGGTCTGCCTCTGCCCCCGAGAAAGCATCAAGTATTTTAGCCTTTAATGCTGAAAGTTCCATACTTTGTTTTTGTTACTTGTAAGTAATCCAGATAATCATATTCTGAAAAGATTGATCTTTCAGAAAAATATGCAGTATGAATGGGCAATAGCTCCAAATCACTTCGTAAAATTTTATGTGTTGAAAATATCTTTTTGAAAAGCCAGTTCATGATTTGGCTATTCAGCAAAGCAGCAAGTTGTTCTCCGGTTATACCGGTATTGAAGGGGATGAGTAAGTTAGCACTGTTCAAGATATATCTCTGCTCGGTATCGTGATAAAAACATAAGTCGGAGGAAATGAATTTATAGATCAGTTTTTCTTTTGCTTGATAGATTTCCAGAGGTGCCACTTGTTGAAAATTAGTGAAATCACTTACTATAAAAGTACTTGGATTTTTTAGTCCTGTTTTTGTAATATCGGAGCCTTTGTATATGGGGATATATCCAGCCTCTTGTTTATCAAGACAATATTTTTTGTTGTTACCCGTAACTATTCCTAGGGCCCAGCGCGCTCGTTCTTGCAGAGTAATGTGATTTACGGCATATAGCCGGTCAATCACTCTTGATTCTTCTTGGGTTGTCCAAAAATTGAAAATATTTTTTGGGTTTTTCCTGAAAGACACTAAGTCTCGTGTGAAATTGTTATCAGATATAGTACATTCGATTTGAGTTGTCGTACTTGATGCTGTATTTTCAATGATTATTGCTTGGGCTTTGGTAATCAATCCCTTGAATACTTTTCCGTAATCTACAAGGCGTAAGATTTTTTTATTTGCAACTTTTCTTCTGATGAATTCAAATGTTGATATATTAAAAAAAGCCTCCTGCACAAGAAATCCTAATATACCCTCTTGTTTGAGTACAGATAGGCTTGCTCCCATGAACAGAGCCGTGGTATCCAGGCTATTCCCGCAGTTGTATAGGTCAGCGAACCACTTTTTGTTTATTCTATCAATTTTCTTACCCCAAGGAGGATTGGTAAATACCAAATCAAAAAAGGTATCTGAACTTTTTAGTTCAAAGGCTTTTTCTAAAAAATCACCTACGCAAATATTTGATGTTTCTATGTCAAACTCCTTTTTGAGGCGTGCTTTTGTGATTTGAACTGCATTTTTATCGGTATCATAGCCGTAAACATTTTCTGGAGAAACACCTGCTCGTATCGCCTCAACAAGAAAGTTACCTGACCCACAGCAAGGGTCTAAAAACGTAAAGTCTTTGCTGATCTTAATGTTTCTAAACATATCCTTGATAACCCAGGTGGGAGTGTAATAAATGCCCTCCCTATTACGATCCGCATCTGCAAGTGAGTTTTCGTATATCGTACCCGGGTCTTCACCACTGTAATCTTGAAGAAGCGTACTGACTTTGAGAGAGGTTTTTGTATGACGATGTTCATTTTTTGATAGTTTGTTTGCTCGGGAGTTAAGTTTCTCTTTACCGGCAATGTTTAACATGAAATCATCAAAGGATTTTCGAGAAACCAACCCTTTACCCGTTTGGGATAAATATCCTGTTTTGATCCAGTTCCGAACAGTTGCTACCGAAACGCAGGCCTTCTCTGCTGCCTGTGCTAAGGTTATTCCGTGTTCTTCTGTGCTTCCGAATATGTTTGTTTGCATGATTACATAAATATACACCCCATCCCTCGGACAACCAAACGAACTTCGTTTTTTTGTCTATCTTTATTGCGCAACAAAAAACTAAATAGCTAAGGTTCATGGGTATTTTTTCTGACCTGATCGTTATAGAGTTGGCTAGTGTGTTGGCAGGGCCATCGGTTGGGCAATTTTTTGCTGAAGGAGGGGCGCAGGTACTCAAAATCGAAAATGCCGCCCAGGGAGGCGACGTAACCCGCTCCTGGAAACTCCCCCAGGAAGACCCGCAAAACAGCCGCTCGGCTTACTTTGCGGCCGCCAACTGGGGCAAGCGCAGCCTTTCCCTGGACTTGAGCCAGCCCCATGATCGAGAGCAACTGTACCAACGCCTCCCGACGGCCGACATCGTCATCGTGAGCTATAAGCCCGGCGATGCCCAAAAGCTGGGCATGGATTACGATACCTTAAAAGCATTCGCCCCACACATTATATACGGAAGCATCACAGGATATGGCGAAGCCTCGTCTCGGGTGGGCTACGATGCCATCATCCAGGCCGAAGCAGGTTTTGTGTATATGAACGGCCCCATGGGCGGGCCAGGCGTGAAGATGCCGGTAGCATTGGTGGATATTTTGGCGGCCCACCAACTCAAAGAAGGTATCCTGGCGATGCTGTATCGTCGGGAACGCATGGGCCTCGGGGGACAGGTCTCAGTTTCGCTCTTTGATGCCGCCGTGAGTTCGCTCGCCAACCAGGCCACCAACTGGCTCAATGCCAGGCATATCTCACAGCCGATGGGCAATGAACACCCCAATATTGTCCCTTATGGGAGCATATTTATCACCGCTGACCAGCAACGAGTGATGGTTGCCGTCGGGACAGACCGGCAGTTTGAGCGGCTTTGTCAGGTATTGGAAATACCCGAAGTAGCTTTGGATGTGCGCTTTGGCAGCAACCACCAGCGCGTCAAGTACAAAGCCGAGTTGTTGCCTTTGCTGGAACGTGCCTTCGCTAGGCATTCGCGTGCTGTACTTTTGGAGCGTGGGCAGGCAGCCGGTGTGCCGCTCGGAGGCGTATGCACGATGCCCGAAGTGATGGCTCAAGCCGAGCATCTGCTACTCAAAGATGCTGATAGCTCTTTGCGGGGTATCCGAAACTTTATCGTGCGCCTGGACGGAGAGCCACTCGATACCTCAAATTTGCTCCCACCTCCGGCATTAGAAGCCTGATAAAACTTTTTTTGTCCTTTCTGGGAAGCGGTGTCTTAATGGAGAAAATTAGTACGCAAAATATTGATTATTAGGAGTTTATGTCGATTTCCTGAAAAAAGTCAGTAAATTGTCTCGAGGGTTTTTCTGATTTTCCTGATCTACTGATCCATTGCCAAGCTGTACTTTTGAATCAGCATCAAGGCAAAAGTTTTTCCCAAACCCCTAAAAGTAACCGCCACATGGAGTCAGCAAAAAATCCTTTGGAACAATTCGTGGACACGCAAAACAAGATTTTTGAAGCGTGGTCAGAAACCTCAAAAAAAATGATGGGATCCCTCTATCCCGAAACCAGCAGCGACAAAAGTAAAGAACTTTTTGAAGGCTGGTGGAACGAACAACGCGACATCGTTCAGCAGATCATCAACCCGGCTACGCCCGAGGAAGCGATCAAAAACGCGCCTACCCACATGCAGAAGTGGATGGAATCACAGATGAAATTCGTCGAAAAGCTCATGGAGTTTTATAAGTCGATGGGTGGACAGTACAACCAAGGGGTAAAGTTTGAAGTCCCCGATATGTTCAAGGACAATTACGCCAAATGGCAGGAGTTCATGATCGGGACAACCAAAATGCTCGCCGATGCCATGAAAGGACAAACGCCGGCTTACGCAGCTGCCTCTCAGCTTCAAGGATGGGCCAAAACCTATACCGATATGTACGGACAGTGGGAGACCATCTCCAAAAACATCCGACAAGGCATGAACACCATGCAGGCCTTTAAGTCGCCTTTCTCTCCGGATGCCTACAAGCAAATGACAGAGCAGATGATGGGCATCAATCCCGCCGATACGCTCAAAAAGTCAGCCGAATACGTCGATGAGATGTTCAAGAAAGCCATGGAGAACTACAAAACATGGAACGAAAGCACTACCCAGATGTCTAAGACGATCACCGAAGGCATGAAAGGCTTTCCCATGATGAGCGGCATGAGCATGGACGGTAACTTTATCGCGAATATGTCGGCTATGTTGAGCGAAAACATGGAAAAAAGCATGGCTCCTTTTGCACATTTTCAGCAAAAAGGCAAGAACGCCGAGGTGATGGAAATGATGAAGATCGTTCCCAAGGAGTACAGCAACTTCGTCGTCAAAAGTGCTGAAATGCAAGGACATATCTATACAGCTACGCAACAGGCTTTCCCTGCCGTCATTGAGCATTTTGCCGCCCATTACGAGAAAGAGCAAAAGCTTCCCACCTTTGATGAGTTTTTCAAAGCATGGGTAGCCCGCATGGAAAAAGACATCACCGGTGTCCTTGAATCCAAAGAATATACCGCCCTCCAAAACGAAGTGTCCAAGTCAAGCCTGACCGTTAAGCAGCAGATGGACAAACTGGCCGAAATGGCTTTTGAAGGAACGCCCCTGACCACACGTAGCGAAGCCGATGATCTGGCAAACGAACTGGCCGCTCTTCGCAAAAAAGTACGTGCGCTCGAAAAGAAAATAGCTGGCATCGAATCCGACCCTACGGAGGAAGCCGCCGAAGTAGAAGCCAAAAAAGCGATGACTCGTCGTACCACAGCTTCTACCGCTAAAAAATAGTGTTTGTTTGTGTGTGTTTACCAAATATGTTAGGTCTTTTGGCCTAACATATTTTCTTTTTTTGTTATATTTGTTCATCATCTCATCACGCTTCATTACCACGCTACATGGAAACACAAGAACTTATTCAGAAAGTCAGCGAGACTTTCTCTAATGCCATGCAAGGCTACCAAAACCTCCTGGAAGTCAAAGAAATAGACGTAGCCACAGCCCCCCGTGAAACGGTTTGGAGCGACGGCAAAGTAGAGTTGCTCCATTTCAAAAATGATACAGGAGTTAAGTGCAAGACACCCCTACTGATTGTCTATGCCCTCGTCAATCGTTGGAAGATGATGGACTTGCAGCCCGACCGCAGCTTTATTCGCAAGCTCCTCTCCGAAGGCATCGACATTTATCTCCTCGATACGGGCTATCCTTCACGGGCCGACCGCTACAAGACGATGGATGACTACATCAACGGAAACATCCATGATGCCATCGAATTTATGAAAGAGAGCCACGGTATCAAGGCGATCAACCTACTCGGGGTCTGCCAGGGCGGTACGTTTAGCCTGATTTATACGGCTTTGCATCCGCAAAACATCAAAAACCTGATTACGATGATTACCCCCTTCGATTTTCACATCGAAGACGGGCTGCTCTTCAAATGGGCCCAAGGACTGGATGTAGATGCTATCGTGGACGGACACAACGGACTGGTTCCCAATGATTTCTTGGATACGGCCTTCAACTTGCTCAAACCCATGAGCCAGGTCAATAAAGCCATGAATATCCCCAACGTAGTCAAGGACAAAGGAACACTGATGAACTTCCTCCGCATGGAGAAATGGGTCAATGACGGACCCTCCCAGGCGGGCGAAACGTATCGCCAGTTCATCAAGGACATGTATCAGGAAAACAAACTAGCCAAAGGCGAATTTGTCCTCGATGGACAAAAAGTGGATTTGAAAAAAATCACGATGCCGCTCCTGAATATCTACGCCAAAGACGACCATATCGTACCCCCTTCGGCCTCCAAGCCCATCAATGACATGGTATCCTCCAAAGACAAAGA